>CAJOCU010000011.1 GCA_905233765.1 uncultured Bacteroidaceae bacterium | reverse complement strand
ACAGAATGCATGTATCTGCCATAGGTTGGCGCAAAAACGAGTCAGATGACGGATGGCCTCATCAATATTCATGTTGGCATAGTTGAACTCACGTTCCTGCCCCATGTCGTATGCCAGCGTGTCGCTAATGGTGTCGGCGCTGGCATAATATACCGTCTTGCCGCCAAGCACCCATTCGTTCTTCGTGATGTTATAGTCGCGAATACGTCCTGCCAACTTGTAGATACCTTCAAACAATCGGCGATGGATTGAGATCAACTGTGCCGGTGTAAATGAGAAGGTCTTTTCTTCTATCAGCTCCGTGATGCGCGCAGCCACCTTGTCGGCCTCTTCCGTGCGGTCGCCTTCTACCTCCTTGCGCCCTGCTGCCGACTTGTAGTAAGAGTCAATCAACTCCTTGGCCTCACCAATACTGATATCGCCCTCTATGTGGCGCTTTGCCGTATCAAGCAGGTACTCAGAAGTCTGAAGCCTGTCCACCTGTTGTAGGCCGATGGCCACCTTCCATGCCTCGCTACGCTCGCGCTGTTGCGGCTCCCCTTGGCGGATGTATTCATCCAAGCCCCGAATGGTATATTTCTGTTCGTCGCTCATATCTCGCCTTACTTTATTCCTATAACGTTTTTTATTCCGTTCTTATTTCCGTGAATCCTTATATCCGTGAGTCCGTAAATCCGCAATACTTTCATCCATCTTCAGCGGATCAAAGAACCGTCCCGTGATTCTTTACTTTCTCATATCTTACAGCTTTTCAGTATCATCTTCTTCCTTCTCAGCCGCCATGCCATACTTGCGCTGTTCCATCTCTATTACCTTCGCAGTTGGTTGTTTAGCCGCTTCGCGAACCATGGGCGTATAAGCTTCGATGATGCGTTTCCAGTCCATGATGCCCATTTCTGGATAACGTTCTCCGAATAATTCCATCGTTTCACGCTGAAGCTCATGGTCCGGTGTATCGGGATTCATTAGCAGACGATTGTAGATGAGGTTTCGCACTTCGCGGTCATCCTCCACAGCTACCAGTTTCAAGCTGATGATGTTTTCTTCGTCTTCCGTTTCGTACTTCTTGAAGTTCTCAGCCTGTTCGAATATCTCCTTGAAGACATCGTCCTGAGGAACTGGCGGATATCCGTGTTCTGCAAGAATCAGTATCAAGTCCATCTGCAACTCAGCCTTAATGTCGGAGCGGTTCGCCCAGTCGGTATAGCGTGACTTATCGTCCACCATCTTCTTGACGGCAGCAGAAAGGGGTATCAGTTTCTCTTCAGGATACTCGAAGCCGAACTTATGAGCGATTTCCTTCAAGATGTCATAGAAAGCCTTCTCCTCGTAGGTGATACCCAGGTCCTTGAATGACTTCTTCTCCTTGTTGACCTCTTGCAGCAACTCCGCCATCTGCTTTGCCACCTCTTTTAACACCTCTTCCGCAAACACTGCATTGTCGCTACGGTCGTTGTACTTCTGCACCAGCGCATTCAGGCGTTTCGTGAAATCAACACCCTTCATCTTGTTCACTTTCTTAAAGTCGGTAATCACCGTGCGTAGCAGCTTCTCCATCAGCTTCACCTTGGTATTGGGCAATTTCAGTTTTTCGAGTCTTGCCATATAGTCCTGACTCAGCAAGTCCAGGTCTTTGGTCTTGTCATTCACCTGAATCACCTCTTCCACGCCCTCCGACTGCAAGGCTTCCTCTATCATCTTACTCACCTTTCGGTTCATCTGCGCCACATCAGGAGCATCACCTTTGGTCAGCTTATAGATAATCGAACGCACACCCGTAAAGAAATGTATGTCTTCGCGGTCTTCGTCCGTGATAGCTTCGTGGTTCGAACAGAGATTGAATGCCGACTTCAGCTTCTTGGTATGCCCCATAAACTGGTTTTGTGTCTTCTCTGTAACCTGCACAAACTCTGCTGCGTGCTTCAAGCATTCCAACTGTTCCAAGGGTGTTCCTGTCGTGAACTTTGAATAGTCAAACGAGGCGAACATCCTACGCAGGATATCCAGCTCATCCTTCACCATTGTCACGCTTTGCTCGATGGTCTCCACATTATCGCCCAGATCGCCACCCCCTGCATACTGCTTCAAGGCATTGTTCATGTTGGACTTGATGCCGATATAATCCACCACCAAGCCCTTGTCCTTGCCCTCATACACGCGGTTCACTCGTGATATCGTTTGCACCAATGTATGTTTCTGTAAGGGTTTATCAATATACATCGTATCCAGACAAGGCACATCGAAGCCTGTAATCCACATTGACACCACAATCGCTATCTTGAAGTTCGATTCAGGATTCTTGAACAGCACATCAAGTGCTTTCCTCTCTTCGTCCGACCCTATCAATTCTCGTAGTTTGGGGTCATCATCCTTCTCGCGTGTCATCACCAGTTTAATACGTTCTACCGGTGTATGCTCGTTATCGCCGATCTTTTCAGCCCATTCAGGGCGCAAGGCAATAATCTGTTGATAGAGGTCATAGGCAATAGATCGGTTTGAGCAAACGAACATCGCCTTTCCGCAGACGGTACTCCCTTCCTCTATCCGCTTCTCATAATGCTCTACAAAGTCCTTCGCCACTACAGCCAGTCGTTTCGGATCGCCCAGAATCTTATCCATCTGGGTGACGGCCTTCTTGCTTTCTTCTATCTGGTATTCGTTGGCTCCCTGCTCTGCACATTGTTTGTAGTAGGCCTCGATAGCCTCCAACTGCTTATGGTCCGCAAACACCTTGGCCGCACGGCCTTCATAGACTATTCGCCGGGTGATACCATCAGCCACCGATTCTGTCATCGTATATGCATCCACCACATCGCCAAACACATCTATCGTAGCATCAATAGGCGTTCCTGTAAAGCCCACGTAGGTAGCGTTAGGCAGCGAGTCATGCAGATATTTGGCAAAACCATAACTGCGCTTAACGCCTGTATCCGTGATCGCTACATTCTGCTCGATATTCGTTTGCGAACGATGAGCCTCATCTGATATACAGATGATATTGGCTCTGTCGGATAGCACATTGATGTCTTCGCTGAACTTCTGTATCGTCGTCAGGAACACCCCACCGCTCTTTCTGCCCCTCAGCAATCTACCCAATTCCTCGCGCGATTCCACATTCACCACCGTCTCGTCGCCAATAAACTGTTTGGCATTCAGGAACAGTCCTGACAACTGGTCATCAAGGTCGGTACGGTCTGTAATCAGCACGATGGTAGGACTCGCCAGATGCTTACTCCTCATCAACATCCTTGTCAGATAGAGCATCGTCAAGCTCTTGCCACATCCTGTAGCACCAAAATACGTTCCGCCCTTACCGTCGCCATGAATATTGATATGTGAGTGCTCCAGGATATTGTCGTAGAGCCTGTGCGTAGCAAAGAACTGCGGATAGCGGCAAACGATCTTTGCCTCGCTCTTCGAGGTGTCCGGGAAGAACACAAAGTCCTTGATGACACTCAGCAGCCTCTCCTTCCTGAACAGCCCTTCCATCATTGTGTGCAACGAGTCGATACCATCATTGGGCTTATCCGACCTTTCTACCTTCCGCCAGGCATAGAAGAACTCATAATCAGAGAACAATGTACCATATTTATTATTTACTCCATCGCTGATCACGATAAAGGCGTTATAGCGGAACAAGTCAGGCACATCCCTGCGATAGCGCACGGTCAGCTGCGTATAGGCATTCATGATGGTGGTATCTTCCTTCACAGCACTCTTGAACTCCAGCACCACCACCGGCAGACCGTTCACATATACGATACCATCGGGGATACGCTTTTCAGCGCCTTTTATCTCCAGTTGGTTAACCACTTTGAAGATATTGCGCTCTACATCCTTGAAATCTATCACTTCAACGAACAAGTCGGGCTTCGACGCATCTTCACGCTTGATGGCAAAGCCCTCTGTCATCAGCCTATAAGTCTGGGCATTCTGCTGATACAACGGAGCACCGTTGTCTGCTGTCAGCTTCGCCATCACGCGCTCCACTTCCAGCGCCGTGATACCCTCTGACCCGTATCTGTCCATCAGATACATCCGCAAGTCATCACGCAGCAGCACATCCGACAACTCCTTATGTATCGTCTCGCCGTTCTGATAGCTATACCCTTGCTGTTCGAACAGCTCCATGATGCCCATTTCCAAGGCGTGTTCGTTAAAAGCCATCATCTTCTCTTTCGTTTCAATTATTCAGTCCAAATTGGGTTCGTTTTTATCTTCCAATAGTGCCTTTACTGCTTTGTCGAAATCGCTTTCCAGCAGTCGCATTTCGCGCTCACGATAGATTTCAAATTCAGTAACGGCACCATATCGCACGAAGAAGCTATAAAAAAAGCGGAACAATCAAGGTTATAGTATTGTACCAGGTAATTCTTTCCGTCTGTAGCAGTTGTTCGGAATTTCCGAACAACTGCATCCTTATCCAATTCCTTGTCTGCAAAGATGTTTGTCAGATGTTCGCTGATGTTGGATTTGCTTGACTGGTATACTTCTACCAATTGAGCTTGCGTCAGCCACACATCCTCATCGGCAAAGAGCGTATTCACACTCAGTTTGCCTTCTTCATCCTTATAGAGTATTAGTTTGTTCTCTTTCTGTGCCATAATTTCTAAACCGCTTTAAACCAAAATTCTACATAATTTAGATGTTTAAATTTGTTTAGCTACTTATTTTAATCCGCCAATGAGCAATCGTCATTGAAGCACAACAGATAATGCTCCGGCATTGTTGAGTATTGTGGTTTTTTATTTTTCATTGGATAAGTATTCAGTCTCCAAACTTTGATGCAATTTCTTTATATATGATTGCTTTCTCCAAGAACCAACTGTAGGCTTTAGGCCAACTCTCACGTTTCTTGGGATTGATTGCTGCTGTTACAAAGAAGCGGCAGGCTTTCTTTGCCTCTCGCCATTCCACTTCACTATTGAGCATTGCAGCAATCTCATCCTTATGACTCTTGAATTGCTCAAACAGCTCTTTATCATCGCTAATATAAATCTCCGCACCAATACTTTGCTTCTGGGTATTTATGGTTAAGCCGACATGATATGCAGAACTGCCAATACTCAAATCATACCAATGCTGAGGTGATGCTTTACGTGCACGGAAATGATGCTTGAATTCATCATTATTACTCATAGCATCGTTGAAGCCTGTCCAAAATTCAAGCTTCAGCAAATCAGTATTGGAAAGTCCGTCTATTGTTTTCATGGTCTTAGACCAATCATTTGGCTTTTCAACAATATTAAAACGCGGGGCCTTCTCCGAATCACCAATCTGCCATAGCTCTATCTCCAGCAAGAAGAAGCCTATATTACTATCTGTATGCTGGTTTAGCCATTCAATGGCTTGGCGATGTTCGTCGCGTGCTCGCTTCACCACCCAGACAATCACCTCTGCCCCTTTTCCAGATGCATAAGTAATTAGCTTGCCAAGATGGTCATGGTTGGTATCTTCCAACTGGTTCTCAATGATTACACGACGATTAGTGCCTGTTTCTTTGGCATAGATATCTACATTGAAACTACCAACAGAAGATTCTCTTTCCTCCAGTTCCAGCTCTATATCGATAGCATCACTCAGTAGTGCAAGATTCTCTTCCTGCGCCAGCCACTTTGTGAAATCATTAGCCTCATGAGGCCATACAGACCTCAAGTCGGTTATTCGAATCATCTTGCCTAGTTTATCCATATCAATTCGTATTTTCTTCTTTAAACATGTTTGCTAATACTTGGTATTCTGCTCGATGAAATAGATCTATACCTCCAGTTGTTCCTAATCTGATTATATCATTACATTTCTTTAGACGTGATAGCATTGGAAGGATAATAGTTTTTCCATGATTAATAAAATCTTCCAGTTCTTCTTCTGACGATGGTATTTTATAACCACCAGAACTACTTGCAATAATTACTTCATTATCTCTAAGCTTAGCTATAATCTTTGTCCTAAATGCTTGCATGGAAATTCTATCAAATCCCAAATAACAAAGCTGATTTATTAATTCTTTAGTTGGAATGTATTTACGTGGAGAGCGGTTCATAAATCGAAACAATAAATAATCAAGGACAGCAACTTGTTGTTTTATTTCCAACTCGTCAGATTCTTTATGGGTTTCCATATAATACTTCGCCTTTCGATAACAGATATCTGCTATCTGAGCATTATAATGAACATCAACATCATTATGTCGCACATTAAAATTTTCAAAGGTTTGAGGAAACTCCTTAAGCATCATAATTTTTGAAGCTAACATAGACTTATAGTTGTTACCTTGAGCCTTCTCTTTCTTATGTTCATCATAGTTATATGCAAGCGAGCCACTAACAATATCTGCGACCTGAATTATCAAATTGTCCTTGCTGTTTTCAAATCTAAAGAGACTCTCGTCAAAAAGAGACAAAGGAACCTCATGCTCCCTAATGTATTTGGCAAAAGACTGTAGAAAATCATTCTCACCTATTTCATCTGCTAAAATAACCAGGTTACTAAAACTTGTTCTTAATTCTTGATATACAAGGTTGTTAATAAACTTATAAAATGACGGCTTAAATCTCAAACCTGATTGCTCATATATTTTACGTTTATCACAGACCAACACAAAAATCTTGAAGGGCAGCAACTTAAGTTCATTCAGAATCGAAATACGTTTACGATGATCTTTCCCTATACGGCTTGATTTAATTTCCCCATTAGGGAAATATTTATTACGAATTAAGTCAACACCTTGTTTAACAGTTGATATATCATTCTCGTCAACAATAATCGCCGTAATGATAAAATGAGTAGAGCAACCTTCCGAGTCAAAATTATAACCGAAAGCTCCGAATTCATCAATATATGCATATTTCGTATTCATAGCTTGCAACAACTATTGCCCCATCTTCGCCAATAGCAAAGACTGTAATTCGGTTAATTTTAAGTTTTCTTGCTTATGCAGTACCATATTTTGGTATAACGTTTCCACTTTATATGCAAAATCCATGCAGACTTCTCTTGTAGGTATCATAATCTCAAAAGGTTCTACATTGTTTATTGTTATTTGAGCTTGAGCAGAACCTGAGCGTAATGACATTGTATCACATTCTAACAAATGATAATACAAATAATCTTTAAGGACTTTATCTTTTGTTTCTATTGAGATTGCAAGATTTGACAAAAAACATTTTGAGGGCGACATACATATTCTCCCTGTTCCTGCATCACCACGAGCAATAATTACGATTGTCGGCTCTTCCAATGAATAATCATTAGTATAACCTGTTATCGCATATCCACTAAATACTGGATAAGGGTATTCTTTGCTTTGAGGATGTTTGTCTGCCAACTTCCCATACTTGAATGTCGCCACTTCTCCCAACGTTCCCATCCTCCAGCCATCGGGAAGGCTTTCCTTGTCAATGCCATCGACGAACATTTTGCGATAGAGGGCTTGGGCGGTATCTTCGAGGCGCTGAATCATTTGCTCGTTGAGGCGGATGCGGTTGGTTAGTGTCTCGTATTCTGATACGATTTCACGTTGACGCTCTATAGAGGGAATGGGGAGCATCACGTCGCATAGTTCTTCCCAATCGTATATCTCACGAGCACTTCCATGAGAATGGAAACGCGCATAGCGGTCAAACTCTGGACGCCGGAACCACATCATCAAATACTCTGGCAATAGCTGTTCGTGGTCAATAACCTCAAAAACAGTATAAGCCTGAGAGATAATAGCATTATCGTATTCATCCAGCAAGGCAATAGATACCTTATCGCCATTACGTGAAGTGACAGGGCCGTAAAACAATCTTATAGGTGGACATATCCGTGCCAATGGTATTAGCAATCGAAGGCATAAACTCCTTCGATATGCTCACACCCAGCAAGTTCGTAACCTTCAAATCCAAATTACGAACATTAATCTCTCTGATATAGTCGCCTAAACGTTTGTAGCCCATCGTTTTATTTTAATACATGTGGGCTCTTTAATGGAGCCAATATATACCCACGTGTTACCTTATTGATTGCGATCTCTTCCAGATAACCTTGTTGTACCAAGTCAGACAGATCCTTTCTTGCTGTCATGGATGAAACAGAGAAGAGTTCTTGCACATCCTTTACTGTAAGGATTGTGTCTGGTTCGTCGGTAAGCCGTTGCAGGACGATAGCCTGCCGCTGATTGACGTTACCAGCCATCATGAATGTGCTGGCTGCTTTTTTCTCACGTTGCTTCCGTTGTATGTAGTCACGAAGCTGTTGGAAAGAAAGTTCCAGGGCTCTCAGATTATAAGCTACAAAATAGCCAATGTCGTTTCCATCATTTTCAGTATATTGGAAAGCTTTTTCATAACTAGGTTTTGACTTCGCGATGACCCTTGATATTGACATATACTCTGTCAACTTGTAGTTCTCTTTCAGCATATACCAATAGAACAAGGCACGTGCAGTCCGTCCGTTACCATCAACAAAGGGATGCAGATAGGCCAACATGAAGTGGACAATAATCCCCTTGATGATAGGATGAATAAAAGTTCTCGGGCTGTCGTTGTTAAAGAAATCGCAAAGAGTATTTACGAACTCCGGAATATCCTTGTATGAAGGCGGAGTATAGACAATATCCCCTTCTACCATATCCGCCACAACGACCTTTTCATTTGTTCTAAAGTGTCCGGCATCATCGGGATTATCCAACGTATTTTCTGTCATCAGCCTATGAATGTAAAGCAGCCTTTCTTCTGTCAAGGGGTCATCCTTATGATCTACTATATACTGAATCGTATTATAGTTGTTGACGATCATCTGTTGTGCCTTGGTTTGAGGTGACTTCTTCTTCCTCAACATCTCCTTGGCTACAACCCGAGTGGTGGAAGCACCCTCCATCTTACTTGAATAGATAGCTTCCTCCATTAGCGAACTCGATAGATAATATTTCTTTTCTGGACTTTGGGCATCGTTGTCGTCTTCCCAGAAACTACCAAACTTCATATCAAAGTCATGACACATCCGCTGCATCTGACTGGTGATACATAGTTTGATTCCATATTTTTCCCATACAGTCATCAACCCCCGCATACGTGAGGCCTTGACATAGGTCCAAAGCATTTGGGGTGTATATCCTTCTGGCACAGGCTTATACTTTACTTTGTCCCAATAATCGTAGGTTGCATTTATTCTATCTACAAGAGGGGCAATTTCCGCGTCAAATCCTTTCAACAAGGCATTGACGAGCGTCTTTCTATCTACCTTTGGCGGCAATTCTATCATAAAACTTTTTATTATGATGGTTTTGTGCTGCAAAAGTACAAATAAAGTTTTAAATTCTTGCCAATTCTTGCAAGTTTTTGCAAAATTAGCAAGAATTTTTTAGTTTTGGAGGTTGTAGCCTAACTTCTCAAAGAGGGCTTTTAGTTCCTGTTTGCTAGCCTCTTCCTGCTGTAGTAGGTCGCTCATTTCCGCTTGCAGTTGGCGCATCTTGGTGTCGAAGTCTATCTGCTCGTCACGATTGCGGAACTCGATGTATTTGCTGGGCACGAGGCTCCAGCCTTTCTGCTCGATTTCGTCAAGGGTGGCAGAGTAGCAGTATTCGGGCTCATTGTGATAGGTCTGTTCATAGCCCTCACGTTGCCAGTTGTGGAAGTTCTCGGCTATCTGCTGTATCTGCTCTTGCGAGAACTGGATGTATTTCTTCTCGAAAGGCTCACCCCATTGGCGCAGGTCGATAAACAAGACTTCGTTCTCGCGGTTGCGATAGCGGACAAGCTTGCCGTTCTGCTCTACGCTGCGGGCTTTCTTATTGTTATTCAGAATCCAGAGTGTCACGCTAATGTCTGTGGAGTAGAACATATTGCGAGGCAGGATGACAATGGCCTCCACTACCTTGTTTAATAGTAGCTGCTTGCGGATGGCCAACTCCGTGCCGTCGCCACTCAAAGCGCCATTCGCCAAGAGGAAGCCAGCCGTACCATTGGCGGAGAGTTTGCTGACGATATTCAGAATCCAACCATAGTTGGCATTGCTCGTTGGCGGCACATCGTAGCCCACCCAACGAGGATCGTCCTTCAGCTCATTCTCTGCTCGTCACGCTTTCTGATTGAAAGGAGGATTGGCCATGATGAAGTCAGCCTTCAGATCCTTATGCTGGTCGTTGTGGAAAGTGTCGGCAGCCATCTCGCCCATGTTACAGGCAATGCCACGAATGGCGAGGTTCATCTTTGCCAGCTTATAGGTGGTGTTGGTATATTCCTGTCCATACACGCTAATGTCGCGCTTGTTACCATGATGAGCCTCTATAAACTTCATGCTCTGCACAAACATACCACCCGAACCACAGCAAGGGTCGTAGATTTTGCCGCGATAAGGCTCAATCATCTCAGCAATCAGGTTGACGATGGTCTTGGGGGTATAGTATTCTCCTTTACCCTTACCCTCGGCAATAGCAAACTTACCCAAGAAGTACTCATACACACGCCCCATCAGGTCGTGCTCAGGGTCACGCAGCGTATCTATCTTGTTGATCTCGTCGAGCAATGCAGCCAGCTTCGTTCTGTCAAGCGACAAGCCTGCATAGTAGTTGCTGGGCAAGGCACCCTTCAGCGTGGGGTTGCTCTCCTCCACCTTTGCCAAAGCCTTGTCAATCTTGATGGCAATATCGTTCTGCTTGGCATTCTCAATCAGGAAATCCCAACGACTTTCGGGTTCCAGATAGAATACGTTCTTGGCATTATAGAATACGGGATTATCAGCAAACTGCTCCTTGCCCTCAGCCACCAGTTCGTTCCTGCGCTCCGTGAAACGGTCGTAGGCATACTTCAGGAAGATAAGGCTCAGTACCACGTGCTTGTACTCCGATGGTTCCACAGAGCCACGTAGCTTGTTCGCCGATTCCCACAGCGTTTCCTCTATCGATTTCTCCTTTATCTGTTTCTTTGCCATAATGCTATATTTGTTTTTCCTTCAGCTTAAATGCTTCTGGGTCTATTGTCATTTGGTAGATTATTATTTCTGGGTTCAGTTTCTTTGCAGCTTCAATTATTTCATCTTTGTTTTTGGGGTAAATGTTCACTCCTAAATAGATTGACTCGAAGCATTCACCCGTCAATTGAGGGTAATGTCTGATTTCTTTTCCATCAACTATTTCTTCTTCATATAACTCATGAGGAATATCGCGACCAGCTCGAACCCACATTGGGTCTTTAGCGATTAGACGCACCTCTTGCTCATGTCTCCATTCCTCTGCCTTTGTAGTCAGTAAATCATTCCAAGAAGAAAAGTCCTTGAAATAATCAGGCTTTTGATGGATGTCTCTGTATTTGACTTCTAAAGGATATGGAGGCATCATACCAAGGAACATTTGTTGACAACATTTCAAAACTGCTTCTATATTCAATCCGAGACATATTCCTTTATGGCTGTTGTAGTAGGCCCACATCAACAAAGAATCGTACACCTTCGATAAGCAACAAATCCAAGTGGAGTTCCTCAAATTCGTCATGTCGCATTCACCCTTTTCTTTGAGAAAATCAGCAGGAGGCCAGTTGTTTGGTGTGGCCGGAACATTTGAATAATCAAACAATGCAGGATGACAGTCAAACGGGTCATTGAACTTGGTTGCATTAGTAAACTGCAGATTGTGATGCTCAAGCATCGCCAATCCGCCATTTACATCCAAGTATTTATACAACGTCTTTTCTGCCATATTGCACTTCTTGATTACTTCTTTCTATCTTCTATCTCCGAGCCATCTTCGAGGGTATAAGCCCTACTTTTTCTTCTTTCCCAGCATCTTCTTTTCTTCACTGGCTAGACGCCTCTCCACTTTCTTCACATCCTCAGCTGCAGGCAGGTCCTCAGGAATAATGCCGCGCTCTGTCAGCATCTTGCGGACGGCTGCATTGTTATCGACATGCTCCTTGGTGATAGAAACTTCTCCGTGAAGGTCTTTGGTCTGTACATTCACGCTGGTCATCTCAGCAGCAAAGTCCTTGGCTTTGCTGCTGATGGTTGGAAGGAAGTCGGCAAGGGGACGGCTTTGCGGCATACCCATCTTGCGCTTCATCATATTGGTGCTGAGACGGAAGAGGGCTTGATCGCCTTTGGAGCGGATGACGGCGAAGGTCTGGTCGTTTACGCCACGTTCATAGAGGATGCCCGAAAGCTTCTTCTCAGTCTCCTGCAACTTGGCACGGGCCTTCACACGCTCCACCTCCAACAGGCGTTGCTCTATCAGCTCGGCACGACGTGTCTGCACAGCGAAGTAGGTCTGTGCGAAGGCAATCTGCGGTTTGCGAGGATCTCCGTTTTGCGCCACGAGGTAGCAGGCATAACGAGTGAGCATCACGTCGTCTCTTTCTTTTTCAGCACCTTTGGGCATTGGTATCGTTTTGCTGACGTCAGCAAAATGATCGGAAACCGACTGGCCTGCATTGTTACAAGCCTCTTTTGCCTTATCTATCACATTGTTGAAATTGCGCCATTGGGTGTACCCAAACAATGAGCACAAACTTCTTGCACTCCAGCACTCAGTCTCGTCAATCTTGCAGACCGCCTCTTCGTAGCTCTTAAACAGAGCCAGTATCTCTTCTTTCTTCATATACTATGATCGATTCTTTTCGTTTCTATATCTTCATGCATCATTGACCTTCGGTCGAGCCTGCTTCCACTCGGGATAATTCAAACGAGTTTGATTCTCCTCTCGTTTACTCACAGCCTTCATGGAGTATTCTATCTCTCTTCTACCTCTAACATGTCATCTCCGAGCCATCTCCGAGGGTATAAGCCAAATGATGGTTTTAGGATTAACTTCGTTGACTTTTGTTAATTACGTCCCAATGTCCTGTCTTATCAGAGCCAACACGACGGATGCGGTTATAGACTTGTAATGACTTGAGGGTTCTGGCAATGGTTGGACGCGAGACACCGCAAGTTGTTGCCAGCTGTTCATAGGAGTAGTCGGGATGCAGACTAATAGCATCCAGTACAGCATGTTCGGTCTTGGACAACTGAAGGGTATTCGTACGTTTTACAGTATCATTTACAGTATCATTCTCGTCTTTCATCAGTCGTAGCAGGTCGAGCTGGGTTGCCTCACTTGTTTTTACGGCACAAAGATACGACTATTTCATTAAAAATGAAAAATGAACAATGAAAAATGAACAATGAAGAGAAAAAAAGGACCACGGAAAGATGTGAATCCTCGCGGAAGGGATTGGCAGTAAGGAACACAATCACATACGATGCACATTCGCACGTAAATTTTTCCATGAAATAACCTACATACCTACACCGTTATTGAATGAAATACTTGTTATCAATTGGTTAGATGGGTGTAGGTTTGTGTGTAGGATAGGCAAAAAGGTGTAGGTTTTAACATATCCCAATAAGAACGCGCCCCTTGAACTTCTTTGACCCTTAAACGCTGAACGACAACCACACAGACGCTCGAAAAATGGCAGCGAATTCTGTGTAAAACACCGTTTTCAGGCCGGAACCTACATCTTTTTGGCCAACCTACACCCGAACCTACACCCATCTAACCCATTGATATTAAGCTTATCATCCTGCAAAGATGTAGGTATGTATAGAATGCTGTAAAAATTGTACGGACGAAGGATACGAAAATGGAAAAGCAAACAAAAAAAATGCCTTTACTGATAAATAAGGTGTCGAGATGATACGCATCTCGTCATTTTTTTGTACCTTTGCAGCCAAAATTGACAACCAACACACATAACGTTTAAGAAAATGAATAAGATTGTTGCTAAGGAACAGTTTTCAGAGAAAGTCTTTAAGCTGGTGGTCGAGGCTCCCCTCATCGCCAAAGCCCGTCGTGCCGGACACTTCGTCATCGTTCGCGTGGGCGAGAAGGGCGAACGTATGCCGCTGACCATCGCCGATGCCGACACACAGGCCGGTACCATCACCCTCGTGGTGCAGAAAGTGGGCGTGAGCTCCACGAAGCTCTGCGACCTGAACGTAGGCGATGAGATCACGGACGTGGTAGGTCCCCTCGGCAAGGCTACACATATTGAGAACTTCGGCACCGTGGTGTGTGCCGGCGGTGGCGTAGGCGTAGCGCCGATGCTCCCCATCATCAAGGCCCTGAAGGCCGCCGGCAACCGCGTCATCAGCGTGCTCGCAGGCCGCAGCAAGGACCTCATCATCCTGGAGGACGAAGTCAGCAAACATTCCGACGAGGTCATCATCATGACCGACGACGGCTCGTATGGGCAGAAAGGTGTTGTCACCGTGGGTATCGAGCAGGTTATCCAGCGCGAGAAAGTGGATAAGGTATTCGCTATCGGTCCCGCTATCATGATGAAGTTCTGCTGTCTGCTGACCAAGAAGTACGGTATCAGCACTGACGTCTCGCTGAACACCATCATGGTCGATGGCACAGGTATGTGCGGCGCCTGCCGCATCACCGTTGGCGGCAAGACCCGCTTCGTCTGCGTCGATGGCCCCGAGTTCGACGGCCACGAAGTCGATTTCGATGAGATGTTATCTCGCATGACAGCATTTAAGGAGGAAGAGCAGGCAGCTCTCGCAGCCTTTGCTGAAGCCAACGAAACCAATGAACCTAATAAGGCTCAAGAGTCCAATAAGTCCAATGAGGTCTGTTCCGCTCAATCTGCCGCCGGTGCCACCGAGGCTGCCGACTCCCTCACCGACCGCAATGCACCCTGGCGTGCAGAGCTTCGTGCTTCAATGAAGGCGAAGGAGCGCACGGCCATCGAGCGCGTGAAGATGTCGGAACTCGACCCCGTCTATCGTGCCACTACCCGCACTGAAGAGGTGAACAAAGGTCTGACCAAGGAGCAGGCACTTCTGGAAGCCAAGCGCTGCCTCGACTGCGCTAAGCCAACGTGTATGGAGGGCTGTCCCGTGAACATTCAGATTCCCTCGTTCATCAAGAACATCGAGCGCGGCAACTTCCTCGGCGCAGCCCAAGTGCTGAAGCAGACCTCTGCCCTACCCGCCGTCTGCGGCCGTGTATGTCCGCAGGAGAAGCAGTGCGAAAGCAAGTGTATCCACCTGAAGATGAACGAGCCCGCTGTGGCCATCGGTTATCTGGAGCGCTTTGCTGCCGACTACGAGCGCGAGAGCGGCAATATGGCCATCCCCGAGTGTGCACCGGCCAACGGCAAGAAGATTGCCGTCGTAGGTTCCGGTCCTTCGGGCCTGAGCTTCGCCGGTGATATGGCCAAGCTGGGCTATGAGGTCACTGTCTTCGAGGCTCTGCACGAGATTGGCGGTGTGTTGAAATATGGTATCCCCGAGTTCCGTCTTCCCAACGCCATCGTAGACGTGGAAATCCAGAACCTCGAGAAGATGGGCGTGAAGTTCGTCAAGGACTGCATCATCGGAAAGACTATCGCCGTAGAAGAGCTGGAGAAGCAGGGCTTCGCAGGCATCTTCGTTGGCTCCGGTGCCGGTCTGCCCAACTTCATGAACATCCCGGGCGAGAACCTCAAGGGCATTATGTCCTCCAATGAATACCTCACGCGTGTGAACCTGATGGACGCTTCCAATCCCGAGACCGATACACCTATTCACCGTGCCAAGAGCGTGATGGTGGTCGGCGGTGGCAACACCGCTATGGACTCCTGCCGCACGGCCAAGCGTCTGGGCGCCGAGCGCGTGTTCATCGCCTACCGTCGCAGCGAGGCCGAGATGCCCGCCCGTCTGGAAGAGGTGAAGCACGCCAAGGAGGAGGGCATCGAATTCCTGACACTGCACAACCCCATCGAATACCTGGCTGACGACAAGGGCAACGTCCGCGCCGTCGTACTGCAGAAGATGGAGCTCGGTGAGCCCGATGCCAGCGGTCGCCGCAGCCCGCAGCCCATCCCCGGTGCCACGGAGACCATCGACATCGACCAGGCCATCGTGGCTGTGGGTGTAAGTCCCAACCCGATTGTGCCTACAAGCATCGAGGGCCTTGAGCTGGGGCGCAAGAACACCATCGTGGTGAACGACGGCATGCAAACCAACATCCCCACGATCTTCGCCGGCGGCGACATCGTTCGCGGCGGTGCCACGGTCATCCTCGCTATGGGCGACGGCCGTCGTGCAGCGGCTGCGATGCATGAGTACCTGAACAGTTGACAATCAACAATTAACAGTTAACAATTAACAGATGATAAATGATAAGTGATAAATATGATGAGAAAGTTGACATACATGAATAGCCTGCGCTCAGGCGCCAGCCGATTCTTTATTATTTGCTGTTTATTATTTATCATTTCCGCTGTGCCCGCCGCAGCACAGAAGCGTCGTGCGGCAGCGACCAAGACGCCCGCAGTGCCTGCCATCCAGCAGGCCCGCGAGGCTTTTGCACTCTACGACTTCGACAAGGCCGAATCGCTCCTGGAGAAGGAGATCACGGCGCTGAAGAAACGCCGCAAGAGTGCTGCGGCAGAGAGTCTCCTGCTGGATTCCGTGCGCCAGGGACGCGCCAAACTGCACGCCACCGAGCGCATCGTCATCATCGACAGCATCGTGTGCGACAAGGCACAGGCGCTGCGCGAGATTGAGCTGAGCCGCGAGAGCGGACGCATCGACAGCTATGCCAGCACCTACCACACCCGCGACAACAGCGGCGCCACCATCTACGAGAACGAGTTCTCCAACAAGCGCTACCTCGCCGTCCTGAGCACAGTGCCCGAGGGCTCCGAGGCCTCGCCTACCCTACGGCTGGCCGTTTCAGACAAGATTGGCGATCAATGGTCGCAGCCGACACCCCTGAAAGGCCTCGACAACGAGGACGACGAGGCGGAAGGCACGGCGAGCTACGCACAGAACTTCCCCTTCCTGCTCTCTGATGGCATCACCCTCTACTACGGCGCCACAGGCCCTGAGAGCATGGGCGGCTACGACATCTTCGTGACACGCGCCGACGGCGAGGACGGCAGCTTCCTCGCACCTGAGAACATGGGCTATCCCTACAACTCAACGGCCAACGACTACCTGCTTGCCATCGACGAGTTCACGCAGCTGGGCTGGTTCATCACCGACCGTCGCCAACCCGAGGGCAAGGTGTGCATCTACATCTTCATCCCCAACGACACGCGCCAGCTCTACGGCGACGAGACCTCTGCTGCTGAGCTGCGCGCCCTCGCTCGTCTCACCAGCATCCGCGACACGTGGGTTAAGGGCGAGAAAGGCGAGACAGCGCAGGCGCTGGGCCTGAAACGTCTGGAAGCACTGCGCGACAGCCATTCCGCAAAGGGCGGCAACAAGACCGAGTTCGTGTTCCCCATCGACGATAGCCGCACCTACACGCGCCTCACAGACTTCAAGTCACCTGTGGCCCGCCAGAAGATGCAGCAATGGGTGCAGCTCAACAAGAATAGCGAGACGGATGCCACGATGCTCAGCCGCCTGCGCGACAACTACGCCACCGCAGCAGCTGCCGACCGCAAACAACTGGGCGCCACCATCCTGAAGCTCGAGGCCACCTACTACCCGCAGCTGGAACAGCTGCAGCAGCTGGCCAAGGACATCCGCAACGCCGAGATTACACACAAATAACCTATGCAGCTATGAAAAAAGTTTTTGCGCCTTCTGAACTCATCATCAATGAAGACGGCTCATGCTTCCACCTTCACCTGCGTCCCGAGCAGCTTGCCGACCGCGTCATCCTCGTGGGTGACCCGGGTCGCGTAAACACCGTCGCAGCACATTTTGACAGCCTGGAGTGTGAAGTGAGCAGCCGTGAGTTCCACACGATTACAGGTTCCTACAAAGGTAAGCGTATCACCTGTCAAAGCCATGGCATCGGGTGTGACAACATAGACATTGTCATGAATGAACTCGACACACTGGCCAATATCGACTACCAGACGCGCACCGAACGCGACGAGCATCGCACGCTGACATGTGTGCGCATCGGCACTTGCGGCGGTCTGCAACCCTATACCCCGACCGGCAGTTTCGTAGCATCGGTCAAGAGCATTGGCTTCGACGGCCTGCTGAACTTCTATGCCGGCAGGGATCAAGTCTGTGACCTCCCACTCGAAGAAGCCTTCAAACGACACATGCAGTGGTCCCCCATCAAGGGCGCGCCCTATGTTTCCGTTGCCGATGCCGCACTCATCGACCAGATTGCACAGGATGACATGGTTCGCGGCTACACCATCTCATGCGGCGGGTTCTATGGTCCCCAGGGACGCCAACTGCGCGCACCCATCGCCGACCCGCAACAGAATGAGAAAGTTGAATCCTTTGAGTATGACGGTATGCACATCTGCAACTTCGAAATGGAGTCGAGTGCACTGTCCGGCCTGGCAGCGCTACTCGGGCATCGCGCCATGACCTGCTGCATGGTCATCGCCAACCGCTACACCACGGAGATGAACACAGCGTACAAGAACTCTATCGATACGCTCATCACCAAGGTCCTCGACCGCATCTAAATGAAGGATACTATTTGCGCTTTGGCTACCGCCCCTGGTGGTGCGTTAGGGATAATCAGAATCTCAGGAGCACGTTCTCTTGAGATTCTTTCGCACCTATTCTCCAAGGACCTTACGTCAGCGCAGCCCAATAGCCTTCACCACGGATTCATTGCCGACATAGACGAAGTGGTGGTCAGCGTTTTTCGCGCGCCCCACAGCTACACCGGCGAGGACGCTGCCGAGATTTCCTGTCACGGTTCTCGCTATATATTAAATAAGGTGTTGGAGCTGCTAACCACCAACGGCTGTCGCATGGCGACGCCTGGCGAGTTCACACAGCGCGCCTTCCTCAACGGCAAGCTCGACCTCTCGCAGGCAGAAGCCGTCGCCGACCTGATTGCCGCCGACAGCACTACCGCACATCGCGTTGCCCTCTCCCAACTGAAGGGTCATTTTTCCAGCGAGCTGGCACAGCTGCGCGACCAGTTGCTCCGCCTCACCTCGCTGCTTGAGCTGGAACTCGACTTCGCCGACCATGAGGAGTTGGAATTCGCCGACCGCACAGAACTCCGCGACCTCGCACAGACCATAGACCAGCGCGTCAGCCACCTCGCCGCCACCTTCCAAGCCGGCAACGCCTTGAAGAACGGTATCCCCGTGGCCATCGTGGGAGCACCCAACGTAGGCAAGAGCACCCTCCTCAATGCACTCGTGGGTGAAGAACGCGCCATCGTCAGCGATATACAAGGAACAACACGCGATGCCATCGAAGATACCATTCAGCTTGGTGGTATCACCTTCCGCTTCATCGACACCGCCGGCATCCGCCACACTGACGATACTATTGAGAACCTCGGTATTGAGCGTTCGGTTGCAGCCGTCAAACGGGCGCAAATTGTGCTGATGATGAAGGAGCCGGGCGTCCCATACCCAGACGTTCCCCTTCGCGAAGACCAAACCGTCATCCACATCGAGAACAAAACAGAAGCCTTCCAAGCCAAATACGGTGTTGGGCTTGATGCCCTGCGCGAACGTATTGTCAACGCTACGCCTCAGTTTTCCGACACCGTTGTCATCGTTACTTCCGTCAGACATTATGAGGCTCTATGTCGCGCTCATGACAGCCTCGTTCGCGTCATAGAAGGTCTCCATTCCCAAACGCCCACTGATTTGATTGCCGAAGACTTGCGTCTGACGCTCAATGCGCTGGCCGACATCACCGGCGGAGCAATCACTCCCCAAGAAACCCTTAACAATATCTTCTCCCACTTCTGCGTGGGCAAATAAATGACAATCATGAAGACATCCTGGTTGCAATTTCTAAAATATACGCTCTATAAAGGTTACCTGCGCCTCGTCCACGAGACTTTACTCGTACGACATCGCTACACGCTGGGGCTGGAGAACTTACCTGACTACGGGGAACATTATTTCATTGTTGCGAACCATCAGAACACCGCCAACGACCCGCTCAACATCACCTTTGCGCTGCCCCTTCACTACCACGTCAACGCGCTGGCGCGAGCCAATGTCTTCTCCATTCATCCATTGATGACCCGCTTCTTCTATTGGATTGGACTCCTGCCTGCCTATCGCATCGGATGGGAAGGCGGCGAGGGCATTGAGCAGAATTTCCGTTCCTTCGATCAGGTTGCTGACCGCATCAACAGCGGACAGCCTGTCATCGTTTTCCCGGAGGCCGGACACACACAAGGACATTATCTAGGTCGCTTCACCACCGGCACGGTGCGGATGGCGTTCTATGTCGCCAAAGCCGACGGCTTCCGTGAGGACGTGAAGATTGTCCCCACTGCCCATCACTACAGCGACTACTTCGACATCCAGACTGACATCCTCTGGCACGTCGGCGAACCCATCTCCCTCAAACCCTACTACGCCGCTTTCCAAGAGCATCCCAATAGTGTCATGCGTAATATTACGAGGGAACTGCACGCTCGCATCCAAGCGATGATGCTCGACGAAGGTATTGAGGATTATGAGGCCAAGGACTTCCTCCGCAACTCATCGCTCAACACGCTGCGACGCGCCGACACACCCCTACCCGATCGTCTCGCTGCCGACCAGCGCTTTGCACGCCTCCTCAACGAACATCCCAGCTACCAGGAAATCATCAGTCTGGCCACAGAGCTCCGCCAACACGAAGAGCGTCTGGGCCTCGACGAGCCGACACTACTGCAACATCCCACGTGGTGGCAGGCCGCCGCAGGCATCGTCCTGCTGCTGTTGCTGCTGCCCCTGTGGATCGTCAGTCTGTGGCCCCACGGCATTTGCTACTATATGCCCACGCTACTGCTGAAGAGCGACAAGATGTTCACCAACTCCTACCGCTACATCCTCTCCGCCGTCATCCTCTACCCCCTCTTTGGCGTGCTGACCCTCCTCGTGATGGGCCTCGTCTGGGGCTGGTGGTGGCAGGCGCTGCTCTGGGTGCTGCTGTGGCTCCCCACGGGCCGCTTCGCATGGGCCTACTTCTGCCTGCTGCGTCGCACCCGCCATGCGTTGCACTACCTCTGCGCCTCGCGCGCTGACCTTCAGGCCATTGAGGCCCTTCAACATCGAATCTCAACATTCCTAAATAACCAACCGCATGAATCATAGAGTTGTCATCACAGGCATGGGCCTCTGGTCCTGTCTGGGTACTACCCTCGACGAAGTCCGCGACGCCCTTTACACAGGCAAGAGCGGCATCATATACAACCCCGAACGCAAGGACGCTGGCTTCCGCTCTGCCCTCGTGGGCAATGTGCCCGTTGCCGACCTCAAGCCCCTGCTCCACCGTAAGTTCCGCAACACGATGCCCGAGGCTGCACAGTACGCCTACCTGGCTACGCTGCAGGCGCTGGAGCAGGCGCGTCTCGACGAGGACTACCTCACGCAGCACGAAGTGGGCATCATCTACGGCAACGACTCCGTCGTGGAAGCCACGATGATTGGTCTGGACAAGTTCCGCGCTGCCCGCGACACCGTTGCCTGTGGCAGCGGCGCAATCTTCCAATCCATGAACTCCACAGTTTCCATGAACCTCGCCTGCCTGTTCCATTTGCGTGGCATCAACCTGACCACCGCTTCAGCTTGCTCCTCCGGCTCGCAGAGCATCGGTCTGGCAGCGATGCTCATCCGCGACGGCTTGCAGGAGTGCGTCGTCTGCGGCGGTGCCGAGGAGAACAATCTCTTTGGCATTGCAGCCTTCGACGGCATTCAGGCATTCTCTGTGCGTGAGGACGATCCCGCCCGTGCCAGCCGTCCCTTCGACCGCTCCCGGGATGGTCTCGTTCCCGGCGGCGGTGCTGCCACCCTTATTCTGGAGAGCTACGAGCACGCCGTACAACGTGGTGCCACCATCCTCGCAGAAGTTGTAGGCTGGGGGTTCTCCGGCAATGGCGACCATATCTCAGTGCCCACCGTAGAAGGTCCCATGCGCTCGCTCGAGAACTGTCTGCGCAATGCAGGGTTGCAACCACGAGACATCCAATACATCAACGCGCACGCCACCTCCACCATCATCGGCGACCAGCGCGAGGCCAAGGCCATCGCCCAGCTCTTCGGCGACTACCGCGTCCCCGTCACCTCCACCAAGAGCCAGACGGGGCACGAGATGTGGATGGCCGGCGCCAGCGAGGTCATCTACTCCATCCTCATGATGAAGAACGGCTTCATCGCCGGCAACATCAACTTTGAAGCCCCCGACGACGAAACCGCTGCCATCAACGTACTTCCCGAGACACGCGAAACAGCGTTCGACACCTTCCTCAGCAACTCCTTCGGCTTCGGAGGTACCAACTCTACACTCATTATCAAGGACTTTAAGAACTAATATAATAACGATAAATAACATGAAAACAAGAGCACAAATTATCTCCGAAATCAATGCCAAGATGGCGGAAGTCTTCGAGATTGAAGAATCCGTCATCACCCCCGATGCCACCATTGCCGATGCGCTGGAGCTCGACAGCATCAGCCTCGTCGATCTCGTCAGCATCGTGCACCAGGACTACGGCATCAAAATCTCCAAGGAAGACCTGACGCAGATTGTCACCTTCAACAACCTCTACGACTACATTGAAACACACCAAAAAGCATAACGCTATGAAACGTTTCTTCACCCTCTTCGCCGCCGCTCTCTTCACCCTCGTGGCAGCAGCCCAGGCCGATGCCGACCGCATCATCGGCAACTATATGTCCAAGCTGTCCGACAACGATGCCAAGGCGAAAGTCTTCAAATACAACGGCGGCTATCGCATGCAAATCTACTGGCTGCGCAACACACACAACCCCGACGGCACTCTGAAGACCGACAAGAAGAACCCGGATAAAGCCAAACGCAATACGCCCATGACAGAGGTCGTGCTCGTGGATCGCGTCACCTACGAAGACGGCATCTGGAAGAACGGTCGCATCTATGACCCCAAGACCGGTAAGGACTACAAGACCGAGCTACGCCTCAAAGGCAACACGCTGGAACTGCGCGGCATTGCCGGCCCCTTCCACAAGAACATCATCTGGACAAGAGTACAGTAATCAGAACTCGTAGCCGAGCGTGAAGGTGATGTCGTGACGGTCGAGGTTCACCTCAACGGGACGAAGAGAGGTGGCCTCGGTGATGAACTGGTTCGCATCCTGATTCAAGAGGGGATGCCCAGACTCCCTATTCAACTGATAGTCCGGATTAAAGGCATAGAAGTCACCCTTCTGCATTCTGTACTTATAGGCCACGTTTGCATAGAAGCCCTTGATGTGGTAGCCTAAACCGAAGGTGAAGATATTCGTGGCACCCAGGTTCATGAAGTCTGTACCCGTGACCTTGTTCATAGCAAAAGAATCTATGAACTGAGAGAATTTAGCGCTAGAGGTATAGGGCTTGCTGTAGAAGTTATAGCCAGCGCGCACGGCGAGGTGCTCTGTAGGCAAGACCTCGAGACCAAAGCGCACATTGTGGACGCCCCTTGATATATCTTTCGTCATAGCGTTCATCTCCTTGTCCTGATCCGTAGTAACACTCTGATCCTGCCATCTATTGCTCTCGCTGGTGGGGTAACCCATCTTGGTGAAGTTGTTCAAAGCATACTCGTATTCCAGATCCCACGCGACAATACCGGCGTGGACATCAGCCAGACTGACACGGAATTTCCACGGGGTGTGCACGTTATACTCCATATAACCACCGTTGCTGTCAGTAGTGTAGTCATAGTAGCCACGATACGGGCCTTCGTCGTAGCCATTGTAGTCATAGTTGCCGTGCTCCTCGTTCCATCCCTGATTATTCCACTTGCTAGACAGCGTTATATTGACATCCTGCTGCTTCAACGAGTACCACGTAGGTGTCTCGATGGCGATACCAAAACGGAAGGGGTTTTCCTCGATGGGGCAGATGATGGTTCCGACCTTGAAGTTAAAGCCGGCGCCTCTGACCTTGTAATTTGTTCCGAGGGTGTAGTCCTGAATGCCGTACTGCGGCAGAGGACTATTATTAAAGTAGCCTTGGCGCTCCTCGAGATAGGAAGCAGTGCTGCGATAGCTCATGATGTCCACCCCGAGAGTGACGCCCCAAAAGAAGCGATTGTTCACGGCACCTGAGGCATTGAAATCCAGCGCATAAAGGTTACCGGTCGTCGTGCGCAAATAGGAGCAAGTCTCCGTTTTGTACTGAAGCATATCCCCCACGTCGTCATAAATGTCGTAGAGTCCTGAGCCATAAGCCAACGACGGCAGCGACTTTACTCCGTCTCTGTCGTTCGTGGTGTAAGCATTATAGTAGTAGGACATGAGCCCCGCCAATTCGGCTGCCTGAGAGAGGCCTCCCACATTGTAGTTATTCGCTATGAGCGAGTGAGAGAAGTGAAGCTTCTTCTGCAGGTTGACGGCAAAGTTGAACCGGTTGTCATCATTGGGAAGAGCAACCACAAAACCTATGTGGTCGAAGCTGTACTGAGCACGAGAATCCCCGTCGATAGGCGTAGCAGCCTGGATGGTAGCACCCATACCAATACTTGCCCAGCTGCGGCTGAAGCCACCAATGCCGGCGGGGTTGTTGGAGATACCCGATATCTCGCCGCCAAGAGCACCTACGGCCCCACCCATACCCACATATCGAGCTGTTCCGTTGATGTCGGTGGTACCTGTCAAAAGGTTGTTTTTGTAGGTGTCCTGAGCCATCGTCGCCTGAGCAATAGCCAAGGACATAATTGTGAGGGATATGATCTTCTTCATTGTATGTCGCTATTATACTTTAAACACTCTATGAAACATTAAACGCTAAACGTTAAACGTTAAACGAAATATTACCTTCCACGACCTCCGCCGCCACCGCCACGTGAGCCGCCATAGCTGCTGTGAGAACCGCCTCCACCGAAGCTACCGCGAGAACCACCGCCGAAGGAGCTGCCTCCACCGAAGGAGGAACTGCGCGATGAAGAAGAAGAGGAGGAGGGTGCCGATGATGCTGAACGAGTAGAAGAGCTGGAGCTGCCAAAAGAGCCCACACGATTGCCGCTATAAGTGCCACGCGATGAGTTGTTCACAGAAGGGCTCGAAGAACGGGAGCCGCCTACCGTCGTACGATACGAGTCGCTACGACTGGTGGAGCGCACATTGTATGTGGTGCGACCAAAAGCGCCCTCGCGACGCGTACCGCCGCTGTAACCGGAAGTGCGACCGGTCTGACCCGGACGTCGTCCGCTGAGCGTCACGTAATCGCGATGATGTGTGCCGCCATGATGGGGACGGCCACCGTAGTAATAGCCGTAACGATAGGGATAGTACGAGCCATACCAATAAGGACCGTAATAACGATAGCCCCAATAGGGACGGCTCCAACCGTAGTAGCCATACCAGTAGGGATCATAGGCTCCGTAGTACCAGTCGTTCCAGTAGAAAGGATCGTCGTAGTAGTGCCAGTACCAGGGCGATGTGTAGATGCTGGAATAGCCAAAGCGACCAAAGCGACGCGCATAGCCATAGTCCTCGCCATCATTGTAACCCATACGATAGCCCTCTGAGTAGGCATCGTTGATGGCATTGTTCATCTGGTAGGCATAGGTCGTATCGACAGATGCGACGGAGTCCGCCGTGTAAGAGGCATAAGGGCTATACGCACCACGACGGTTATACTCGTCCACATCACGAACAGCACCTGTGGTCGTAGGCATATAATTGTAGTCATCGTTGTCATCGACATAGATCACCTGCACCTGCTGCGCCGGTTGTGCAGTCTGCACCGTGGTCCTTTTCTTGGAAGCCATTGTGTAAGCGCCACTCTGTCCCCATCCAGAGAGGGGGAACGCCAGCAGCATTGCTGCCCATAAGATCTTTTTGTTTGTCATATCGCTTAGTTTTTATATGTTTCGACGGTGCAAAAGTACGGCATTCGATAGAGATGCACAAGGGGAAAATCCTACTTCTTGGGGGAGATTTCCCTATCATTTTACTCGGCAAAGGTAAACATTGTTCGCGCGCGAACAAAGAAATATAGTGAAAATTTACCAAAAAGACGTGAAGAAGTGAATTTTTATGTATCTTTGCACCCGATTTAGGACCCTTACGGTCCATCGCCATATTAATAAACATTATAACACATAACAAAAATATGAAAGCATTTGTATTTCCCGGACAGGGCGCCCAGTTCCCCGGAATGGGCAAAGACCTCTATGAGAGCAACGCCGAAGCCAAAGCTCTCTTTGACAAGGCTAACGATATCCTCGGTTTTGAGATTACGAAAATCATGTTCGAAGGAACAGCTGACGAGCTGAAACAGACCAAGGTCACACAGCCCGCTGTGTTCCTGCATTCCGTCATCACCGCCATCTGCCTGGGCGACAAGTTCCAGCCGGATATGGTCGGTGGTCACTCGCTGGGTGAGTTCAGCGCTCTCGTAGCTGCCGGTGCCCTGAAGTTTGAAGACGGTCTGCGTCTGGTGAGCGCTCGTGCCCAGGCCATGCAGAAGGCCTGCGAGGCTCAGCCCTCCACGATGGCCGCCATCATTGGCTTGGCTGATGAGGTCGTTGAGCAGATTTGTGCTGAGGTGGCTGCCGAAGGTGGCGTCTGTGTGCCTGCCAACTACAACAACCCGGGCCAGCTGGTGATCAGCGGCAGCGTAGAAGCCATCAATGCTGCGTGCGAGAAGCTGAAGGCCGCAGGTGCCAAGCGCGCCCTACCCCTCCCCGTCGGCGGCGCCTTCCACAGCCCTCTGATGCAGCCCGCCAAGGACGAGCTGCAGGCTGCCATCGAAGCTACCGAGTTCCACACGCCCAAGTGCCCCATCTACCAGAATGTGGATGGCCAGGCCCACACCGAGCCCGCCGAGATCAAGCAGAACCTCATCGCACAGCTCACCGCCAGTGTACGCTGGACACAGGAGGTGCAGGCCATGCTGGCAGCTGGTGCCACAGAGTTCACCGAGTGTGGTCCCGGCAAAGCGCTACAAGGCATGATTGCCAAGATAGCCAAAGACGTTGAGGGAGTCGTCGTGCGCGGCGCAGCAGACCTTTAAAGCAACACATTTCCCAACGCCCCAACGCCCTTAACGCCCTATGCTGAATAAGCCCGTTATTTACCAAGTCTTTACGCGCCTTTTCGGAAGCGACAAGAATGTGAATCAACCCAATGGTGACCGCGCCGTCAATGGTTGCGGCACCATGGACGCCTTCACTCCAACAGCACTCGCTGAAATCAAGGCTCTAGGAGCCACACACATCTGGTACACAGGCATCATCGAACACGCCACACAGACCGACTACTCCGCTTTCGGCATCACCAAGGATCACCACGCTGTCGTAAAGGGAAAAGCCGGATCGGCTTATGCCATCAAGGACTACTACGATGTGGATCCCGATTTAGCCACGAGTGTGCCTGCTCGCATGAAAGAGTTCGAAGCGCTCGTGCAACGGACCCATAAGGCCAACCTCAAGGTCATCATTGACTTTGTGCCCAACCACGTAGCACGTCAGTACCACAGCGATGTCTGCCCCGAAGATGTCGAGGACCTGGGAGCGACGGACGACACAACCAAACACTTCTCGCCGCAGAACAACTTCTACTACTTCCCCGGCGAACAGTTCCACGCTGACTTCGACCTGCAACAGGACGAAGCGCAACCATACGAGGAAATGCCAGCGCGCGCCACAGGCAACGACGTGTTCTCCAGCTATGCCGGACATAACGACTGGTATGAGACTGTAAAGCTCAACTATGGCATTGATTACACAGCCGGACGCATCGCTCACTTCGACCCTATACCCTCAACGTGGGAGAAGATGCTTGGCATCCTGCTCTTCTGGGCCGGAAAAGGCATCGACGGTTTCCGCTGCGATATGGCCGAGATGGTGCCGGCTGAGTTCTGGGGGTGGGCCATTCCACAAGTGAAAGCCCAGCACGAGAACATCATCTTCATTGCCGAGGTCTATAACCCCGCCGAATATCGCCGTTATATTCATGACGGCCATTTCGACTATCTCTACGACAAAGTGGGACTCTACGATACGCTGCGAGCTGTGGCCTGTGGCTATGCCAACGCCGAGTCCATCACGACGTGCTGGCAAGCAGTTGACGACATCCGTCCGCACATGCTGTCATTCCTTGAGAACCACGACGAACAGCGCATCGCATCGGATTTCTTTGCCGGAGACGCCATGAAAGGTCGTGCTCCTATGCTCGTAGCTGCCACCTTCAGCACAGGTCCCGTCATGCTCTATTTCGGACAGGAATTGGGCGAGCGAGGAATGGATTGCGAAGGCTTCAGCGGACGCGACGGACGCACCACCATCTTCGACTATTGGACCGTCGGCACCATCTACCGCTGGCGCAACGGAGGAGAATTCAACGGCGAGAACATAACTCCAAAAGAGGTTGAGAACCAACAGTTTTATAAAACATTATTAAACCTCTGCTCCAACGAGACAGCTATTCAGCAGGGCGAGTTCTACGACCTGATGTACGTGAATCCTCCCAGCGAGCATTTCAATCCGCACAAGCAGTATGCGTTCCTCAGACACTACGATCGCACAACCCTGCTGATTGTTGCCAACTTCGACGATCAGCCAGCCTCCATTGATGTCCAGATCCCAGAGCATGTCTTCAAGTTCTACAGGATGAACAAGCGTGGACGACTGCGTGCCATTGACCTCCTTACCGGCAGTGCTCACTCCATCTCGTTCACATCGTCCAAACCCACACATGTGGAGGTGCCTGCATACGGCGGTGTCATTCTTAAGTTCAAGACCATCTGATTTCACTTCATAGCGTCAGAGAAAACATGCAATTTTCAGTCTTATACGTTGCGATTATCCTCGTATTCATGCTCGTGGCACTGATGCGAGAATACCTGCGTCCGGGCTTGATCCTGTTCACAGCCGTAGTGTTGTTTCTGGTTTCCGGCATCATCACGCCCGAAGAGGCCGTGAAGGGATTCTCCAATAAGGGTATGATCACGGTGGCACTGCTCTATCTGGTCAGCGAGGGTGTCCGCAAGAGCGGCATTCTGGAGCGCATTGTGTTCCACATGCTCCCCAAGAAGGACGCCAACATCACCTCGGCAGGACTACGCTTCTACCCTATCGTCACATTCATCTCGGCGTTCTTCAACAACACACCCGTCGTGGTCATCTTCGCCCCAATGATAAAGAACTGGGCGCGCAAGATGAAACTTCCACCCACGAAATTCCTCATCCCCCTGAGCTATGCCACCGTCATCGGCGGTATCTGCACGCTAATTGGTACCACGACGAACCTGGTGCTGCACGGTATGTTGCTGCAGGAGGCCAAGGACGAGGCAGCCGTTGTAGAGAGCGGTGGCGCAGAGGGCATCCTCATGCGCTTCGGCATCACCGACGGTATCTCGATGTTCGAACTCTCCAAGGTGGGTATCGTCATCGCGCTGGTAGGCCTCATCTATCTCATCTTCTTCTCGCGCTATTTGCTACCCAACGAACGCAAAGCCGAGGAAGACGACGACGAACAGAACCTGGCACCAGGCATGACACGCCACGAGGTTCTGCTGGGCAACCGTTTCCCAGGGTTGGGAAAGACGCTGCACGAATTCGACTTCTATCGTCACTACGGCGCTCACGTGCGTGCCATCAGCCGTGGCGGCAACATCGTGGAAGGTGACTACATGAACACACGCCTCACCCATGAGGACACGCTCATCATCGATGCTGACGACACATTCATGAAAGCATGGGGCGAGAGCCGCGTCTTCTGGATGATTAACCGCGTCGGTGACTACGAACCGCCTTTGAGCAAGAAGAAACGATGGCTCGCGTTGGTGCTGCTCGTTCTGATGATCATCGGTGCCACGGTAGGTGAACTGGAACCCGTCAAGGCATGGCTGGCGCAAAATACGTTCATCCAGCAATATATGCCGTCATTGAAACTGGATATGTTCTTCTTCGCCTGCGTCACTGCCGTCATCATGGCCTGGACCCGCATGTTCTCGCCCCGCAAGTACACCAAGTTCTTCTCGTGGGATGTGCTCATCACCATCGCCTGTGCCTTTGCTATCTCCACTGCGATGACCAAGTCGGGCTTTGCGGATTTCATCGCCAGCTTCATCATCTCGCTCACTGAGCTGGCGCGCCACAGCGAATTTGGTATCTACATCATCCTGGCATCGCTGTTCCTCATCACCAACATTTTCACCGAACTCATCACCAACAACGCAGCCGCAGCCCTCGCCTTCCCGCTGGCACTGGCCGTAGCTGAGCAGCTGGGCATGAACCCGATGCCTTTCGTGGTGTGTGTCTGCTTCGCTGCCAGCTCAGCCTTCTCTACGCCCATCGGATATCAGACGAACCTCATCGTGCAGGGCGTGGGCGGTTATAAGTTCACGGACTTCGTGAAGGTGGGTCTCCCGATGAACATCATCGTGTTTATCCTGAGCGTATTCTTGATTCCGTTGTTTTACAATCTCACATAATGGCTGAAAACATCTATCCCATCTACGATAAGATGATGACACGAGCTGACAAGGAGCAACTCCTTCACCAGCGCGGCATGATGATCTGGTTCACGGGCTTGTCGGGCTCCGGCAAGAGCACCATTGCCCTAGGCGTGGAACGCGAGTTGCACCAGCGCGGCATCCTCTGCCGCATCCTCGATGGCGACAACATCCGCACAGGTATCAATGCAGGCCTTGGCTTCAGTGCCGAAGACCGCAAGGAGAATATCCGTCGCATCGCCGAAGTCGGCAAACTCTTCGTCGATACCGGCATCGTGACGCTCGCCGCCTTCGTGTCGCCCACCAACGAGTACCGCACGATGGCGCGCAATATCATCGGCGAGCAGGATTTCTATGAGGTCTATGTCAGTACCCCTCTCGAGGAGTGTGAGCGTCGCGATGTGAAAGGGCTCTATGCGCGTGCCCGTCGTGGCGAAGTCAAGGACTTCACCGGCATCAGTGCCCCCTTCGAAGCGCCGACAAATCCGGTGCTTGAAATCGACACAAGCAAACAGACACTGGAAGAAAGCGTAAGACAGGTGCTGGAACTAATTGACCCCACACCCCAAACCCTTCCCGAGGGAGGGGAGTAGGTACCTTTCAATAATTGTCAAGATTAAAATTACAATCCATATATAGCATGATGAATCAATCCAATAGTCAAATACATTCCGCTCTCCCCCTTCAGGGGGAGCGGGGAGGGGGTCTTCTCACACATTTGCAGGAACTCGAAGCCGAGAGCATTCATATCATTCGTGAAGTGGCGGCTGAGTTCGAGAACCCTGTGATGCTCTACAGCATCGGCAAGGACAGCAGCGTGATGGTGCGCCTGGCTGAGAAGGCCTTCGCGCCCGGTAAGGTGCCGTTCCCGTTGATGCATATCGACTCGAAATGGAAGTTCAAGGAGATGATCCAGTTCCGCGACGAATATGCCAAGAAATACGGCTGGAACCTTATCGTGGAGAGTAATATGGAAGCTTTCAACGCTGGCGTAGGTCCTTTCACCCACGGTTCCAAGGTACACACAGACCTGATGAAGACCAAGGCCCTCTTGGATGCTCTGAACAAATACAAGTTCGATGCGGCTTTCGGCGGTGCCCGTCGCGACGAGGAGAAGAGCCGTGCCAAAGAGCGTATCTTCTCTTTCCGAGATCAGTTCCAGCAGTGGGACCCCAAGAACCAGCGTCCTGAGTTATGGGACATCTACAACGCCCGCATCCATAAGGGAGAGAGCATCCGCGTGTTCCCGCTTTCCAACTGGACAGAGCTCGACATCTGGCAGTATATCCGTCTGGAGAACATCCCCATCGTACCGCTGTACTACGCCAAGGAGCGTCCATGTGTGGAAATCGACGGCAACCTCATCATGGCCGATGACGACCGTCTGCCCGAGCAGTACCGTCCGCTCATCAAACCGCGTATGGTCCGTTTCCGCACCCTCGGCTGCTGGCCCCTGACAGGTGCCGTAGAGAGCACCGCCACGACCATCGAAGAGATTGTCGAGGAGATGATGACAACCACCAAGAGCGAACGCACCACCCGCGTCATCGACTTCGACCAGGAAGCCTCTATGGAACAAAAGAAGAGGGAGGGGTACTTCTAATATTATTGATATGATGAGCGATAAGATTGACGCAAAGGTATCTCCCCCCCTCGAATCCTCCCCTTCTTTGAAAGAGAGGGGGGCGGGGGGTGAGTCTTCCGACGAAGCCGCCCTGCAGGTCGATGAACGACAGCTCACACGGCAGGCACTATGGGAGCGTAAGCTGTTGGATTTCAGCCTGCGCAACAACCTGCTGAACGTGCGTCCCGGCAAGCGCGCCCTGCCGCTGGCTATCTCTGATGTAGCTCACCTCGAGGACCGTCTGCAGATGGGCGAGAGCTACACCATCGCCCCCAAGGAAGTCGCAAAGAGCGCGGCTGATGCCGAAGGCACAGCCACCGTGTCCGTCGCGTCAACGTCGGGCCACTCCCTCCCCACCGCCCTCACGGCTGCCGAGCTGAAGCCCGTGCTTACGAATCTTTACCGTGGTGCCCGCACGGCGCTGGAAGAGAACGGCGCCAACGCTCTCTTCATCGCAATTGGGATGCTCAAGTGGTTCGTGACCGAGAAGAGCGAGCAACCCCGCTACGCCCCCATCCTCCTGTTGCCCGTCAACATCGTGCGCAACGGCAGTGGCTATATAGTTCGAATGCGCGACGAGGACACCATCCTCAACATCACCCTCGCGGAGTTCCTGCGCCAGCAGTTCAAGCTCCTCGTGCCCTCCCTCGACCCGCTACCCAAGGATGAGAACGGCATCGATGTCCTCAAAGTTTTCGAGGCCATCCGCAGCGCCATCAGCCAGCATCCCCAATGGGAAATCATCGACGAGTGCGTCCTCGGACTCTTCTCGTTCAACAAATTCGTCATGTGGAACGATATCCACACCAACGCCGCCAAGCTGCAGGAGAGTCCTATCGTGCAGAGTCTCGTAGAACGGCGCCTGACGCTGGAGATCAGCGACCAGGACATCGATGTCCACGACTTCGACCTCCACGCCCGTCCCGCCGACGTTGCCACGCCCATCAGCGTGGACAGTTCGCAACTCGAAGCCGTTATCGAGAGCGGCGAGGGAAAGAGCTTCATTCTCTACGGCCCTCCGGGAACGGGCAAGTCGCAGACCATCACCAACATGATTGCCAACGCCTTATACCAAGGCAAGCGCGTCCTGTTCGTAGCCGAGAAGATGGCAGCCCTGCAGGTGGTGCAGAAGCGTTTAGCAAAGATTGGTCTCGACCCGTTCTGCCTGGAGCTGCACTCCAACAAAGTCACCAAGACCCATTTCCTAGAGCAGTTACAACAGGCTTTGGACGTGACGCACGGTCACCTGAGCGAGGACTTCCAGCAACGCTCTGAGGAGCTCTACGCCCTGCGCCAACAGCTCAACGGCTATATGCAGGCCGTGCACGCCAAGGGTGCCTGCGGCCTCTCCGTCTATGACTGCATCGAGCGCTATCTGCAGCCGGGTGAGGATAGCGGGAGTGTGGCTGTGGAAGTCTCTAAGACCGCTGCCGACCTCGATGCTGTCTCGTCCGAACTGACCCACCTCGATGCCATCTTCCAGCTGACGGGCCATCCCATGGGACACCCGCTGACGGGCCTTGCGCCCAAGAGTGATCGTCGCGACGATCTGGCTCGTCTGGAACAGCTGCTGCAACAACTTCAAGCGGTGCCCACCGAGCAACCTGCCGCCCTCTTCGCACAATGGACCTCGATTCAGCAGAAGTGGTTCCTGCCGCGTTTCTTTGCCACCAACAGCTTCCTCAAACGCCTCCAGCGCATCGACGCCTCGCTGACCAAGGATAGCATTCCGACCTTCATCGCCGACCTCGCACAAGTTCAGGCACCCGCCGTCAACGACGAATGGTTGCGGCACAAGGACGCGTGGCGCGAGTGGTTCCAGTGGTCCAGCCGACGCCAGCAGCTCATCGATGGCGGTTGGCAGACAGCTGTTGACTACCTCGAAGCCGGACACAGCGGCGAGGTGACTGCCCAGGCCCTCGCGCGTACCTTATATAAAGAATGGGCGCTGCAGATGATTGATGCCGACGAGGAGCTCCGCCGTTTCAGCGGTCTCGTCTTCGAGGATGTCATCGCCCGCTACCGCCAGCTCACCGAGCACTTCCAGGAGCTCACGAAGAAGGAGCTCTACTGCCGTCTGGCAGCCCGCATCCCCTCCATCTCCATCGAGGCGGCCACGGGTTCCGAGGTCAACATCCTCAAGCGCAATATCGCCAACGGCGGTCGCGGCACCAGCATCCGCCATATCATCGAGCAGATCCCGAACCTGCTGCCGAAGCTCTGCCCCTGTATGCTCATGAGCCCCATCTCGGTGGCTCAGTTCATCGACCTTGACACGCCGAAGTTCGACCTCGTCATCTTCGACGAAGCCTCGCAGATGCCGACCTCCGAGGCTGTTGGTGCCATCGGGCGTGGCAAGGCACTCATCGTAGTGGGCGACAACAAGCAGATGCCGCCAACGAGTTTCTTCGATGCGCAGCAAGTCGATGATGAAGAAGCTGAACTCGACGACCTCGACAGCATCCTCGACGACTGCCAGGCCCTCTCGCTGCCCGACCACTATCTGGCCTTCCACTACCGCTCGAAGCACGAGTCGCTCATCGCCTTCTCCAATCAGGAGTACTACGATGGCCGCCTCTTCACCTTCCCTTCTGCCGACGACCGTCTGAAGAAGGTATCGTTGGTGAAGCTCGACGGTGTCTATGACAAAGGTGGCAAGCGCAGCAACCGCGCCGAGGCCGAGGCCGTCGTGAAGGAGATCATCCGTCGCCTCTCCGATGCCGAGCTCTCGCAGCGCAGCATTGGCGTGGTGGCCTTCTCCGTGGCCCAGCAGAACCTCATCGAGGATGTCCTCATGGAAGCCCTCGTCGGCAAATCCGAACTGGAGGCCCGCGCCTTCCAGAGCGAGGAGCCCATCTTCATCAAGAACCTCGAGAACGTGCAGGGCGACGAGCGCGATGTCATCCTCTTCAGCATCGGCTACGGTCCGGATAAGGACGGCAATGTCAGTATGAACTTCGGTCCGCTGAACAACCGCGGTGGCGAGCGCCGACTGAATGTAGCTGTCACGCGTGCCCGCTATGAGATGATTGTCTATTCCACACTGCTTGCCGAGCAGATTGACCTGCGCCGCTCCAAGGCCGCAGGCGTCGAGGGGCTGCAGAAGTTCCTGAAGTATGCTGAAAGACCCACCCCCGCCCCCTCCCGTGAGGGAGGGGAGGCTCTCCCCCAGACAGGGATACAGGAAGCAGGGCTTTCCGCGGACATCGCCGCTGCACTCAACGACCTCGGCTACGAGACAGCGCTCAACGTGGGCCGTTCGAAGTTCAAGGTTGATTTAGCCGTCGTAGATCCTCAGGATACGGACCGCTACCTCCTCGGTCTCCTCATCGACAACCACGCCCGTCTGGCCACCAAGATAGCGCGCGACCGCGAGCTCACACAGCCCTCGGTGCTGCAGGGCCTAGGCTGGAGGGTGCTGCGCGTGTGGAGCATCGACTGGCTGCAGAACCGGCCGCGCGTGCTGGACACCATTGTGGCCGCCATCGAGACCCGCAAGACCGCCACGAAGGCCGAGCCGCTGAACCTCACCAATCCCAAGATTGTCGAGGAGAAGGCGAAGGCCGTGAAGCCCGTGGCCCTCACAGGCAAGGACGGTGCCAAGCGCGATATCGACGACATCCCCGAGGCCACCATCGACAAGGTAGTCCTGCAGATTGTCAAGGAGCAGATTGCCATCCCGCTCGACGGCATCAAACTCGCCGCCAACCGTATGCTCGGCTACCAACGCCGCACCACCCGCATCGACAACGCCATCACCCGCAGTGTGGCACGTCTCATCGCCTCCAAGCAGGTGCTCCGCGACGGTGAAACAATCAAAGCGATATAAATCACCTAGAATATCTAGAATATCTAGACCCCATCTAGATTATCTAGAACAAAAATCATAACCCCTATGAAAGAACCCCTCGATATCAAAGCCTACCTCGACGCCGACGAACAGAAGGATCTGCTGCGTCTGCTCACGGCAGGCTCCGTCGATGACGGCAAGTCAACGCTCATCGGACGCCTCCTCTTCGACTCCAAGAAGCTCTACGACGACCAGCTCGCCGCCCTCGAGCGCGACAGCAAACGCGTGGGCAACGCCGGCGACAGCATCGACTATGCCCTCCTGCTCGACGGCCTCAAGGCCGAGCGCGAGGAAGGTATCACCATCGACGTGGCCTACCGCTACTTCTCCACCAACCGTCGTAAGTTCATCATCGCCGACACCCCGGGACACGAACAATACACCCGTAACATGATCACGGGCGGCTCCACAGCCAACCTCGCCATCATTCTCATCGATGCGCGCAAGGGCGTCATCACACAGACGCGCCGCCACACCTATCTCGTATCGCTGCTCGGCATCAAGCACATCGTGCTCGCCGTGAACAAGATGGACCTTGTGGATTTCAGCAAGGAGGTATTCGACGCCATCGTGGCCGAGTACCGCCAGCTCACCGACCACCTCGGCATCGAGGACGTCACCTGCTTCCCCCTCTCAGCGCGCGAAGGCGACAATGTGGTCGAGAAGAGCGACCGCACTCCGTGGTACGACGGTCCTGCCCTACTCCACTTCCTAGAGACCGTGCCCATCCATGCCGACCGCAACTTCGACGACTTCCGCTATCCCGTGCAGTATGTCCTGCGCCCTGACCTCAACTTCCGTGGTTTCTGCGGCAAGGTCGCCAGCGGTGTCATCCGCGTAGGCGACGAGGTGATGGCCCTGCCCAGCATGAAGCGTAGCCATGTACAAAGTATCGTCACCTACGAAGGTGAACAGCAGATCGCGTTTCCGCCTCAGAGCGTCACCATCACTCTCGAAGACGAGATTGACATCAGCCGCGGCGAGATGATTGTGAAGCCGGACAACCAGCCCCACATCGGACGTCATTTCACCACGATGCTCGTGTGGATGGACGAGGAGCCCATGGACACCGGCAAGCAATTCTTCCTCAAGCACAACACCAACACCACCCGTGCCACCATCTGTGCCTTGCGCAACCGTGTTGATGTGAACACTTTGGAGGAGAAAGCTGGCAAACCCTTCCAGCTCAACGAAATCGGTCAGGTCGATATCCTCACCGCCAAGACTCTCTTCTTCGACGCCTACGCCAAGAACCGTCAGACCGGTGCCTTCATCCTCATCGACCCCATCACCAACAACACCTCCGCCGTCGGCATGATCCTCGCCCCCCTCGACGAGCGTTCCCTCGAGAACGACCTCATACCGACCCTCGACCTGCCGAAGCTCGGCATCGCTGAGGAACACTACGCCGCCATCGACACCGCCGTCAAGGAACTCGCACGCCAAGGTCTGGAAATCAAGGTAAAACATTAATGATTATTAAACACGTGCTCTCCTACTCTCTCTTCCAAACAACCATCTGGACGATGCTGGCGCTGGCCCTCATCGTCTTCGTGAGTCTTTATTTCGTCAATGCCGGCTACGGTCAGTTCCGCACCCGCAGCTGGGGCTGGAGCATCAACAACCGCGTTGGCTGGATCCTGATGGAAGCCCCCGTCTTCCTCGTCATGCTCGTCATCTGGGCGCAGAGCGGCTACAGCCTCCACGTGCCCGAACTCGTGTTGTTTGGCCTTTTCCAGCTGCACTACCTCCAGCGCAGCTTCATCTTTCCCTTCCTGATGAAAGGGCGCAGTGAGATGCCCGTAGCTATCATGCTCATGGGCGTCCTCTTCAATACCATCAACGGCATCCTGCAGGGCGGCAACCTCTACTGGTATCCCAACCCCGACTATGCCGACGGCGCCTCCTACCTGCTCCGCTGGCATGTTATCCTGGGCATTGCTCTCTTCATCGCAGGTTTCATCATCAACCTCCATTCCGACCGCGTCATCCGTCGTCTGCGCAAACCGGGCGACACGCGCCACTACCTGCCCCATCGCGGTTTCTACCGCTATGTCACCAGCGCCAACTACTTCGGCGAGCTGCTGGAGTGGACGGGCTATGCCATCGCTACCGCCACGCTGGCCGCCTGGGTCTTCCCCATCTGGACAGCCGCCAACCTAGTGCCGCGCGCTCACGCCATCCACAAGCGCTACCACGATGAATTCGGCGATGCCGCCGTCAGCCATCGCCGCCGCATCTTCCCCTTCATCTACTAAGCCCCCGCAAACACCATCCAACTGATGACCTCCACCACTTCTACCACCATCTTCCTCACTGGTGCCACAGGTACTATGGGTACCGCCGGCTTGCATGAGTTACTGGCTCATCAGGAGGAGTACAACTACAAGATACGCGTGCTGGCACGCCCTTCGCACAAGAATCGCCGCCAGCTCAAGCCCGTCGCCGACAAGATAGACATCGTCTGGGGCGACCTCCGCTGCTACGACGACGTTCTTCGCGGTGTCACGGGCGCCGACATTGTCCTCCACGTAGGCGGCGAAGTCAGCCCGCGTGCCGACTATCATCCGCGCCGAACCTTCGACACGAATATCGGCGCCGCACGCAACATCCGCAAGGCCGTGCTCGCACAAGGCGACCGCCAGCCAGCAGTGGTCTATATCGGCAGCATCGCACAGATGGGCGACCGCCGCGAGCCGCTCCATTGGGGGCGAACGGGTGACCCCATCTGCGTGTCGCCCTACGACCACTACGGCATCACTAAGGTCCTCGCCGAGCGCATCCTCACCGATGGCGGCATCCGCCGCTGGGTCAGCCTGCGCCAGTCCGGCATCCTCTACCCTGCCATCCTCAAGAACTACGACCCTATCATGTTCCACGTCCCCATCCGCGGCGTGCTCGAATGGGCTACGGTGGAGGACAGCGGACGCCTGCTGGAGCGCGTGTGCCGCCCCGACGTGCCTGCCGACTTCTGGAACCGCTACTACAACATCGGCAGCGGGCCTGAATATCGCATCAGCAACTACGAGTTCGAAGTCCTACTGCTCGACGCCATCAGCTGCCCGCGCCCCGAGAAGATCTTCAACGCACGCTGGTTCACCACCCGCAACTTCCACGGGATGTGGTACACCGACAGCGACCTCCTGGAGGACTACCTCCACTTCCGTGCCAACATCCCCGTTCGCGACTACTTTCGCCAGATGAGCCACAGCCCGCAGCTGCCCTTCGCCATTCGTCTGGCCCGCATCACCAAGGGGGCCCTCCTCGTGCCGCACCTCGTGAAAGCCGCCATGTGGGTGATGGCCAACTACCCCGTTCATGGCACACAGGCGTGGATTCGCCGCCGCAACGCCCTCCGCCTCAATGCCTACTACGGCTCCCTGGAAGCCTACCGCGCCATCCCCGACTGGGAGCACACCGACCTCTCACGCCCCAGCTCCGAGATCGTCCGCCTCGATCACGGCTACGACGAGCAGAAGGCCATGTCCGCCTTCACCATCGAAGATATGCAGCGCGCTGCTGCCTTCCGCGGCGGCCGATGCCTCTCCGAGCGCATGACCACAGGCGACTGGGACACGCCGCTGCGCTGGCAATGCGCCCAGGGACACACCTTCGACGCCGCGCCGCGCCTCGTCCTCCTCGGAGGCCACTGGTGCCCCGACTGCTTCCCCTATCCCTTCGCTTGGGAACCAGACGCACGACCCTGGCAATGGGATGCCGAGGCACGCCGCAACCCCTTTTTCGCACAACTCTGGAATCCCCTTCACGCCCCCACCGAGGACAACACCTACGATGCCCACGTCTTCGACGGATGGGAATAAGCACCATACATCGCAAACGAATCTAAAGCATCATACCCATGGGATTATTAAAATTCGAGAATCTGCCTGTGACCCCGCTCATCGGAGCCAACTGGGACACGTTTAAGAAAATCACAGACAATGAGCCCATTGACAAAGGCTACCGCACGAAATACCTGATGACGAAAGCCCTCTGTCGCCTGCTCTCGTTGAGCGCCCCCATCCAGGAGCGTCGCTACCAGCGTCTGCTGGCCGACAAGCCGCTGGAGCACGACCCGCTGTTCATCCTCGGGCACTGGCGCAGCGGCACCACCTTCGTGCACAACATCTTCGCCCAGGACGAGCACTTCGGCCACACCACCACCTACCAGACCGTGTTCCCGCACATGATGATGGTTGCGCAACCTTTCTTCAAGTTCTGGATGAAGATCTTCATCCCCAGCCACCGTCCCACCGACGGCATGGAGCTCACCCCCGACCTGCCGCAGGAGGAGGAGTTCGCGCTGAGCGCCTGTATGCCCTACAGCTACTACAACTTCTGGTACCTGCCCAAGCGTATGCTCGACTACTGCGACCGCTACCTCACCTTCGAGAAAATCACACCCGAGGAGAAGCGCGTCTTCCAGGAAGAGTTCATGAAGATTGTCAAGATCAGCCTCTGGAACACCGGCGGCACGCAGTACCTCTCCAAGAACCCGCCCCACACCGGCCACGTGCAGGCCCTCGTGGAGATGTTCCCCAATGCCAAGTTCATCTACCTGATGCGTAACCCCTACACCGTCTTCGAGAGCACCCGCTCTTACTTCACCCAGACCATCGCGCCGCTGAAGCTGCAGGACGTGAGCGACGACGACATCGAGATGAACGCCATCCTCGCCTACCCCCGCCTCTACAAGGCCTACCAGGAACAGAAGCGCTTCATTCCCGAAGGCAACCTCTACGAAGTCAAGTTCGAGGAGTTCGAGCGCGACGCCTATGCCACCACGAAGGACATTTATGCAAAGCTCCAGCTCCCCGGTTGGGAAGAGTCCGAGGCCGCCATCCGCGCCTACATCGACAGCCGCAAGAGCTACAAGAAGAACCGTTACGAGTACAAGCCCCGCACCATCCAACTCGTCAACGAGCACTGGGGCCAGGCCATCGACGACTGGGGCTACGAGCGCAAATAAAAAAAATTACGCCTCTGCCACCACCTCTATTTCGACCAACGCGCCCTTGGGCAAGGTCTTGACGGCGACGGCAGAGCGAGCGGGATAGGGCTCGGAGAAGAATTCGGAATAGACGGTGTTCATGTCGGCGAAGTCGTTCATGTCGGCAAGGAACACCGTCGTTTTCACGACCTGACTCATGCTGATACCAGTCTCCTTAAGAATGGCACGAACATTAGTCAGTGACTGGCGCGTCTGCTCCATGATACCACCCTCAGGGAATGCGCCCGTGGTGGGGTCGATGGGCAGCTGGCCTGAGGTATAGACAAGATTCCCGACTTGGATGGCCTGGCTGTAAGGCCCGATGGCAGCTGGTGCCTTCTGTGTGTTGATGGGCTTCATTGTTGGTTCTCTCTTTATGTTTTAAGTGATTTACAGCACGCCTTTGCTGGAGGGCAGCTGCATGTGGTGGATGTCGCGACGGACTGCCATGCGGAGGGCACGGGCGAGGGCTTTGAAGATGCCTTCAATCTTGTGGTGCTCGTTCTTACCTTCGGCTTTGATATTCAGGTTCATGCGCGCAGCATCCGAGAGGCTCTTGAAGAAATGCAGGAACATCTCGGTGGGCATCTCCCCTACCCGCTCGCGGTGGAACTCGGCGTTCCATACGAGCCAGGGGCGTCCGCCGAAGTCGAGGGCCACGCTGCAGAGGCAGTCGTCCATGGGTAATGTATAGGAGACAACGGGGGTACCGTTCTCCGTGCTAAAGCCGTAGCGCTCGATGCCGCGTTTGTCGCCGAGGGCCTTCAGCAGGGCTTCGCCCAGTGCGAGAGCCGTGTCCTCGATGGTGTGGTGCTCATCCACGTGGAGGTCACCTTTCACGCTGATGTCGAGGTCGATGGCGCCGTGCTTGGCAATCTGTTCGAGCATGTGGTCGAAGAAGCCAAGGCCGGTGGCAATCTCACTCTTTCCAGTGCCGTCGAGATTCACGCTGACAGCAATATCCGTCTCCTTCGTTGTGCGGGTGACTGTGGCCTCGCGCGGACCGGCATAAACAATCTCAGCAATCTTTTTCCAAGAATGATGAATTGTGAATTCTGAATTCTGAATTAATAGAGCCTTGCACCCCAGATTCCTGGCCAGCTGTGCATCGCTCTCGCGGTCACCGATGACATAGCTGTTGGCGAGGTCGTAGCTGCCGTCCATGTATTTGGTCAGCATCGCAGTGCCGGGCTTGCGGGTGGGCTGGTTGTCCTCGGGGAAGCTGCGGTCGATGAGGATGTCGTCGAACACGACGCCCTCGCCAGCGAGAATCTCCAGCATCAGGTTGTGTGTGGGCCAGAAGTCCTCCTCGGGATAGGCGGGTGTGCCCAGGCCATCCTGGTTGGACACCATCACGAAGCGGTAGTCGGTGTGCAGGCGCAGAAAACGCAGGGCGCTGATGGCTCCCGGCACGAAATGGAACTTCTCAAAGGAGTCGATCTGTTCGTCGGCAGGTTCCTGTAAAATCGTGCCGTCGCGGTCGATGAATAATACTTTCATGATCTATATTGTCTCAATGCACCCAGCAGCGCATTGTTCTCCTGCGGGGTGCCGATGGTGATGCGGAGGCAGTTGCCGCAGAGCTGCACACGGGAGCGGTTGCGAACCACGATGCCGCGGTCGATGAGGTAGTGGTAGATGCTATCGGCATCCGTCATGCGCGCCAGGAAGAAGTTGGCATCGGTGGGATACACGGCCTTGCAGATGGGCAGCTCGGCGATGGCGGGTAGCAGCTGTTCGCGTTCCCTGAGCAGCGTGGCACGCCAGTACTGCACCTGCTGGAGGTCTGCGAGCATCTTCATGGCCTGCTGCTGGGTGAGCGCATTGATGTTATAGGGGTACTTGACCTTGTTGAAGAGCGCGATAATCTCCTCGGAAGCGAAGGCCATTCCCAGACGGATGGCTGCCGAGGCCCACAGCTTCGAGAACGTGTTGAGCACGATGAGGTTGGGGAAGCGGTCGAGGTCGAGACGGAAGGGTCGCGCATCGTTGAAATCGCTGTAGGCTTCATCCACCACCACGATGCCCTGGAACTCCGTGAGCACGCGCTCAATAGCCTTGCGGTCGAGAGCGTTGCCCGTGGGGTTGTTGGGTGAGCAGATCCAGATGACCTTTGTATGCGCATCGACTGCGGCCAAGAGGCGGTCGGCATCGAGTGAGAAGTCCGCATTGAGTTCCACGGGACGGTACTCGATATCGTTGATGTCGGCGCAGACGCCATACATCCCGTAGGTTGGTGCGATGGCGACCACGTTATCCTGTCGCGGCTCGCAGAAGATGCGATAGACGAGGTCGATGGCCTCGTCGGAGCCGTTGCCCAGGAAGATGCGGCCGGCGGGCACGCCCTTGACCTCAGCGAGCCGTGCCTTCAGCTCCTCCTGCAAGGGATCGGGATAGCGGTTGAAGTTGGCGTTATAGGGATTCTCGTTGGCATCGAGGAAGACACTGGCGGCACGACCTTTAAATTCATCGCGCGCACACGAATATGGTGTGAGCTTCCAGATGTTCTGTTTTGTCAGTTCTTGTAGCGGTTTCATAGGCTTTGAAGTCTGAGTGTCATGGCATTCTTGTGTGCGTCGAGCTGCTCGGCAGCTGCCATCAGTTCCACCGCGCGACCGATGCTCTGCAGGCCTTCGGGCGTGATCTTCTGATAGGTGATCTTGCGACAGAAGGCGTCAATGTTCACGCCGCTGTAGGCCGTAGCGTAGCCGTTGGTGGGCAGGGTATGGTTCGTGCCGGAGGCATAGTCGCCAGCGCTCTCGGGCGTGAGATGTCCGATGAAAACACTGCCCGCGTTCACCACGCGCGCTGCGAGGGCCTCGGCATCGGCAGTCTCGATGATGAGGTGCTCGGGTGCGTAGCGGTTGCTGATGGCGAGAGCTTCGTCCGTGGAGGACACGAGGACGATGCGGCTGTTCTCCAAGGCGGCAGCAGCGATGTCCTTACGCGGCAGGACTGCAAGTTGCTTCGCTACTTCTGCCTCTACGGCGGCAATCAGCGCCTCGGAGGTGGTCACGAGCAGCACCTGTGAATCCACGCCGTGCTCCGCCTGCGAGAGCAGGTCGGCAGCCACAAAAGCGGGATTCGCCGTGGCATCGGCGATGACCTCCACCTCGCTGGGACCGGCAGGCATATCGATGGCTACACCCGCCAGCGACACCAACTGCTTGGCGCATTGCACGAACTGGTTGCCAGGACCGAAGATCTTCGATACCTTGGGCACCGACTGCGTGCCGTAGGCCATCGCACCGATAGCCTGTACCCCACCCGCCTTGAAGACCTTCGAGACGCCTGCGATGCGGGCTGCCACGAGGATGGCGGGATGGACTCTGCCGTCGCGGCTGGGAGGCGTGCAGAGCACAATCTCGCTGCAACCGGCGATGCGGGCGGGTGTGGCCAGCATCAGGACGGTGGAGAACAGGGGTGCCGTGCCACCGGGGATATAGAGTCCCACCTTCTCAATGGGCACGCTCCGCTGCCAGCAGCGCACGCCGGGTGCGGTCTCCACCTCGATGCCTGCATAACGCTGTGCCTCGTGGAAGCGGGCGATGTTGTCGTGAGCCAGCTGCAGGGCAGCTTTCAGTTCATCGCTGACGAGCGCCTCGGCAGCAGCAAACTCCTCGGGCGTGACGGCCAATGGGCTGGTTGCCGTGGCACGACAACATACGAAACGCAAATCGACCTTGTCGAACAGCTGCTCGTAGTCGAGCACGGCGGTATCGCCTTCGCTCTTGATGCGAGCGAGCACAGCAGACACCGTGGCCGTGAGGTCCTTGGCATCCTTCGTCGGGCGCGTGATAATCTCCCGCACCTCCGCTTCACTCGGAAATCTATAAGTCTTCATGTGAGTCTACAATATCATTTTCTCGATGGGAATCACGAGAATGCCCTGTGCGCCCAGGGCTTTCAGCTGCGAGATGACTTCCCAGAAGCGCTTCTCGTCAATGACCGTGTGGACGCTGTTCCAACCCGGCGTAGCCAGCGGCATCACCGTGGGACTCTTGGCACCGGGCAACACGCTGATGACTTCCTGCAGACGTTCGCTGGGTACGTTCATCAGCACGTATTTCTTGTCCTCGGCAGCCTTGACTGCTTCGATGCGGAAGAGCAGGTCTTCGAGGATGGCGCGTTTCTCGGTGTCAAGGCCCTTGTGGGCGATGAGCAGGGCCTCGCTCTGCATCACCACTTCCACCTCACGCAGGTTGTTGCTCACGAGGGTGCTGCCGCTGCTGACGATGTCGAAGATGCCATCGGCCAGGCCAATGCCCGGAGAGATTTCCACTGAGCCAGTGATGACGTGGATCTCCGCATTCACACGCTTCTCCTTCAGGAAAGAACCGAGAATGACCGGGTAGCTTGTGGCTATCTTCTTGCCTTCGAACCACGCTACACTCTTGTAATCAATCGCCTTGGGGATAGCCAGCGACAAACGGCACTTGCTGAAGCCCAGCCGGCGCACGATATCGGCATCTTCGCCACGCTCCACAAATTCATTCTCACCCACGATGCCCAGATCGGCAACACCCGTGGCTACGGACTGTGGGATATCGTCGTCACGAAGATAAAGGATTTCAACAGGGAAGTTGGGCGACTGCACGAGCAATGTACGCTTGCTCGAAGGAATCTTGATTCCAGCCTCTGCAAGCAAAGCCATCGTGTCCTCATAGAGACGGCCCTTGGATTGTACTGCGATACGTATCATTTCTTTTCCTATAACATTTCTTTCATTAAAATAAAAAGGCTCGCCGAATCTTTCACGGCAAGCCTCGTGGGGGGGATTTGTTCTGTGGAGCATGCGAGACTCGAACTCGCCACCTCTTGACTGCCAGTCAAACGCTCTAGCCAGATGAGCTAATGCCCCAATAGCTTTGAAAAGCGGTGCAAAGGTAGATAATATTTATGAGAATGCAAACTTTTTCTTCTTTTTTTTGCTCGGAATGAGAGAATTCACCTATCTTTGCACTACGAAAAGAGAAAATAAGGTCCTAATCCCTTCAAAGAAAAGAGAAATCATGAGCCTAATCAAATGTCCTGAATGTGGCCACGAGGTATCTACGAAAGCACCCCAATGCCCCAATTGCGGCGTTCCCATCGCCAGCAATCTGAAACGTTGTCCTGTTTGTGATGCCATTATGTTGCAAGAAGTGGAACGCTGCCCCCATTGCGACACTCCATTCGTCGTGAAGAACAATGCACCTTCCACCCCTGCAACCACACCCTCCGAAACGGTCATCCCAGAACCGACCACACACGCTTCCGGTTCCACGACGGCCCCTTCCGAGCCAACACCAGAAACAGATAAGCCTACTGTGGTAACGCCCTCCTCGCCTACCCCACGCAAGAGCAAGGGCGGTTGGATTCTTCTCGCCGTGATTGTGCTGTTATTGGCCATCGCCGGCTTACTTTTTTGGCAGATTCGCAGCAGCCGTGAGGCCAGTGCCGAGGCTGCCTTCTCGTTGTTAAAAGACTGCAACGACCCACAGAGTTTCGAGGACTTCATTATGCGCTACCCCAAGAGCCAGCACATTGAAGAAGTGCAGGCACGTCTTGAAGAACTCCGACAAGAGGAGATAGCTTGGCAGGCAGCTATGCGCACAACGAATCCCGACATCGTCCGAGACTTCATCGACAACTACCCCACCTCGACCCATCAAACAACAGCGCTCCACCGCATCGACACCCTCGAATGGCGCGCCGCAGACCGCCTCTGCACGGCCACCAGCTACACGGCATACATCACCGCTCATGCTGCTGGCGACTTCATCACTGAAGCCTACGCAGCACGTGACGAAGCCATCAAGCGCGAAGAACGCGCGCGCCGCGACTCCATCGCTCAGGCGCACGCCGACTCATTGGCCATCCTAGCGCCGTTCCAGTAGCACTACGTTCTCCACATGTTGGGTGTGGGGGAACATATCAACAGGTTGAATCCGCGTGACCTTGTAGTCTGAATCCATCAGCGCAAGGTCACGCGCTTGTGTTGCAGGATTGCAACTGACGTAAACGATGCGCTTGGGCGCAGCCTTCAGGATGACATTTACCACATCATTGTGCATCCCTGCTCGCGGCGGGTCAGTGATGATGATGTCCGGGCGCCCATGCTCGCGGATAAAGTCCTCGGTGAGGATGTCTTTCATGTCGCCAGCGAAGAACTTTGTGTTCGTGATGCCATTCAGCTGGCTGTTCACCTTCGCATCTTCGATCGCCTCTTGTACATATTCTATGCCTATCACCTCGCGCGCTTGTCTAGCCACGAAGTTGGCAATGGTGCCTGTGCCGGTATAGAGGTCATAGACTAATGGCAGACCCACCCCCTGGCCCTCAAATGCAAACTCTCGCGCCACCTTATATAATTCATAAGCCTGCTCTGTGTTGGTCTGGTAGAAACTCTTGGCACCGACCTTGAAACGAAGGCACTCCATCTCCAGAAAGATGTGGTCTTCGCCTTTGAATACAACGACGGGAAGGTCACCAAAAGTGTCATTGTATTTCTGATTATTCACATACAACAATGATGTAATATCCAGAAATTTATTTCCGATATATTCAAGTAGTGCTTTAGATTGATTCCGCTCCTCGTCGGTGGTGATACAGAACTGCATCAGCAGCATCAGGCCGCCCGTGTTTGACAGACGAATCATCATGCCACGCAGCAGCCCAGTGTGCTCGCGAGCATCAAAGAATGTGAGGTTGTGTTCGTAGGCATAGTCGCGAATGGCCAGACGCAGACGGTCGTTGATGGAATCCATCAGATGGCACTCCTCGATGGGCAGGATTTTGTCGAAAGTGCCATTGGCGTGGTAGCCCACACTCTCTTGTCGCTCGAACCGCTCACCGGTCTGGATTTGCTCCTTCGTCAGCCAACGTCGATTGGCAAAGCCAAACTCCAACTTGTTGCGGTACTCCTGCGTCTTGGCAGAGCCCAAGATGGGCGAACACGTGGGCAATTCTATCTTGCCGATGCGTGTCAAGGCATCCATCACCTGCTGTTGCTTGGCCGCCAGCTGGAGCTCATAGGGCAGCATTTGCCATTTGCAGCCGCCACAGACTCCGAAATGCGGACAGAAGGGCGCAATACGGTCGGGGCTGGGTTTCAGCATCTTCACCACCTCGGCCTCTGCATAGCTGTGTTTCTTTTTTGTCACCTGCAGATCCACCACGTCGCCCGGAACGACGAAAGGCACAAAGACTACGAGGTCATCCACGCGCACCAGCGCCTTGCCCTCGGCGGCCACAGCCTCTATGGTTACGCCCTCCAGCAAGGGCAAAGCTTTACGTTTTCTTGCCATATCAGTTGTTATTCGTAAGAACTCTCCTATGCCTCGGCATTGAAATAATCGTTGAGGGCCGCTATTGCGCTGCCTTCTATGTTGGGCAGGTCGTTGATAAGCTTGCCCTTCTCCAACAGAAGGATGCGCGAGGAGATATCGGAGACAAAGTTGAGGTTGTGGCTGGAGATGACGACGGTGGTGCCCAGCGTGCGGTTCATCTCGGCAATCAGGCGCGCCACGACGATCTGCGACGAGGGGTCGAGGTAGTTGAAGGGCTCGTCGAGCAGCAGCACCTTGGGGTGAATCATCATCGCGCCGATGATGCCGATCTTCTGGCGGTTGCCCTCGGAGAAGTCGTGCAGGTACTTCTTCGTGCCGAGGATCTCGTCGTGCATGAGCGGACGGAAGGCCTCCAAGCGCTCGTTCATCAGCTCGTCGGAGATGCCATAGAGGTGCGCGATGAAGGTGAAGTACTCCTCAGGCGTGTAGAAGTCGATGAGGAAACGCCCATCAATGAAGGAGCCTGTGTAGTGTTTCCAGACCTCGCTTTCGCCCTTCGTGGGCGCTGGAGCAGCAACATCGATGCCATTGGAGAACACCTGACCGCTGTCGGCCTTGATGAGGTCGAGAATCAGGCGCAGGAGGGTTGTCTTGCCAGCACCGTTGTTGCCGACGAGGCCTACAAGTTCGCCACTCTTGATGGTGAGTTCAGGCAAGTCCAATGCCACCTTCTCACCATAACATTTCTTGAGGTTCTCTATTTTCAGTTCCATTGTTTATTTATTCATTATTCATTTCCAAATCATTCGGAGAGCCACCGTTCCATAATCTTATACCTCCGTTTGTGCCACAGGCCTGCAACCCAATGGATATAGCTGCGATGGAGCAGTAGTCCGAGCACACCGAGGGCGCCAACGATGAGGTGGGCATAGAGAGGCGGCAGGAGGAAGTAAGCGGCATAGTAGATGCCCATAGGGACGAACATGATGAACGAGAAGATGTTCAACTGCTTGTTGCCGCCCTGATAGTTGAAGAAGGCTGAGGCAAAAAGATCCATGCGACTGCTGAAGAGGCAGGTGGCCATAAACGGCAGTACGAAGACGCCGCAACTGAAAATCAAGGTGCACAGCCACATCCAGAACGACATTCCCAACCAGAACACACAAGGCAGGATGAGCAACGCCATCACGCTGCATATCGCGCAGAAGAAGGCGTACTTGCGACGCAGAATGCCCTCCACGGGCCAGGGCTTCGTCCAGATGCCAGAGAAGAAGTTGGCCTCGACGCCCAGCACCCATTGTGCGAGGATGATGCTGGGGAAGGCGATGCCAAAAATGAGCATCATATTCACACCGTGAAAGTCCTGCTGGATGGTGTCTTGCTGCTGTAGATAAGTGTTCAACAGGAAGATGACCACCATGAAGATGAAACTGACGCGCAGGCGCTTGCTGCGCAGCAGCTGCACCCACTCGATGCTCCAAAGCGACACCTCGCCGAGTGATCGAACGGTAGTGGTGACGGGCGCGTGGGTTTCCTCATTATGATTCTTCATGCGCGCGAAGTAGCGATGCAACAACCAGCAGACGAGGGCGTTGAACAAGATGATGACAGCAGAAGCCACGACGGTCCCCCACTCCACCACATGAGGAACGAGGGGTTGCGAAGGGTCGTCGGCATCTAATCCGATGACGACAAAAGCTACGATGGCCAACACACAAAGGACGAAGAGCCACGCGAGGTAGCCAAAGGCCAGCGGCAGTGTGTATTGGTTGCCAGGAGCACGACGCCAGCAGTTCTGCACGAGGGCATTGACCAGCGTGCAGCTGAAGGCAAGCACCAACGTCAGCAGCGCGAAACCAAAGGGGATGAACATCAGCGCTACGAAAGCGACAGCAATAGGCAACATCCACTGCAGGAAGCCCACAGCGGTGTCGGTGAACACCAGCAGCGCCCAGTCGCGCGGCGAGACAGGTCGCGAGCGCAGGTAGTCGTCCATCTCCACGGGGGAGCGGCGCCAGAAGAGCTTCATCAGCATATCGCCAGGAGCGATGCTCACAGCCAGCAGCGGCACCAGCGCCACCAGTTCAAAGGGGATGCGGTCCCATTCGTCACTCCCTTCGAGGCCCACCTTCACACCCACCACGACAGCGGCGAAGAGCACAAAAAAATAGGCCCCAATGAATACATCCTTCCAGGTGAAGCCGCGCCGTTTCTGCACGAGCCACAACCGGAAGAGTTCTTTAGATGCTACAGTCATCATATGTTATATTCTTTAAACTTGTCATCTTTCGAAGTGCAAAGGTATATTTTTTTTGATATGTAAGATATGCATCAACCGTTAAAACCTCTTAATACGATTAAACTTCAATAGTCGAAACACGTCTCTTAATCAAATTTTGCCATACCTTTGTACGGTTTAAGCATAAGACTACACATTATTATATTAAATGACAACTCGAAATTTTTTCCTCACACTCGCTCTGCTCCCCATGGGTCTGATGGCACAGACGTGGACGCTTCAGCAATGCCTTGACCATGCAAAAGAGCACAACATCACCGTTCAGAAGAACCGATTGAGCGAACAGGATGCTGCCGAGCAACTGAAGCAAACCAAAGCAGCCCTCTTCCCCAGCCTCTCCTTCTCCATGAGTCAGAGCCTCGGTTACCGACCCTTCCAGGAAGCTACAATCATGGTACAGAACGGGATGGCCACCAGCACTAACAATAAGCTGACGGAGAACGGCAGCTACGGCATCAACGCCAACTGGACCATCTGGGACGGCGGCGTAAACCGCAAGAACATCGAAGCACAGAAGGTGCAGAACGAGCTGGCTACCGTTCAGACGGAACTCTCATTAAAAAGCATTCAAGAACAGATAGCACAGCTCTACGTGCAGATTCTCTATACCACAGAAGCCAAACGCGTCAACGAACAGCTGGCATCGACAGCCAAGCAGCAACTGGAGCGCGGACAGGAGCGCCTGAAGGTGGGCGATCTGGCCAAGGCCGACGTGGCTCAGCTCGAGGCTCAGTATGCCAGCACGCAATACGATGTAGTGAACTCCCAGACACAGATCGACGGCTACAAGCGTCAGCTGAAAGCCCTCTTGCAACTGGGCATTGCTGAGCCCTTCGATGTGTCGGCGGAGGAGATGGACGACAGCCGCGCCCTCAGTCCCATCCCCGGCAAGCAGGAAGTCTATGAGCAAGCGCTGTTCTCACGCCCTGAGATTCGTGCTGCCGAGCTGCAGGCAAAAGCCAGCGACGTGCAGTTGAACATCGCCAAGCGCGGCTATCTGCCCACCATCAGCATGAACGCTGGCATCGGCGACAGTCACTACAGTGCCTCGGACGATGCTCTGGGCGAACAGATGAAACGCAACCTCAACGGTAGCATCGGCTTAGGCCTGAGTGTTCCCATCTACGACCAACGCCGCACCAAGACAGCCATCAACCGCGCTAAAATCGCACAGACCAGCGCCGCCCTCGACTTGCAGGACAAGCGCACCGCCCTCGGTTCCTCCATCGAGAATATCTGGCTCAATGCCACCAGTGCACAGCAACGTTTCATCAGTGCCACCGCCGCCGTGAAGAGTCAGGAGACAACCTACGAACTGACCAACGAGCAGTTCAAGGAGGGTTTGAAGAACATCGTGGACCTGCTGCAGGCGCGCGACAATCTGCTACAGGCGCAACACAACAAACTCCAAAGCAAATACACTACCATCCTCAACACGCAACTACTGAAGTTCTACGAGGGAGGAGAGATTACGTTGTGATGAAAAAAATATGAAGTATAAAATAAGAATGAACATTTAGGAGATATGAGACACAATAAATTTTTCAGTATTCATTTTTCATTTTTCATTGCGGCATTAGCCGCCCTGACCGCCTGCTCCTCCAAACCCAAGACCGAGTATGAGACGACGGTCGTGGAGAAAGGCAACATCTCAACCACCGTGACGGCTACGGGAACCATCGAGCCAGTCACCAGTGTGGAGGTCGGTACACAGGTCAGCGGCATCGTGTCCAAGATCTACGTAGATTACAACTCCGTCGTCAAAGCCGGACAGGTCATCGCAGAACTCGACCGCACGAACCTCATCAGCACCCTCGAGAGCCAGCGCGCCAACCTCACCAGTGCCGAGAGCGCCCTCGCCTATCAGACAGCTAACTTCGAGCGCTATAAGGCCCTCTATGACAAAGGCCTGATCAGCGCCAACGACTTCGAACAGGCACGCCTCTCCTATGTGCAGGCTCAACAGCAGACCGCCACCGCCCGCCAGAGCGTGAAGCGTGCCGAGACCGATCTGGGCTATGCCACCATCACCTCTCCCATCAACGGAGTGGTACTGAACAAGGCAGTGGAAGAAGGACAGACGGTCGCCGCCTCGTTCTCCACTCCCACCCTTTTCACCATCGCACAGGACCTGACGGATATGCGCGTTATCGCTGACATCGACGAGGCCGACATTGGTGAGGTTAAGGAAGGACAGCGCGTCAGCTTCACCGTGGATGCGTTCCCCAACGACACCTTCCAGGGGCAGGTGACGCAGGTGCGCCAACAGGCTACCACAGAGAGCAACGTGGTCACCTATGAGGTGGTCATCAGCGCTCCCAATGCCGACCTGAAGCTGAAACCGGGCCTCACCGCCAATGTCACCATCTTCACGCTCGAGAAGAACGATGTGCTCACCGTCAGCGCCAAAGCCCTCCGCTTTGCGCCCAACGAAGCCCTCATCGCGGAGGACGAAAGCATCGAAGGTACGGACGTCAGGAACAGGCTATGGGTGCGCAACGGAAAAGTGTTCAAGGCTATCCCCGTGGAAATCGGTGTCACCAACGGCACAACGACAGAGATCATCAGCGGCATCAAAGCTGGCACAGAAGTGCTCGAAGATATGGTCTTCGGCGAGCAGGCCGAGGAAGCTTCCTCATCGCAGAACAAAAACCCGTTCATGCCCGGACCGAGGAATAATAATAAGAATAAGAAATAAATGGAAAAGAAAGTTGTCATCGAGCTTCAGAATGTGCGACGAGACTTCCAGGTAGGCAGCGAGACCGTCCACGCCCTGCGAGGCGTCTCATTCAAGATCTATGAGGGCGAGTTCGTCACCATTATGGGCACCTCCGGCTCTGGCAAGTCCACGCTACTGAACCAGCTCGGCTGCCTTGACACCCCTACGAGCGGCGAGTACCTGCTCGACGGCATTCCAGTGCGCTCAATGCGCCGTAGCCAGCGTGCCCGCCTGCGCAACCGCAAGATAGGTTTCGTCTTCCAGAACTACAACTTGCTGGCCAAGACCACCGCCGTAGAGAACGTGGAGCTGCCGCTGATGTACAATAAGGAATACAGCGCCAAGCAACGTCGCGAGGCAGCCATCAAAGCCCTCGAAGCTGTAGGCCTCGCCGACCGTCTGGAGCACAAGTCGAACCAGATGTCGGGTGGCCAGATGCAGCGCGTAGCCATCGCCCGCGCCCTAGTGAACAACCCCGCCGTCATCTTGGCGGACGAAGCCACGGGTAATCTGGACACCCACACCTCCTTCGAGGTCCTCGTGCTCTTCCAGAAGCTGCACGCCGAAGGGCGCACCATCATCTTCGTGACCCACAACCCCGAGATAGCACAGTACTCCTCACGCAACATCGTCCTGCGCGACGGTAAGATCCGCGAGGACGTCTATAACCAGAATATCCTCAGTGCCGCCGAAGCCCTCGCTGCACTGCCCGCACCGCAGGATGATTAAAGGTCCGAATTATGTCGTACATAAACTTATTCAAGATAGCCATTAAGGCCATTCTCAGCAACAAAGCCCGCTCGTTCCTGTCGATGCTCGGCATCATCATCGGCGTGGGCGCGGTCATCGTCATGATGGCCATCGGTCAGGGTTCCAAGGAGAGTATTCGCAAGGAGCTTTCGACGATGGGCACCAACCTGCTCACTATCCGTCCGGGCGCTGACCAGCGCGGCGGCGTGCGCCTCGACCCCTCGGCTATGCAGACCCTGAAGCAGGCAGACTACGAAGCCATCCTGCGCGAGGCGAAGTTCGTGACGAAGGTGTCGCCCGAAGTGACCTCCAGCGGACAGGCCATCTGCGGTGCCAACAACACCACCAGCACCTGCTACGGCGAGTCGCCCGACTACCTCACTATCAAGTTGTGGACCATCGAGGAAGGCACGTGCTTCACCGAGGAGGACGTGAAGAAGTCGGCCAAGGTGTGTGTCATCGGTAAGACCGTTGTCAAGGAGCTCTTCCCCAACGGCCAAGACCCCATCGGCAAGACCATCCGCTTCAAGAGCATCCCTATGCGCATCGTGGGCGTCCTCAAAGGCAAGGGCTACAACAACTGGGGTATGGACCAGGACAACGTCATCATCGCCCCCTACACCACCGTCATGAAGCGTCTCTCGGCGCAGACACACTACAACAGCATCGTCTGCTCCGCCGTCACCGAGGAACTCTCCGATGCCGCCATCGAGGACCTCACCGCCATTCTGCGTCGCACCCATAAACTGAAGGAGGGCGAAGACGACAACTTCACCATCCGCTCTCAGCAGGAGTTCATGGAGACGATGTCCAGCACAATGGACACCATCACCATCATCCTCGTCGTAGCCGCTGCCTTCTCGCTCCTCGTGGCCGGTATCGGCATCATGAACATCATGCTCGTGAGTGTCACCGAGCGCACAAAAGAAATCGGTTTGCGCATGAGCGTAGGCGCGCGAGGCCTCGACATCAGCAACCAGTTCCTCATCGAGTCGATTCTCATCAGCCTCACAGGCGGCATCCTAGGTGTCCTCTTCGGCGGACTGCTCACGTGGGGCTGCAACGCTATCATTGGTTATCCCGCCGTCATCCCAGCATGGAGCGTCATCGTCAGTTTCGCAGTCTGTGTGGCTATCGGCGTTGGCTTCGGCTACTTCCCTGCCCAGAAGGCAGCACGACTGGATCCGATTGAGGCAATAAGGTATGAGTAGATTAGACAATGAGATATTAATGCATTAATAAATAATTGTTTGTTATGAGAAACCAAATTCTGAACCATCTACTCCCCCTCGCCCCTTGGAGAGGGGGTCGGGGGGTGAGGCTTCTACTTCTGCTTCTAGTGTTACCTTTGATGGCATCAGCAGAAAAGCGCGACGACACCAAGTACCTGCGTGGTGCTGTGCCCGAACAGAACGGTATCGTCACCTTCACCAACACCTTCAGCGTCGAGGGCAAGACCCAGGCACAACTCTACCCCGCCATTCAGGCCTTCGTGAAGGACCTCGTGGCCAAAGGCCGTCAGGATCTTCGCACACGCATTCTCTCCGATGAGAACAACGCCATTGTGGCCAACGTGGAGGAGATTATGACCTTCAAGAAGAAGTTCCTCAACTGGGACCACTGCTACTTCCGCTACCTCATCAGCGCTGAGTGCACCGCCGATAACCAGGTGAAAATGATTATCACCAAGATCAGCTACTACTACGGCTTCGATCAGGAAGGCAAGGGCGGCGAGAACTACAAGGCCGAGGAATGGATCTCAGACAAGGAAGCCGTCAACAAGGCCAACACAAAGCTCTATCCGCGCAGCGGCAAGTTCCGTCGTAAGACAGTGGATCGTGCTGAGGAGATTTTCGCTGCAGCCAAGGCCGCTTGCGAATAAACACCTAGAAGGTCAAAGACATATAAACAGGAGGTCAAGGACTTACACATAGAAGTTCTTGACCTTCTGTCTGTAAGTATATTTTTCTTGTTAGGGCTCAGGAATCAATCGCCCCTGACAATAGCGGGCCACGATGTGACGGTCGTCGCCGATGCAGACAAAGCGTTCGAGGCGTTGCAGCAGCGTGTAAGTCTCATCTATCAGCAACTCGCTGTCATCGATGACAAGTGCATCGAAGTCGTAGCCAGGCTCGAAACTGCCAACCTTCCCAAAGAAACTGCCAGCGGACTTGGTAGCCATCCAAAAAGCTTCAGCGAGCGAGAGAAACGCGCAGGACTTGTCGCGCTGATAGTGCATTTTGCTCACTTGAATAGCATATACCATCATCCGGAAGATACTGAAGTCGTGGCCGCCACTCACGTCACTACCTAATCCCACGGGTATGCCAGCGTCAAGGAAGCGCCGTACAGGTGCAAGACCCGAAGCCAGGTTGAAGTTCGACGTGGGACAGTGTGCCACCATCACACCGCGCTGCCGCAGCATCTCCAGTTCGTCGCCATCAGTCCACACGCAATGAGCCATTATCGTAGGCATCTGTCCAAGAAGGCCATAGCGGTCGTAGGCGTCGGCATAGTGACGACTCTCGGGTTCCAACTCCTTGACCAGCGCTATTTCATCGTGGTTCTCCGAGAGGTGCGACTGCACAGGCAGTTGGTACCGTCGCACCATCTCGCCACAGGCCTGCAACAGCTCTGGCGTACACGAGGGGATGAAACGCGGTGTAACAATGGGACGCACACGGCTGTCCTTCCGCTCAAACTCGGCGACGAGCGTTTCGCAGGCCGCGACAGCATCCTCCACGCGTTCACACAGGCCCTGCGGGCAATTGCGGTTCATATTGACCTTGCCCACACGGCCTCCCATTCCAGCTTGGTCCAGCAGCCGCATCAGCAATTGAGTACTTTCCAGATGTACCGAGGCGAACGCCACGACACGCATCGTTCCATGACGCCACAACGAGCGCACAAACCGACGATACATCTGCTCGGCATAGGTGATGTCGGCATACTTGAGTTCCTCGGGGAAAGTGTAGTTCTGGAGCCAAGGCAGCAGCTCCTCGTCCATAGCGATGCCCTGATTGCGATACTGAGGTGCGTGAACGTGCATATCGTTCATAGCGGGGATGACCAGACGGTCACCCCAGTCGGTCACAGGAATATCGGCCAGATGTGGGGGCAGCGCACGGTAAACTCCTTCCACCTTTCCGTCTGAAACAACAATATAGCCATGAGGGAGGACCTCAAAGCGACGGCTCTCGGGAGTGAAAATAATATTGGCGCGATAGATTTGCATAATATTTAAGATTACTCGACGATGGCTCGGAGCAGGATGACGTCTTCGAGCGGACGGTCGAGGGAGTCGGTGGGGGTAGCTTGGATGGCTTTGACGACTTTCATACCATCGATGACGTGACCAAAGACAGTATAGGTGCCGTCTAGATGTGGAGCACCACCCTTTGTAAGATAAGCCTGCCACATCTCATAGTTCATCTCAATGCCGTTCTCTTCGAGCGCAGCGCGAACCTTGCCCAAAGAGTTCTCGCCGAAACTGCGGCCATAGACAATGTAGAACTGCGTAGAGCTGCTACGCATCTCGGGGTTCACGTCGTCACCTTCGCGAGCAGCCGCCAATGCACCACGCTCGTGGAAGAGCCAAGGCAGGTTGAACTCAGGCGCCAGGGTGTAATCCAAGCCGCCCTCACCCAGCTCACGATTGCGCGGTGGCAGTAGCAGCGAGCCGTCGGCAGCGCGGCGGACACGGCTGTCGGGGTCGCCGCCCTGAATCATGAAGTCCTTAATGACGCGATGGAAGAGCGTGCTGTCCAGCACGCCCTCGCGCACAATCTTCAGGAAGTTGTCGCGATGCCGTGGCGTCTCATCACTGAGCTCCACACGAATGATGCCTGCCGTAGTCTCCAAGCGAACTACGGCAGTTTTTTGTTTGGGCTTGGCGCCACAGGTGAGTGCAGCGCCAAGCATGAAGAACAGAATCAGCTTACGCATTGTACTCCTGCCACGACTTAATCTTGATGTCCTCCAGATTGAGTGTGGTGAAGGCTTCAATGAATGCCTTGGCCAGACGCGTGTTGGTCATCAAGGGGATGTTGTGGTCGATGGCGGCACGACGGATGCGGTAGCCATTGGTGAGCTCGCGGCGCGTGCGGTTCTTGGGCACATTGACAATGAGGTCGAACTTGTGCTGAGCAATGAGCGTGAGCACATTGTCGTCCACCTCCTCGTCGGGCCAGCTGACGCTGCGCGCGAAGACGCCGTTCTCGTTGAGGAAGGCTGCCGTGCCGCCGGTGGCATAGACCTCAAGACCTTTCTTGACCAGCTGACGGGCGGGCTCCAGAAGGTCAAGCTTGCCCTTGGCACCTCCGGAAGAGATGAGGACGGCCTTCTTCGGCAGACGATAGCCCGTAGCGATGAGGGCATTGAGGAGGGCCTCGTTGAGGTCGTCACCTAAGCAGCCCACCTCACCGGTGGAGGACATATCCACACCCAGTACGGGGTCGGCGTTCTGCAGACGCGCGAAGCTGAACTGGCTGGCCTTCACACCGATGCGGTCGATGTCGAACTCGCTCTTCTCGGCACGCTGGTAGGGAGCGTCGAGCATGATCTTCGTGGCGGTCTCGATGAAGTTGCGCTTCAGAATCTTCGAGACAAAGGGGAAGCTGCGCGATGCACGCAGGTTGCACTCGATGACCTTCACCTCGCGGTTCTTAGCCAGGAACTGGATGTTGAACGGACCGCTGATGTTGAGCTCGGCAGCAATCTTGCGCGCAATCTTCTTCATCTGGCGGATGGTGGAGAAATACACGTTCTGTGCGGGGAAGACCATCGTGGCATCACCCGAGTGTACACCGGCATATTCCACGTGCTCGCTGATGGCGTATTCGACGATTTCACCCTTATCGGCAACGGCGTCGAACTCAATCTCCTTGGTCTCCTGCATGAACTGCGAGACGACCACGGGGTACTCGTGAGACACCTCGGTGGCCATCTTCAGGAAGCGCTCCAGCTCCTCGTCGGAATAGCAGACATTCATAGCAGCGCCGGAGAGCACATAGCTGGGACGCACGAGGACGGGATAGCCCACCTCGGAGATGAACTCCTTGATATCGTCGAGCGAAGTCAGCGCACGCCAGGCGGGCTGATCCACACCGAGTTTGTCCAGCATGGCAGAGAACTTGTCGCGGTTCTCGGCACGATCGATGTCCACGGGGCTGGTTCCCAGCACAGGCACGCCCTGACGGTGGAGCTTCATGGCGAGGTTATTGGGAATCTGGCCGCCCACAGAGACAATCACGCCGCGAGGCTGTTCGAGGTCGATGACGTCGAGCACACGCTCCAGCGTCAGCTCATCGAAGTAGAGGCGGTCGCACATGTCGTAGTCCGTAGAAACGGTCTCGGGGTTGTAGTTGATCATGATGCTCTTGTAGCCCAGCTTGCGCGCTGTGTTAATAGCGTTGACAGAACACCAGTCGAACTCCACGCTGGAGCCGATGCGGTAGGCACCTGAACCCAGGACTACAACAGACTTCTCGTTGGCGTAGTAGTTGATGTCGTGGAGAGGTTTATAGTTCTCGCCTTCGGGATTGCCGAATGCTGGCACATGAGTATAGGTGAAGTACAGATAGTTCGTAAGTTCGGGGTGCTCGCTGGCTACCGTGGGAATACGCTTCACGCTGGGGAGAATGCCCTTCTGCTTGCGGTAGCGGCGCACTTCGAGATTCTCTTTTTCCAAATTGCCGCCCTGTGGCTTGAGCACAAAGCGCGCGATTTGGAAGTCACTGAATCCGGCCTGCTTCACCTCGAGGAGGAACGCATCGGGGATGGCTTCGAGCGTGTCGTAGCTCTCCAGTTTATGCTTGAGGTCCACGATGCGTTTCATGCGAGTAATGAACCACGGATCGATCTTCGTCAGTTCCTCAATGCGCTCTACGGTATAGCCCTTCTCCAAAGCCTCAGCAATAGCGAAGATGCGGAGGTCGGTGGGATTAGCGAGGGCATCGTCGAGGTCGTCGAACTCCACGTGTTCGTTGCCCACGAAACCGTGCATTCCCTGCCCTATCATGCGTAGCCCCTTCTGCAGCATCTCCTCAAACGAGCGACCGATGCTCATGATCTCGCCCACAGACTTCATTGAGGAACCAATCTGACGGCTGACGCCTACGAACTTCGTGAGGTCCCAACGCGGAATCTTGCAGATCATATAGTCGAGCGAGGGTGCCACATAGGCTGAGTTGGTGGTTCCCATCTCACCAATCTGGTCAAGGGTGTAGCCAAGGGCTATCTTAGCAGCCACGAAGGCCAAGGGATAACCCGTAGCCTTGGAGGCGAGGGCGCTGGAGCGCGAGAGTCGCGCGTTGATCTCAATGATGCGGTAGTCGTTGGTGACAGCATTGAAGGCGAATTGGATGTTGCACTCGCCGACGATGCCCAGGTGCTTCACACACTTGATGGTGATGTCCTGCAGCATCTTCACCTGCTGCTCGGTGAGTGAGCAGGTGGGCGCCACAACGATGGACTCGCCGGTGTGGATGCCAAGGGGGTCGAAGTTCTCCATCGAGGCAACGGTGAAGCAGCGGTCGTTGGCATCGCGGATGCACTCGAACTCAATCTCCTTCCAGCCCTTCAGGCTCTCCTCAACAAGGATCTGCGGAGCAAAGGTGAAGGCACTCTCAGCCAGCTCGATGAACTTCTCCTCGTTGGGGCAGATGCCGCTGCCGAGACCACCGAGAGCGTAGGCCGAACGGATCATGATCGGGAAGCCAATCTCACGGGCTGCCTTGAGGGCATCGTCCATGTTCTCTACAGCGTGGCTCACAGGCACCTTCAGATCCACCTCAGCCAGCTTCTTCACGAAGAGGTCGCGGTCCTCGGTGTTCATGATAGCCTCGACGCTCGTGCCGAGCACTTCGACGCCGTATTCTTTCAAGGTTCCGTTGAGGTACAGCTCCGTGCCACAGTTGAGCGCCGTCTGACCGCCGAAGGCCAAGAGGATGCCGTCGGGGCGTTCCTTCTTGATGATCTCTGTCACGAAATAGGGCGTCACGGGTTGGAAATAGACCTTGTCCGCAATACCTTCGGAGGTTTGAATAGTGGCGATGTTGGGATTGACGAGCACGCTGGAGATACCCTCTTCGCGCAGCGCCTTCAGCGCTTGTGAGCCGGAGTAGTCAAACTCGCCGGCTTGTCCAATCTTCAAGGCACCACTGCCTAATACCAAAACCTTTTTCATTTGCTTTTTCATAGGGCTTATTACATTGATGAAGTTCGTATAATCGAGTTATATATTCATTTCTTAACTTGTTTCAGGCGCCCGAAAGCGTCGAAGGCATTGCGCGTGGAGAGCCACAGCGCCAGGATGAGAGAGAGCATGGAGGCAGACATCGTGATGACGACAATCATCATCTGGTACTTGACAGCCACATCGGGCGCCGAGCCTCCGAGGATCTGGCCAATCATGGTTCCGGGCAGGGCCACGATACCCATAACAGCCATATTGGCAATACAGGGCGTAAAGCTCTTGATGACGGCTTCGCGCATGAAAGGGAGCCACGCCTCGAAGCGCGTAGCTCCATTGCCCAGCAGGTAGTAGTAAGTGGCTTTCTCGCGCTCAAGGCCACTATAGAATGTACTCAACGACAGGACATTCACTCCCAGCATATTTCCCATGAGAATTCCCATAATGGGGATAAAGTACTGCGCCGTGAAGGGGTGTTCGAGCCGCAAGACCAGGCAGAGGAAGAAGAACCCGACGACGAGTGCCGATATCAGGAAACCCGTAAATGCAGGCACCGCCACGATACGTCTCTTTAGGCCCGTGCGTTGGCCTATGGTGTGCGTGGCAATCAAAGCCATGACAATCACCCAGAGCGTGTTGAGCCAGGGAAGATCCCACTCAAAGAGATAACGCAGGTAGATACTGATGAGAAACAGCTGCACTATCATTCGACCTGCGGCTATCAGCGTGGCGCGCACGAGTCCCGTCCTCAGCTTCCAAAGGAAGAAGAGGGGTATCAGCAGGAGCAGCAGACCAATGGCGAGAGATGTGAGGGAGATGTCCAAGTTGGGTTTAGAGTTTGAGAGTTATTTTCGTTTAGCGTTTAAAGTTGAAACATTCTTATATTTTTCATTTTTCATTCTTCACTCTTATGTCATCACCCCAACGGGGAATTGCATGGTGGAACAATGGAGTGAGCCGTGTTGACGGATGAGAACGCGACAGTCGATGGGGACGATGTCGTGTTTGGGGAATGCTTTCTGCAACTGCCGGCGCGCCAACTCATCGTTCTCGGGCTGTCCGTAGGTAGGCATCAGCACGGCACCGTTGATGATAAGGAAATTGGCGTAGGTGGCAGGCAGACGATGGCCGTCCTCGGGATCATAAATGGGTGATGGCAGAGGAAGGGGAAGGAGGCCACCCTCCTGACCTCCCCCGGGGGGGAGGAAACTATGCAGCTGCTCTTCCATCGCTTGGAGGGCTTCGTAGTGCTCGTCGGCCGGGTCGGTGCACTGCACATAGGCGATGACACCGTTGGGGCAGAAGCGCGCAAGGGTATCTATATGGCTATCGGTGTCGTCGCCTGCCAGATAGCCGTGGTCCAGCCACAGGACGCGCTCGGCATGGAAGTAGCGCAACAGGCGTTCCTCAATCTCCAGGCGGTTGAGCTGTGGGTTGCGGTTGGGCGAGAGCAGACACTCGCTGGTGGTCATCAGCGTGCCACGCCCGTCACTCTCGATACTGCCACCCTCAAAGACGAAGTCGAGATGGGATTCATAGTCACCGTGTAACAGCGCCGTCTGCGCCTTCACATGGTGATTGATTTCATTATCCAGCTCTGCAGGGAACTTGCCGCCCCAACCGTTGAACCGGAAGTCGAGCAGACGGGGGCCGGCCTCTGTCATCAGCGTCAGGAACCCGTGGTCGCGCGCCCAGGTGTCGTTCGTCGTACACTCGAAATAGCGGACGTGGGGCAACAGGCGCGATGGGATACGCTCGTGCAGGAGCGCCTTGATGCGCTCGGGCTCGGGTGTCACGATGAGCAGGAGCTCATTGCGAACAAGTATCTCCAGGGCGATGTGCACATAGCAGTCATCCACCTCTGCGAGCAGTGGCGCCCAGTCCGTGCCGGCGTGGGGCCATGTCAGCTGCACGCCACTCTGCGGAAACCACTCTGCGGGAAAGAACGTGGAGCGGATTTCCATTTGCTCAGGACCGGCCTGCGAAGGCATCTGCATATGGAGCGTCAGGTCACTGATGGTGGAGGTGGTACGAGTGAAGTGGAGAGGCAATTTTAGTTTAATTTTTAATGTTTAAAGTTCTTCTCCGTCGCGGAAGCGGCAAAGAAGGTCCTGATAGGCATCGATGCGACGGTCGCGCAGGAAGGGCCACCAGCGGCGCACCTGTTCGGAGCGCTTCAGGTCGATATCCACGATGAGGTTCTCGGGCTCAGTCTGCGAAGCCTCTGCGAGCAACTCGCCCTGTGGACCTGCCACGAAACTGGAACCCCAGAACTGAATGCCGTTCGTCTGTCCGCTGGGATCAGGCTCGTGTCCAACCCTGTTCACCGCCACGACGGGCAGTTCGTTGGCCACCGCGTGACCGCGCTGCACCGTCTGCCACGCTTGGCGCTGGCGCTGCTGCTCCTCGGGCGTGTCGCTGCTCTCGTAGCCGATGGCCGTGGGATAGATGAGGATGTCGGCACCGGCGAGTGCCATCAGCCGTGCACCCTCGGGGTACCACTGGTCCCAGCACACCTGGACGCCTAGCGAGCCCACGGAGGTCTGAATGGGTCGGAAACCGAGGTCGCCAGGTGTGAAGTAGAACTTCTCGTAGTAGGCGGGATCGTCTGGGATATGCATCTTGCGATGCAGGCCTGCGATGCTGCCGTCTTTCTCGAAGACGACGGCGGTGTTGTGATACAGTCCCGCCGCGCGACGCTCGAAGAGACTCGTGACCAGGACCAACGCATGCTCGCGCGCGAGCGCACTATAGAAATCGGTAGATGGACCCGGGATGGGTTCTGCAAGGTCGAAGAGATCCACATTCTCCGTCTGGCAGAAGTACGGAGTATTATGCAGTTCCTGCAGCACCACCAGCTCCGCGCCACGAGCCGCCACATCGGCAATATTCTCAGCCAAACGGGCTCGGTTGGCGGCGAGGTCTGCAGTGCAGGATTGTTGTATCAAAGCTACGAGCATAGGCAATTCATTCTTTTTACGGAAGGTTGATGACTTTGTCGCAGAAACCGAGGAGCACGGGGTCGTGCGAGACCACGAGGGCCGCACGTCCTTCGTCGCGACATGCTTGTTGCAGTGCGCGTCCCACGCGCTTTGAACTCTCCTCGTCGAGTGCCGACGTGGGCTCATCCAACAACAGAAGAGGCTTGGGCAGCAGCAGAGCTGCCATCAGCAGCATCCGCTGCCGCTGTCCGCCTGAGAGTTTCGAGGCAGGCAGTGAAAACAACGACACATCGATCGCCAGGGCCTCCATCAGTTCAGGGAGGAAACGGGTTTGATGGAGGGAGCTGTTGTAGGACAGGTCGTGCGTCAGCCCTATCAGGTCGTGGCCCTTCTCTACTGCGGGCTGCAGTTCCTGCGGCACATAGGCTGTGCGCTGGCGGATGGCATCGATATGCTCTGCGTCCAGCGGCAGCCCGAAAAGAAAAGCTCCTTCGGCTTCCATAGGCACAAAGCCCAAGAGAGCACGAAGGAGCGAGGTCTTACCACAACCGCTCTCGCCGGAGATGCCAATGAGCTGCCCCGGGTCAACCGCGAGGTCCAGCCCACTGAACAGTGGCCGGTCGCCAAAGGTGATGGAAGCGGAGTGGAGAGAAATCATACTAATTTGCTGCCGTAAATTCTTCCAGGAAGCGGACGTCGTTCTCCGAGAACAGACGAAGGTCCTTAACCTGGTATTTGAGGTTGGTGATGCGCTCAATACCCATGCCGAAGGCGTAGCCGGTATAGACGCTGCTGTCGATGCCGTTGGCTTCGAGCACTGCGGGGTCCACCATTCCACAACCGAGAATCTCCAGCCAGCCAGAGCCCTTACACATTGAGCAGCCCTTGCCGCCGCAGATGGTGCAGCTGACATCCATCTCTGCAGAGGGTTCTGTGAAGGGGAAGTAGCTGGGGCGCAGGCGGATCTGCGTCTCGGGGCCGAACATTTCCTGAGCGAAGAGCAGCAGCACCTGTTTCAGGTCCTTGAAGCTTACATTTTTGTCGATGTACAGACCTTCCACCTGATGGAAGAAGCAGTGGGCACGGGCGCTGACAGCCTCGTTGCGATAGACGCGACCCGGGCAGATAACGCGGATGGGCGGTTGCTGCTTCTCCATGACGCGCGCCTGCACGCTGGAGGTGTGCGAGCGCAGGATGATATCGGGATGCGCCTCTACGAAGAAAGTGTCCTGCATATCACGGGCGGGGTGGTCGTCGGCGAAGTTCATGGAGCTATAGACATGCCAGTCGTCCTCCACCTCGGGGCCCTCTGCCAGCGTGAAGCCCAGACGCGAGAAGATATCCACAATCTCGTTCTTGACGATGGTCAGCGGGTGGCGCGTGCCAAGAGCGATGGGATATGCAGTACGCGTGAGGTCGATGTCGTCGGCGATGGTTTCCTGAGCGGCAGCACAAGCCTTGAGCTGGTTAATGCGTTCGGTGGCATAGTCCTTGAGTTCGTTAATGTGGCGTCCCACCTCTTTCTTCATGTCATTGGGAATCGTCCGGAACTCATCCATCAGTTTGCTGACCTCGCCTTTCTTGCTCAGATACCTGATGCGCAGAGCCTCCACCTCTTCAGGAGTGGTAGCCTGCATAGCATTGATTTCCTCGAGCAGTTGTTTGATTTTTTCGAGCATATTTTCAGTCTTCGATTGATGTTTCTTTTTGGTCTTCGATTGATGTATCTTCAAAAAACTGCGCAAAGGTAGTGATTTCTTCTCAAAAAGCGTGCGATGGATGGAAAATAAAGTGTACTTTTGCATGATTTTTACCAAAAGGAAGATTTATTAGGTCTTTTTATGAAAGGAAAACAGGCTGCGATTCTCTTCAGTTTCGTCTGCATGGTGATAGTGGTTGCCTGCGTGAGCCGACAGCAAAGCGAGTCCTCGCAACAAGAGGACAATGCGCTGGATTCACTCGTCGCAGACTCCATCGCTGCTGAGGCCGACACACTGCTGCTGGATCTCGAGACACGCGACACGCCACTGCCGGAAGCTGTGGATGAGTTCTTCGATGATTTCATCTTCAGTTTCGACCAGAGCAACCGTCTGCAGCGCTCACGTATCGTCTTCCCCCTGCCCGTGGTGGATGGCAACGGCGAGACGCGCTTCATCCAGCGCCAAGACTGGCAGCACCGCTACCTCTTCCTACGTCAGGACTTCTGCACTGTGCTCTGGAACTCACGCCGCCAGATGGTGCTGGCACAGGACTCCGCCGTCCACGACGCCCGTGTGGATCAGATCTACCTCCACAGTCGTCAGATTGAATCCTACGTCTTCCACCGCGACAGCACCACCGGACAATGGATGCTCACCGAGGAGTGCATCATCCCCTTCGAGCACACAGACCTGGCCGCCTTCTTGGACTTCTACGGCAAGTTCGCCACCGACAGCGTCTTCCAGCGTCACCACGTGGCCGACCCGCTGCGCTTCAGCACTTCCGACGAGGACGATTTCAACACCATACAGGGCACCATCAACAGAGACCAATGGTTTGAGTTCCAACCCGAGATGCCGCAGGACGTGCTCATCCACATCGCCTACGGCCAAACTTTCACCAACCCCCATCGCATGCTCCTGCAGTTCCGGGGCATCCGCAACGGCCTGCAATGCATCTTCGTGTTCAATCGCGACCGTGAGCACTGGCGTCTGACAGAATTTGAAAATTAAAGAATGAAGATTACTGACAATTGCTCGCTGAAAGAGCGCAACACATTCGGCATTGCAGCCACAGCACGACATTTCGCAGAGTATGACAGCGTCGATGAACTACAGACGCTCGTAGGCCGTCGCGCCGCCGAGGACGACGCCACCCCCCTACTCCACATCGGCGGTGGCAGCAACCTGCTCTTCCTGGGCGATTACGCCGGCACCGTCCTCCATTCCCAGATCCGCGACATCGTAGTCACCGCCGACGAAGGCGATTATGTTTATGTCCGCGTGGGCGCAGGCGTCACCTGGGACGACTGGGTGCAGTACGCCGTTGACAGTTCGTGGTTTGGGTTGGAGAACCTCTCGCTCATCCCCGGCGAAGTAGGCGCTGCCGCCGTGCAGAACATCGGAGCCTACGGCGCCGAAGCCAAGGACTTCATCCTCTTCGTGGATACCGTGGACCTGCAGACCGGCGCCATCCGTCATTTCACCGTCGAGGAATGTCGCTACGGCTACCGCGACAGCATCTTCAAGCAGGAGTTGCGCGGTCGCTACGCCGTCACCCACGTCCACTTCCGCCTCTCCCACAGTTTCCGCCCCCGCCTTGACTACGGCGGAATTCGCCGGGCCCTGGAGGAGCGCGGCATCGACGAAGTCAACCTCACGGCAGAGCAGTTGCGACAGACCATCATCGAGATTCGCCGCGCCAAACTCCCCGACCCATCGGAGCTTGGCAATGCCGGCAGTTTCTTTATGAATCCCATCGTTGACAGAAGTGTTTTCGAGCGCATCCAAAAAACATACCCCGACGCCCCCCACTACGAGGTCGATGCCGACCGCGTGAAGGTTCCCGCAGGTTGGATGATCGAGCAATGTGGCTGGAAAGGCAAGACCCTCGGTCGCGCCGGTGTCTATGAAAAACAAGCCCTCGTACTCGTTAATCGTGGCGGCGCAACAGGCAAAGAGATCAACGACTTATGCAAAGCCATTCAAGCAGACGTTGAAGCGCGCTTCGGTATCCTCATCCACCCCGAAGTGAACTTCATCGCATAACCGCACCCTTCTGCTAAGACAAGCGCAGGGTGAGCGCTCAGCGTGCAGAGCTGTGCTGCGATTCCTGTCATCATGAAAGTCTTTCCCATGCATGGTAAACACCTTTTCCATGCATGGTAAACACTTTTCCCATGCGTGGGAAAGACAATAAGATTGCGTTCTTAGCGCTGAAAGATCGCGGTCTTATGGCTGGAGGACCGCGATCTTATGACCAGAGGACGGGTCTTCGCCCCCCACCCTGTTTCGTGTGAATCACCTCAAAAGTGTTAAAACCTACACCTTTTCATCCTACCTACACCCCAACCTACACCCCCTTATCTATCTTATATTCTATCGATTATCTTCTAAAGGTGTAGGTGTGTAGGTTATTCATGGTGATACGGAGGATTCTTTTGTGATTAGGAGAGACTGAAGAAAGGGGAAAGGTTCGGAGTGGTAACGTAGATGGTTCGTGGATGAGACGTAGATGAACGTTTCAATGAGAGTCTTCTATCGTTACGATGCCGCAGGTAGAGTGGTCACCGCGACCGATGCTTTGTGCACCTGAGCCAGCCGTGGCATCGACTTGAGTTACAGAACTCTTGATGGTGATGTTACCGCAGGATGAGGGGGTCTCATCTGCGCCAGCACCGCTACCGATGCCTGCTGCGCCTGTGCCGCCCGTGCCCCATATTGTACCGCCTTGGATGATGATGTTACCGCAGTCCTTAACTTCAGCGATATTACTTATACCACTACCGATGCCTGCGCCCCAATCATGACCTTGGGCATAGAGTGTACCGCTACCCGTGATGGTAAGGGTGGAACCTGAGGGTACGAAGATGCCGGGGTAGCCGGAGCTGAAGCCTTTGACATAGTTCGTACCACTAACGATGATGGTGGCGTTGCCTAAGCAGGTGATGCCAGCGAAAGTACCATACAATGCGGGAGAGTCATCGTAGTTGATGCTGGCTCCATTCAAGGTCACGGAGGCTCCTGCAGCAATCGAAATCTTATGGTTGGCTGCGAGTTTCCCCGTCAGCATGTCACCGTTCTGTGCTTCATAATCAGCAGCAAGCGTAGAGAGGTTCGTGGTCGTTCCCTGTGTCATCGTCAAATTGACAGGAAGCATATCGCCAGCAGCAAGATCCTTGCCCGAAACGTTCTTGTAATAGCAACTACTCGCGGCAGCGTTGGCAACGAAAGAGAGGGTTTTGTCGCTAGTCACTGGTTGCATCGCTACATAGATAGGGCCTGCGGTTGCCGCACGACTGACGGTATAGGTATTGGTACCGTCGCTGAGGGTAAGACCCGTGATGCTGCCGGTGATTTCCGTGCCGCTGCTGTTCTTGATGGTGAACTCACAGATGGCAAGCTGGTTGGCCAGGGTGACACCTGTGGGCAACGTGAAGGTGCCTCCGCTGCTGGTCATGGTTCCTGTTCCCTTGGCGCAATCGAGTTTGCTGGCGAGTGGAGCCAGAGTGCCGTTCTGCATGCAGAGGGCGCTGTAGTTCAGGGTACCATCATCCTTGGCCATCGCTGCCGGATAGACGTAGTCCACACTGCCCGCCACGGGATTGGTCAGCGTGAAGGTGATGCGGGCGTTCTTTCCCCCGCCTGTGATGTCACCCTCTGCAAGCGCATTGCTCACGGCCTTCACCCGCTCACTGCTCGTATTCGTATAGATGATCGCTATCTGGTCACCCTCGGCGAAGGTCTTCACGCCTTCAGGAGTGAGTGCGCGTGTCCGGCTCTCACCTCCGAAGCTGATGGTAGTGGTCAATGTGACCATATTTGTTGTATCAGTCACAGGTGGCTGGATACTGTCTTCATCATCATTTGAACAGCCGATGGCGATGACGCTCACAAATGCGAGGGCTGCCATATTGAGATATCGAATGATTCTTTTCATTTCAGTTCTTGTTTACGTGGGTCTTTACCATGTTTCTTCTTCCCTGCGATTGTAATCCTCCAAGTCTGCATCAGCCTTTTGGAGATCTTCACTACCTGCCAGCAGACAAGTTCTCTGCACCATCGTCACTATCAGCATCGATGGTTCCTGATAACCTTTTCGTTTCATCATGTTCTTTATTTTACAACTTGTTTATTTCCGTTCTTAATAAACACACCCTTATTCATCGGCTTGCCGTTCAGTTTGCGACCCTGCAGGTCGTACCAGTCGGCATTGTCGTCGCTATCCGTCATGCTCTTGATGCCGGTGTCTCCGCCGATGGTCAGCTTGACGAGGCCATCAACGAACGAACCGTAGGAAGTATCGCTGGTGAAGTAGAAACCAGTGTCATCGATATCATACTCCTTGCCATCAATCCATGCCTTGAGAGCAATGGTCTTGTGAGTATCTTCGGCAGAGACGCCCAGCACCGTGAGGAAGTAATGGCCATCCATGCCCTTGATGGTACCGCGGCACTCGCCATTGATGAACGCCGCCACCTCTGCATCGGCTATCGGCTCGCCGTCCTTCTCCAGCGTGGCGAGGATGGTCATGTTGTCGGGATAG
>CAJOCU010000010.1 GCA_905233765.1 uncultured Bacteroidaceae bacterium | reverse complement strand
GTAAAGGTACAACAATTTTACGACATAACAAAGCCCTGGCTTGAGAAAGTCGGGGCTTTGCGATAAAAAAAGAGGATGTGCCTATTTTGACACACCCCCGTTTTTATTTTATGCCAACGTGGATAGTTTGCATAAGAGATTCCGGGGAGAGATGGGTATAGCTGGCCCAGACATTTCCTTTGCGAAGGACGGCCGTAGGCACGACTTCGCCTTTAGCATTGCAGACCTTTGCTGCCGAGACGGGTGCGGGGTCTGCAAATTTTGTATAATGGAACTCATGACCATGGAATTCATGGCCTTCGAGCGTGAAGCGACGATAGCCGAGGCTGAGTCGACGGTCGGCAGAACGAGCGGTAATGGCGTATGGGAACACGCTACACATGGGGTACTCGCCATCGTCGGTTACAATTTTATCGCACAGGTACATCATCCCACCGCATTCTGCCACGATGTGTCCGCCACGCTCGGCATAGTCGCGAATAGCTTGTCGCAGCGAAGACGCTGCCGTGAGTGCTGTAAGGTGTTTCTCTGGATAACCGCCTGGTAGGTAGAGCAGCGAGATGCCCTCTGCGCTGTCCACGGGAGCTGCGAGGCGCTGCAAAACTTCTTTAGTCGGTGCTTCGGGGTCGAAAAAGACCACTTCTCTTTCGCGTGCGATGCTGTCCAGCGTCTCCTGATACAGAAACGAGAACGACTCGGCGTTGCGGGCCACGAGACATGGTGTGTATGTGTTTCCCATGCATGGGAAACTGTTTTCCCATGCGTGGGAAACTGTTTTCCCATGCGTGGGAAAGTCGATAAGATCGCGTAGTTCTAGGTTTTGCTCCAGCACGTCCAAGAGTTCGTCTGCTGTCGTGGTCTTGGAAAAGTCGAGGCCGAGATAGCGTGAACCCTGCTCCAAGGCTGGAGTCTTTGGGACGCAGCCGAGGCAGGTGACGCCTACTTCGGCTGCCACATCGCGTAGCATCTGCGCGTGGCGTTGGCTGCCCACGCGGTTGAATATGACGCCTGCAAACTGAAGGTCCGTGCGGAAATGGATGAAACCCTTTAGGAGGGCCGCCATCGAGTAAGCCGCCGAGCGTGCATCAACGACGAGCACGATAGGCAGTCTCAGGATGTTGGCAATCTCGGCAGCAGAACCGCGGTCGCGATTGTAGCCGTCGAACAGCCCCATCATTCCTTCCACGATGCAGATATCGGCCTCCTGAGCATAGTAATTATATAGTTCGCGCACGTGTGCGTGCGAGGCCATGAAGGTGTCCAAGTTGACGCTAGGACGACCGCAGACGGCCGTGTGGAACATGGTGTCGATATAGTCGGGGCCGCATTTGAAGGGCTGCACACGTAATCCTTTGCGTGTACACAGCGCCATCAGGCCCCGTGCAATCGTTGTCTTGCCCGAGCCACTCGTGGGTGCTGCAATGAGGAAGGATGTGTTCATCGGCGGCAAAAGTACAAAAAGTTTAAGGTTTAATGTTTAAAGTTGAATGAAAAGTGTACTTCAGAATGCTAAAATGAGGCAAAAAGAGAAAAAAATGCACCTAGCGAAAAAAAACTTTAAACATTAAACTCTTAACTATAAACTTTTTCCTACCTTTGCCCCCGAAATGAGGCAATCGGGTGGCAGAATGCTGTCCGATGTAAGGGAATCCGGTGAGAATCCGGAGCTGTACCTGCAGCTGTCATCCCCGTTCACAGGCGAACCTGTATAACGCCACTGGGCTTGATTTGTTTAATGTTGATCGTTTAACGTTTAATGATGAAAGACTGGGAAGGTAAGGTAAGCCGGGGAGAGCCAGAAGACCTGCCGAGTTTCTAAGTAAAATGTAGCAGCGCTCAGGAATAGGCGCAAGCGAACTTGATGAAACATCTCTGGTCTCTTGGCGTGGCACTGTTGTGCCTCGTCTCCACTCTCAAAGCACAGGATTCCCTGAAGGTCGGTGACCTCCAGGAGATTGTCGTGACGGGTACTGGCACGCAGAACCTGCTGAAGAACGTGCCCGTGCAGACAGAGGTCATCTCACGCAAGATGCTGGACAGCTACGGCGGCAAGAGCATCGAGGAGATTCTGGCAGGCCTCACGGCCAGCTTCGCCTTCAGCGAGGGCGATATGGGCAGCCAGATGCAGCTGGGCGGTCTGGGCAACGCCTACATCCTGATTCTCATCGACGGCAAGCGCATCCATGGCGACGTGGGCGGCGAGAACGACCTGGGACTCATCGACCCGCACAACATCGAGCGCATCGAGATCGTGAAGGGCGCACAGAGCGCACTCTACGGCAGCGACGCGATGGCGGGCGTCATCAACATCATCACGAAGAAGCACACGGAGAAGGGCGTCTATGCCGACAACATCACGCGCTACGGGATGCACAACGACCTGCGCCAGCACAACACCGTGGCCTTCAATATCGGTAAGTTCGGCAGTCAGACCGGCTTCCAGCTGCAGCGCAACGACGGCTGGCAGAACACCGCTGAGGAATTTGCTGAGGCGATGGTGCTCACGGACAGCAAGAACAAAACCGTCAACCAGTTCCGCAACTGGCAGGTGACGGAGCGCCTGACCTACAAGCCCGTTCGCGATGTGGAGCTCTACGCCGACGGCTCGTACTACATCAAGGACATCAACCGTCCGCAGAACGGCACGCATCCCAGCTGCGACGTCTATACCTACGACCTCCACTACCGCAACGCCTCGGCCTCGCTGGGCGGCAAGTGGTACCTGAGTGGCGAGGAGGGCACCGTGCGTCGCAACTACCTCTCGCTGGATGCCGACTGGAACAAGCACGAGTACTCCTACATCTACACGGCCAAGCACTACGATTATGTGCTGCTGCAGGGCGAGGAGTACGGCGACCAGAACGGCGAGTGGTTCTCGGTGGCCATGCTGCCCGGTCAGAAGAAGCTGCAGAGCGACCAGCAGCGCGCCATGGCGCAGCTGAAGGGCATCTTCTACCTGCCCTATGAGAACACGCTGCATGCCGGTGCCGAGTTCCGCTACGACTACCTCAACGCCCCCGACCGCACAGACAGCGGTTCCGCCAGCGACTGGACGGCAGCCGTCTATGTGCAGGACGAGTTCAACCTGCTCTCGTGGTTCAACCTCACAGCCGGTCTGCGATTGGTCGATAACCGCAACTTCGGCGTGCGCCTGACACCCAAGGTCAGCGCCATGTTCTCTGCGGGCGACTTCCGTTTCCGACTGGGCTGGAGCCAGGGCTTCAAGACACCTACGGTCAAGGAGCTGCACTACCGCTACCTGCATCTCATGGGCGGCAGCACGTTCTTCAATATCGGCAACACCGACCTGAACCCGCAGACCAGCAACTACTACTCGGCCAACATCGAGTATCGCGGTCGGAAGGTGACGGCCTCGGTCACGGGCTACCTGAACAAGCTCGACAAGATGATCGCGCTGGTGAATGTCCCCGTGGGCGAGATTCCTGCCGGCGTCACGACGGCCTACCTGGGCGATGGCAGCAACAATGTGCAGGCGCGCATGTATAAGAATATGGACAACGCGCGCACGGTTGGCGTTGATGTCACGCTGTCCTATCAGGTTTACAAGGACCTGACGCTCACGGCCGCCTACAGCTACCTGGACACCGAGGCCAATCTCTACAACGCCTCCAAAGATCGCATGGAGACCGTCACCATCGACGGCATGGCCCACCACAAATGGTCGGCCTCGGCCATGTACACCCACACCTTCTGTCCGCGTTACAAGCTGGGCATCAACCTCTCCACACGCGGCAGCAGCACACGCTACTACCAGAACAACGGCAACGCCCAGCCCTTCCAGATTTGGCGCATTAACACCACCCACGACCTTGGCAAGGTAGACAAGATGCTGAGCTACAGGCTGGAGCTGGGCGTGGACAACATCTTCAACTACGTCGATCGCACGATGCACCCTTACCACCTCGGCAACAACACCCCGGGCACCACGGTCTATGGCACCTTCGCCCTCAAGTTCAATCATGGCAAACGAGTTAAACAACATAACGTATCAATTAAATCTAAAACTAACGATGAAGAAGATTAAATCTTTGATCGTGGCTGCTATGGCAGTTGCCCTGGCAGCCCCCATGTTCACTGCTTGCAACAAGGATGACAGCAACAGCGAAACCATTCAGAACCTCGTTTCCGAGTACAGCGTCAACGACAAGATGGTAGCTGCTCAGAAGGCCAAGTCCGGCAAGGACGAAGCCGTGCTGCTGGTCGCTTTCGGTTCCACTTGGAACAACGCCTTCCTCGCTTTCGACGCCACGAAGGCTGCTTACGAGGCTGCTTTCCCCAATGCCGATGTCTATGTCAGCTTCTCCAGCGACATCTGCATCAACCGTGCCAGCGCAGGTGAGAATAGCGACGATGAGGGCAACATCGTGCGTCGTGACTACTATGAGCCCCGCTATCTCCTGCACGCCATCGGCGCTGCCAAGTACGGCAAGATCTATGTGCAGTCCCTGCAGGTGATTCCCGGTGAGGAGTTCGCTGCTGTCGTGGCTTCCGTGAAGAAGTTCATGAACAACGGTTACATTGAGAAAGCTCACTTGGATGATGAGTATCTGAAGAAACTGTCCGAGGACGAGGCCATTTTCCTCGGCATGCCGTTGCTCGACAAGCCCGATGTGGACGTGCCCGCCGTGGCTAAAAAGCTGAACGACCTGTATGCCAATGAGGCTGCCCAGGGCGTTGTTGCTTTCATGGGTCATGGTAACCCCGACAGCTACGACACCTTCAAGGCCAACAAGCGCTACCAGCAGCTCGAGACTGAACTGCAGAAGCTCAACCCCAACTACTTCGTAGGCACTGTGGATATGCCCGACAACTACAAAGAGAATGTGCTGGAGCGCATGAAGGAAAAGAATCTTACCAGTGGTAAGATTTATCTGCACGCCCTGATGTCTATCGCCGGTGACCATGCTCACAACGACATGGCCGGTCAGGGCGACGAGTACTGGAATCCGATGGCTCCCGAGAGCGAGGACGTCAGCTGGTATGAGTTCTTCAGCCACGCAGGTTACGAGGCTATCGTGCCCACAAAGAACGGTCATCCTCTTGGTCTGTTGGAACTCGAGGAAGTACGTAAGGTATGGATTGGGCACACAGAGAACGCTGAGTTCCTGGAGGATGCTTACCATAGCATGTATCCCGAAGCTGAGTAAACACGTTTTATAAACATACCATGTTTTTCGCCTCTGTGAAGAGGTTACTATCTGCTAATTTTTGAAGGATTGGGACCGCTGCGTGCCTTGTGCACGCGCGCGTCCCATTCCACTTTTGGAAATTGAACATTTATGAAGATATACACTAAAACAGGCGACGCCGGACAGACCTCAGCGCGTCAGCAAATGCTGCCAGCGGCTGGAGAGCTATGGCACTGTCGATGAACTCAACTCGCACATTGGTGTGCTGATGTCGGAACTCAGCGACCAGCAGGATGTGGACATGCTCCTCCTCGTGCAGCGCACGCTGTTCGTGCTCGGCGGCTATCTGGCCACGGACACCAGCCAGCGCGATGTGCGCCCCGGCAACGTCATCACCCCTGAGATGGTTGCCACGCTCGAAGCAGAGATTGACCGTCTGCAGGCCCTGCTGCCGCCCTTGCGCCTCTTCATCCTGCCTGGCGGCACCCACGCGGCTGCCGAGGCTCACGTCTGCCGTACCGTCTGCCGCCGTGCCGAGCGCGAGATGCTGCGCCTGGCCGAGGAGGCTGAGGTCGATGCCACAGCGCTCGCCTACGTCAACCGTCTCAGTGACTATCTCTTTGTCCTCGCCCGCAAGGCCAATATGGATGCCGGCGTGGAAGATATCATCTGGAAGCGACAGAAATAATCAGAATAATCACATAACAACTATTTTTCGGAGTCATGAACATATTTCACATGAAGAACACATTGTTGGTAGCAGCAGTGATGTTGACCACTGCAGCTAAGGCCGCGGACATTGATTCTATTGACGCCCGCCATACTCGCGAGATGAACCCTGTCGTCATCACGGGCACGGGCACCTACCACCGTGCCGAGAACTCCCCCGTGGCTGTGCAGGTCATCTCCGCCAAGGAGATTCAGGACGCGCAGGTGACATCGCTGCAGGACGCGCTCTCCAAGCTCACTTCCACCATCACCACCCACACCAACGGTATGGGCACGTTCGTCAACTTCAACGGTGTCAGCGACGACTATATCGTCATCCTCGAGAACGGCAAGCGCGTGAGCGGCGACGACCGCTGGAACCGCATCAGCATGGAGAACGTCAAGCGCATCGAGATCTACAGCGGTGCTGCCTCTGCCCTCTATGGTTCTGACGCCATCGCCGGTGTCATCAACATCATCACCGACGACACCAAGTCGCCCGTCAGCGTCAGCTCCAACACACGCCTGATGAACAACGGCCGTCTGGACGAAGACGTGGCCGTGGACGTCACCGCCGGCAAGTTCTCCAGTCGCACGGAATACACACATCACCGTGCCGGCAACTGGCAGGTCAACCACTATCAGGAGTTCGAGGAGGGCGACAATAAAGTGCTGAAGCTCACAGGCCGTCCCATGTCAGCCGGCTACCACAGCAACAACATTGCCGAGCGTCTCGAGTGGCGCTTCAACGACCAGTGGTCCGTCTATCTCCGTGGCTCCTACTACGACCATCTCACTGACCGTCCGCAGGCTGCTTCCTACTTCACGCAGAAGAAGACCACGGACAAGAAGACCAAGGAGACCACCTACACCTACACCCCCAAGCAGGCTTACACCTACGACGTACACCACACCTCTTATATGTATGGCGGCGGTGCGCGATGGACCCCCAACAGCCGCATCCATCTCTATCTCGACGTCTATAGCGACAACTTCTCCTCGGACTACAACTACTGGCAGACCGATGAGAAGGAAGCCTACGACGAGACACGCAAGCGCACGCATTACATCAACGAGACGCTGCGCGGCATCTTCCGTCTGGCCGACTGGAATAAGCTTACCGCCGGCGCCGAGTTCGTGCAGGAGAGTCTCAACAGCGAGAGCGACAACATCGACAAAGCCCGCACGAACACCTACAACCTCTTCGCGCAGGACGAGATCAATATCTTCAAGTACTTGGATGCCGTCGCCGGTGTGCGCTACACGCAGAACGACAACTTCGGTGCCGCCTTCACACCCAATGCAGGCCTCTTCTTCCACATCGCAGGCTTCCGTCTGCGCGCCAGCTATGCCGGTGGCTATCGCACTCCCACGCTCTCACAGATGTACGCCACCGACCAGGCCAAGACCACTGCGCGCTACACCCTCAACAATCCCAACCTGAAAGCCGAGAAGAACCATTTCTTCAATGTCAACGCCGAGTACTCCAACACATGGATGAGCGCCAGCGTCAGCGCCTTCATGAACAAGATTCGCGACATGATCAACTACCGCACGATGACCGACGACGAGATTGCCGCCTCCCCCGACCTCACCGCCCTGCGCGAGGAAGGCTGGAAGACCATCCGCCAGCGCGACAATATCGACAAGGCCACCGTCCGCGGCATCAGCGCTTCCGTGAAGTTCCTCATCCCCGGCGGCGTCACCATCGGTGGCGGCTACACCTTCACCGACTCCAAGGCCGAGACGCAGACCCTCAACACCAAGACACAGCTCTACGAGGTCACCGAGTCCCCCGTCGATAAGAGCGTCCGCCATGTCGGCAACGTCATGGCCGCCTACGACCACACCTGGGGCAACTACCACCTCAACATCACCATCAACGGCCACATCCAAGGTGAGCGCTACAGCAGCACCTACGGCTATGCCGACGGCTTCAGCCAGTGGGACCTCGTCACCCGCCACACCGTGCGCCTCAAGCATTTCACCCTCGAGCCCGGTCTCGGCATCGAGAACATCTTCAACCAGCGTGATACCTCCCCCTGGAACTCGAATTTCTCGACCATCAACCCTGGACGCTCATTTATTGCGAGCCTGAGGATGCGATATTGATTATTTTGTCTATCTTTGCACCGTCAAACAGGTGTTATGCTCAACGGACATGGTGACGATGCCTATCGCTACAAAGGCATTCTTCATAATTTCAGTAGCAATATCTTCAGCCATGCTGACCTTAGCGGGCTGAAGATATTCCTTGCTACGCGCCTTGATACCATCGATACCTATCCAGAACCAGAGCCGCGGGCGCTGGAGGCGCTGATTGCTGAACAGACTGGTGTTACGCCGGACTGCGTGTTGGTGACGAATGGGGCGACGGAGGCTATCTATCTGATTGCAAACAGCAGACTCTGTACCCACGGAGGATCTGCCCGTAGCGGACTTTCCCCACAACCCCTTCATGTAATCTTTTCTCCCACATTCTCCGAGTATGCTGACGCCTGCAGGATGGCAGGATACTCAGTAGTATTAGCTCCCTCTCTTATAGGGAAAGCGGGGGAAGAGTCTGATGGGACGTCCTCTTTTTGGCTTTGCAACCCCAACAACCCTACAGGCACAGTCGTTCCTAAGTCCGAGGTGCTACAGTTGGCTGCTTCGTCGCCTTTGCTTGTCCTCGATCAATCTTATGAGGACTATACGCAGGAGCCATTGCTTTCGCCAGCCGAGGCTGTAGCTGCGGGAAACATTCTGCAATTACATTCCCTCACCAAGAAATATGCAATACCTGGATTGCGCATCGGTTATGTGGTAGGTGCGCCTACACTCATAGGGCAACTGCGCCAAAACCTTCATCCATGGGCTGTGAATGCCCTTGCCATTGAGGCAGCAACGTGGTTGATGACACATGAAGTGAAGGTCATCCCCGACCTTCCCACTTATCTCGCCGAGGCCCAGCGCTTGCGTGCTGCTCTCAATGCTATTCCTGGCATTACCGCGGAGCCTACACAGACCAACTTCATGCTCTGCCACATTAAAGGCACTACGGCTGCAGAGTTGAAGGAACGCCTTGCCACCCAGCATGGCATCCTCATCCGTGATGCTTCAAACTTTGAAGGCCTCACACCTCATCACTTTCGCGTGGCTGCACAAACGCGGGAAGAAAACGATGCCTTGGTCAAAGGATTACAAAACGATACCTGTAAACCAATATCAAAGGCTTCACATCACTCCCTCATGTTAGTCGGAACAGGCAGTGATGTGGGTAAAAGTGTGCTGGCGGCAGCCCTATGCCGTATCTTCAAGCAGGACGGCTATCATCCAGCTCCTTTCAAGGCGCAGAATATGGCACTTAACAGCTATGCCACTCCCGAAGGATTAGAGATAGGACGCGCACAAGCTGTACAGGCAGAAGCGGCTGGTATTCCCTGTCATACTGACATGAACCCCTTGTTATTGAAACCACAGAGTGATCACACGAGCCAAGTGGTGCTGAATGGGAAGCCTATAGGGAATAGCAGTGCCTATGATTATTGGAAGAGAAAAGAAAACCAGACATCATTCCTTGCTCTTCATTCTTCTTTGAGAAAAGAGGTCTGTGCCGCCTATGACCGTCTTGCGACCAAATATGATCCTATCGTGATGGAGGGTGCCGGTAGCGTTTCGGAATTGAACTTGCGTGATACGGACATCGTTAACCTGCCGATGGCACGTCACGCTGATGCCAACGTCATCTTGGTAGCAGACATTGATCGTGGTGGTGTGTTTGCTTCTGTCTATGGCAGCATCGCCTTGCAGACCCCAGAAGACCGTGCTCGCATCAAGGGCATCATCATCAACAAGTTTCGTGGCGATATCCGTCTCTTCGACGACGGCAGGCGTATGCTTGAAGAACTCTGTGGCGTACCTGTGCTTGGTGTAATACCTTATTATAAGAACATCTTCATCGAGGAGGAGGACAGCGTCAGCTTGGAGCAGAAAAGGCGGCAATGGGCAGAAGGGAAGGTGAATATTGCCGTGGTGCTCTTGCGTCACATCAGTAACTTTACGGATTTTGACGTGTTGGAGCGCGACCATCGTGTCAATCTCTTCTATACCAATAATGTAGATGACCTGTGCCGAGCGGATATCATTATCCTTCCAGGAACGAAAGCCACTTTGGATGACCTCCTGGAGCTGCGACGCAATGGATGTGCACAAACCATCCAACGAGCTCATCATGACGGTAAAATGGTCGTGGGAATCTGTGGTGGCTATCAGATGCTTGGACAGACGGTCAACGACCCCTCAGGTATTGAGGGTTCCATCGCCAGCCTGCCAGGACTTGGACTGCTGCCCATCACCACCACCATGACGGCAACCAAGACAACGCAGCAAGTGACCTTCCTCTTCGAAGGAGAGGAATGCCAAGGTTATGAGATTCACCAGGGTGTCAGTGACACTGATGAGGCTATCATGCAGACCGACCATTGCATAGGAACCTACATTCACGGTTTCCTTGATAACGCGCCAATCATTGACTTCCTGCTGAAAGACAAGGTAAAGAGCAACGAACCTCTACAAAGCTATGCCGACTTTAAGGAAGAACAGTACAATCGTCTTGCCGACCATGTCCGACAACATCTCGATATGAATAAGTTATACGAAATAATGAAACGTTAAACATCTACTATAAATCCATCATCCATTGTTCATTGTCCATTATACATTAGTATTGCCATTGCTGCTGGGTTGGTTGCTAGACCTTTTTTTAGGTGACCCCACATGGTTGCCGCACCCTGTGGTGGGTTTTGGCAAAGCTATTGCTGCCTGTGAGCATCACATGAACAATGGAAAACACCGCAAACTCAAAGGAGCCTTCGTTGCCCTCGCGCTCATCGTCCTCACCTTTCTCCTTACCGCATGGCTCAATTACACATTGTTCACTCTTCACTCTTCATTATTCATTCTGTATAACGCCGTCATAGTCTTTTTCTGCCTCGCCGGCACCACCCTTATCCGTGAGGTCCGCACCGTCTTCCTAGCACTCGATCAATCTCTAGATGAAGGCCGCAAGCAGGTGGCTCGCATAGTGGGTCGCGATACCAGTGAGCTAACGGCTCAAGAAGTTCGTACGGCAGCCCTTGAAACCCTCGCTGAGAATCTCAGCGACGGTGTCGTAGCCCCCCTCTTCTGGTATGCTATCCTTGGTGCCCCCGGGATGCTCACTTACAAGATGATAAACACCCTCGATTCAATGATAGGCTATCGAACAGAGCGCTATCGCGACTTTGGTTGTTGGGCGGCCCAAATCGATGATGTTGCTAATTTTATTCCTGCTCGTTTGACAGCCATACTGATGGCTCTTCCACATGCCATTTTTCATTTTTCATTTTTTATTTTTCATTTCGTCCGTCACAACGGACGCAACCACGCCTCTCCCAACAGTGGCTACCCAGAGGCTGCTCTTGCGGGCATTCTGAACTGCCGTTTCGGTGGGCCTCATTATTACTTTGGAGAACTCTTTGAAAAACCCTATATAGGCGACAATGACCGCCCTTTGACTACCGCGGATATGCGCATTGCAATTCGCATAAATCGTGGTGCAGAAGTCATGATGATTCTGCTCACAGCCCTCTGTGTAACATTCAACCCCCTCGTACATTTGTGAATTTATAAAATAGCATCATGTGTAAAATCGTCCTTGTCACTGGTGGTGCCCGCTCTGGCAAAAGCCAATATGCGGAGCAGCTGGCCCTCTCCATGAGCTCAAATCCTGTATATATAGCTACGGCTCATATCTGGGATGATGAGTTTCGCGAGCGTGTTCGCAGGCATCAGGAACGTCGCGGCCCCGAGTGGACAAACATCGAGGAGGAAAAGTTGTTAAGTCGTCATCAGCTCGTGGGTCGAGTGGTGCTTATTGATTGCATCACACTATGGTGTACTAATTTCTTTGTTGAACAGCAGGAGGCCCAGAGCTCGCTGCGTGCTTTGCAATCTGAGTTTGACAAGTTCACAGCTCAGGATGCCACATTCATATTCGTAACCAATGAGATAGGCATGGGTGGCGTTAGCGATAATGCTATACAGCGACAGTTCACCGACCTGCAAGGGTGGATGAATCAATATGTGGCTCAGCGGGCCGATGAAGTGATACTGATGGTGAGTGGCATCCCCGTTCCTATTAAAACACCGTTAGCATGAGAAAATTCAAGATAGAAAAACCAGATGAGGCTATCCGCCAAGCAATTCAAGCGAAGATAGACAACCTCAATAAACCCAAAGGTTCTTTGGGAGTACTGGAGGATTTAGCTATGCAAGTGTGCTTGGTCCAGCAGACGCTTTCACCATCGCTGTCAAATCCTTGTCATCTGCTTTTAGGTGGCGATCACGGTATTGAGCGCGAGGGTGTTAGCGTCTCTCCACGCGAAGTGACGTGGCAGCAGATGATTAATTTCACGCGTGGCGGCGGCGGCGTGAATATGTTTTGCCGTCAGCATGGCTTCAAGCTCCGTATCGTGGACGTCGGCGTGGATTACGACCTCTCCGCTGTACCCGGCATCATCGAACGCAAGATTGCGCGCGGCACCCGCAATTTCCTCTACGAGCCAGCCATGACTGAAGAGCAGTTCGATCAGGCCATACAGACAGGTGCAGATTTGGTGGACGAGTGCATAGCCGATGGCTGTCGCGTGCTCTGCATAGGCGAGATGGGTATAGCCAATACATCTCCCTCGAGCATCTGGATGAGCTTGTTCTGCAACATTTCTCTTGATGAATGCATAGGTGCTGGCGCTGGTCTTGATACCCCAGGCATTGCCCATAAGCGCGATATCCTTGCAAAAGCTTATAAGACCTATATGTCCTATAAGTCTTATAAGTCCTATGAGCCCTATGATGAGTCCTATAGTGCCTGTCTGCTCCCTCTACGCTACTTTGGCGGCTACGAGATGATTACAGCTATCGGAGCCATGCTACGTGCTGCCGAACAGCATTTGATCATTTTGGTCGATGGTTTTATCATGACAGCCTGTGCCCTTGCCGCCTGTCGTCTCAATTCTGCTGTCAAGAACTATATGGTCTTCGGGCATTGTGGTGACGAGAGCGGACATCGCAAGATGTTGGACGCCATGAATGCCAGACCGCTCCTCTCGTTGGGTTTGCGCTTGGGTGAGGGTACGGGTGCCTTGTGCGCTTTCCCTGTCCTTGATTCTGCTGTGAGGATGATGAACGAAATGAACAACTTCGACAATGCGAATATTACAAAGTATTTCTGAACGCTTCGACCATCTGTGGGCTGCGCTGATATTCTTCACGCGTTTGCCTTTCTGGCGACTCCACCAGCCTCGCCCTGAGTCTTATCAGGCAGTTGTGGAATACTGGCCCTTAGCAGGTTGGCTCACGGCGGGCTGCATGGCAGGTGTACTCTATGGTGCCTCTTTGATCTTCACCTATGATATAGCCATTATACTAGCTATTGCTAGCCGCTTGCTATTGACGGGCGCTTTGCACGAAGACGGCCTGGCGGATTTCTTCGACGGCTTTGGGGGCGGCGGCAGCAATCGACAGCGCGTCTTGGAGATCATGAAGGATTCTCACATTGGGACCTTTGGTGTGCTGGCACTCATCTTCTATATACTGACGCTGTTCTTTGCTCTTCAGTCTTTGGCACCTACAGATGCAGCCTTGATGATTTTGGTCGCCGATCCATTAGCTAAAATGATAAGTGCTTGGTCGGTGCAGCTGTTGCCCTATGCTCGCACTGCAGAGACCGCTAAGAACCGGATTGTCTATCGCAAGTTCTCAATCGGGGCTGGCTTCAGCCTTATTCTGCAAGGGTTAATGCCGTTTCTCTTGTATATCTTTTGGAATCAGGGACGTGTTGCATGCTGGGCGCTTTTCTGTGCGCCTTTACTGATGGTCTTGGCCCTCACCCTCTTTATCAGGAAGCGTCTGGGAGGTTACACGGGTGACAGCTGTGGCGCCCTCTGTTTGCTTGCAGAGTTGAGTGTTTACCTTGTTGCCTCTGTTTATGTGTCTGTCTAACAAAGAATAACGATATGAAAAAGATCATCATAGCGGGACTAGGCCCCGGTAGTCCTGAAGATATCACGCCCGCAGTCCTCTCGGCATTGCGTGAAGCCGACGTGGTCGTGGGGTATAAATATTATTTCCGCTTCGTGGAGTCCTACCTCCGCGAGGGGTGCGAGTGCATCGACACAGGCATGAAGCGTGAACGTGAACGTGCGGAGCAGGCTTTCGCGTTGGCTGAGCAGGACAAGTCTGTGGTGGTGATCTCGTCGGGCGATGCAGGCATCTATGGCATGGCGCCGCTGCTCTACGAAATGGCGCAGGAGCGTGCGGTCAGCGGTTTACCCGCTGACATCACCATCGAGTCGCTCCCTGGCATCAGTGCTTTCCAAAAGGCGGCCTCCTTGTTGGGCGCTCCCATCGGTCATGATCTTTGTATCATTTCCCTCTCCGACCTCATGACGCCATGGGCAGTGATTGAGAAACGCATCCGTGCGGCGGCTTTCGCTGACTTCGTGACCGCTGTCTATAATCCTAAAAGCCAAGGGCGCTACTGGCAGCTCTATCGCCTGAAAGAACTCTTCTTGCAGGAACGCTCAGGTGGGACTCCTGTCGGTATTGTTCGCCAAGCAGGACGACCAGAACAAGATGTCACCATCACCACTCTTGCAGATCTTGACCCCGAACAGGTAGATATGTTCACCGTTCTAATCATAGGGAATAGCCAGAGTTATGTAAGCCCCTCTCCCCGCTCCACCCGTGGTGGGGAGGGCAGCAAAGACTATGTCTTCATAACCCCGCGTGGCTACTATAGGGAAAGCATTTCCCTCCCCACTGGGGGAGGGCAGGTGGGGGCTTCTATCATGAACGAATCCTTCCGCACCATCCTCTCCGAGATGCACCATCCCGAGGTGCCACGCTGGCGCCTCTGGCCGCTGCTGCACGCCATCCACACGACGGTGGACTTCGGCATGGAGGAGTGCCTGTGGATGGACGAGCGCGCCACGGAGATCCTATATAATAAGGTGGCTGATGGCAGCCTGCGACACATCGTGACCGACGTGACGATGGCGGCAGCGGGTATCCGCAAGGGCGCGCTGGAGCGGCTGGGTATCGAGGTGCATTGCTATATCAATGATCCGCGTTCGAAGCAGATGGCCGAGGAGAAGGGTATCACCCGCAGTCAGGCGTGTATGCACTTGGCTGCAGAAGAGTACCCCGATGCGCTCTATGTCGTGGGCAATGCCCCTACAGCACTCTTCGAGATCTGCGACCTGGTGCGGAAGGCCAAGATGAAGCCTGCCGGTATCATTGCTGCACCCGTGGGTTTTGTGCATGTCTGCGAGAGCAAGCATGCCGTGAAGACGCTGACATCCATTACCAAGATTATCGTCGAGGGCCGCAAGGGCGGCAGCAACCTCGCTGCAACACTTGTCAACAGCATCCTCACCTACGACGATGCTGCGCAACTCAAACCTGGTCGTGACCTATGATGGAACATCTCTATTTTACCGGCATCATCATCGCCGTGTGCACCTTTCTCACTATTGGCCTCTGGCACCCCATCGTCATCAAGACGGAGTACCATTGTGGTACACGTCCATGGATTGTGTATTTAATCATTGGCATCGTTTGCATGATAGCTGCACTGTTCATCGAGAATGCCATTCTCTCATCCGTAGTGGGCGTGTTTGGAGCCTCAGCGCTATGGGGAATTGGTGAACTGTTTGAGCAGAAAAAACGTGTTGAAAGAGGTTGGTTCCCTAAGAACCCGAAACGCAAAGACTATAAGGCATGAAGTTTATTGTCATAGGCATCACCGATCATCCGCACCCGTTCTTCCCGCCCGAAGTACAGGATATTATCAACCGTGGCCATGTGTTCTCTGGAGGAAGGCGCCACCATGTGATAGTAGCACCGCTGTTGCCCGAAGGTGCTGAGTGGATGGACGACCGCGCCACGGAACTCTTATATAACAAGGTGACAGACGGCAGCCTGAAGCATATCGTCACCGACGTGACGATGGCAGCCGCCGGCATCCGCAAGGGTGCGCTGGAACGCCTCGGCATCGAGGTTCACTGCTACATCAACGACCCACGCACGAAACAGATCGCCAATCTCCCCTCTCTCACGGGAGAGGGGTCGGGGGAGAGGCCTTCCATCACCCGCAGCCAAGCCGCTATGCAGCTGGCTGCCGAGGAATATCCCGACGCCCTCTATGTCGTAGGCAACGCCCCCACAGCCCTCTTTGAGATTTGCGACCTTGTTCGCAAGGGCAAGCTCCATCCTGCCGGCATCATCGCTGCCCCCGTCGGCTTCGTTCATGTCTGCGAGAGCAAGCACGCCGTGAAGACCCTGCGCGACATCCCCAAGATTATCGTCGAAGGCCGCAAGGGCGGCAGCAACCTCGCCGCCACCCTCGTCAACGCCATCCTCACCTATGACGATGCCGCCCAGCTCCGTCCCGGCCGCGACCTCTAATCCCCCTCTGCACCCTCCCCCCTTTGCAGCATCCCCTGTCCGCGGCCTTCACCCCCCTCTGTCCGCGGCCTCTAACCACCGCCCTCCCGCACTCTCGGGAGGGCTTTTTTGTGCCCAAAAGTGAAATTTATGACTTTTTCTTTTGCTGGATTTGAATAAATTCTTACTTTTGCAGCGTCATCACCACGAAAGTGAATGCTAATAAGCTCTCAACAGCACAAATGCAGAAGCTGGGTGGGACACACATAATGTAAAAGGCGTTTACTCAGCGCTTTGTTCTTTGACGGTCTGAAGTCTCGCAAACTCGAATCCAGTCATTAACAAAGCAACGGTAGATGTCCAATGTGGGATATGTTACTGTATAGCCCTCATTGTACCATAGTATATATAGGTACATACGAGATATACGGTTGAGTATATATCCTCGCGTGGGCTTCTGCGTTGCACCGTTTCGACTGGATGGGCAATGCGAGACGCCAAGACCGTGGGACGGGCAACAAGTACGGACTCCCACGCTTTTTTGTATGTGTACGAGAACATAATCATTTACCATAGCCTCTGCATGGGAGCCGCGGAAAAGAGATTTATAAGATCACATCTTGTAGATATTCAAGTAGAAGATAGTTCCAATTGTTATATCTCTGATACATAAATAATAAGACCTATGAGTAAACAAGAGAATGAAGAACTGCGAAGTCGTCGTGAATTCTTTAAGAAAGCTGCTAAATTATTGCCAATTCTTGGGACTGTTTTTATCCCTAGTGTACTAATAGAAGCTAGCGAGAGTAAAATACCTACTAGTTGTTATTTCGGATGTGCTGCTTCCTGTGTAAACACATGCTATAAGACATGCTATATTACATGCGTGGCAGCATGTCAAGGTAATTGTCAAGATGGTTGTCAAGCTACATGTACTGGGACGTGCTACACGGGTTGCCAAACTTCATGTCAAAATGCTTGTAAAGGTTCTTGCCAAAACGGATGTACGGGTACCTGTCTTTCGGGATGTCAAAATACTGCAAAAAGAGGAGACGGACAAAGACAAGGTGGAAATGGCTCACAGAACAATAGAACTGTAATAGTTAATCAGGGTGGTACAGGAGGATGCTCTGGATGTTCTTCTGGTTGCTTTTCATCTTGCTCAGGCTCATGTCAACGGAGTTGTAGCGGGAACTGTTATAACCAATGTACAGGCTCATGCAGTGGGAATTGTACGGGGTGTGGTGGCCTATGTGGAAACAACTGTAGTGCTAGCTGTAGGGGAAGATGTGATAGAGCTAGTTATTATTAATGAAGGAAATGATAAAAGAAAACACAATACTGTGGAAAGACGGCACTTCCAAATCCATCACGTTCATTGTCACCAAGGATTGCCAATTGGCGTGTAAGTACTGCTATCTAGTAGGAAAGAATACCCAGGAGCGGATGTCGTGGGAGGAGGCAAAGGAGGCCATTGACTATATCCTCGGTCATGAGGAAGAATTCCAAGAGGAGAGTGTCATTTGGGACTTCATCGGTGGCGAGCCGTTCTTAGAGATAGATCTAATTGATAAGATTTGTGACTATCTGAAAACAGAGATGTACCGCAGGAACCACCATTGGTTCAACTCCTATCGCTTCTCGTTTTCTACCAACGGCATCAACTACCATACGGAGAAGGTGCAGCGTTTCATCGAGAAGAACCACAACCACCTGAGCATCGGCATCACCATTGACGGAACACAACGCAAGCACGACCTTAACCGCATCTGGAAGACTCCCGGGATGGAGGAAGGCATACAGCCCAAGCCAGAAGAGGAACAAGGATCATATAAGGATGTTGTGCGAAATATCCCACTATGGTTAGAGCAGTTCCCCGGCGCGGGAACAAAGGTGACCATCAGTTCGGCTGATATTCCTTATATTAAAGAGAGTGTATTACATTTATATTCTCTCGGCATCAAGGAGGTGAACATCAACTGCGTGTTCGAGGCGGTGTGGCATGAGGGCGATGATAGACTTTTCGAGCAGCAACTAACGGAACTGGCAGATGCTATCATTGACGGGCGGTTGTATGAAGAGTACGCTTGTTCGTTTTTCCAAGAACATATCGGAAAGCCGATGGACCACGAGCATGACAACCAGAATTGGTGTGGCGCAGGTATGATGTTGGCAGTCGATGCAGCAGGTATGTTCTACCCCTGCACCCGTTTTGCGCAGTATTCCTTACGGAGTAAGCCTGCATGGATTATTGGCAATGTGCATGATGGCATTGATAAAAATAAGTTGCGCCCGTTTTTAACGCTAGATCGCTGTACGCAATCGATTGAAGAATGTATCAACTGCGAGGTGGCGAGCGGCTGTGCCTGGTGTCAGGGCGAGAACTACGATGCTGCTGACACGCACACCGTCTATCAGCGTGCAACGGCCATCTGCAAGATGCACAAGGCACGCGTGCGGGCGAACAACTACTATTGGAATAAATTGTTCCGCAAGTTGGAGTTGCAGGACTACGAGGAACAGAAACGGAAGTCGAACCACAAGACTTGTGATTTATAGACTATGTTGCAATACTTGATTATACTATTGGATAACAGGAGCGTGTCGTATTGTCATTATAGACCTCACCCCCTGTCGTTCCCCTCTCCAATGGGCGAGGGAGTATTGATACCGTTGGAGGTGCTGAAAGCGGGCATCGTGTTTGCAATGAAGGAGAACCTAAACATTCAATTTGTTTATCCTGAAGAGGCGTTGCCTGTTGAGTATACCGAAGTCATCGAGAGCATTGACCATACGAAGATCAAGCCTATGGCGCAGGCTGAAGAGGCGGATGTGCTGGTGCTGACAGAGTGGCAAACGACGGATGTGGAGAGTGTTCAGAATGCGACCTGCATTATCAGCGCCAGCCGTCAGGAATTAAAAGCCAACATTGAGCGCGTGAAGAGTCTGCTTAACAAGGTGGCACGATTGAACATCGTACTGACAGATATTGAAGCTTTCCGCGATGAAGAGATAGGAGGTTATCAGACGCTGCTCGAGACTCTGTCTGATGCTCTCATCGAAGTATTCAAAACGGGACGTATGGTACAGCTGAACCTGTTGACCGACCGCTTGTTGCTTACACAGATGAACAATTGTGGAGCGGGTGACACGACGGTGACATTGGCACCTAATGGGAAGTTCTATCTCTGTCCGGCCTTCTACTATGATGACCCATCGCAAAATGCAGGCAGCCTCGCTGACGGTCTCAACATCAAGAACCGACAGTTGTTACGTCTTAACCACGCTCCCATCTGTCGTCATTGCGATGCCTACCAGTGCAAGCGTTGCATTTGGTTGAACAGCTATCTTACCCTCGATGCAAATACTCCCAGTCATCAGCAGTGTGTCATCGCTCATATAGAGCGTAATGCATCAAGGGATTTGCTGGCTAAGATGGAGGCCAAAGGACTCCACATGAGCAATACACATGAAATTCCTGAAATCAATTATTTGGATCCTTTTAATAACTATCAGCAATGGAAATAAGAAAGACTGTAGGTAAGGTGACGCCCGAAGAGCGCACTGAAATCCAGACGCTCTTCGAGCGTAAGAACGGCCTGATGGAACTGGCCAAGATTATCAATGCCGACAATACGGAACTCTATGAGAAACTCGTCAAGGACATGGGCGAGACCAGCACGAAGTTTCAAGCGTGGTGGGATGCGATGGCCAAGAAGTACCAATGGGAGTCCGTGGAAGGCGGCAATTGGGAAATCAACTTCGAGACATGTGATATTTCATTAGTCGTCAAATAATTAATATTCGACATGCGACATGGAAGACGATATGGGAGGAGTTTCATGAAATAATTCTCATACACGCTTCCGTATACACTTAGCCATTGAAAATGGTGGCGTTAGTAATAACTCTTTAAAGAAATCTTAACAACGCATCAATATGAAAGGAATAGTAGTGACTATTTTTATGCTTTACTGCTCAATGGCAATGGCAGACAATCCAAGAACACAACTTGTAGTATGGGCAAAGGACGGAACGAAAGTGGCTTACGCATTGACCGAGAAACCAAAGATTACATTCACAGAAACCGATTTGGTCATTACCTCCAACGGAGTGGAAGTGAATTATGCTTTGGAAAACATGGCTCGTTTCACCTACGAGGACAATACAGCAACAGCCATTACCGATTTGCGAACCGACAAAGCCTCCTTCAAGCTGGATGGCGAGTCTTTGCTCTTTCCTGCACTTAAATCTAACAGTACTGTTACTCTTCATTCTATCAATGGCACACTTATTTTCAAGAAATCTGTTCAAAAGACTGGAGAATATTCCTTCCCTCTCACGAACTTGAAAGCTGGCGCTTATGTGGTTACGATCAATGGTCTAACTTATAAAATTGTGAAGAGATGAAACGCTCAATTGTATTATCCTTGGCCAGCCTTTTGACTATATTTTCTTTTGCGCAAATCCCATCAAGTGACGCTTTGTATATATATCGTAATGATGGAAAGTTTAATGCTTTCTTCTATTCTGAAATAGACAGCATTACAACGAGTAAGTCGGATGAGTTAGGCAACGTCTATGATGAATACAAGAGCCAGGTCGTTTGGACTAAAGATAGTGTATATTGGATCCCTTTGGAGGCCATAGATAGCTTTAGCTTGTGTAAGCCTCAAAACAAATATTCAAGTGAGGTTCGAAAAATAGACGAGCTATTGCCATACATTACAGATGTAGATGGTATGACAATAAACCTGTCTCCAACAACCCCTTCAAATCTAATACCGAAAAATGGCGACGTACTCGTTTATGAAAATTTTGAGGACGAAAGATTCCCATTTGGTTTTGCAGGAAGGGTGGGAGATGTTGAAAGTTCAAAAATTGTATGCGACTCCGTTTCTTTTGAAGATATATATGAAGACTTTGTTTGCTTTGGCGAGTATCAGGCAATAGATGAGTCTGACGATAAAGGTAATTCACGCAGACGATTTGTTCCCAAAAAGATAAATTCAATCATTTCACCCTCTTTTGATATAAGTGGGACATATCGTCCTGACACAACAAAGACATGGGTCAACGCCACGCTGAGTGGCCATGTTTCTATGGATATATCTCTCCTTTGCAAATTATCTAAAGGGAAACCATCTTTCATAGATGTGTCCTTTCATCCCCATATGGATGTAAGCGTGGAAGCGGGACTCAAAGGCAAGGTGCATCATGAATCCAATATCCCAATTGGCATCTTTAGGATACCGATTCCATACACGCCTTTCTTAGTAATGATAGATCCTGACTTAGCACTTAAAGCTAGCGCGGAGGGTTCTATGTCTTTCAGTAGTAGAGGATCTTTTGGCTTTGAATGTGGTTTCAAATACGAGAATGAAAAATGGAGTGCAGATGGACATAATAAATTAACAAATGAAGGTCTTTCTATGCCTACTTTAACAGGCAACATAAACGGTTCCCTTTATGGGGGAATACGATTTGGAGTTTCTTTATGCACAATAGGTGAGATAATCGGTATTGCAGAAGATTTTGATGCTGGTTTTGAAAGTGTAGCCAATTTCTCTACAGATATATTAGACCTGCCATCTACAAGCGTATATGAAGAACTGAAAAAGGTCAACGTTGATATTAACTTCTTAGCCTCAATAGGATTATCATTAGACATGAAATTTGGCATGAAAAAAGAGAAGGTAATAGGATATAAGTTGGCTTCAATGAAAAGTAATCTAACATCACGTAAGATTGTTCCTTCTTTTACTGCACCGTCAGTGGATAAATTAGAGTCGACCCAAATCATAACTTCTGTTGTACCAAAAGAAAGGTTATTATGGCCAATTACAGTTGGTCTTGGCGTCTGCAATCAAGATGGTGAATTGCTCACTGCAAAATTCTGTGATGATAGCTATATGTTACCTGAATCATGGCCTTTAGAAAAATACATGGAATCATTTGATGGTTTGGCATTAGGAACTACGTATGATGTTTGCCCAATGATTAAATTCATGGGCGCAGAAATAAAAGCGTCGCCATCCACTACATTCATAACCAAATTTCCGACCCCTGCAAAGGTGAAAAAGTTTGAAGTAAACAATGCCACATTCATTAGAGATGGGTTTGAATACAAGGACAAGACCCATTACTATGATTTTGCAGCCACAACGACGGTCGAATTAGAAGACAGTGAAGGTGTAGAAGACTGGGGATACGTCTATAAAGATCCTGAGGGTGAAAAAATCCATATTTCCGTCAAACATTTGGGTACGAATGCAGATTCCAGATATGACTACTATCGGACTATTCCAAAGTCTACAGCCACTTTATATGGATACGCCAAATACGGTGAGGATAAATATGCTTATGAAGAGCCAAAGGAGTATCCTCTTGAATATACTTTTCATCTGAAAGCATATGTCGGTGATGTCATCGCTGATAGTATAACCACAATATCTGCTCAGTTTGAATATGGGTTTGATGATGTTCCTAGGACAGGTAAATGCTATATAGCTTATCAGGCGGTAGATGAAGATGAGCCTAAGATTGAGCAGGTTTCATATACCGAGAAAGACACAATCAAAGTTTCAGATTTATATCCAGCAACGACATACAATTATTGGGCATACGTGGAATATGCTGGGGAAACATACATGGACTTGAATGGGAAGAAGTCATTCACAACCTTAACTCCAAGTGCATACGTCAAAGATGTCATCAGTGGAACTATAACAGCATCATCCGCTCAATTTGAGTATGGCTTTAGCAATGTTCCTGATGATGGCACGTGTTATATTGCAATTCAAGCAGATGGAGTGGATGAAATAGAAACCGTTCCTGTATCTGCAACGGATAAGGATACTTATAATGTCACAAATTTACAACCAGATACAAAATACTCATATTGGGCATATATAGAATATAATGGAAAGACATATGCTGACTTTAACGGAAAAAAGACATTTACCACTTTAGCACCTACTTCGACCACTGGAGAAAGCTCAAACATAACTCATAATTCAGCTATTGTGGAATGTGCATTCGCGAATGTTCCAGAAGGTGGAGTTTGTGGCGTTGAATACACTTGGAATGGCGGTTCAATAAGTAAGAGCGTTAATATCACCAATGGTTCGATAGCAATATCCTTGAGCGGCTTAAAGTCAAATACTGAATACACATATTGTGCATATGTCGAAGTTAATGGTAAAACTTACTATGGTGCAGACAAAACCTTTACGACTTTAACGGGGATTCCCGATTTGTCTGGAACTTGGAGTTGTACGACATATAACGATGACGGCTCTGTTTTGGAGACCGCAACTTTAACTCTTACTTCCGATAAGAGAGCGACCTCTAAGACAACAAGTGGCTCTTCGTTTATTCCAGAAACGGAAACGGGTAGTTGGTCAATCTCGTCAGAAGGAAAGGTCGGGATTGTATTCTCGTGGACTGGCGGCTCCTCGTACCATCCTGTATGGTATTCGGCGTCATTTACTGGTTACGTCAGCAGTCTTTCAAATCCCTCGTCCATTGAAGGCACAGTGTATAGAGCATGGGCCTCAACGAGTGAACATGGAAATGTATATAAGTTTAAAATGACCCGATAAGTTCGCTGTAGGTATTCGATAAGATCTCCGTTATAGTGGTTGTGACTACTGCGGGGACTCTGATTCTTTATGCTATAGGACGATTGCCACAAGACCCTCATCAGAGCCTTGTGGCAATTGCTGTGTTAATAGATTTGAGGCGAAAAGCGAAAAACGACAGGAAATGTTTCTCGTTTCGATAAATGCGTGCTATATTTGCAGCGCGAAACATAAACTATGATGCAAGATGATGGTCGTGATGAACGAATATTCTTGCGTAACCCATAGTGAGTGATGAGCACCGATTAACATTCAATAATATGAAAGCTTCTGTACTGCTTCCATTCCTTTCAATTGCTCTTATGATATGCTCTTGTACCTCTAAACCCCAAGGGCAGAATAGTAATGCAAACTGTTCATCATCCATACGGATTGAACAAAGAAAAGCGAAGACCCTGACATTACAGATATACACTTATGGAGATTTCCCCAATTCGGTCGCAACTGATTTGCAGAAGAAGCTCCTATGTGTGTTTAATCAGGTGGAGATAAAGGGGCATCTGGATTTTCCTGCTGAAGCTTGGTATGAACCGCGTCAACGTTATCGTGCACCGAAGTTGTTGGACTATCAAGAAACTCTCTTTACTTGTAAAGTACAGGAAAGTGATAAGATAGAATACATTCTTGGATTGACATCAAAAGATATCAGTCTCAAATACAAGGAGCACGAGGATTGGGGAGTGATGGGGCTGAGTTATCTTGGTCGGGGTGTCTCTGTCATTTCATCATTCCGCTTAGGTGGTATTCAAAAGATGAACAGGGAAAGCTTTTGCAAATTGGCTCTCCACGAACTTGGCCACGCAGCAGGTCTGCCTCATTGTGATAAATCAAAGACTTGCATCATGAGAGATGCTAAAGGAAAGGATCATTTCCCACAACTAACAAGCTTTTGCGTTTCATGTAAGAACTTCCTTCAAGAACGAGGTTGTAATGTACAATAGTAATCCTGTCATTATTCTGCGCAATGAAATGAAAGCGTTAGAGTTTCCTGAAGCAAAGGGGATTGTCATGTGTGGTGACATTCATGGCGAGTTCAATGAGCTCGTTTTCAAATGCTGTGTCCAGTATGGCATGACGGACACCGTTATCATCGTGGCCGGAGATAGTGGCTTTGGATTTGAGAAGCAGGGTTATTACGAGAATATACATAACCGTAATCGTGGGCGGCTGTCAAAAGCTAATAACTGGCTACTGATGTTACGCGGCAATCATGATAACCCTGTTTATTTCAACGAGTGTCCAATCACGCATCAGCGCTTCATGACGCTTCCAGACTACAGCATCGTGCAAGCCTGTGGTCATACCATCCTTTGTGTGGGTGGTGCGGTGTCTGTTGACAGGTCCTATAGACTGAATAGCGAACGCTACCATTTGCCCAAAGCAGACGAGCCGTTGGCGCCGAATGTGTATTGGAAAGGCGAGCCTCCGCTATTTGACATGGAAAAGTTAAATGCTATCAGTGGGGATTATCTCATCGATACGGTCGTTACACATACAGCACCATCTTTCTGTGAATTGACGACCAAACAAGGACTCGAAAATTGGGTGATGAAGGATGAAGACCTTTTGGAACAGGTAAAGAAGGAACGGCAGACGATGGATGACCTTCACCATTACCTGAAAGCCAAAAGCCATCCTCTTCGCCACTGGTTCTATGGGCACTTTCACCAGAGCTGGCATCAGGAGATTGATGGCGTGCAATACAATATGCTCGACATCATGGAGCTGAGGGAACTACGTGGGGTATAATACGGGAAGCATGGGGACTATAGTCCGCTATGGTATATAAAGTTCCTAGGCGCACCCTCTACAGTGTCTGCGCGTACCCTCTATAGAGGGTCAGGCGAGGGAGTAGTAGTGTCTTTCGTTTAGGGCTAGAAAAAAATTTTTGCGGAAAACTATACGAACCCTACGCAAGTGGCTCTTTCATCGCCAGCCTCCGCTTGTGCTATGAACTGATTACAGCGTAAGCATCCGATAAACTACAACCGAAAAAGGGTTCTCTATGGCATAAACATAATAAAATGATATCGTACCATGAGAAATAGCATGAAATCCTTTGGCTATGTCAGGAAAAAGGTGTACGTTTGCGCTCGAAAGTTCGGAAAAGTGTGGTGATAATACACAGAAGTGAACTATTTTGAGTGCTATGAGAATAGAAAGAGACATCATCAACAGCTTCAAGGAGTGGAAAGAAGCTCCAGACAGAAAGCCAATACTGCTGAAAGGCGCACGGCAGATTGGTAAGACATGGGCTATGGAAACATTTGGTCGTGAATGCTTCGACTTGGCAATGCTCCCATAGCCCTACACATCCCCCAACAAGAACTATCAGCCGCCAATGCATCATCCATCACGTGCATTGGCGGCAGTGTTTCAGAAAAAACAATTGCGGAAAACACTACGAACACTACGCAGGCGGCAGATAGCGTGTGCGAGGGAGGACTTTGTGGCGCGTTGCGCTAAGCACCATGCTCTTTTCATTAATCCATCATGATGGCACAATCAATCCATCATGATGGATTCATCATTCCATCATGATGGAATAATCTATTAACCGTTCTCCGCAGAGCGAAGCGTCGCAAGTGCCGAGCAGAGTCTTGAGCGTTGGCTTTTGGCTTTTGGCGGTTGGTGGTTTGGTGTTGGGTGAGGGGGAATTGCGTAGTGTTCGTAGTGTTTTCGGCGAAAATATTTTGCCGACAGCGTATTTTGTTATACTTTTGCATCGACGGCAATATCCTGCGCATCGCCATTAAGTTAACATTATCATCAAACCCATGAGTCACTTACGGTTTATCGTCATAGGGATTACAGACGCGCCGCACCCCTGGTTTCCGCCGGAGGTGATGGAGGTCATCAAGGAAGGAAAGGTGTTTTCGGGTGGTAAGCGACACCACGAGATTGTGGCACCGTTGCTGCCCGAGGGAGCGGAGTGGATAGATATCACGGTGCCGCTGGAGGGGGTGTTTGAAATGTACAGAAGACCCTCCCCACCCGTTGGGCACCCCTCCCGTGAGGGAGGGGAGGCTGGCGCAGTGATAGTCGTGTTTGCCTCGGGCGACCCGCTGTTCTTCGGCTTCGCGAACACTCTGCGGCGTGAGTTCCCGGAGGCAGAGATGCAGGTGTTCCCCACGTTCAACTCGCTGCAGATGCTGGCGCATAGGTTGGTGATGCCTTACCACGATATGCGCATTGTCTCGCTGACGGGTCGCCCGTGGCCGGAGTTCGACCGTGCGCTGATAGAGCGTGCTTCCAAGATAGGCGTACTCACCGACCGAGAACACACCCCCGCCGCCATCGCCCAGCGAATGTTGGAATATGGCTACGTTGATTATACGATGCACGTAGGCGAACATCTCGGCAATCCCGAGAAAGAGAAGGTGACAACCCTCACGCTCCAAGAGGCTGCCGAGAGGGAGTTTGCAATGCCGAATTGCATGATCCTTCATTCGTGTAAATCGTATAATTCGTCGTTTGGAATAAAAGACAAGGATTTTGCGTTGCTTGATGGCCGCGAGAAGATGATTACGAAGATGCCGATACGGTTGCTGACGCTGCAGGCGTTGGATCTGCCCAACAGGAAAGTCCTTTGGGACATCGGAGCCTGCACGGGAAGCGTCAGCATCGAGGCCCGTCTGCTCTTCCCACACCTGCATATCGACGCTTTCGAGATTCGTCTCGAGTGCGAGGCCATCATTCGCGAGAATGCTCGGAAATTCGGGGCGTTTGGGATTGAAGTACATATCGGCGACTTCCTTGCAACTCCCCTCTTTGAAAGAGAGGGGTTGGGGGTGAGTCTTCCCGATGCTGTCTTTATAGGCGGACATGGCGGTAAGCTCAAAGAGATCATGGCGAAGGTGGTGAAGGTGCTGGCGCCGGGCGGCGTGATTGTGATGAACAGCGTGAAGGCACCGAAGGTGCTCAGGGACAGTCATCAGCTGTGGGACGAGGCGTGTGCGGAACTCGGCCTGCAACAAGAGCCGCCGCTTCATATTCAACTGAATGATAATAATCCCATAGAGGTTCTTAAAGCGATAAAGAGATGAAGATAGCAGTTATACAAGTTAGTGAAACGGGGAAGCTTATCGCGCAACAGATTCAGCGCGATTATGATGCGACCATCATCGAGCGCAGCAGCGTTGGGGAGCATTGGAAGGACTACGATGCCTTTGTGTTCATCAGCGCCATGGGCATCTGCGTTCGCACGATAGCAACTTATATAGAAGACAAACACGCCGACCCCGCCGTGGTGTGCATCGACAGCTGTGGCCTGAACATCATCTCGGTGCTGTCGGGACACATGGGAGGTGCCAACGAGCTGACGCGTGAACTCGCCGATGTCATAGGCGCGAATCCCATCATCACCACGCAGAGCGATGTGGCCGGCCTCTGGGCGCTTGACACCTTCCCCGAGCGTTTCAACTGGGGCATCGCCAGCAATCTGGCGGATATGAATGAGTGCATCTTCAGCTTCGTGAACCGTGAACCTGTTGCCTTGTTGATGGAGGTCCGCGACGAGGGTACTGAGTACCTGGAGAAAACCCTCCCCGAACATGTCACCCTCCTCAGCAACCTCAGCGAGGTGAATCCGCGCCGCTATAGTTGCCTGATCCTGGTCTCGCCCTATGAGCACTCCTATGAGAAGTGGTTGCCTATGCGAACACTGCATTTCGTGCCGAGGGTGGCCACCGTGGGCTTCGGGCTGGCACACCATCCGGGCAACGAAGAGGAGATTATGCGCCAGATGGACCATGCCTTTATCCAACAGGGCCTGTTGCCCTGCGCCGCCCGCTACTGCACCATCGACGTGAAACGCGACGAGCCTTTTGTGGACCTGTTGAAGAAGGACTATGGCTATGATGTGCACTTCTTCACCGCCGAGCAGCTGGCTGCCGTGGAGGTGCCGAATCCCAGCGACACCGTGCAGAAACACGTGGGAACGCCCAGCGTCTGTGAGGCTGCTGCCATCCTGGGTTCCAATCATGGAAAGCTCGTCGCACCAAAGATCAAAGGAGAGAACTGGACGGCAGCGATGGCCATCGACAGGAAGTACCTGCTGGATGAGGGCGGACATATCGAAATCGTAGGCGCTGGTCCTGGCGACCCGGACCTCATCAGCGTACGAGGACGCCGGATGCTGGAGCGCGCTGACCTCATCCTTTATGCGGGCAGCCTCGTTCCCAAGGCGCTGACGGAGTGCCATAAGCGCGGCGCTGTGGTGCGAAGCTCTGCGGACATGAACCTCGAGGAGCAATGTGCGTTGATGAAGGAACACTACGACAAGGGTCATTTCATCGTGCGGTTGCACACCGGCGACCCCTGCATCTTCGGCGCTATCCAGGAGCAGATGGCGTTCTTCGACGCCCACGGCATGAGGTACCACATCACCCCCGGCATCTCCAGTTTCCTGGCTGCTGCCGCCGAGCTGCAGAGCCAGTTCACCATCCCCGAACGCACGCAGACCATCATCCTCACACGTGGTGAGGGTCGCACGCCGATGCCCGAGAAAGAACAGCTGCATCTGCTGGCCCGCAGCCAATCGACCATGTGCATCTTCCTCAGCGCAGCCATCGTGGATGATGTGCAGCGTGAACTCCTGCAGGAGTACCCCGAGGACACGCCCGTGGCAGCTTGCTACCACCTCACCTGGCCCGACCAGAAGATCTATCGCGGGCAACTGAAAGACCTGGCAAAGATAGTCCATGACAACCACCTCACCCTCACCACGATGCTCGTCGTGGGCGAGGCCATTGACAACCGCCAAGGCCTCTCAGCCCTCTACGACAAGCACTTCACTCATCTCTTTAGAAAAGGTCAGGAATAGATAAGAATAAGTTGGTTAAACAACAATGAAGAAGATATATTTCCTATTGCTCGTTGCGCTAATCGCCGTACTCTTCGTGCTGAATTTGCTGTTGGGTACGGTACACATCCCCATGTCCGAAGTCCTCAGCATTCTGCTCGCTCCCCCCTCCCTAACGGGCGGAGGTGAGGCTTCAATTGCCTCAAACATTATCTGGAACTCGCGTGTACCGCAGGCGTTGACGGCTTTGATGGCTGGTGCAGGCCTGGCTGTGAGTGGTCTGCAGATGCAGACGGTGTTTCGTAATCCGCTGGCTGGCCCCTCGGTTCTCGGCATCTCCAACGGCGCATCGCTGGGCGTGGCCTTGGTGGTACTGATGTCTGGTTCTCTCGGTGGTGTAGCCCTGAGTCGTTTGGGCTACCTTGGCGATGTGGCGATGAGTGTGGCTGCCATCCTGGGAGCATTGGCGGTGATGGGGTTCATCATGTGGGTGGCACAACGTGTGGAGTCAGGTGTTACGTTGCTCATTATCGGTGTCATGATTGGATACCTGGCCAATGCCATCATCGGTGTGCTAAAGTTCTTCTCCAACGAGGAGGATATCAAGGCCTATGTCGTCTGGGGACTCGGCTCCTTCGCCCGCGTGTCGGGTGATCAGATGGTACTCTTCGTCACCCTCATGGTCATCCTGCTGCCATTGAGCATGTTGCTCGTGAAGACCATGAACCTGCTCTTATTAGGGGATGCCTATGCGCGCAATCTGGGACTGAACATACGACGTGCCCGCACCCTTGTCATTCTCTCGTCAGGAGTCCTCGTTGCCATAGTCACGGCCTACTGTGGTCCTATCATGTTCATTGGACTTGCTGTGCCACATCTCGCCCGTGCCCTTTTCCGCTCCAGCGATCATCGCATCCTCATGCCTGCCACCCTCCTCTTTGGCGGCGCCTTGGCACTCCTCTGTAACCTCATAGCACGCATGCCCGGCTTTGAAGGTGCACTCCCAGTCAATTCCGTCACCGCCCTCGTTGGCGCCCCAGTCATTGCTGCTGTGCTGTTCCGCAGAAAAGAATGACGTTTTAGAGATTTTTAAGGATAGGAAGTTTGGGATGTATTGAAAAAGGCTGTACCTTAGCGGTAGAAATAGATGAAAAAGAACCTTTAAATACAATGAAACCCTTATCAGAGAACTATTTCTGCCTTATTCTAGCAGGGGGCATTGGCAGCCGATTATGGCCTGCCAGTCGCGCAACGTACCCAAAACAATTTATGGACTTTGGAGGCACGGGGCGCACGTTGATTCAGCGCACCTACGATCGTTTCGCGCGTTTCATCCGTGCTGACCATATCTATATCAGCACGATGGCGTCCTTCATCCCCATTCTGCAAGATCAGCTTCCACAACTTCCACGCGAACAGATCCTTGCCGAACCTGTTCGGCGTGGGACGTTGGCGCCCATAACGCTGGCAACAACGGTGATATCAGATTTGTGCCCGGAGGCATGCATCGCAGTGTCACCTGCCGACCAAGTCATCTATGGCGACGACCTTTTCATGGGCGACATCCTCCACGCGCTAGATGTAGTCGCAAAGAGTCCTGGGGTCATCAATATGGGCGTGCCTCCCACACGACCCGAAATAGGGTATGGTTATGTGCAGATGGGTGAAACCATCGATCAAGAACAGCGCATATACCGTGTCAAGACCTTTACCGAAAAGCCAAACTTGGATTTTGCCCAGATGTTTATGGACAGCGGCGAGTTCCTGTGGAACACAGGCCTCTTCGTCTTCGGAGCCCATTACATGCTACACAACATCATCAAGCATGTACCAGAATATCAGGACGTCTTCCCTTCGCTAGAGTCCTATGCAGTCCTCCCCAACTTGTCAATGGAACATGCAGTTCTGGAGCATACCGGTCACAGCTATGTCCAGAAATGTCACTATGGTTGGGCAGATGTGGGAACATGGGAGGGCATAGCCACCGATATGCTCCACGCTCAGCAGAATAACACTCCACACCCGCCTTTGGACATCAAAACAGACGGACGTGGCAACGTGTCACTCCACAGCGAAACGCTCTTCGACAATGCCACGGGCAATATCGTTCGTTTGCCGTCAGGACACCTTGCCGCAATCAGTGGACTCAATGATTTTGTCGTCGCGGAAGAGAATGGCGTTCTGATGATCTGTCCAAAGAATGATGCCGCTGCCATGCGTCGCCTCCAGACGCTAGCTCACCTTGATGTCCTGAAGGAGTGAGAGCCAAGCAGCATCGCCAGAAGATAGACCCACAGGAGCGAACCCTGGCACGTGATACCATAGATGAGCCACGAGAGCACCAGATTGCCTTCTATGCCGATCGCCTCTGCCTCACGGAACGCTACCTTGGAACGCTTGTCCATCAGGTCAGCGGCGTCACCGCTCAGGAATGGATCGACCGCGCTATTATCATGGAAATCAAGGTCAAGCTGCGCCACACCAACCTCAGCCTGAAGCAAATCTCGGACGACCTGGACTTCCCCAACCCCAGCATCTTCTCGAAATACTTCAAGCGCCTCACCAGCATGACTCCGCTCGAGTACAAACTCTCATCCTAGGGAGTTTTACATACCTTCATCATTATACTCGAGTAACCCCCTCTTCAATCACGTCTTCCACTGCTCCTACTCTTCTCGTCGAGTTCCACCGGTGGAACTCGACGGAAGACCGCGGTCTTCACGCGTTTACCACGCGTGGTAAACCCCATAAGACCGCGCCCATTTCCCCGCCTTTTTTACAGCCTCTGGGCTGTCCCCCGTCCTCGGCAGAAGAGCTCTGCCTCGGTCGCAGCGGGCGGCGCAATATTGATTGCCCCGCTTTTCCGCTGCTACCCCAACAATCACCTGCCGACAATGCCCCATCACGAGGGCATTGGCGGCTGTGGTGTATATAAGAGTACGCAAAACTTTTTCTTGCATACTCGTGCTTAACAAAAAGAGAGGCTGTGTCGTGGTGGACACAGCCTCTTGCTTTTCGTTGTGAGGTCCCTCGCTTAATCTTCTGCAGGTACTGCAACCTTCTTCTCGGCGATGCGGGCTTTCTTACCCGTGAGGCCACGGAGATAATAGAGCTTAGCGCGACGCACCTTACCGACCTTGTTGACGGTGATGCTGTCGATGTTAGGACTAGTGATGGGGAAGATGCGCTCTACGCCCACGGTGCCGCTCATCTTGCGAACTGTGAAACGCTTCTGGTCGCCATGACCGCTGATCTTGATGCAAACACCGCGATACAGCTGGATGCGCTCTTTGTTACCCTCGACAATTTTGTAAGCCACGGTCACGGTGTCACCTGCCTTGAACTTGGGGTAGGTCTTGCCCGTAGCAAATGCTTCTTCAGCAATTTTAATCAGATCTGCCATTGTTGTGAATGGTTTAAATTGTTGTTGTCGGTCCTGCAAGGGCATAACAGGGAACTCTGCATCCTGCCAGCGACCCATGCGGAAAGCGGGCGCAAAGGTACGGATAAAAATTAAAAGAGAAGAAAAGATTCAGAGAAAAATGTAATATGTGATGAAAAATTATTGTATCTTTGCCCCGTCATAAAGCATTTTAGGCATGAGAACAGCTCATTCTTCACTTTTCGTCCTATACGTTTCACTTGCGCTCTGCGCTCTGCTCTCTTCCTGCAAGAGTCATCAGTATGCGTTGCAAAGCGTTGAGCCTCATCGCATAGAGATTACCAGGACGCTTGATGTGCAGCCGTTGCAGGCTGCCGCCACCTTCATCGCTCCATTCACGGTGGGTGTGGATAGCCTGCGGAGGCCGCCCGTCGGGCTGAGTGAGCAGTATATGACCGCAGACAGGCCCGAGAGCTTGTTGAGCAATTGGGTCGCCGATGCATTGGTTGCTACGGGGGAGCGCATGGGCTATCACCCTGACTTGGGAATCTGCAATATCGGCGGCTTGCGGGCTGCCATGCCGAAGGACACTGTTCGACAGGGTGATGTCCTGGCCATCTCGCCTTTCAATAATTATTTCACGGTATTGAAGATGCAGGGCACCGATGTGCAACAGCTCATGCAGAACATTGCAGCTGTCTATGGCGAGGGCGTCAGCAGCAGTGTGCGCATCGTAGGCACTCGTAATGGATACCTGAAGGCTGCCACCGTTGGCGGTAAACCCATCAAGGCGGATAGTATCTATACCCTTGTGACGCTGGACTATCTGGCAGAAGGTAACGATAAACTCTATGCGCTCAAGAACGCAGTCGAGCGAATCGACACGAAAGAAACGGTGCGCCAAACGCTCATCAACTATATCCAGGACCTCTGGCAGCAAGGCCGGAAAGCAACGGCCCGCATTGAGGGGCGCGTTGTCATCGCGGAGGAAGGCGAATGGCCGGAGAAGGTGAAGCACGCTTCCAGCAAAGAGGTGGGCGGACCCGAGCAGAGGCTGCCCGTCGCTTCCCAGACAGGCAGCGGCAAAACCAAAGAGCTCCTGCTGGTACACACCAACGACACCCACTCCTGCATCGAGCCCCTCAGCCCGCTGTTGGCTGACACTGCACAGGCCGACAAGGGTGGTTATCTGCGCCGTGCCGCCCTCCTGCGCGACCTGCGGAAGGCTGAGCCCAACCTGTTGCTCGTGGATGCCGGAGACTTCTCACAGGGCTCCGCATACTACAGCCTTTACCACGGCGACGTGGAGGTGGGGCTGATGAATCTGATGCGCTATGACGCAGCCGCCATTGGCAACCATGAGTTTGACTTCGGACTCGACAACATGGCACGCATCTTCCGAATGGCGCAGTTCCCCATCGTGTGCTGTAACTATGATTTCACGGGCACACCCGTGGAGGGATTGGTCAAACCCTACGTGATCATCAAGCGTGCAGGGCTGAAGATAGGCATCCTTGGTGTGTCGCCACAGCTGGAGGGCCTCGTGGCCGCCCACACCTGTGAGGGCGTGCGCTTCACGGATCCCATCGCAGCCGCACAACCCGTGGCGGACTATTTAAGGAATACGGAGAAGTGCGACCTCGTGATCTGTCTCTCCCACCTCGGATGGAGCATCGCAGGCGTCAGCGATGAGGAATTGATCCCCGCCACGCGAAACATCGACATCGTCATAGGTGGCCACAGTCACACCTATTTCGCCAGCCCTCAACTGATAAAGAACATCGATGGAATCGCCATTCCTGACAACCAGATGGGTAAGAATGCTCGCTACGTCGGCACAATGCGGCTGATCTTCAACAGAAAATAACTCACTAGACCCTCTCCAGAAATGTCCACTTCTATCCGCGTCGTTCCTGTCGCCTCTCAAAGGGAGATGAATGACTTCATCCGCATCGTTTATCGTATCTATAAGGATTGCCCGCAATATGTCCCTGATCTTGAGAGTGACATTCGAGAGTTCTTTGATGCGAAGTCGAACCCGGGGCTGGAATTCTCTGATGTGCAGGCATGGGTGGCTTATCGCGATGCAGAACCCGTTGGGCGCATCGTGGGCATTATCAACCACCATGCCAATGAGAAATGGAAGGTGCAGAACGCCAGATTCTCCATGATCGAGTTCATAGATGACTTAGCGGTGTCCAAAGCTCTTCTGGAGGCTGTTGCGGAGTGGGGACGTGCTTATGGAATGACCTCGCTGCAGGGACCAATGGGTATCACCGACTTTGACAAGGAGGGAATGCTCGTTGATGATTTCCACCTGACTGGCACGATGAGCACCATCTACAATCCGGAGTACTATCCTCGCCACATGGAAGCGCTAGGCTTTGAGAAGGAAGCGGACTGGGTGCAAATTCGCGTGACCATCCCTGAGCAGGTGCCCGAAAAGTATGCCCGTGTAGCGAATTACGCAAAGCAAAGGATGCATCTGAGGGTCATTAAGCCCACGATGCGAGGAATACGCAAGAATGGCCTGGGCCATAAGATATTTGACCTTCTGAACCAAGCCTATTCACCTCTTTTCGGCTACTCCGAGCTGTCGCCTAAGCAAGTGGATTTGTTTATCGACAAATACTTGAGTCTTATAGACCTGCGCATGGTCCCCATCATCTTGAACGACAAAGATGAAGTGGTGGGCGTCGCTGTTACGATGGGCTGCCTCTCCCACGCCATGCAGAAGGCCAAGGGTAGCCTGTGGCCTTTCGGGTGGTTCCATCTGTTGAAAGCGTTAAAATGGAAGAACGAGGGGAGTGCCGAGATGCTTCTTATAGGCGTGCGACCCGATTATCAGGCGATGGGTGTCAATGCCCTTTTCTTCGAGAATCTCATAGGTCTCTATAACCAGCTGGGTATCCGGTGGGCCGAGACGGGACCTCAATTGGAGTATAATATGCGCGAGTTGACGCAGTGGGAAGCCATGTCGCCTGAGTATGTGAAGCGGCGACGCTGTTATTGCAAGCACCTCGCCTGACGAACCTCGCCTTTTTTAAAAGTCAAGCGTGAGCTGCTCCTCAGGAAGCAGACGGAAGGTCATGCGATGGTGCGGCGTGGGACCATACTGTCTGATGGCATCGCGATGGGCCTTGGCGGGATAGCCCATGTTCTTGTCCCAACCGTATTGGGGGTACTCCTTGGCCAACGCCTTCATGCGGTCGTCGCGGTAGGTCTTGGCGAGGATGCTGGCGGCAGCGATGCTCATGTAGGTGGCATCACCCTTGACAATCGTGTCGGCGGGGATAGGAGCGCTAAGAGAAGAGGGGTGATAGGGATACCAGCGATTGCCATCAACCAGAATATGTGCGGGGCGGACGACAAGGCGGTCCAGGGCACGATGCATAGCTAATATGGAGCAACGCAGGATGTTCATCTTATCGATTTCTGCAGGAGAACACTCGGCAACAGCCCATGCCACTGCTTCGCGCTCGATGATCTCGCGCAGGGCATAACGCTGATGCTCTGTCAGTTGTTTAGAATCGTTGAGGACATCGTTGTGAAAGTCGGGAGGCAGGATGACGGCAGCAGCAAAAACAGGACCTGCCAAACAACCGCGGCCCGCTTCGTCACAGCCCGCCTCAATGACGTTAGGAGTATGATAGTTTTTCAACATGTGCTAATAGATGTTTCCGTTCTCATCAATCAAGAGGATGGTGAGGGAGGATTGGGGGAGGAGTGGACGGCAATGTGTCATGCAATGGCGAACGACGACACGTGCAAATGCATTGTGTTTCTCGGCGGGGATAAGTTCCCAGAGCTCTCGTGCGAGGGTGAGAGGAACGTCTGCGATAGACAACCCGCAACGGGCTTCGTCGAGCATCTGCTGAATGAAGACTTTGTCCATGGTGGCCTTACGGCTGTGGGTGTCAAGTTGCCCTGCAGCGAGCTTCACAGCTTTCCCGAGCATGATGCCAAGGGTGACGTTGGCAATGGCTTGCTCATCCGCCATGCGCAGTGTCTCGCCGATGAAATTGCCGTATTGCACGAAGGCCAGCCTCGGGAGGTCGGGGTAGCGGGCGCGCAGGGAACCCTCGCTTTTGGCACCGCTACCGATGACAACGCGGTCTGTGCCAGAGGCTTTGGCCACCTGCATACATTTGCGGATGCTTTCGATGAAAGCCTCTTCGCTGAAAGGCTTCACGATGCCAGAGACGCCGATGATGGAGATGCCGCCTTCAATGCCAAGACGAGGATTGAAAGTGCGACGGGCTATCTCAGCACCTCCGGGGACTGAAAGCGATATTCGCACGGACTCCGCAATGTTGTCGCGGATCATTTGGCGAGGCCCTTTGTTGATGGCTGGCTCACCAGGAGGGTAGTCAAAACCAGGCAGTGTGAAAGTGCCAATGCCTACACCTGCACAAATGTCGAAGGATTCGGCTGTTTCTGCTGTCGCGCGAATCTCTATGCCATTCGTGACATCTGGGTCATCGCCGGCATCCTTGATGCAGAAAGCATAGTCGCTGCCATAACCGACACGCACGGAAATGGTTTCGCCATTGGGTAGGATGACAGGAACTTCTGCCGGCATCTTGTGATGTAACAGCCGATGCGTGGCAGCCACAGCGGCAGCGGTGGCACAGGTGCCAGTGGTAAGTCCGCTTTTTAGAGGGAAAAAGTCTGGGAGTAAGTGTTCAACGGTTCGACGGAGTCCATGTGGGCCATTGACGAGATGATAGGACTGGTAGGACAGACGCGGACGTTCCACGACAAAGACCTTAACCCTGGCATGGAGAGCGGCTGCGACCTTTGCATGAAAACCACCGCTGAGGCCGCTTTCTTTGGTGAGAATGGCCTGTGGATGCAGCGATGTAATCAGATATTCCTCTTCCATCTCCTCGTTGGAGGGGGCATTATCTTCATCGTTCAAGGGATAATAAATGAGCCGCTCTTTGGGGAATCCATGTTTGGCAGCCAGCTGTCGGGATGTATCGCGGTCGAGGATGCGACACCAGCAGTGATGCTTCTGCCAATAGGGCTTTAGGCGTTCGATAGTTTGCACGCCTGTCAGCATAAGCAGTGTTTCGATGCCGGAAATCTCTAATTTTTGAATAGCGTCGTCATAGTCGTGACACCATGTGATGTCATCGGTGTGAGGCGGGTAGATGCGCTCGTAGCGGATAAGTGGTAGGTGCAAAGCTTTTGCCACCTCGGCCACCGTTTCATGTAGTTGGGTGGCAAAGGGATGAGCAGCATCGATGAGCAGGCGGATGTCGTGCTCACTGCAAAACTGTTGCATGGCTTGGCTATCTTTTTCTCCATTGATGGATACGCCGTGATGTAAGGAGAGTGTTTGCTCGCCTGTCTTCGTGGAGTAGTAGAAGGATTGTCCGGCCTCCTCCAGAACCTCCACCGCTTTACGACCTTCTGTGGTGCCGCCAAAGATGACAATCATTTCAACAGGCGGTAAAAGGTTGGTTCGTAGTCAGCGGGCATGAGTTCTGGATGGAAGATGGCAATGAGGTCGGCGAGGAGGATGTCGGGTGAGACCGGCGAGAGCTCATAGTAAGGCGTCTGCTTCATGTTGCAATAGATGACCTTCTTCTCGCGAAATGCACGAAAAAGCTCGTTGCGAGGTTCGCTGGCTTTCAATGCTTCATAGGAAAAGTCGCCGGGGAAGCTGTTGAGGATGCGCCAGTAATCGGCGTCGGCGGCAAGGGAATAAAGCTCCTCGAACTCGATGTTCACACCGCCTGTGTTATCATCCTTGATGACATAGGCTGCACCTGCATCGCGGAAGAGCTGTGCCAGTGAGTTACGGCCGCCAACAGCATACCAGTTTCCTCCATGCATCTCGCCCGAGAAGACGGTGGGGGTGTCGCTGGTCGCGTTCTGTACTGTGGCTTTCAGCTGGTGGTAGCGTTCTTCTATGCCTGAAAAGATAGAATCGGCCGTTGTCTCCATACCCAGAAAGAGACCGACGAACTTAATCCATTCAGCCTGCCCTAAAGGGTCAAGCTCCTTGTAGCCGAGGTGTGGAATCAGTGTGATGCCTGTTTCCTTGATGGTGTCATAGCCTCCACGTTTGAATGGGGAGATGAAGATTACCTCTGGATTTGCAGCCAGGATGAGCTCTGTGTCAAAGTTGCCCTCCATGCCTATCTTCACGATACGACCATCTTCTACGCGCGCGCGTACATCTTTATTAAATAGGTTCTTTGTCCCCGTGATACCATAAACCACATCAAGAGCATTCAATGCCGTGAAGTTTGATAACTGCAGCATTGTCATCACCAGGGTTCGTTCTACTGGCACATTAACGAGTGTATATTCGGGGTAGAGCTCGGAGAGTGGAGGGGTGAGCGTGTTCTTGTCAATGGACTTGGGCACTAATGCAAAGTGATAGCTCACGGGCATTCTATCCTCATCAGTCTGAGGATCGGCCACATCCACCAGCTTCACGCCATTTTCCAGAACTCGCACGCGGAATCCTTTGGCATAAGTAATATTCCACATACTATCTGCGACGAAAGACGCCGAACCTGCACCTCTCCCTTGTCGCCTTGTTTGTCCACAGGAGAACAGCGATGAAAGGCATAACGCCCACACGACAAGTGCAGTGGCGAACCAACAAAAATTTTTCATAATCAGGAGATGACTTGATTGGCACCACTCGTGGGAGCTATGGCTTCAGGATGTTCCCGGGCGAAACTGTCGATATGGCGGATGCGTTTCTCATCAAGAATCTCATCCACAGCAATGAGGATGCCCGTTTCCTCAACGTCGCCAAAGCCGTAGTTGATGGCGGTGCCAAACATCTTCATCGTGGGTGAAAGGCCCATGTATGCATTCACGAGGGGGGGGATGTCGTAGCCGCGTAGCCGCACTTCGCGATTCAGAATACGATAGTCAGCTTTGAAATTGTCTTCGTGGAAGAGTGCTGCTAAGGTTTCACGGTCTGCATCAATTTCCAATGGCTTCATCGGGATAATCAGCTTGTCGGAATCGGCAAAATGCTTCTGCAGAAAAAAGAGTATCATGTCGCGTGCCTGTCGATCATAGCTGGGGTACATCGTCATCTTGCCGAAGAGGTAACGGACATTGGGCATCACCACCGTCAGGGCACCTAAGCCATCCCATAGGTTGTCGAGGGCGAATAAGGCTTTTGCCCCGGCGCGTGTACTTTGATATTCTAAAGTCACCCAGCTGCGGCCCAATTCGATGGTGTAGGGCAGGTAGTCGTTGATGAAGCGCTGGGAGAAATGGAACATATGTGAGGTGGCGAGAATGGGCTGACCCTCTGAGTCGAACTGTGCCTCGGTGCCAAGCAGGTAACGGTAACCACCCAGAATCTTCTCCTCCTCGGGATCCCAAACAATGAGTTGCTTGTATGGGTTCTCCATCGTGTCGAACTCGTCAAGATCAAGGGGCTTACCCGTACCGCCGCCAGCTGCGCGAAAGGCTATCTCGCGGAGACGACCAATCTCGCGTAGCAAATTAGGCGCATTCTGCCAGGTAACGACATACACTTCGTTGTGGCTCTTGTTGGTGAACCTTAATCGTTTGTCCTGCGTAAGCTCGCTTTTAAGGACATCAACTGGAATCGGGGCAATGATCTCTTCCATATGTTTTAACTATCAACTCGACAACTTAAAGTTTATACACCTCGTCCTGTACCCATTGCGCCCATTCGGCGGGGCGCCGTGAGCGGTCGAAGGTCTGCCAAGGTATGGGCTTCCCGAAACGCACCGTGAAATGTTGCCCGCGCGAACGGTACATCTCGTCAGGTAACAGGAGCATAGCCAGGTTGAACTTGATGCCCAACCGCTGGCACCATCGTGCAACACGATAAAAGCGGGGTGAGTTTTGTGCGATGAAATGGACAGGGATGACATCTCGGTGATATTGAACACTCTTCTGAACGAATGCCTTTCCCCATGGGAGGTCGCGAATCTTGCCATCAATGAGACGGGAACAGAGACCAGCGGGGAAAAGGATGACATGGTTATCACCGCTAAATGCCGCATCGACTTGCCCTGGAAGGTTACGTGATTGGCTTCCCAATTTATTAATTGGTATGCAAAGAGGAGCCAACCCTTTTAGGTTCATCAGCAGGTCATTGACGAGGTATTTTACACGCCCGTTGTACTTGCGACCGATGATGCCGCCAAGGGTGACTCCGTCAATGGCGCCTAGTGGGTGATTAGAGACAAAGGTGTAATGGCCATTTGCAGGTAGTGCATCGACACCCTCTACAGTCAAACGCACATTAAGATACTCAATGGTCTTTTCACAGAATTCCACACCTTCATAACCGCGCTTGAGAAACTCGTTGATAAAGTCTTCGTGAACAAACCGCTTCAGCCAGCGAATTATAAAGCCTGGCACGTGATTTCCGGCTCGCTCGCGAATAATGCGCTCAAGGTTGATGGTCAATTCGTTGTTCTCTGACTCAGACATGCGTGCGTTCAATAAATGGTGAACTTGCGATTGTTGATCAGATAGCTTCCCTTGGGGAGACCCGTAAGCCAATTAGTGCCTTTAGACAAACGGTATGCGGTGTAGAATGTTCCACTTTCTGTATAGACCGGCAATAATTGGTTATAGCGGCTCTGTACACATAGCTGACGCCCTTGCTGTCGAATGCTTACTGGCAGAGGACTGGTCATCATGCGAGGATGTACTTCAGATTCCCGTTGCGTCATTGCAGGCTGGCGGGTCAGAGTATCTGTCCGCTGAACCTGTGCCGTCATCCTCATAGGGAGGATTGCAGCAAGGGCAATGACTATAATGCCGAAAAGAAGGTTCCTCAAGTTCTTATTCATGATAACGCGGGCGCTCTATGCGCGCGAATTTGGGGCAAAGGTAGATGTTTTTTTTCTCTTGGCCAAATTATCGGGCAAAAAAGATTCGCTTTGAGATTAGAAAAACACATAAAGCGAGGAATATAAACTAATGAATAAACAAATATGGAAGAATTATGGAATTTGAGTTAAAGCAAAGCTTGAATCGATAAGTGTGCTAATAAACAATAAATTATAATTTTTTTCAAAAATAATTGAAAAAGGATGATGCAGGTAACAAATAAAATATGTACCTTTGCGCCATGGAAACCGGCTCTTATCACATCCCTGTGCTTTTACAGCCTGCGCTGGAGGGGCTAAACATCAAGCGTGATGGGACATACGTGGATGTGACATTGGGTGGCGGCGGTCATAGCCAGGCCATTCTCTCGTTCCTGAATGATGGGCGTTTGTTCAGTTTCGATCAGGATGCAGATGCCATAGAGAAATGTTCATCAATGCGAGAGGAGCTTCCCAATGGCCGTAACTGGACACTCGTGCGTTCCAACTTTCGTTTCATGCGTAATTGGATGCGCTATTTCGATGTTGAGGGTGTTGATGGAATCTTAGCTGACCTTGGTGTGTCGAGCCATCATTTGGATGCTGCCGAGCGTGGTTTTAGTTTTAGGGCTGATGCGCCGCTGGACATGAGAATGAACCAGTCGGCACATTTCACAGCAGCAGATGTTATCAATGGTTATTCTGCCGAACAGTTGACCTCGATCTTCCGACTCTACGGAGAGCTACATCAGGCTACACGTATGGCGGCTGCCATCACAAAGGTCCGCACAATCAGCGCCATTGAGACGACATCGCAGTTGACAGAAGTCTTGTCGCCCTTAATGGGACGCGACCGCGAGAAGAAAGATTTGGCACGTGCCTTTCAGGCATTGCGTATCGAGGTGAACGGAGAAATGGAGGCCTTACGCCAGATGCTCACTGCTGCGGTTGATTTGCTTCGTCCCGGAGGAAGACTGGTGGTCATAGCCTATCATTCCCTAGAGGATCGTATCGTGAAAAATTTAATGCGGGCAGGCAATGTCGAAGGACAGGTGGTGCAAGATATCTACGGACGTAGCAAAGCCCCCTTCAAGCTAATCGGAAAGCCCATCGTGGCTGATGAGGAAGAGATACAACGTAACCCACGGGGTCGTAGTGCTCGTCTGCGCATTGCAGAGAAGTTGTGAGGATCGTCTCAGAAGAAAGTATCGTAGAAAATAAGGAGTCAGAGAGGTCAAGGAAAATAGGAGTAGAAAAGCCTCTCATAAAATATAAAGGTAAATAGTGGAGTTCTCATGAAGCGTAAAGAAGAAGTACCCCAAGACGACGTGCGCTTGGTCGTCACCAACCTTGAGGAGGAGGAAAACGTCGCGACTGCCGAGCGGGCGGCCGACGACACTGATGGCGATGATGCAATGGCCGAGGATATCCCTGAAGATATTCCCGAAGCCGTTGTAGAAGGGGACGTGCGCGAGGGACGTCGTTCAGCATGGCGTTTGTTCTCGTCAGAGGATCTTCCACAGTTGACCTTGCGTGAGATTCTTGGAGGGGACTATCTTTTGGGAAGTTTCTTACGTAAGAATATCTGGTTCATCTTGCTTTTGGTGCTGCTAGGAATCTTCTATATCTCTAATCGTTATGCAGCCCAGCAGGAAATATTGGAGGAGGAAGACTTGCGACATGAATTAATCGAAAAGAAGAACTATGCGCTGACACAGTATGCGGAATTGACGATGAAAAGTCGGCAGAGCAGCATAGAACGCAAGCTGAAGCTACTTGGGGACAGTCTCCTGAAGAGTGCCACAGATCCCCCGTTCATTATTCGAGTGAAGGAGTGAAAACAGAAAGAGAGAAAGAGGTCCATCAAGTGAAAAAAAGAGAAAACAAGGAGTCATGAAATTTGATCATAAACATATCATCCCCCGCTACACTTTTGTCATCATCTTGTTGACATTGGTCGGCGTAGCCGTTATTTTCAGGGCCGGCTATTCCATGTTTTTCGAGCAGTCTTACTGGGAGACGGTTCGTGAGCGCTTGGCTTCCCGTCAGAAGGACATCCCGGCTGTCAGGGGTAATATTTATTCGGCTGATGGACAGTTGTTGGTAGGCTCAATGCCCATCTACACGTTGTATGCAGATCTTGTTGTTGTGGACCGTAATGACAGTGTTGCAGAGCGCAAACACCGTCTGCGGCGTGATACTACCTTCATACGGGAACTTGATAGCTTGTGCATTGGACTGAATCAGTTGTTCCCCAAGAAAAGTGTAAAGGAATATAAGGATCTTCTGATGAAGGCATACAAGAATGCCAAGGCACGTGAAAATAGCAAGGCCAAATGCCAACGTACGTTCGTTCTAGCTCGCAATGCCTCCTATATCCAATACCGCGAGTTCCTGAAGTTACCGTATGTCCGTATGGGTCGTAACTGGTCTGGTATGTACGGTGAAGAGATACCCCAGCGACAGAAACCTTATGGGAATATGGCCACACGAACATTAGGGTCATTGGTGTCGTCGTGCGATTCTGCGATGAATGGCTTGGAACTTGCCTACGACAGTATCCTTCGTGGCGTGAATGGAAAGATGCATCGTGAGAAAGTTCGTAAACAGTGGACTGACCGCACCGATGTGGAACCTATAAACGGCCTTGATATCATTTCCACCATTGATGTGGGAATGCAAGATGCTGCAGAGAAGATTCTTGTGCGCAAGTTGCAGGAGGTCAACGGCGAAATAGGCGTTGTAGTGTTGATGGAGGTGGCCACTGGCGATGTGAAGGCAATTGCCAATATGACCCGACTGGGAACGCCTGGCAACTATTATTATTCAGAGGTAAAGAACAATGCTATCACTGACTTATGGGAGCCGGGCTCCACCTTCAAGACGGCTTCCATAATGGTGGCTCTCGAGGATGGCATGGTGACGCGTAAGGATAGCGTGCAGGTGGGTAATGGGCAGTACTTGATGCATGGGCGTGTGATGAAGGACCACAACTGGCGCAAGGGTGGCTACGGCCGTCGCATCTCTGTTGATGAATGTCTAATGTTCTCATCGAATGTGGGCGTGAGCCGTATCATAGATGAGCACTACTTTAATCATCCCGAGAAATATGTCGATGGGCTCTACCGTGAGGGCGTTGGAGTGCCGTTCACGCTCCCCTTTCAGGGACAGGGCTTTCCTCGTGTGCGACGTCCGAAGTCCGATGGCAGCAACTGGAGCAAGACCGCTCTGGCGTGGATGAGTATTGGTTATGAGACGCAGATACCTCCGATCTATACACTGACATTCTATAATGCCATCGCCAACAATGGCCGCATGGTGAAACCCCGTTTTGTACGTGAGATACAGAAGGACGGTGTGACCCTTAAGGAGTTTCCTGTAGAAGTGGTGAAGGAGCATATCTGCAAGCCTAGCACGCTGAAGGATATCCATGAGATATTGGAACGTGTAGTCAACGATAAGACGGGCTTGGGTAAGAAAGCCGGCTGTAAGCAGTTCAAGGTTTGCGGTAAGACAGGAACGGCTCAGGTAGCCGATGAACACGGTAGTTATCATGGATCTCCAGCCCGTTACATGGTCAGTTTTTGTGGCTTCTATCCTTCTGAGGCTCCGAAATATTCTTGTATTGTTTGCATCAAAAAGAGCGGTTTGCCGGCCTCGGGTGGTGGACAATGTGGACCGGTCTTTTCAGAGTTGGCGCAGTATGTGATGGCAAAAGGTATCTTCCGCAACGCTGATGAAGCTGCCGACAGCACCTCGGTCTTTGATGTTCCAGAGGCAGTAGAGCCTCCTCTCCTTGAGAAGGGAGTGATGCCTGATGTGGTTGGACTCGGTGTCCGCGACGGTGTTGCTCTTCTGGAGAAACTAGGCCTGAAGGTCCGTTTACAGGGACGGGGCCAGATTCAGAAACAGAATATTCCTGTTGGGACGAAAGTGGCAGAGGGAGAAACTGTCACGCTGACACTGGGAATGTAGAAGAGTGAAAAGTTAAAAATGAATAACAAAATATAGGGCCACATGAAACTTTCAGAACTTATCCAAGTCATTACCCCCTTGGATATAAAGGGGAATCCGGGTATTAATATCGCTGACATTGCCATTGACTCCCGTCAGGTGAAGCCCGGGCATCTGTTTATTGCAGTCCCTGGTACGCAGGTCGATGGTCACGCTTTTATTCCCAAAGCTATCGAGCAGGGTGCTGTTGCCATTGTTTGCCAGTCGTTGCCCGAAACATGTTCTGAAGGGGTCACCTATGTCTCGGTTGCAGATAGTGAGCAGGCTGTGGGTCCGCTGGCACACCACTTCTTTGGCGATCCTACGGAAAAGCTTGATCTCATCGGGGTTACAGGAACCAATGGCAAGACCACCATCGCTACCTTATTGTATCAGATGTTCCGTCAGTTTGGATATAAATGCGGCCTATGCTCCACGGTCTGCAACTATATTGACGGAACCCCCATTCCCACCGAACACACGACCCCAGACCCCATCACACTCAACCGTTTGCTGGGACGCATGGCCGATGAGGGCTGCCGTTATGCATTCATGGAGGTAAGTTCTCATAGCGTTGCCCAGCATCGCATCGGTGGGCTCAAGTTCAAAGGGGGGCTCTTCACCAACCTCACGCGCGATCATTTAGATTATCATAAGACAGTCGAAGCTTATCGAGATGCCAAGAAGGCTTTCTTTGATTATCTCCCCAAGGATGCTTTTGTGGTCACGAACGCCGATGATAAGAATGGTCTCTTCATGACACAGAACACCCGTGCACAGGTGAAGACCTACTCCCTACGCTCTATGGCCGACTTCCGTGCCCGCATATTGGAAGAAGGTTTTGATGGTATGACCCTTGAGATAAACGGGACGGAAGTTTTTGTCCAATTCATAGGAAGATTCAATGTGTCCAATCTCTTGGCGGTCTATGGTGCAGCCGTCTGCATGGGTAAGAGACCAGAGGATGTGTTGGTCGTTCTGAGTTCACTGAAACCCGTTAACGGTCGTTTCGAGACCATCCGCTCTCGTGAAGGTGTCACTGCCATTGTGGATTATGCTCATACGCCCGATGCTCTTGACAATGTTTTGTCCACAATCAACGAGATATTGAAAAAGCCCGGTCAGTGCATCACCGTTTGTGGTGCTGGTGGAAACCGCGACAAAGGTAAGCGCCCATTGATGGCACAATCTGTAGTACGCGCCTCAGACCGTGTTATCATCACGTCAGACAATCCCCGCTTCGAAGAACCGCAGGACATTATCAATGATATGCTTGCTGGCCTTACGCCCGCAGATATGCGCAAGGTAATCAGTATTGTGGATCGGCGCGAAGCCATCCGCACAGCCTGTATGATGGCTCAGCCTGGCGATGTCATTCTCATAGCAGGTAAGGGTCATGAGGACTATCAGGATGTGAAGGGTGTTAAGCACCATTTCGATGACCATGAAGTAGTCCGCGAAGCCTTCGGCCTCTAACCCATTCATCAATATACTACATTGTCCATTTAACATTGTCCATCATACATTTTATTAAATAATGCTCTACTACCTTTTCCGTTATCTTGGCTCATTCGGCATTTCCGGAGCTCACATGTGGAGTTATATCTCCTTCCGCGCGATCCTCACATTGGTCCTCTCACTGGTCATCTCGGCATGGTTCGGTGAATGGTTTATAAAATATATGAAGCGCCGCAACCTGAATGAGGAACAGCGTGATGCCAGCATTGATCCCTATGGAGTGGAGAAGAAAGGTGTTCCCACGATGGGCGGCGTCATTATCATTGTTGCGACCTTGATACCTGTATTGCTTTTCGGCCGTCTGCGTAACATCTACCTTTTGCTCATGATTGGTACTACCCTGTGGCTAGGGCTGTTGGGTTTCTGGGATGACTACACGAAAATGACCAAGGGAAAGGATGGCATTCGTCCTCTTTTTAAGTTGGTGGGACAGGCTGTTCTGGGATTGGTTATAGGACTGGTCTTGTGGCTCAGCCCCGATGCGGTGGTGCACGAAAATGTGACAACAGCTCGCCAAAATGGTGTTGAGATAGTGACGCATACGAGTGAACCTGTAAAGAGTACGGTTACCACCATACCTTTCGTCAAGAACAACAACCTCCGATATTCTGACCTGTTCCTGTGGCTTGGCAAACGCCGCACGGCTGCGGGCTGGATTCTATTTGTATTTGTAACCGTTTTCATCGTTATGGCTGTTAGTAATGGTGCCAATATGAACGATGGAATGGACGGAATGTGTGCGGGCAATGCCGCCATCGTCTGTCTCGCTTTGGGCATATTGGCCTACGTCTCGTCCCACATCAATTTTGCGGCCTACTTGAACATTATGTTTGTGCCCGGATCGGAGGAATTGGTGGTATTTCTGATGGCCTTTGTGGGCGCCCTCATAGGTTTCCTTTGGTACAATGCCTATCCCGCTCAGATTTTCATGGGCGACACTGGCTCTCTGGCTATTGGCGGCATTATAGCTGTGACGGCCATCATCATCCATAAAGAGTTGCTGCTGCCGTTGCTCTGCTTCATCTTCTTCATCGAGAGCGTGAGTGTACTGCTGCAGACCAACTATGCACGCTATGGAAACAAGCGTGGTTTGAAACTCCGTTTTTTCAAGCGTGCTCCGCTGCACGATACCTTCCGTGTGAAGCCAGGGCAATTGCCTGCTGATTTCCGTGTGTTGCTGAATTGGCCAAAGGGGTGCTGGTTGGAGTCAAAGATCACAACCCGTTTCTGGATTATCACCATCATGATGTGTGCGCTGGCCATCGTCACGTTAAAGATAAGATAAAATGAAAAGAATAGTTATTCTTGGCGCTGCTGAGAGCGGCGTGGGTGCAGCCGTATTGGCGCAAAAGAAGGGCTTCGATGTTTTTGTCACAGATATGGGCAAAATAAAGCCTCATTATAAGGAGATGCTTGATGTGCGTCACATCCAATGGGAAGAAGGACAGCACACGGAGGAGCTGATTCTCAATGCTGGTGAAATCATCAAGAGTCCAGGCATTCCCGATACAGCTCCCATGGTACAGAAAATAAAAGCTGCAAGCATCCCCATCATCAGTGAGATAGAGTTCGCAGGACGTTATACAGACTCCAAGATGATCTGCATCACGGGCTCTAATGGTAAGACGACCACAACGAGCCTCATTTATCACATCTTCAAGAAGGCAGGCTACGATGTCGGCCTGGCAGGAAATATCGGCAACAGTCTTGCCCTGCAGGTGGCAGAAGATCCGCATGCCTACTATATCATCGAGCTGTCCAGTTTCCAATTGGACAATATGTACGATTTCCGTGCCAATATCGCTGTTCTCCTTAACATCACCCCCGATCATCTGGACCGCTATCACAATTCGATGCAGGAATACACCGATTCCAAGATGCGCATCCTCCAGAACCAGACGAGGGACGACGCTTTCGTTTTCTGGAACGAGGATCCCGTTATCACTAAGGAGTTGGAAAAGTACCACATAGAGAGTCGTATGTGCCCCTTCAGCATTATCAAGAAGGATGGAATGATTGGTTATATCGCTGATGGCGAATACCACATCGAACACCCTACACCATTTAATATGGAGCAGGAGTCTTTGGCTCTTTCCGGGAAACACAACATGTATAACTCTCTCGCTGCAGGCATTGCAGCCGACCTCAGCGGTATCTCCAACGATGTCATTCGCGAAAGTCTCAGTGACTTCGAAGGCGTGGAGCACCGTCTGGAGTTCACCTGCAAGGTGCATGGCGTGACGTTTATTAACGACTCGAAGGCCACGAATGTTGATGCCTGTTGGTATGCCCTTGAGAGCATGACGCAACCCACAATACTCATCCTTGGTGGTCTGGACAAAGGCAACGACTATAACGCAATCAAAGATTTGGTTCTGCAGAAGTGCAAGGGCCTTGTATTCCTCGGCGTAGACAATCGCAAGTTGCACGAGTTCTTCGACCCATTGGGAATCCCGACGGTAGAGACACACTCCATGAAGGATTGTATTGATGCTTGCTACAGCATGGCGATCCCTGGCGACACCATCCTCCTATCCCCTTGTTGTGCTAGCTTCGACCTCTTTAAGAATATGGAAGATCGCGGTGAACAGTTCAAGACGCTTGCACGTTCGCTTTAAATGTATATCGTTAAATTGTAAAATTGTCATATCTCAATGACCCTCCGTAACAAATCCGTCAATCTCGGCAACCTCTTCGAAGGCGACAAGGTCCTTTGGATGGTGCTTTTCTTCTTGTGTATCATCTCGATACTTGAGGTTTATAGCGCCTCTAGTAACATGACTTTCGAGAAGGGGGCCTATTGGAGCCCTGTGCTCAAGCATGGCCTTTATTTGGCCATTGGCGTGGGTATCACTTGGGTCATTCATCGTATCCCTTGCCGTTATTTTGGATGGATTGTCGTCATTGGTCCCGTGCTGAGTATCCTGCTATTATTGGCGGCGATGCTTTCCTCTGGGAGCCTCAACGACACGAACCGCTGGTTGAGTGTGGGTGGCTTCTCGTTCCAGCCATCAGAGATTGCCAAAGGATCACTGGTCGTTGTTGTGGCTTGGTTGCTCAGTGTGATGCGTAATGAGAAAGGAGCCACGGTCTCTGCTTTCAAGTGGATATTGGGCATTACAGTAATCATCTGCGGACTCATCGTAAAAGAGAATCTCTCAACGGCCATGTTCACTTTTATCGTTGTCCTGATGATGATGGTGGTGGGCGATGTGCCATGGAAGCACCTGAGTGCGTTGATAGGAATCTTGGTTGTCGCTGGTTCCATCGGTTATTCCGTGCTGGCGTTTACGCCGGAATCTACGCTTGAGGAAGCGAGCAAGTTACCCGGGATGAAGCGCCTGACGACCTGGGCGCATCGAGTCCGTAACCACACCGAGGTTCCCGAGGATCCTTTGCAATACGACCTGAATACGAATCCCCAGATTACTCAAGCACATATTGCTGTTGCCACGAGTGGCATCATCGGTTGCGGCCCTGGCAACTCCAAGGTTCGAGATTTCCTGCCACAGGCCTATTCGGACTTCATCTTTGCCATTATCATTGAGGAGCTGGGGCTTGTGGGCGGTTTGTTCGTGCTCATGCTTTACATAGCGTTGCTTTATCGAGCGGCACGTATCGCCAGCCGGTGCGAGAAAAACTTCCCAGCCTTCCTTATCCTGGGGCTGTCTTTGCTAATTGTTACGCAGGCACTCATCAATATGATGGTAGCAGTGGGGTTGTTCCCTGTCACAGGCCAGCCATTACCTCTTGTCAGCCGCGGTGGCTCGTCCATCATGGTCAACTGCGCCTACATCGGAATGATGCTTTCTATCAGTCGTTCGGCTCGCCAGAATGCCGATTTGTCGGTCTCTGCCATCTAAGACGCATAAATATCTGGTTTTAACAAGAAAAAGTTTGCTCAAAGCGTTCATCATAAGAGAATTATTCGTATTTTTGCACCAAATTTCAAACCCATAATGAATCAACCCCTCAAAGTCATCGTCAGCGGAGGTGGCACAGGAGGCCACATCTTCCCCGCACTTAGCATAGCAAATGCCATCAAGTCGCTGCAGCCCGATGCCAAAATCCTATTTGTTGGCGCCGAAGGGCGCATGGAAATGCAGCGTGTTCCAGCTGCCGGTTACGAGATCATTGGCTTGCCTATTGCGGGCTTCGACCGCAAGCGTTTGTGGCGTAACATCATTGTCTTGTGGAAGATATGGAAGAGTCGTCGCATGGCCCGTCGGATCATTAAAGACTTTCAGCCGATGGTGGCTGTGGGTGTTGGCGGTTATGCCAGTGGCCCGACATTGAATATGGCCGCTGCCATGGGGATTCCTACGCTCATTCAGGAGCAGAACTCCTTTGCTGGTGTCACCAATAAGTTGCTGGCCAAGTCTGCCAAGAAAATCTGCGTGGCATATGAGGGGATGGAGCGTTTCTTCCCTAAAGAGAAGATCATGTTGACGGGCAACCCCGTCCGCCAGGCGCTCCTTGAGTGTAAACTCGCACGTGCTGAGGCCGTCACCAAGCTGGGCTTCAACCCTATCCGTCCCGTAGTGCTCATCATCGGCGGCAGTTTAGGTGCTCGTACCATCAACGAAAGTGTCATGGACAACCTCCAGCTCATCACTGACAGCAAAGTGCAGTTTATCTGGCAGACGGGTAGCTATTACTTTGAGGATATCAAACGCCAGTTGGCTGAAAAAGGCTGTCCTGCCAACCTGAAGGTGACCGATTTCATCCAGCATATGGATGAAGCTTACCGTGCAGCCGACCTTGTCATCAGTCGTGCAGGTGCCAGCAGCATTTCAGAGTTGTGCTTGCTAGGTAAGCCCTCGATTCTCGTGCCTTCGCCCAATGTGGCTGAGGACCATCAGACGCACAACGCGATGGCCTTAGTTAAGAAAGATGCAGCCCTTCTCGTGCGCGATGCCGATGCTCGTGAACAACTCATTCCCACAGCACTCACCTTGGCTTCCGATGATGTTACGCTGAAGCGCTTGGGTGAGAACGCCAAGACCATGGGTCTGCCCGACTCGGCACAGGTCATTGCACAGGAAGTGATAAACCTCTGTAAAAAATCATAAGCCCCCATAAGCCCTATATGATCAATAAGCTTTCATCCGTCTATTTCGTTGGCATTGGTGGCATCGGCATGAGCGCCATCGCCCGCTACTATTTGCAGCGTGGTCTTGTTGTGGCAGGCTACGACCGGACACCCAGCGCGCTGACTCGCGACCTGGAGCGCGAGGGAGCCATCATCCACTACGATGATAATGTCGCAGCCATCCCCGATCCCTGTCGCAATCCCCAGACGACATTGGTCATCTACACTCCCGCCATTCCTGCTAGCCATAGTGAGCTTCAGTTCTTCCGTGCAGGAGGTTTCAACATCCAGAAACGGGCACAGGTGTTGGGAACTCTCACCCATGACCACCAGGGCCTCTGCGTGGCGGGCACCCATGGGAAAACCACTACCAGTAGCATGACTGCCCATCTGCTCCACCAGAGCCATGTTGACTGCAATGCCTTCCTTGGTGGCATAACCAAGAACTATGGTACCAACTATATTCTGGCACCCTCGAGCGATTATGTAGTCATCGAGGCCGATGAATTCGATCGTTCTTTCCACAGGCTTTCTCCATTTGCCACCGTTATCACAGCCACCGACCCAGACCATCTCGATATTTATGGCACCGAGGAAGCCTATCTCGAAAGCTTCCGCCACTACACGGAGTTGATTCGTCCTCAGGGTTTTCTGGTCATGCACACAGGTCTGAAGATGCAGCCCAACGTGCCAGCTGGCGTGACAACCTATACCTACTCCCGCAATGAGGGCGACTTCCATGCCGAGAATATCCGCATCGGTGGTGGCGAGATCAGCTTTGACCTTGTATCGCCGTTGGGTGAAATCTCCGACATCCAGTTGGGCGTGCCCGTGAGTGTCAACATAGAGAATGGCATTGCTGCTATGGCGTTGGCGCAGATTGCAGGCCTCAGCGCCGACGAGATACGTCAGGGTATGGCCTCCTTCAGCGGTGTAGAGCGCCGTTTTGACTTCCGTGTCAAGAATGCGCGCAAGGCTTACCTCAGCGACTACGCGCATCACCCCGAGGAACTTCGTGCTTGTATCCAGAGTATTCGCGAGGTGTATGCAGGCCGTCGTATTGTTGGCATCTTCCAACCTCATCTTTACACTCGCACGCGCGACTTCTACCGTGAGTTTGCCGATGCCCTCTCGCTGCTCGATGAAGTCATCCTCACAGAGATCTACCCAGCCCGCGAAACCCCTATCCCGGGAGTCACCAGCCAACTCATACTCGATAATCTGCGCCCTGGCACTGCAGGTCGGCTCATTCGTAAGGCCGATGTCTTGGATGTAGTCCGCCAGACGGACTTCGATGTGCTCATGACACTCGGTGCGGGTGATCTTGAAGACTACTCAAGGGAGATCGCAAAAGTCGTTGAAACCCTCTAATTCATCGTTTCTCACTATTCATCCTTTCGTTTCTCATCAACAAATGTGGAAGACCATCGCTAAAATATGTATCCTACTAGGTGTCGCGAGCTACCTCATCTACGCTGTCGTTGCTTTTAACCATAGCGACGAGAGTCAGGTTTGCACTGGACTGGATATTATCGTTAACGACCAGGACTCGACGGGCTTCATCAATGAGAACGAGGTGCGTGAGTTATTGGTGGCAAACAAACTATTCCCTGAGGGTAGGGCGCTGAAGGACATCGGCTTGACAAAGATGGAAAAGGTGCTGAAAGCGAGTCCCTACATTGATGAGGCTCTCTGCTACAAAGCTGCTGACGGACGCATGACCATCCGTGTGACACCGCGCGTTCCAGTGCTTCATGTGCTGAACAAGGCGGGCGAGGACTTCTACATCGATAACTGTGGTGGCATCATGCCACGCGGTCACCATTACATCAACCTCATAGTCATGACTGGCAATGTTCAGAAGAAGACTGCCGGCCCCCTCTATGCGCCCATGGGTGTGACTCTATGCAGGGACACCTTCTGGAATCACCGGATTCAGGAGATTCATGTCACGGATGCCGGCGAATTGGAACTCACCCCTCGTGTTGGTGAGCATATCATCCAATTGGGCGACACATCCCGTCTTACTGACAAACTCTGTCGCTTGCAGACCTTTTATGCCGAAGGTTTGAGCAAGGCTGGTTGGAACCGCTATAAGACCATCAACATGAAATTCGACAATCAAGTCATCTGCACTCGACGCGAGTAACCACGTCGCCAACAATTCATTATCCATCGTTCATTATTCATTATATTACATAGGTTATGGGAGTCGAAAAGAACATCGTAGTCATTGAGCTCGGATCGTCATCGATCCGCGCCATGATAGGGCAGAAGAAGCCCGACGGAAGCCTGCAGATCACAGGCTTTGAGAAAGAGAGCGCCCCGGACAGCATCCATAAGGGGGTAGTTTATAACATCGACAAGACTGTGCAGGCCATTGCCACCGTCATCAAGCGCATCGAAGAGCGCCAGAAGATCTTTGTCAACAAAGTTTATGTAGGCGTGACGGGACAGTCGCTTCGCACCATTGGTAACACTGTCAAGCGGCAGCTCGATGTCAAGGTGGCCATCAATGAGGAGATCATGGACGCTTTGAAGGATGAGAACCGTATGCAACCCTATCCCAATGCCGAGATTCTTGATTTCGTACCTCAGGAATACCGCGTGGGCAGTCACCTCACGATGGATCCCGTGGGCATCATGGCTGATCACATCGAGGGCTATTTCAAGAATATTGTGGCACGCAAGGTGCTCTGCGAGAACCTGCGTCGTTGTCTGGAAGGAGCCAAGCTGGAACCATTTGATTTCTTCATCTCACCCCTTCTCCTCTCTGGTTACCTTCTCACGGATCCCGAGAAGCGTTCTGGTTGTGCACTTGTCGATTTTGGTGCTGAGACCACGACCGTAGTCATCTACGAGAAGAATATCCTGCGTCACTTGGTTGTCATCCCGATGGGAGGTGACAACATCACAGCAGACATTGCTGCTATCTTCCATATCGAGCGTGAAGAGGCCGAACTTCTCAAGCGTACCCATGGCTCGGCCTACACAGAAGAAACGGAGAATGCAGAGACGACGACTCTCAATATCAGCAATGACCGTCAGATTGACAAGAAGCGACTGCTAGATATCATAGAGTCTCGTCAGCAGGAAATTCTAGAGAATGTATGGGAGCAGGTTAAGAACTATTCCGATCGCCTTCTCTCGGGTGTCATCTTCACGGGTGGTGGTGCAAATATGCGTCAGCTGGAAACGGCCTTCTTCAAATACCATCACTTCGACAAGGTGAAGACTCGCCTGATGCCTGCGGTAACAGAGTTTACCACCAATCTGCGTTTGGATACGCAATCCAACACCCTTGCAACCCTGATTGCGATGCTACGCCGTGGCGATGAGGAGTGCACCAGCGAACGTCCTATAGAACCAGGCCTCTTCGATCCGAGCAGGGAAGAACCGACGATTCCCACCTCCACCATCAAGGAAGAAGGTGTCGTCATGCAGCCCAAGCCTGAACAACCCGAGGAGGTTCCTGTCATCGAAGATCAAATAGAGGAGCCCAAGGAAGAAAAGAAAAAGGAAAAGGGCCCCGGAGCCTTCTCGCGTATGAGCAAGTGGTTTAAGGATCTTGCTACAGACTTGGTCGAGGAAAAGTAATCTAATTCTCAACATCGACAAATCTCAGAACTTTCAATCTATCAATTGTCTATATCCATGGCAGAAGAATATATCAACGAGACTGGCGGTATTCAGTTCAATCTCAAAGTCAGCAATCCCAGCATCATCAAGGTGGTGGGTGTAGGTGGAGGCGGCGGCAACGCTGTGACCCATATGTTCAACGAGGGCATCCACGATGTCACCTACGTTCTCTGCAACACCGATAACAAGGCACTCACCGACTCCCCCGTGCCTATGAAGTTGCAGATGGGCGAAGGCCTCGGCGCCGGCAACCGCCCCGAGGTTGGTCGCAAGGCCGCCCTCGACTCCCTTCCACAAATTCGTGAACTCTTCACTGACGGCACGCGCATGGCCTTTATCACTGCCGGTATGGGTGGCGGCACCGGTACAGGTGCAGCGCCCATCGTGGCACAGTGCGCCCGTGAGTTGGATATCCTCACCGTAGGTATCGTCACCATTCCGTTCCGTTTTGAAGGACATAAGAAAATTGACCAGGCCCTCGACGGCGTTGAGGAGATGAGCAAACATGTGGATGCGCTCCTCGTCATCAACAATGAGCGCCTGCGTGAGATCTACCCTGAGCTCACCGTCCTCAACGGCTTCGCCAAGGCCGACGACACCCTCAGCATCGCAGCCAAGAGCATTGCCGAGATCATTACCATGCGTGGTATCATTAACCTCGATTTCCAAGATGTGAAGACTGTGCTCAAGGATGGAGGTGTCGCTATCATGTCTACAGGCTACGGCGAGGGCGAGAACCGCGTTACCAAGGCCTTCCAGGAAGCCCTCCACAGCCCGCTGCTCAACAACAATGACATCTTCAACTCCAAGAAAGTGCTCTTCTACATCACCTTCAGTCGCAACGACCAGAACAACCAGCTCACGATGGAGGAGATGAACGAGGTTAACGACTTCATGAGCAAGTTCAATCAGGACAGTGTCGAGACCAAGTGGGGTATGGGCACCGACGACAGCCTCGGTGATAAGGTTAAGATCACCCTCCTCGCCTCCGGTTTCGGGCTCCAGAATGTGCCCAGCATGCAGGATCGCATGGCCAAGCTCACCCGCGAGGAAGAAGAGCGCGAGCGTCTGCGCGAAGAGGAACAGGAAGAGAAGGAGCAGCGTCGCGGCCAGTTCTACGGCACCGACGACAACAAGCCTCAGAAGCCTCGCCGCCAAATCTTCATTTTCGCAGAGAACGACCTCGACAACGACGACATCATCTCAATGGTGGAATCCACGCCCACCGTGGATCGCAAGAAGGACGAGCTGCGACGCATCCAGGAGAAGTCCAACCGCGAGACCCCTGCGGAGAATGTCGAGCCCGCCGCTGAAGCCTCTGACGACGGCCTCGCCTTCACCATTACATTCTAAACAAAGAAGCGGAAATCCTGAGATTTCCGCTTCTTTGTTATATTAATGTTTAATGAATCTCCAACAGAGTAGCGCGATGAGTAGCAGCGCAAGAGCGATGAGGGCTGTGGTGGCGATGGTCTCAGTGGCGTGAAGGCTTTGTGGGTCAAAACGGAACTCAATGGTATGTTTTCCGGCAGGAATCACGACGGCGCGCAGGACATAGTCGGCGCGTAGGATGTTGGCGGATTCCCCGTCAATGGTGCATTGCCAGCCCGGGTAGTAGATATCGGAGAAGACAGCCAGCCGCTCACGGTCGCTCTCAGCCTCAAAGGTGAGGGCGTTGGCCTCGTAGGTGGTCAAATGAAGACCTGCCTCCGTGCCTCCTTCGTCAGTGCGGGGCGTTGGTCCTCCGCCGCTGATGAGATGCTCGGGGAGTTGTTCCTTGAAACTCACGTCAACGGCCGCTGTCGTGCGAGGGTTGATGGCTCCTAGCAGCGCCAGCTCTTCATCGGCATTGTCCACGAGGAAGACGTTATCCACGAACCAGGCATTTCCCATAGCCCAGGAGTTCTGAACGGGCACCGTCTCGCCGCCCTGCAGTGGCAGGATGGCATACTTGGTATTCAGCATATTCAGCACGGGGAAGAGGCTGTCGCCAGCAATGCTGTCGAGTCGCCCGCCAGTCTGTGCAGCGGCCTGATAGAGCTCCATCATCTGTGGCTGGATGTAGGCCTCGATGAGTTCCTGATAGCGGCGCAGCTTGGCCGCGTGATAGCCGCCGATGCTCTTGTGCCAGTACGAGGTGGTGTTGTCGTTGAAGGTGCTGACGGCGAGGTTCACAACACGATAGTAGAGGTCGCTATCCTGCAGGATGGCCTCATCCGTGGGTGTCTTGGCGAAGAACTGCTGGGTAGGCTGGGGGGCGCTGAACATGGCATCATTGAGGTAGCGCTTGTTCACGTCCCACATGTCAGCGGTGCAGAGCACGATGAGGCAACCCACCATTGCCCACGCCTTAATCTTCTTATAATGGTATGCAATCAATACAGCGCAGCCTACGAGGATGATGACGAGCGAGCGGCCGGCATCAGCTGTGAAGACAGCACGGCGCATATCATTCAGGTTTCGGAGGATGTCGGCGAGCATATCGGCAGGGATATAACCCTGCTGAACGGCGTTGTCCAACATTGCTGCCTCGGAGCTGCTGACGTAGTTGCCGAAGAATACATCGGGCATCAGGTAGAAGAGCAGGCAAACGCCTCCTGTCAGTGCAAGGGATATGAAGAAGGGCCATTTGTATTTCTCGCCAATCACATTTTCTTTCTCTGCAATCTCCCGCAGTGCCATCATCGCAAGAAGCGGAATCGTGAACTCCGCAATGACGAGGATGGAGGCGACAGTGCGGAACTTATCGTACATCGGAACATAGTCCAACCATAGGTCGGTCCAGGGCATGAAGTTCTTACCCCATGCTAGCGAGATGCTGAGGATTGTAGCTGTGAAAAGAGCCCATTTCATCGGTCCCTTAACGATGAATAGTCCGAGGACGAACAAGAACAGCACGAAGGCTCCGACATACACGGGGCCACTCGTCCCAGGTTGCTCGCCCCAGTACTGACCGATGCTCTGATAGACGGGCATATACGTGGGATTGGCCTTCTCCATGGCCGTCTTGCTCTGTGTGAGAGGTTGGCTGGCACCACCCTTGGCATTGGGGATGAGCAGAGTCCATGTCTCACCGATGCCATAGCTCCATGCGGTGATGTAGCTGCGTTCCAGTCCGCTGTTGGTCTGGTCTGTTGGGTCTTTGGTCTTCTGTGTCAGTTCGCTCTTCCCGCGCATCGACTCCTTGGAGTATTCCCACGTGTGGTAGAGGTTCGAGACATTCACGGCAATACCAATAAGACAACCGAGCACGAAGACGGTTGTGCCCTTTATCCAGTTGCGCCAGTGGCTCAGCTCAAGGAATGCCAAGGCCATCAGCACCATCACAAAGCCGAAGTAATAGGTCATCTGGATGTGGTTGGAGAGGATCTGCAACGCCATGAAGAAGGCGGTCGCCAGAAGCCCCCAGCCGTAGCGTCCGCGATAGCAGAGCACCATGCCTGCAATGGTAGGTGGAATGTAGGCCAGCGTGTAGAACTTCCAGATGTGGCCTGCACCTATAATAATAAAGTAGTAGCTGGAGAACGCCCAGAGGACAGCACCCAACGCAGCCATCCATGCCTTGAAGTCGAAAGCGCGCAGCAGGATGTAAAAGCCCAGGAGCATGATGAACACGAGCACCATGTAGTCCGGCAGCCACAGCTTATAGACGCTCTCGACCTTTGACAGTTTCTCGGTGGAAGGGTAGGAGGGGGCTATCTGGTAGGTGGGCATACCCGAGAACAACGTGTTGGTCCAGCGGGTTCGCTCACCATCGTGGCTCTTGCGGTAAGCTTCCATCTCCGAGACCGCACCCATGCCGCCGCTGTGGTCGTGGCCTGTCAGCACCCATCCTTCCGTGACGGGCTTGGCGAAGTAGGCGAAAGAGAGGGCTACAAAGAAGAGGATGGAAAGAAAATCGGGGAGGAGTTTCTTCAGTTGCTTCATAGTATGGCTTCAATATATCTATATATGAAATACGTGTGACTCGTTGTAAAAGAAAAGCTGCGCTACCTTGTTGGCAACGCAGCTTGTCTTGATTTGCGATGAAGAGGCTGCGCCTTACTTACGCAGACCCAGAGCCTTGACGATGGCACGGTAGCGGTTGATGTCGCGTGACTTCAGGTAGTTGAGCAGTGAGCGACGCTTACCTACGAGACCGGTCAGAGCACGCTCGGTGCTGTGGTCCTTGCGGTTCTGCTTCATGTGCTCAGTGAGGTGAGCAATGCGGTAGGTGAACAGTGCAATCTGGCTCTCGGCACTACCCGTGTCGGCTGTGCCCTTACCGAACTTCTCGAAGAGTTCGGCCTTCTTAGCGGAATCTAAGTACATAATGTTTTGATGATAGAAGTTTGTAAATCACATCCTTCAGGTGGTGAGCCGTCGTCATCAATCGTCGTGCACCCACCCTCGAATGCACCCGTGTTTCGGGATTTGCGAGCGCAAAGGTACACCTTTTTAATGAAAGATGGAAAATGAAAAGTGAAAAATCACCTCAAATAAAAATATTTTTTAACATTTTCATGCGCACACCGCACACTTTCTTCTACGCCACAGACCTCATGACGGAGCATTGGCAGCAGATGAGTTTTTGGGGGATAAAAAGGCTCGTATTTAGGAAGAATATCGCCAATAGCGTGCTATTTTCTAGTGTTTTCTATCATTCCTTCACGACTTTCTGTCCGTTCTTGATATACATGCCCTTCAGTGCAGGCGTTCCGTTGAGCTTACGCCCCTGCAGGTCGTACCACCCGGAATCCTGACCCTTGACCTCAGGACCTTGCACCGATTGAACGCCTGTGGCCTCGTCGCCAAAGCGCAGCACGAAGGCTTTGATTTCCGCTCCACCGCTCAGATCTACGTGGAAGTAGGAGCGGAACGGCTTGATGGTCTTGTCTGCAACGGGGTAGTAGAGGGTGTTGTCGGTGCTGAGGAAGAGTGCTCTTGTCGCCGCCAAGGAGCGTCACAGGGCCGTAGATGCCCTTGAAGGACACGCTGCCGTCTTTGCTGACGATGTCGGCCTTGTCTTTGCTGATGGATGTTCGCGCCGTCGGCTTGTATCGCTGTGCGCAGCTCACCTTCTGTGGCCACGTTGTAATCTGCTGCCCCAATTGCCGCAGCAAAAAACAGCACTGTCAGAGTGGAAAGTGTTCTAATTATTGTCGTATTCATCGACACATTCTTTATTGTTTCCTAGTAAAGAAGTCCTTCGGGCCGGTGGTGTAGAGGTTGCCGAAGTTCTCATAGTTATAGATTCCCACGTGCGAGCCAAGCGTGTGCTGGGCACAGTAGAGGTAGAGGTCTCGGTAGGTGCCTGCGGGATTGGCTGAGACGTGCCCGATGAGGTTGCGGCTGAAGCGGTCGCACATCCAAACGTCCAACTTGTTGCTCCATGAGTCGGCAAAGGACTGCTCATAGGGGCCTGACGAACAGATAGCCAGTACACCAGGGATGCCCTGCATCGACCTCACCGCCCGCAAGCACAACGCCTTGCTCACGGAGCGTTTCGGCTGCTATATCGAGATCGGCCTCGGCTGCGACATCTACCTCCGTTACTTCAAGCTGATTCCTGAATTGAAGTTCTGCTTCGGCCTCCGCGACATCATTGTCCACGACCGCAGCGACCTCATCGACCAAACCCTGATGAAGTTCACCAACAGCCTCGACCGTGGCCGCGCCAGCATGATCGTCCTCTCCTTCTATTTCGAATAAAACCTCTGGGCTTTTACTGGGCCAGGACCTTGCGCGCAGAGCCGTCGCTCATGCGAAGGATGTTGAGGCCGCGCTGGGGCGTGGCGGAGCGTTTGCCATCGAGGGTATAGCGCTCTTGCACAGAGGGCGTGTCCGTGACCACCGTCTGGACAGCGGTTTGCCTTTCCTCTATGATATTCGCGAAATTCTTCCAGCCCTCGCAAGCCTTGTATTTATCGACAGTGCCATTGGGCACAACGAGCGTGGCGTGCTCATAAAGATAAGGGCTGAAGACATCCTGCTCAATGTCCGTGGGTTCTCTCCTCTGATTCCTGATGGTGACGGGCGCGGTATCGTCTCCGCCGTAGTAGAACGCATAGCCACTCAAGGACACATGCGTGCTGGGCAGGGTTAGGGATGTGAGGTTGTCGCAATACTCAAACGCATCAGACTGGATATATTTCACCGTACTGGGTATCTCTATAGAGGTGAGCTTGCGTTGAGCCCAGAAGGCCGATGCTCCGATGTAGGTCACGCTGCTGGGGATGGTGGTATTCTGGCAGCCTACTTCCAGGAAGGTGGTGATGTTTGTGACTTCGCGGATGATGGCATTGCAGTTCTCTCGGGAGTCATACACGGGATTGCCCTCTTCTACCTGGATGGATTCGAGGCTGAGGCACTCGCCAAACGCCATGCCCCCGATGGACGTCACACTTCTGGGGATGAACAAGGATTTGAGCGATCTGCAATGCACGAACGCACAAGCACCGATTCTCGTCACACTGCCGGGAATCTGTATGGATTCCATGCTGGTACACTCATTAAACGTCTCGTCTTCAATCGCCGTTACGCCCTCAGGAATGACGAAGGATTTCAGGCTGCGACACTCATAGAACGCATGGTCAGCGATGCTCGTCAGGCCGCTGCCGCCTGTGCAGTACTCCATTTTTTCGCATCCCAGGAAGGCCGTACTCCCGATTCTCTTCACGCTGGGCGGCAGGTCGATGGCGGTAAGTTTGTTACATTTGTAGAAGGCGTCTTTTCCAATCTCCTCCACGCTGTTGCCCAGGGTGACGGAGGTGAGCGCGATGCAGTACGCAAACGTCTGTGGTTCAATCACGCTCACGCCATTGCCCACTTCTACGGATTCGATGTGGTAGCAACTGTAGAAGGCGCATGTCTTGAGTTCTGTCACATTGTCGGGAATGGTCACTGAGGTCAGTCCCTGACAACCCCAGAAGGCGTGAGCCCCAATGCTCTTCATCCCTTTGCCGAAGGTGACACCTGTGATATAAATGTTGCCGAAAGCCCAGTCGGGAATGCTCGTCACCTCGTCGCCAAAAATGATGTGGCAATAAGAACCTTCGAAAGCAGAGCGGATATCGCCATTTTGCATGAATTCATCGGAATGAATGGTGATGGATTCGAGGCCCCTGTTGCCGAAAGCAGCGCCACCTATCGTTTTTATGCTTTTGGGTACGACCACAGAGGTGATGCCATCGCAGAAGCGTAAGGCGAGAGGTTCTATACCCGTCACGTTGTAGGTAACGTCTTCATAGACCACCGTCTCTGGAATGATGATATCCCCCTCATACTGCTCTCCCTGGGCTCCCTCGCCTCGGGAGGCTACAGACAATTCCGTGTGATCGTTGATCCAGACATAGTAAATCGTTTTCCCTTCAGGGTTCACGACCTCTATATCATGTGCGCTCGCCACCATCGGCAGCACCAGCGCTATCATTATAAGCAAAACCTTTCTCATAGAGCTCTAAAGAATGAATTTCCAAATACTTTCGCGGCAAATATAGCTATCTTCCCCGAATCTGTCATCTTTAAGGCGATTTAACGAATCTTTATGACCGGACGAACTGGAAAGCCCTTGAAACGTTCGATGGCATCTATACCACGGTATTCCATAATAACATTATTAATGAAGAGGCAACGCGCGCGTTGATCAACTTTATAGTCGATGCCATAGGTGTATAGCGTTGATGACCAATACAAGCCGTGGCGGTTGACCTCCTTACCCTCTGAACCTTCGTAATAGCCTGCTGGGGGAAGGAAGATGCTGTTGCCGCTGGGGCCAGTGACCTGAAAGCCTTCCACGCCGTTGCGTTCTGTCCAGTGCCATTGACAACGGTTCGCCAGTTCCATGATCTCTTCTATCGTTGGCGTGCGCCACGTGCTGCCCCAGTTGGCATTGGCGGCATCGTCGGACAAATCCAGTATGCTTTTGTGATCCGTCGTTCCATGCTCGTCGCCGGTGCAGTACTTGGTGAAACCATTGTCCCACCATTGATAGTTAGTAAGGCTGTAGTCGTCCTTGGGACGCGTCTCACCCCAGGAATAATAGTTGCCGTATTCTTCAGGCTTCTCGGCTCCCACATTCATGTCGGCCCAGAACACCGAAAGTCCCATGTCAACGGCATGGACGGGGATCTCCACGACTTTGGCGCTGTCGATTTCGCTGACAGCTATCGACCAGACGAGGTCGTTGCCCTTGAACACTTGCAGCTCTGGTGCCTTGGCGTAAGCCGTAGCAGGCAGGACAGGGCGTACGGCGTAACCGCATATCCTGGACGCGTCGTGCAGGCCGGAGCCACCATTGCTGATGTACATGGCCCGGGCTCTGTCGGAACGTTCAGAGGAAAGCGCTGACGAGTAATAGCAGCCATAGGAGCCTGCGTTGGCACGGGCCAATTTATCTATCCAGCCAGTAGCGGGGAGGAAGATGCTGTTGCCGTTGGGGCCGGTGACGAGCTGACCGTTCACGCCATCCAGCGTGACCCACTTCCATGTGCAGTTGCTAAGCAATTCATCGAGTTCGCTTTCTGTCGGCATACGCCATGCACCACCCCAGTTCTCATGGGCTGCATCGTCTGCGGCTTCCAGCGTTGACAGATAGTCTTCTATTCCATAGGAACTGTCGTTGCAGTACTTGGTCATCGTCGTATTGGAGCCTTCGCACCAGGTGTATGTGTTCCAGGTGTACTCTCTCTTGGGCGCCGTCTCGCCCCAGGCGAAATAGGAGCCGTAGTCCTCCGGTCTGCCTGCTCCCACATTCATGTCTGCCCATTTCACAGAGAGCCCAAGGTCGACGGCTGTGGCGGTCATGTTCTTTGCGGTATAAACGACTTTTGCGCTGTCCACCTCATTGAAGGAAAAGAACTTGATCACGTTGCCGCCTTTATAGACCTGGATTTCACGAGTCTGTGCGATGGCAGAGGTCGCTATCAATAGGGCTGAAGCTATGATGAAGAAAAAACGTGCTTTCATATTCCTACGTAGTATTAGTGCTTAACGAATTTGGTGGCCTGCGTCTGCGTGGCATTCTCTGCACGCACGATATAGACGCCTGCAGGAAGGGATTTCAGAGAATAGGTGGTTGAGGTTTCGCTCTGTCCGAAAAGGGCAAGGCGATGCCCCTGTAAGTTATAGATGGCTACAGACTTCAGGGGCGTAGGGCTTTCCACGCGCAGCTCCGACGCAGACTGAATGACGGCCAGGTCGGATGCCTTTGCCACGCGCTTGACAGCTGTGGTGGGGACTGCCTCAAGAGACATCTTATATAAGTTGGCATAGGCCCACGTGACAGGCGTCGGCTGGCTCTTGAGATGCACCTGCAGCGCCTCCTCGCCAAAGGTGATCTTCTGTAAGTCAGCTATGGCATAGGATTGGGGCTCAGAGGGCGCTGGGCTATACAACCACAGGTACTCATACTCATCGGCTTGCAGAGGTGCGCTCGCCACCATCGGCATCACCAGCGCCATCAAAAGCAAAAGAACTTTTTTCATAAGCTCGTAATTATTAGATTTTCAAAGACTTTCGCGGCAAATATAACCATCTTTCCTGTATCCACCAAAAGAATCCCCGTTTTTCACGCCTTCACCCGCTATTTGTACGGATAATGTGCGTAAAATTGTGCAACATTCAAATAAAGTTGCGGAAACATTCGTGAACCGCAATGGAGATGTTGTACTTTTGCACGCACCAAGCATCGAAGCGCGATGCAGCAAGGTGCAAATGCCAACGAACCATGCTGCAAACGCCAACGCAGTATGGTGTGATTGGTTTTCTCACTGGTGAGAAACGCGTGAAGGGTATGGCGCGTTGGGTGGATCACCAAGGTGGTCCACTCGAAAGAGCAAGGTCTTCACGCTGTAAGAGCATGGTCTTACGGCCATAAGACCATGCTCTTCCGTCGAGTTCCACCGGTGGAACACGGCACAACGTCATTTGGCATCAATGCTGATGAGCGACTTGAGATAAAAAGTCGTGCTTCATGATATTTTTGCTACCTTCATCATTTTCGGCATAATCGACTGATTGACAGTGAACTACTTCAAAACAAACCTACATCAAACCTACACGGAACCTACATGATGACTTTTTCTGCAAATATAAGCCCTTGAAATTGAAAGAGATGGAGAGAGCGCGTGCTTTATTCCCTAACGATACGTGAAAAAACTAGGAAATATGAAAAATAAATTGTAACTTTGCAGCCGATTTCAACCAGTACATGTTGTCTGGCACTGAATCGACCTTAAAAACACTATGAAAAACTATCAAAATCAGGCGGCAGCCCTCCAGGAGGGTGTGTCGCAAGAAATTGAGTTGACGGAGCAATTTCTCCAGCGCTACGAATTCCGTCGTAACACGTTTAACAAGAAGATCGAGTATCGCGAGCAGCGCGATGGTACGGACTTGGAGCCCGATGGCTTCACGCCCGATGGCCTGCAGCTGTACCTGCCTGTGGAGCCTCGCTTCCAGCCTCTTACGGATGCGGCGATGAACACCATCGTGCGTACCGCCAAGAAGATGCTGCCCGAGATGGCTCACGCGCGCACGAACATAGAAGAATATGTCTTCTCCACCGAAGTGCCCGAGTACGATCCCTTCCGCGACTGGCTCGACCACCTGCCCGCGTGGGATGGTACCGACTACCTCCGCGAACTCTACAGCCGCCTGCCTGGCATCAGCGAGGAGGCGGTGGAATGGCTCAAAACCTGGCATCTGTCGATGGTAGCCCACTGGCTGCAGATGGACACGCTGCATGCCAACGAGAGTGTGCCCGTGCTGATTGGTCCTCAGGGCTGTGGCAAGACCATCTTCTGCCGCCGCCTGCTGCCCAAGCACCTGCAGGAGTACGTCCTCGACCACTTCAACATGGGCAATAAGTTCGACCGCGATCTGGCGCTCTCCAACAATGGGCTCGTCATCATCGACGAGTTCGACCGCATCACCTCCACGCAGCAGGCCAACCTGAAGTTTGCTGTTTCGAGGAACAAGGTCAACGGCCGTCCCATCTTCGGTCGCGTGCAGGAGGACAACCCTCGCTACGCCTCGTTTATCGCCACCACCAACTGCCAGCATCCCCTGCACGACCCTACCGGCTCGCGTCGCTACATCTGCGTGAGCATCCCCGAAGGACAGCTCATTGACAATGAGGCGGCTATCGACTACGAGCAGCTCTACGCTCAGGTGCTGCATGCCCTGCGCGAGGAGAAGCGTCGCTACTGGTTCACCAATGCGGAGGAACAGCGCATCCAGCAGGTCAACGAGCAGTTCCAGGACGAAATCGACCTCGCGCCTCTCGTGCAAGCCCTCTACCGTCTGCCCAAAGACGATGAGAGCAGCCAGCCCATTGCACTCGACGACATCGCCAATACCATCGGCTCTCGTTTCCCCGCTGTGAAATGTATCCAGAACCTGAACATCTACCTCGGCCGCATCCTACGCAAGCTGGGATTCAAGAGCCAGCGCAAAGCCAGCGGCGCTCACTACTATGCGATTCCCAGACAAGCGGCGGCATAAAAATGAAAAGTGATAGCATGAAAAGTAAAAAATGCTGATACCATGTAGGTTTGATGTAGGTTTATTTCGAAGCAACAACTTGTCATTCAGTGACTTAAGTTGAAAATGATGAAGGTTGTGAAAATATCATGATGCATGTCTTTTCGGAGGCATGCATCATTTAATTTTTCAGCATTTCCTGCATTTTTCGCCGTTCTCTGCTTCTTTTCTGATTATAGTGCGTATCTTTGCAGGCAATATGAATATAATCGATAATACTAAACAACATACATATTTATGAAACATTCGGTATTCAGATTGTTGTTTTCGGCGCTATTGGCGCTGCTTGCTCCCTTAGCTGTCATGGGCCAAGATGCATTCAGATTCGATGGAATC
>CAJOCU010000009.1 GCA_905233765.1 uncultured Bacteroidaceae bacterium | reverse complement strand
GTGGCCCATCAGCACGGTGTTCAGCACCGTCTCGCCGTCGTACTGGAAGTGGTCCTGCGACAGCACGCTCAGGCGCTCGCCCGGTCCCATCTCGATGGTGCCTTTGTTCGGTTCCAGCTCGCCGCTGATAGCCTTGAGCAATGTCGATTTACCGGCACCGTTGGCGCCGATGACGCCATAGATGTTACCGTTGGTGAATTTCATATTAACGTCCTTGTACAGAACGCGTTTGCCGAACTGAATGGCAAGATTGGAGACTGTAATCATTATTTTGTTTAACGTTTAGCGTTTATTTAATTATTACGTTTAGTGGGCGCAAAGGTACGACTATTTAATCAAAAATGAACAATGAAAATTGGAAAATAAAAAATGCAAAGGGAAAAATGCGCTTTCACTCCCTTTTTCGCTGTCCGTATTTAAGCTTGAAACTGGTTTCGACGACACCATAATCGAAGAGTTTGTAATCGTCGATGTAGCTGACAGCATCGGACTCAGTATCCAATTCTTCCCACTTTTTCAAGCAGTTATGTTGTTTGGTTCGTTCATCACATGAATGACCTTTTACGTTATTGACGTAGCCCCGCATCTCGTGGGCTGCATTCCAGCGGAGATGTTCACACATCGCAAGATTCAGCATTAACTGATTCTCGTTTGGCTTTGTCAGCTTGGGATATGTGATGCCCGCCTGCCGACCCTGGCGCTGTTGCAATGCCCGCAATGCGAAGTCGGCAGCGTTTGCCTCGCCGACAGCCTGCTCCAGAAGCCAGATCTTGGTAGATGCGTGGAGGGCATTGGAGCGGTCCTGGCTCTCCTTGCGGCGGATTTTACTCATCCGCTCCCATTTGGTCGTTTTGCCGTCGGGCTGCAATGTATTCTGACGCCGCTGATTCCAAGGTCCTTCGTCGTTGGCTGGATCTATCTGCAGGCTACGGTAGGTTTCGAAGTACAGGCGCCCGTCTTCCTGGAACTGGTCGCGGACGACAAGGTCGTATGTGTAAATCTCCTCGTTCTGCCCGAAGAGGACGATTTTCCGAATGTCCTCCTGGTCTTCCTTACTCAGTCTCTGATTATAGTGCCGGGCGACTTCGTCGAGATGCTTGAAAGTGCCCTTCTCGTATGCGCGCACATAAATACAAAAATGGTCAAGGTTCTCGCGTTTCAATCGCACATAGCGCAGGATTTCAAGGGCAGCGGTCATGTTCTCTTCGTCGTCGCCAATGGCCACTACCACGTAATTGAGCTTCGTGGCAATCTGGTCCAGGATGACCGTGAAGAACTCGTTGGAGCGGAAGTCGTAGGGGTAGAACTTGATTAGCGCATTCTCGTTGTATTCGTAGCTGCGCTTGTAGGAAGCACCGGGGATGCTGGCAATGAAATGGCCCTCCAAGCCACGGATGTGCTTGTCCAGCACATAGCAGCTGAAGGGGCTGCGATAAGAATGAGATGGGGTCGCGTTCTGATGGACAAAGGCGCCGTATTCGTATAAGAACTTGACGGTCTCCTCCCCAGTCTCGCCAAAGCCCATCACAAGGCTCACGAACTCCGACGACACGGTGCCCGGGTTCTTATCCTGCAATGTGTTCACGGAGACGAAGCTGACGGGCTGGTTCCTGACATCGCGCTTCAGATGCTCCACCGCCAACGACGAGGAGTCCACTATCTTGACGGTCGTCTTGCGCTCGGAGCCAAGGCCCATGTCCTCAATAATCCGATTGACACTATTGCGACGAGCATGGCAGTAAAGCGTGGTCTGGAAAGCGGGCAACCCGATTAAATCGTCCTTCGCCAGGATGGCTGTAGCACGGACATTGGCATCGCGATTCTCGGATAGGAAGAAGACGTGCAACTCGCCATCGGACACGGTGCCCAGCGTTTGTATCAGCGCCTTCAAGGAATCCAGACCGATGTTGCCCAGAACGTCCTGCGTGACGGCCTTCAAGCTACTGATGTCGCAGTTGGCAATGGCCAACGCACGGCGCTCGTTCTCGTTAGCCTCCAGAAACGTACTGCGATGGTGGGTCAACATGCTCACGAAGTTGTCCCAGCCATCGGTTTTCTCTTCCTCGCGGCTGGCCAGACTGTTTTCAACAAAGACAATGACAGAACGCTGGTCATTCTCGAAGATGTTGTTGGCCAAGGTCTTGGAGGCATCGTCCATCCCAAAGAACACATACAGATGGTTCCGCTCGGTCGTCATGGTGAGATGGCGGATGTGGAGATAAGCCATCAGACGCGAGAGCACTAAGGACATGATGAGTAAGACGGTGCAAAGGAGGGCGGCGAAGGCCGTACAAGACAGCAGGCCCTTCAAGACGTCGTGGTCTTGGATATCATCTACAATATTACTGTCCAGATTCATCAAGAAAAGGTTAAACGACGCGATGGCCGAGCGTAGCAGGATTTCAGTGCCCACATGGGGTTGAAGCGCAATCCCTATGGCCACGCAGAAGAGCAGCCAGCCGCAGCACCAGACCCAGACAGTCGCCTTTCCCAGCATGACCAGGTTGCGCTGTCGTCGGTGGCTCTCAGGCATAGGATGCTGCTTGACCGTCTCGCTCGCACGGCTCCTAAACCGATGAACCAACGCGTTACACAACACATAGGTAGAAACAAGAAACGCCACCACAGGCAAGGCGAACCAGAATCCGTAGTGCTGTACTTTAGGACTACTAGGGATACTGGCGACGAAACTCAACGCTATCAACGTCACGAAAGCGACAGTCAGCTTGCTGGAGACACTCTTGCGCTTGAACCACTCCAACGCAGCATAGCCTCGCTTCCTGAAAAATATGGCTGCCATCACAAAGACAACCAACCCAATCCAAAATGTCGGATCAAAGAAATTGGACTGAAGACTGTCCCATACAGATGCATTCATTGCGCGACTTGTTTAGGGCTTAGAAATTGTGAAGCCGAGCTTCATGATGAGCTTCAGCGTTCCGATGCTGGTGTTGCGGTCGTATTCCCGCTCCGACTCTGGGAGTTCCTCGTAGGGAACGAGACAAGGGTGCGTCTTCTTCTCATCGTTGCGCTGTGAGCCGTATGTCCAGCCCTGGGCAATGCGCGTCGCCGCCCACACCTCGTGCACGTTTTTCGACATCTGTTCCACTAAAGATTCCAGCTCCTCTGGCAACCTGACATCGTCCGTGTCTATCGGCTGCGGGATGTAGTTGATTGCTTGCATATAACACTTATAACGAACGTTGCGGGATAAGAACGAAAGAAAATAGGCGCACCGAAGTGCACCTCTTTCATTCACTTTGTCGGGGCGACCCGACTCGAACGGGCGACCACCTGGTCCCAAACCAGGTGCGCTACCAACTGCGCTACGCCCCGGAAAGCGGGCGCAAAGGTAAGCATAATTTACGATTTACGATTGATGATTTTCCATTTATTTTGATTTTTGCCTGCATTTTCTTCTGTTTGGCCCCTATTTCACAAGGTTCACTCTTCCTTTTTGCGATTTTCCATTCATTTTTCTTTTTTGTTTTTTCATTTTTCTCTTTTCCTTTTTCCTTTTTCATTTATTAGTTGTACCTTTGCGCCCGATATGGAAATTCCATCACTCTATCTTGAAAGGGCTGTGAGCCAGTTCGCACAATTACCGGGCATAGGACGCAAGACGGCGATGCGCTTGGTGCTGCATCTGCTGAAGCGCGAGCGCGACGACGTAGACGCCTTCGCAGACAGCCTTCATGACCTGGTAAACAATGTACACTACTGCCGCGTTTGCCACAACATCTGCGACGGCGACATCTGTGGCATTTGTGCCTCGCAGAGTCGTGACCATGCTACGGTGTGCGTCGTCGAGAGCATTCAGGACGTGCTGGCCATAGAAGCCACACAGCAATACAATGGCGTGTATCACGTGCTGGGCGGCGTCATATCGCCCATGGACGGCATCGGGCCACAAGACCTTGAGATCACCTCGCTGGTAGAACGTGTGGCCGCAGGCAACGTGAAGGAAGTCATCCTGGCATTAAGCCCTACGATGGAGGGCGACACCACCGACTTCTATATCTTCCGCAAATTGGCTGACTGCCACGATGTGGACATCACGACCATCGCACGTGGCGTAGCACAGAATGATCAGTTGCACTACACCGACGAGGCCACACTCGGACGAAGCATTCTAGACCGTAAGCCCTTTCGCGGATAGGAAAAACAGAAAGATTGTACAATGCAAAATAAGAACATATTACTACTTCGAAGCGTCTTTTGTACCGAGCTCGTCACAACAGCGCTCCTCGTAGGTATCTTCGAGACTGATTTGCTACCTGTTGGGACTCTCCCACTCGACAAGTCTCAGGAATACATCCTCAGCATGGTTGGCGTCGTCCTCACCATCATAGGGATTCCATTAGCACTGAAGCTGATGACCCTCAAGCCCGTTCGTGCGCAAATCAGCGTCAGCGAACAGCGCTACGTCACTTGGTCAATGTTGCGCATTGCGCTCCTGGGCATCCCCCTCCTCTACAACACCTTGATGTACTATCTGCTGGGCTTCAACACGACCTGTTGCTATCTGGCCCTTATGTGTGTCGTCGCCTTCATCTTCATCTGGCCATCACAGGAACGGATGCAAAATGAGTGCGAAGTGCACGGGAATCAGGAAGAATCATGAAGCTAAGCGTCGTCATCGTCAACTACAACGTGAAGCACTACCTGTGGCAGTGCCTCGACTCTGTACGACGCGCCGCTGAAGGTCTTGACGTAGAGGTGTGGGTCGTGGATAACGCCAGCAGCGACGGCTCGATCGATTTCCTGCAGCCCCTATTCCCCGAAGTGCACTTCGTGGCAAACAACGAGAACACGGGCTTCTCACGTGCTAACAACCAGGCCATCCGCCAATCAAACGGAGAGCTGGTGCTGCTGTTGAACCCCGACTCGTTCATTGCCGAGGACACTCTGCAACACTGCATTCATTTCTTTGAGGAACACCCGCGCGCAGGTGCTCTCGGCATTCACATGGTGAACCGCGATGGGAGCTTCGCCCGTGAGTCGCGCCGTGGACTACCCACCCCTGCCACGTCATTTTATAAGGTTCTAGGTCTGAGCCGCCTGTTTCCCACACATCCACACTTCGCACATTACCATATGGGCCATCTGCCCGAATTCGCCGATGGGAAGGTGGAAGTGCTCTCGGGCGCCTTCATGATATTGCGGCGCGAGGCACTGGACCAGGTAGGTCTGCTGGACGAGACCTATTTCATGTATGGCGAGGACATCGACCTGAGCTACCGCATCGAGCAGGCCAACTGGGAGTGCTGGTACACGCCAAAACTGATGTTGCACTATAAAGGCGAGAGCACACAGCAGACCAGCTTCCGTTACGTCTATAACTTCTACCACGCCATGCTCATCTTCTTCCGCAAACATTTTACACGTCGCTACTGGTTCACGTGGCTGTTTGTGGAGCTTGCCGTGTTGCTGATTGCCGCGCTCAGCATGTGCCGCAAATGGCTCAAACGCACGCTAAGACTGCTGACGCGCATCACTGGTGTGAAGCGAATAAAGCCGTCGCGCCCAGAGACGCTGGTCTTCATCGGAAGCAACGAGGCGTGGGGCAACCTGCAAGAGATATGCCAACGTGCAGGCATTGAAGCGGTGCGCGCTGAAAGCCTGCCAACACAGACAAACTACGACTATAGTGTCTTTGAAGTGACAGAACAAGGACGGCCCTACCTCAATATTCTATGGCAGATGGTGAATGCCTCACGCCAGGGCGTACATACGACCCTTGGCACTTTCCACCCTCGCACTCGAACACTCATCCTTCCTAATGATATATTCGTCTGAAAACCCCGCAATTCGACTTCGTGCGCTGGAGCCTGAGGATTTAGAACTGGTTTATCGCATCGAGAACGACCCCACATTCTGGCGCCACGGAGCAACCACAGTCCCCTACTCCCGCTACGCCTTGCGACAATTCATCACTGATTGTACGGGCGATATCTACCGCGATGGGCAGGTGCGGTTGGTCGTTGAATTCCTGAAGGAAACAGAAAGGCACGAGACCCAATGGAAGGCCATAGGCTTTGCAGACTTGGTGAACTTCGATGCCATCCACATGCGAGCTGAAATAGGACTGCTGATTCTACCAGAATACCAAGGATGTCACCATGGAGAGGCTGCCATGAACGCACTATGCCACTACGCCCAAAGTCTGCATCTGCACCAGATCTATGCCATCATTGCCGCAACAAACAAGCCAGCCACTCAACTGTTTACGCGACTGGGCTTTGAGGCCTCTGCGCCGTTGCGTGACTGGCTTCGCGGAGAGGATGATTTCGTGGATGCCGTGGTGTGGCAGCGAGCGTTACCTACCGCGACCACCGCCGCGATGTGAACCACCCATACTTGAATGACTACCACTGTGGCCGGAGCCACCCATGCTTGAACGTCCGCCGCTATGGAAGGAGCCACCGCCATGCGACGAAGCACCACTAAAGCTGCCACGTGATGGAGCTGAGGAGGCGTGGCTGCCCATGCCCGAAGGACGGTGTGAGGAAGAGCCTACGGTGGTGCGAGTGGAGCTGGGACGATTGTAGCTGGAATGGCCCTGTGCGCGGGTGTCCATGTTCGGACGGTCAGAGCCACGGCTGCCGGAGAGACGTCCACCAACTCCCATCTGGTAGGTGCCGGAAGGACGATGGTCCGAACGACCTATATGACCGCTTCCGGAGGAACGATGGTCGGGACGACCCACATGACTGCCACCGGGATGATGAAAGGAATGACCACCAGGACCACGATGGCTGATGGCACCACGATGCGGGCCGCGGAAGCCTCCGTCCCAATGCGGACGACGGTCGTAGTAGTAACCGCCACGATAGTAGTGGCGTCCGTGACCACCGCGATAGTGGTAATAGACAGCTGGATAGTTGTAGTAGTAATGGCCTAACCTGTAGTAACGATAGATAGGAAACAACCAGGAGCCACGGTACCACGTCAGCGGACGGAAGAAATAGTCTGCGGCCGCGAAGAGCGTGTACTGCCAGTCGCAGAGAATATGGCGGAGGTCGGAATTGCGATAGGTGAGATAATCGCCATAAAGGTCGGCCTCGGTTTGGACGCTCAACAGATAGTCGAGGTTGATCTCATAGCAGTCGTTGTACTGCTGATCGTTCAAGTTCAGCTCATAGGCCATCTTGTCAGTGAGGAAGCGAGCCTGCTCGCGGGCTTCTTCATAGCTCATTGCGCTGAGAGAGGCAAAAGCGCAGAGGCTAAACACGAGGGTTGAAATCATCTTTTTCATATTGCAATCTTGTTTAGAGGTTAGACATTTCCTTTGTTTGATGGCGCAAAGGTACAGGTTCTGCAGATGCCATCAAAAGGAAATAACCTAAACAAAAAGGGGAAAACCCTACCCTCGGGGGTGAATAGCGAAACGCTGCCAACTGGGCTAGCAGCCTGTTTACTCTGCCGACGCGGGTTTCAGCTGCTTGACAATGATGTTCTGAGCAACACCGCGCGAGGTCAGCACAACGGTAGCCTCACGATCGGCGGTGGTCGTATTGGGCTGCAACGTGAGCGTCACCTCCTTGTTCTCAACGACGAATCCGTTGGGCTCACCGATAGTCAGCCAGTCGGCCTCTGTGGTCAGCGTCCAGGAGTCGAACGTCGTGAAACAAAGCTTTGCGGACTCCGCATCTGCAGCACAGGTCAGGGGGAGCAACTGCTCATTCAAGCGGGCAGGGCTTGTCACACAAAGGTATGGAACCTGAACAACATAAGCATCGATGCTGTAATCACCAGCCCCTAAATGAATGATGGCCTCGCGGTTGCTGCCCGTGGTGTTGGCTTCGAACTGCAGCCACGCATAGCACAGGATGATGGCGTTGGTGTAGGGGTTCTTCAACGACTTATATTCATCAGGCACAATACACCATGAGGCATTTGACGACAGCTCATAAGACTCTGTGGTCTCGAACGAGATGGAATCCACCTTCTGGTCTGCATAGACACGCAAGGCTGTAATACCCGGACGCAGGAAGCGCGTCTGATGGTACTCCGTCTCCTTGTTGCAGGCGATGGTCAATAGAGAAGCGAGTAACGGAATCAGGAAGAGATACTTTTTCATTTTTATGATTGTTTTAATACCATTCCAAAGTGTTGGTGTAGCTGCTCTGTTTACGCCACTTGAGCACATCGGCGAGCGTAGAAGAGTTGGCAGCAAAAGTGAAGTTATATGACGTGTATGGCGTAATGACCATGCTGGCCGACATGGAGAAGCAGTGCAGGTCGCGCGATACAGAAGCGGTCGTCATCGAAAGACGTTTGTTATTGAAGTCATAGCCCGATGACCACGTGATGTTCCACCCCGATGCTATCTGTATATTGCCCGAGAAGTTAAGCGTGTGTGTGAGTTTATAGGGATAACGCATTCGTTCCCTGTTGATTTCAGCCTGCGTATCCTCGCGCAGCGACACACCATAAGAAATCGACACAGACCATGGAATCTTGAACTTCACGTAACCGTCTTCGTCGAGCCCATCGTCCTTCGAGTTGCGTTTCGCGCCACGCTGGCCTTTGGTGAGTTCCGGGTCAAGGTTGGTTTCGTTCATATCGCGGTTCTCATCGTCCTCTGCGTCCTCTTGTTCCGTCTCATTTCCGCGTCCCCTCAACTTCCCGAAGAGTTTGGCGAATGTCTGGTTGTTGAAGGTGTAAGACAGGTTTTGGGAGATGCCCTGGAAGCGTCCAAAACGACCATAGCTCCATTCCGTGCGGTCGCCGACCACCACATTGCCCGCCTCGTTGAACTCATAGGCATAGGTAGCGAACTGGGCGTTCACAGAGAGGGTGTAACTCTTTGTCAACTTCAGACGGACGCGCATATTCAGGTCACTCCACGGACGGCTTTTGGCTGCCATATTATAGCTGAGCGAACCACCGAGTTCATCAATCAGGCTTATCTTGCGATAGCCCGTGGAATCCTTGTCTGTGCGAATCTTCATCTCCACATTGTTCGACACATCCAACGCCACATTGCCCGTCATCCCCTGCCCTGGCACGCCGTAGATAGCCCCCTGGAAGGGAGAATAGCTCACGGTGGAGACATTGCCGTTGCGGTCAGTTTTTACATAGGTGTCATAGAAACCCCAATGAGAAGCGCCGAAGTCAGGGGCGTAGGAGAAGCTGACTGTAGGCGTGAAGACATGGCGAATCGCCTGAATCTTCTTGCCGAAGAGCGGCGTGTACGTACCATAGAGTTTTGTAGATGCCGACAGACTCAAATTGAAGTCATATACGTTGTAGAAACCATAAACGGTATCGCGCTTCTCACTCTGCGTTTCCTCGTTCCACGAGCGGTTCACCTTGTGCGAATACATTCGGTCCGTGAAGTTAAACGACGGTGTCACATTGATGTAATTCAGCAGCGTGAACGAGGCATTGATGGGCACGGAATGGCGCATACCGTTGCGCCAGTCCTTGATGATATTGGAGCGGAACAGTTTATCTTCCTTCGTGGAAATAGAGTTAGAAAAGGTTCCTGAGTAGCTCATGGCAATCTTCTCATACCACCGTTCGGCGCCGGCCATTCTCTTACGCTTGAAGGGGTTGAAGCGGGCCAGCGAGATATTCAAAGACGGCAGCGTCACAGAGATGCTGGAGTCACGGACATTCTGCGACAGGTTCATTGAGGCAGAAATGGTCAGACCGATATCCGCGAACGTGCGGCTGTAGGAGATGGAGGACGTGCGGGTGCTCTGTGTGTAGGCCTGTGGGTTGTACATCGAGGTGAGGTTGTTGCGCTCATAGCTTGACGTGGCGAAGTTCACGCTGGCCGAGAAACTCTGAGCGGGATTGGCCTTAGAGTCCTGGCGGTGACTCCATTGCACCTTGAAACTCTTGGCAACGGAATAGTCAGGCATGTTCTTCTCGCCTTCGACAGTGTTCTGATAGGATAGGTTCACAGCGCCGCTGAAACGATAGCGTTTCCTGTAGCTGCTCTGTGCAGAGAGGCCCCAGGAGCCTTTCGTGTAAATCTCGCCCAACAGTTTGAGGTCCACCTTGTCATTGATGGCAAAATAGTAACCGCCCTCACGCAGGTAGAAGCCGCGCGTCGTCTCGTCGCCGTAGGTGGGCATAATAATACCGCTGGAATAGGATTTCGAGAACGGGAAGAAGCCATAGGGGATGGCCAGCGGCAGCGGCACGTCCTCCACCACGAGATAAGCCGGACCGAAGACTACATCCTTGCCCGGACGCACTTTCGCGCGCGTCAGCTGGAGGTAGAAATGCGGATGCTTGGCATCACAGGTCGTATAGCGTGCATTGCGCACATACATGGTTCCCGAGGAATCTCGCTTACTCTCGTTGCTGACCATATAGCCTTCGCCCTGTTGTGTAAAGACGTTGTGGATGAAAGCCTTACGTGTCTTGAAATTGTAGGCGATGGCATCAGGCTCATACATATCATCGCCCTGTTTGAAGACAGGCGGTGTGATGACATGACCCAATGAATCCTTACGCCCAAGAGCATGTACAATGCTGCTGTCCACGCTCATGGTGATATAGTCGGAAGTGAGTTCCAGATTCTGGTATTTCACGTTGGCCTCGCCGTAGAAGTTGACACGATTGATGCCATAGTCAAAGACGATGGAGTCCTTGGCTACGAAATCCACAGGGGCCTCCAAAGCGCTCTTGCTCTGCTTGGTAGAATCGATGGCCAACGTGTCCACTCCGGTGTGTCCTCCGACGCCCAGATAGACGGTGTCGTTGCCAACGATGATGTAGCGTAGCGTGTCTGCAACTAGAGAGTCTAAGGGAAGGGAGTCTAAACGAAGGGTGTCAGCGCGTAAAGAGTCCAGCGACGGCAATGCCGGTGTGAGGCTATCTGTTTGCAGCGTATCGTTACCTCGTCTCATGCCACCATGACTATGCGCCATCGGCGTGGTGACGGAAGCCATCACCATACCCACAATCGCGGCTAATAAACATATAGAGAGGATACGTCTGTTCACGTCAGCGTAAAATATCGTGCAAAAATACGGCATCTCGCGCGCATACGCAAGAAATTTCAGCATTATTAACCAAAACAACGCATCTTAGCTCATTTGAAGCGCTGCATCCAGGCCTTCATACGCTCTACGCCCTCCGTTCCGAACTTCTCCAGACTCTTCAGCACCTGCTCGGGCGTCCGCACGCGTTCCAGGTGACTTTTGGAGAAGAATTTGTCGGCATAACAGATCAGTTGTTCCTCGACCGTCTCGGGTGAATAGTCGGCCAAGGGAAGGGGCAACGACTGCCGTAGAATAGTCTCGCGCGTGAGGCCCGTGCCTGTGTGGCGCTCAGCTACCCGCGCGTGCCGAGGAAGGCCCTCGCTACGCAGCAACTCAGCCCCCAACAGCCCATGCTTGATGTAGGGTTCACGCCCGAAACAATGAATACCTGGTGCATCGGTCAGGAAGACGCCGATATCGTGGAGCATGGCAGCCTCATACAGAAAAGGTTCATCGGCTCCAAGCTCAGGATGTCGTCGGGCAATATCCACAGCCATCTCTGCGACACTACGGCTATGTGTGACCAAGATTTCACGCAACGGCACATTATCACTATAGAACTTGTCGATCAGTTGCTCAACCATATCTTCTTGCCATTTTGAATCAGCACACCGCGTGCACCTTCGCGCGCAGGGCGACCTGAGAGATCGTAGCGGAAGGCGGTGCCCTCGACGTTCTCCACAGGCGACGCTATGCCGGACGGCGTAGGCGTCATGAAGCTCAGCTGCTCCTGTACAGTCCAAGGACATCGCACCAAGAAGGTGTAGCCCGTGGCAGGAGCCAAGTTGTTGAAGGTCACGCTGAGCGCGGTAGCATCGCCCGCAGCCAGCGAGAGCACACGGTAATGGCGCTGGTCTTCGTCCTTTGCGCCATCGGCATAGAGGCAAAGGGTTACATTGTTACCAGCATAGCCTGCGGCGGCATTGTTGCGAACAGGGACGCTGAAGGTGTAGGTGTAGGTGAGGTCCTCCTCCTCACGGCTTTCTTCCACGCTGACGCTCCCCCACTCCAACTGCGGCGGCGTGCCATGGGCTATGCTGATGTTCTTCTGGAATGGAATCGTTACGTCATCATGAGAAATACCCAGGATACGCTCGCCCTCCTCCGAGAAATGCAGATAGACCCGCTGCGAGCGTTGCTCGCCGGCCTGCAAGGTGATTGCGCTCAAGCCCACATAATCAGCTTGCTTGAAGATGGCGGTATCAGAGGGCAGCCACGTCATTACCTCGTAGGTATAGGTGACCGCATCAGCGCCCTCGTTGCGGAAATGGAAGTCGACGCCGATGTAGCCCTGGAGGTCGGGGGCACGCTGAAAGACAACATTTTCGAGCACGATGCCCAGTTTGTCCAATGCCAGCGTATCGGGTTCCAGCGGTTCGGCTTCGGAAGAGGGATGCATGAACAGCGCACATTGATTGGAGAAGAAGCCAATCTCTAGCCCGTCATCATCCGGCCGCAGTGTTTCCCACGGCGACAGCCGGTCGAGGTCATACCAGCCATCATAGCAGCCATCGTAGCCCCAGTTCAGATGATAGAACCCCTCTCCGTCCACGCCATCTATGTTGAAAGCGTGTCCCGACAGCGACATCGTGTGGCCGGCATAGACGATGGGGCGCCCTTGTTGCAATTCATGACGCAGCATTGCGTGCCAGCGTTCTGGGGTATAGAGGATTCTATCATGATAGCTCACCATTCCATATCCAAAAGCCTCCTGCAAGGGTTCCTGGGCCCGATAGACGCTTGCGCCAGAAGCGTTGAGCCCATAATTCATGTGCACAGCCATTCCTGCTGCCAATGTGGGCGCAGCAATGGCCATTCCCTGCTCCTCGGTCCACCCTCCCCGATAGTCGAGGAGATAATGATCCCAGTCGAAACGTGTTCCTGGCAATAAGTCCTCGATGACATAATGTGCTGTTTCCCAACCATGAAGCGTATCGGTCAAGGCCTCGGGATAGCGGTAGTAAGCCATCACTTGCTCGATGGCCGTTGCCACACATCCCGACAGGCATCGCTCTTCGCTCACGCTACCATCATCATACTGCCAGCGTGGGCACAGCAGGTTGTAAGGTTCTTCCTGTCCACGCACAGAGGACAAGAGAGGACCGATTCGGTCGTCTGCGGCAATGCCCGATGATGCCACGCGGCGCGGCGTCTGACGGAGCCGAATCTCGCGTCCCTGAAGCAACTGCTGCAGAGCCTCCGGCATTCGACCTGTGCGCTGCACATCACGCGCCACCAACTGACCATCCACCAATAAATCAGTCTGCGCGACAAGGGCTGCCGCGCAAAACAGATATAAGAAGATGGTCAAAACGCCTCTCATCGGCCTGATAGTCAGCGATTCAACAGAGCCCGTCCCTTATCAGTCAGCAGCGGCAGCACCGCCCCATAAGGCAGAATGACCGAGGGGCGTCCCATGGCGTAGCAGGCAATCTCGTACTCCTGATAGAGGAAGACGATGCCATCGCGCGTCATCCACGGGTCTGTGACCGGCAACGGGAGGCCGTATTCCAGTTCATTCTCGGGCGTGTCAGGATCATCGTAGAGTATCAGCAACTCCTGCAGCTGCTCATCGGTGACGATGGGCGTTTCGGACTCCGTGCTGAAAGCTTTCTTGAGTTCCTCCTTGATGAGCGCTACCAGTTCTTTCTTCTTGTCGGGGTTGAAGATGTTCCAACCCATTTGGATGCCCTCTTTCTTGCTGAAGGTGACGCCCGCCAGGCGCTGGCTACCATGGGCTCCGCCCGTGTAGATATCGTACTCCTGCGACAGGGTCAGGTATTCGGGATTCTGTTCCTGCAGCTCAATGTGCAACCAGTTCATGAAGCTGCCATCGAAGCCTCCCTCCCCCATCTCGGCAGCGAACTCGCGCAAGTCGGTAGCCATGTGGTCGAGTCCCTGGCGTCCACACGACTTGACGAATGTCTCGGCATAGCGCTCCACCTCGTCGATCGAGAAGGCGATGGCAGAATCGATCTGTTCGCCCTCGAAGTTGGGGAAGCTGCAGGACATCACACGCTCACGAATCCACGCCAAGGCCGCCACGGTCCCTTTGTCGGCCTTCTCGGCATCCATACTGGGTGGGAAATCGATGTGCATCTCCTGGAATGCTTGCGCATTACCCACGGCGATACTATCCTCGTACTCCACCGTGCACCACACCAGGTCATTGTTTCCGTCCTTGGTTCCGTTGAACCATTGGCAGCTCGCCACCAGCACAGAGGCGATGCCGACTGTCGCGGCTCCCTTCCACGAGAGCCTGCGTGATTGATTTCGTGTCAGCATAGGGCTAACTATTTAAGGGTTACGTCAACGCACGCTGGCAATGATATCCAGGCATTCGCGACATTTGTCGGTGACATACTGCCAGTCCTCAGCCTCGACCTTGTCCTTCGGGAAGAGCTTCGAGCCCATGCCCACGCAATAGACACCAGCTTTGAACCAGGCCTTCAGGTTCTCGGCCTCGGGAGCCATGCCACCCGTGACCATGATCTTCGACCAGGGCATGGGAGCCATCAGACCCTTGACCATGTTGGGACCATAGACATCGCCGGGAAAGAGCTTCGTGAGCACGCAGCCCAGCTCCTGCGCCTTACCAATCTCGCTGACGCTGCCGCAGCCCGGGCAATAAGGCACCAGACGGCGGTTGCAGACGGGAGCAATCTCGGGGTTGAACAACGGGCCTACGACGAAGCAGGCACCCAGCTGCAGGTACATGGCGGCTGTGGGAGCATCCACGACGCTACCGATGCCCAGCGCCAGCTCGGGGCATTCCTTGGCTGCGAACTTCACGCACTCGGCAAACACCTCCTGAGCGAAATCGCCACGGTTGGTAAACTCAAAGGCGCGAACGCCGCCCTCATAACAAGCCTTGATGACCTTCTTGGCCACCTCAGCATCCTTGTGATAAAACACGGGAACCATTCCCGTCTCACCAATCTTCTTTAAGACTGCTATCTGATCAAATCGTGCCATAATTATCGTTGCACTCTGCCGTTGGCATTGCCGCCAGCGAGCGCCTCTACTTCTTCAGTTGATACTAAGTTGAAATCGCCATTGATGGTGTGCTTCAGTGCGCTGGCAGCCACGGCGAACTCCAGGGCCTCGCCCTGTGTGCCCTTCGTCAGCAGACCGTGGATCAGGCCGCCGGAGAAGCTGTCGCCACCACCCACGCGGTCGATGATGGGGTCAATGTCGTAGCGCTTGCTCTGGTAGAACTCCTTGCCGTCGAAGATGAGGGCCTTCCAGCCATTGTGCGTAGCCGAGAAGCTCTCGCGCAGTGTCGATACGACATACTTGAAGCCGAACTCCTCGCGCATCTGGCGGAAGATGCCTTCGTAGCCGGCAGCGTCCGTCTTGCCACCCTCGACATCAGCGTCGGGCTTGAAGCCTAAGCACAGCTCAGCGTCCTCTTCGTTGCCGATGCAGACATCCACGTACTTCATCAGCGGGCGCATGATGCTGATGGCCTTCTCGCTCGTCCACAGCTTTTTGCGGAAGTTCAGATCCACAGACACCGTGACGCCGTGGCGCTTGGCAGCTTCGCAGGCCAGGCGCGTCAACTCGGCAGCCTTGTCGCTGATGGCGGGGGTGATGCCACTCCAGTGGAACCAGTCGGCGCCCTCCATGATCTTGTCGAAATCAAAGTCGGCAGGTGTGGCCTCGGCGATGGCGCTGTGAGCACGGTCGTAGATGACCTTAGAGGGGCGCATCGAGGCTCCCGTCTCGGCATAGTACAGTCCCACGCGGTCACCGCCACGGGCAATGAAGCGGGTATCCACGCCATAGCGGCGCATCGCGTTCACAGCGATCTGACCAATCTCGTGCTTGGGCAGCTTGCTGACGAAATAGGCCTCGTGACCATAGTTGGCCAGCGAGATGGCGACATTGGCCTCACCACCACCGGGGATGATGCGGAAGCTCTCGCTCTGGATGAAACGGTCATTGCCTTGGGGGGAGAGGCGAAGCATGAGTTCGCCAAGAGTGACAATCTTTGACATAATATGATTTTAAGATTTACGATTTGCATTTCTTGCGGGCAAAAGTACACAATTTGACCCGAATTGCAAAAAGAATTCACCAAAAACAAGCCATTTTCGTCATAATTCACTACCTTTGCCCGCAAATCCAAGAAAATGCCAAAGGGGTTATTGTCGCTCAGTCCCATTTTAGTATTCCTGACCATCTACGTGGTGGCCAGCATCTTCGCCGGTGACTTCTACAAGGTGCCCATCAGCGTGGCATTCCTGCTGACGAGCATCTATGCCATCGCCGTCACGCGGGGCATCCCCTTGCGCGAACGCATCACCCTGTTCTCGCGTGGCGCGGGGCTGCCAGACATCCTGCTGATGATTTGGATCTTCATCCTCGCAGGTGCTTTTGCTGCCTCTGCCAAGGCAATGGGAGCCATCGACGCTACAGTTCAACTATCACTTCAACTATTACCTGATAACTTGCTGTTAGCAGGGCTTTTCCTTTCGGCATGTTTTATCTCCTTGAGCATCGGCACGAGCGTCGGAACAGTCGTTGCGCTGGTGCCCATTGCTGCCGGTATTGCCGGGGCCACGGGAGCCTCGGTGCCCTTCGTGGTAGGTGTCGTGGTCGGCGGCGCCTTCTTCGGTGACAACCTCAGCTTCATCTCCGACACCACCATCATGGCCACCCGCACGCAGGGCTGCCGGATGAGCGACAAGTTCCGCATGAACTCGCTCATCGTGGTGCCTGCCGCCCTGGTGGTGCTGCTGCTCTACATCGTCCTTGGCACCCAGCTCCACTCGCCACAGGCACTCGCCACCGTGGACACGTTCAAGGTCCTCCCCTACGTCGTGGTCCTCATCACCGCCATCGCAGGTCTTGACGTGCTGGTGGTCCTGGTGGTGGGACTGCTCCTCAGCGCCGCCATCGGCATCGCCTACGGCAGCTACGACCTCTACGGCTGGTTCGGTGCCATGGGCGAAGGCATTCTGGAGATGGGCGAGCTCATCATCGTCACGATACTCGCGGGCGGTCTCATGGCGCTCATCCGTCATGGCGGCGGCATCAACTACATCATCGGTTTCCTCACACGTCGCATCTTCGGTCCCCGTGCTGCCGAGCTAACCATCGGACTCCTCGTGATGTTCACGAATTTCTGCACGGCCAACAACACCGTCGCCATCCTCACCATGGGGCCCATCGCCAAGGAGATAGCAGAGCGCTTCGGCGTAGATCCTCGCAAGAGCGCCAGCCTCCTCGACACCTTCTCGTGTCTGGCCCAGGCCCTCATCCCCTATGGCGCGCAGCTCCTCATGGCCGCCTCCCTCGCAGCCCTCAACCCCGTTGAGATTATACCTTATTTATATTATCCCTTCACCATGGGCCTCTGCGCCATCCTCGCCATCATGTTTAGGTGGCCAAGACTAAAATAAGATACAAGATATAAAATATTAGATATGAGATGAATACTATTCTGAAATATTTCCCCTTCCTCTCGGCCGAGCAGATCTCCCGCTTCGCGGCCCTCGATGCGCTCTACCACGACTGGAACGCCAAGATCAACGTCATCTCGCGCAAGGACATCGACAACCTCTACGAGCACCACGTGCTGCACTCGCTGGGCATCGCCGAGATCATCAACTTCCGCCCCGGTACACGCGTCATGGACCTCGGCACCGGCGGCGGCTTCCCCGGCATCCCCTTGGCCATCATGTTCCCCGAAGTGCAGTTCCACCTCGTGGATAGTATCGGCAAGAAGATTCGCGTCTGCAACGAGGTCATCACCGCCCTCGGCCTCACCAATGTCACCACGCAGCACGCTCGCGCCGAAGAGGTCAAGCAGCGCTTTGACTTCATTGTCAGCCGTGCCGTAATGCCGCTGGCCGACCTCGTGAAGATTGCTCAGCGCCATATTGCTCAGCCCTCGCACAACGCCCTTCCCAATGGCCTCATTGCCCTCAAGGGTGGCGAGCTGGAGCACGAGGCCGCTGCCGTCCGCACCGAAAAACTCATCACACCCCTCTCCGACTTTTTCACCGAAGAATACTTCGAGACCAAGAAGGTCGTGTATGTTCAACTATAGCTATTCTTCACCTTTCATTCTTCACTGTGGTTATAAAAACCTTCCCCGTCAATCCCCTCAGCGAGAACTGCTATGTCGTTAGCGACGACACCCGCGAGGCCGTCATCATCGACTGCGGCGCCTACTACGACGATGAGAAAGCCGCCATCGCCCAGTATATCCGCGAGCACGACCTCAAGCCCGTGGCCCATCTGCTCACCCACGCCCATTTCGACCACTTCTGGGGCGCCGACTACATCTTCGAGCTCTATGGCCTACAGCCGCGCTGTCCGCAGCTGGACCGTCCCCTCTACGACAATGTCGATGACCAAGTTCGGCAGATCCTCAACTACTCCATCCGCACCGCCACGACGCCTGCGGGCGAGGACATCACCGCCGGCACCGTCATCCGCTTCGGTCAGCACCAGCTCACTGTCATCCCCTGCCCCGGTCACACCCCCGGCGGCATCTGCTACTACTGCGCCGAGGAGCACGCCCTCTTCTCCGGCGACAACCTCTTCCAGCTCAGCATCGGCCGCACCGACTTCCCCGGCGGCAACCACTGGGACCTCATCAACGCCCTTAAATCCCTCATCAAAACCCTCCCCGGCGACACCACCGTCTATCCCGGCCATGGCCCCAAAACCACCATCGCCGCCGAACACCGCAACAACCCCTACCTCTTCGGGTAAACGGGCCTGCACGGAACCATCGAAAAACACTAATGGACGAAAATAAATCCTACGTACAATCGTGGGCCTGAAGGTTTAGCAAGCTCACGCTGGCTGATGGCCAGCATCCAGTCCAAGCGGAAGGTAAGGTGCATCTTCTTGGACATCGCATAGTCGCAACCCACATACGGCGCGACATAGAAGAAACCCTGCTTGTGGAAATAAGTGTCCGACTGCCGCGCCCAGCTCTCCTGGTCGCCGTCCAGCATGTAGAGCGAACGCATGGCGCCGCCGCCCAGCGAGGCACCCACGTAGGGCCACACCTTCGGCAACCGCCAGCAAGCATCAGCCATCACACCTCCACACCCCGTACGCACATAGCTGCCAGGCCTCAACAGCTCCCTGTTGTCCATCATGCCCTGGTACATCGTGGAGACAAAGCCCTCGAAGCCCACGCGCAGGTACTTCCACAGATGAACGCGCGCACAACCGCCAATACCGAACACCCCGCCTTGCGGGCTGTACGACCGCCCGTCGGCAGCCACAGGCGCAGCCCCATCTATGCCGAAGAGGTAACCCGTGTGCAACAGCATCCCACCCGAGAACCCCTGATACACCTTCCTCTTCTCCACCACCCCACTCTTCTCCGCCACCTCGTCCTGCGCCCGAAGCACCGCCGCGCCGCACACCATCAAGGCAACAACACAAACCGCCCTCAAGCAACTTGAGAACGTCCCCCCAAAAGCCTTATAATCAATATAACTCATTCGCGGCGCAAAAAAAACGACGCAAAAGTACTGAATATTAGCTTTCGGGCAAAGGAAAAGAGGAAAAAGATTCTAAGACTCACAGATTTCTTCTGCCATCGCATTCAGCTGCACACACTCCGCACGGCTGATATGACGTTTTTCGGCATCGTATGGCCAAGGGCTCAGTATGAGTACGCGCCCCGCTGCGCAAGCATCAAAGAGAGCATCTGAAGGCTTGTAATACTCTCTGAAACCATTGTCCGCGAGAAAGATAAAAGGCCGCTGTTCGCGAAGCAGCACATCCATCACCTGCTTCTCATGAGGTGATATGAAAGGCGATACCAGGACCACGCCCTTACGGGCCTTCAGCACACAGGATTTCATATAGTTCCGCAGCGTTTCCGTTTCGCCGTGGTTGGCCGCTTCCACCATCATACGCCGCACATGCACCGTGTCAAAACTTTCAGCCATCAATATCCCCACATTCCCCACGCCATCATATTTCCGTCCCCCAATCTCAATATCCTTCTGCACACGAAAATATCCCGGTCTTAGCCGCTTCGTAGCCAACCGCTGCGGGTTCATCAGAACATACCGAATCATCGTATGCAACTGTCCACGCCGGGACAGCGGCCGAATAAATGGCCGCTCCGTAAAAACCGGAAAAGCAAAGCCCCCTTCGTCCCTTGTCCCCGCGCTTTTTCCCCCTTCGTCCCTTGCTCCCGCGCTTTTTCCCCCTTCGTCCCTTGTCACCGAATTTAATTCGGCAGCAATCTCCAAAGTATAAGCCCTTCCCAGCTTCTTCACCCCCTGCCAATATCCGCGAATCACGCTGCGGATGCTCGTTTCCATCACCTGCGTCACATGGATGACAGCATGCAGGTGGTCTGGCATCAGGCAGAACTGGAGAATGCGGATTACCGGATAGTGCTTGCACATCACATACAACTCATCAACAACAGCATTCCCCAATGCCGTCCGCTCAATCCGCGCCTTCGAGGGGTCATGATCCGGAATCACCAATGTCCCGAGCAACGGCTCACACGATGGCACCGTCAGCGTGACATGATACACCCCGACTCCCCTCCATGCCGTCCCCGGCTCCTGCCATTGCCATTTCCCAAGCTCTACCATCAAAAAGATACATTTATTATAATGGCATTGTTTATTTCAAAGTTCGTTTAACTTCTTCTATAATCTTGATGAGAAGCCCTCGGGACATATATGTGCAAGATATTATTGGTATTGACTAATATTCTGTTGTCAAACTCACATTGTCAATCCATAATGTGCTACCTATAGCACCTATGAATTCACCACCACGAATGCTAGAGGTGAAAACGATTGCAATATTGTAGTGCCAACTTAAAACATCATCTTTCTTGATAGAGGCATTATAACTAATGGGCAGGTTGAATGGAAGCCATTGTGAACCTGTCTTGTCAATTCCAGATTGCTCAATACGTCCTATTCCTACAACGGCAGGACTTGTCAAGATATTGGAACCATCTAATTGAACAGGATTACCATTATTATCTGTATTGCGATAGATTATGCAGTATATATCAGGAGAGTCCGTGACACCTGCAATCTCACCACCTGTACGGTCTTGCATCTTGGCACCTGGCTTATACTTATAATAGCCCTTCATGTTTGTTGGTTTGTGGGCATAAGGTTGTCCAATGCGGGTGGCTGTAAGTGGCGCTTTCATTGCTCTTTCAATATCGAATACACCAGAGAATAGGTTTCCTGCAGCTATTCGCATATTGACCATATCGCCAAGGACTCCCGTATCACGAGTCGTGAGTTTAACGCAATTTCCCCCATCCACACCAGTTCCTAACTCGGGACATGTTGGATATTCCATTGGTGCCGCCTTTAAGCCTGTCACGCGGAAACCACCGTTGCCACTTGCCCACCATTGAATCTTGCACGCTGTCTCAGTCCAAGTGTAAAAGGGATATTGATCTCCCTCTTTGATAGTCGTTAACTCAAAGTTGTTATCAAAATAAAAAGTGTAATTGGCATCTATATCTATAGAAGTGAGGCCTTTTTTGTTGTAAAAGTATAGACTTGTTCTGCTGAATATTCAATATTTCCTTTGTTTATAAAGGCATAATAATAATATTTCCGTCCAGCAATCAGCCCATTAATAGAGACTCGGAAGCGGCGGTTGGAGGTTCCTTGGTCAAAGCTGTTGCTATAAGCATATTTCTTATTCGCAAAACTCTCATCAGTATCATAGATGATACCCATTTGCGTAGGAGTTACATTATTCACGTAGCCATAAAGTACAATACTATTATAGCCCAACTCTGCACATCCTCCTGTCACAATTTCATCTGTTGTATTATCAGCGCCAATTTCGGCGTCTGGAGCTTCACCATTATCTATCTCAGGATCATTGCCTTCGCGCCCTTCATCATCATTACTACCATTGTTTTCATTGTCGCCTTCATTCTGCGAGGTGTCAGGATTTGTTATTGAACCCGTTTCATCATCTTTACCACAAGACACAACAACTGTCATGCACAAAGCGATGATAAATAGTTTGGAGTAGATGGCTTTCATAATAGAAACTGAACAATGATATAGTAATAATTCTTACGGATTGCGATGCAAAAGTAGCGAATGTTTTCTGAATCAGCCAAAAGAATCGCAGATTTTTGCAGTGCGAGCATCAAAATCCAGAGGTAAAAGTCATAAAATTCCGAAATGCAAAAAAAGTTTCACCTTCACATTATAACAGTAAGCTATTGTGTAACTGGCCGTTAGAGCGTGAAGCTTACGATAAAAAGATTCACAATAGATTCACAAAAGTATCAAAGCGGATATGCCGACCAGAGATTGGGGTAAGCAGGTGAAGAGCTGTGAAGGCTTGTGAAGCTTTGTTGGGCAAATAATAAAAAATGAAGACCGCGGTCTTCGGGCCGTAAGAGCGTGAGCTTCGAACAGTAAGACCGCAATCTTATCGTTGTTGGCTCGCGACCGAACAACGAGTTCCATGCATGGAACACGCGTTTACCATGTATGGAAATCGAGTTTACCATGCATGGTAAACGGCAACACAACGCACTTGTATTCGCGCTTTGTTCGCGTACGCTAGCGGACAATCACCTTTTCTGTAACGCCTTTGCGATGCACGAGGTTGACGCCGTGGCGGGTGCGGTCGAGGCGCTGGCCGGAGATGGTGTAGATCTCAGCGGGACCTTTGTCGACGGCATCGGCAACGACGGGCACATTGGCGGGGTCGCTCTCGTTGTAGAGGAGCGAGAGGTTGCTGATGCTGACCCATTGTTGCGCAGCGTTCTGCACGCTGGCCTGGAGCGTGAGGGTGACGGTGGTCTCCTGTTCAAGATGGAAGGTGATGTAGCGCCACTCCCAACCGCGACCCTTGCCGCCGTTGGCGTAGGTCTTGGTGCCATCGAAGGAGGCGGTGCCGTCGGTGGTGATGCCATAGCCCTCATCGGCTTTCGCGGGGAAGCGGACGCTCTGGTCGGCGATGCTCATGGTGGCGTTGACGGCGTCGGATGCGGAGCGGCCTGAGGCCTTCAGGGCGTAGTAGCCGGCGGGCAGCGTCAGCTGCTGTGTCATCGACATCTGCCAGGAGGTGTTACCCCATCCCTGATTCTGTTCGTAGTAGGTGGAAGTGGTTGTACCGTCCCAGTGCTGACCACGATTGTCTCGCTCGTTGACCATCGTCCAGGCATCGCTGATGAGCGAGGTCTTGTCCTCGGGGTAGCGTGTGGTGACGAAGGCGTATTCCTCCACGTTGAGCTCTGCAGCCGCGGACTGCAGGTTCTCTATGGTGCTCTCGTCCTGCGCCAGAAGTGCTTCGGCACGGCTGACATCAAGGCCCATAGCGCGGGCGGTGTTGACTTCCTGCTTCAGGGCCTCCACATAGCGCGCTTTCGCCTTGTCGGTGAGGTATTTGTTGATAGCCGCCACTTCGGCATCGGTGACGGGGATGACGGTGCCGTGGCGTGGGGTGAAGGCGCCGCTGGTGTAGGTGTTCTGCTTGAAGGTGAAGTTGAGCAGGTCGGTGGAGGTGCAGAACTGGTAGTGGCCGTTCATGTAGCAGTCGTACATCAACACCCAGGTGTTGCCATCGATGAGCTGGAACACACCGGCGCCCTCAACAGCCTCTGTAGTCTGCTGCAGTGTGCCACTGGGAGCACTCCACTGCGAGCCCAAGGGCTGGCCGTCGGGTGCGGTGAGCGTCTGGGCAGTCACCTTGCAGATACCGCCGGAGCCCTCGTTCTTGTAGAAGCCGTGGTAGAGGCCGTCGCTCTCGTTGAAGACGATGTCCATATCAATGGTCGCCGAGCCGCGGTCGTAGAGGAACGTAGGTCCTCCCTCCAGGTCGGTGAAGTCGGCGTTGGCATAACAGTAAAACACCTTGTCATAGGGGATGCTGCCGTCGCTGGTGAGGAGCGAGAAATAGACCATATACTTCTCTGCCTGCGGGTCCCAGATGGTCTCAGGTGCCCACACGCGGGTGACCTTGTCATAGATAGTGCCTTTGTACTTGTCGGGGAAGTGCACGGTGGAGTGTGTCCAGTTCACCAGGTCGCGGCTCTTCATCATTACGATGCCACGGTTGCTCTCCCAGCCTTCGGCACAGCGCATATCTGTGAGTACCATATAGAAATAGCCATCCGCGCCACGCAGGATATGCGGGTCGCGAACGCCGTGCTTGAGGGATATCGAGTCGGCGCTGATAATCATCTGCCCATCGTTCATCGGTGTGTAGTCATAACCGTTGTCCGAGAGGGCGTAATAGACGTTCTCATTGGAGTTGCTGGGGAAGTACACGAAGAGGTACTTGGTGAAAGCCTCAGCACGGGCGAGGTTCATGAAAGCTGCCCATGCAAACAGAAGCGATAGTGCAGTGGTTTTACGGAATGTATTCATAGTAGGCAATAGGTATTAACACAAATGTTGCGGAACACGCTGCAAAAGTAGCGATTTAAGACATTTGTGCAAAGAAAAAGGGAGAAAAGTTGCAGGCGCACGGCAGAATGACCTGTAAAAAAAGCATCGAGTGGACCACCAAGGCAGTCCACTCGAAGGTACAGGGTAAAACGATCTCTCTATTAGAGGAACCACTTCACGTAGCAGAAGTCCTGACGATGCGGCAGCAGATCGTTCTTGGGGAAGATACGATAGGCGATCTTGAACATGCCTGCGTTGTTGATGGTGTGGGTGACGTGGAAGGTGTAGAGGTTTCCTTCGCGCTTCACAACCTCCAGGGGTTCAACGCTATAGATGTGGTCCTCGCCCTTCTTGTCGGTGGTCAGGGTGACGAGCTCTACGCCAATGGCGTTGTCGAGGCCGGCCTCGTCGATGACGATGTTGATGTCGTACTTGGTGCCGGATTCAATCATTCCCTTCACGAGGGCTTCACCCTTCTCAGCACCTACGACACGCACGCCGTCCCAACGCTCTGCCACAGCTTCCTTCCAGAGAGCAATCTCCTTGGCGAGCTGGTTGTCGTGGGCCTGCAGCTTCTTGGAGCGCGCTGCGAGCGGGTTGTAGAACTTGGTGTAGTAGTCGTCGAGCTGGCGCTTCATGGTGTAGTGAGGCGCGATGCGGGCGATGCTGTTCTTGATGACCTGAATCCACGATGCGCTGTAGCCCTTGGAGTTACGAGCGTAGTATGTAGGCATGATCTCGTTCTCGAGCAGGCTGTAGATGGTGGCAGCGTCGAGCTGGTCCTGGTAAGCCTGGTTCTCGTAGGTGCGCTTCTCGGTGAGTGCCCAGCCGGCACCCTCGCGGTAGCCTTCGAGCCACCAGCCGTCGAGGACGGAGAGGTTGACGACACCGTTCATGAGAGCCTTCTCGCCGCTGGTGCCAGAGGCCTCGAGCGGACGCGTCGGGGTGTTCATCCAGATGTCAACGCCAGAGATCAAGCGACGAGCGAGCTGCATGTCGTAGTTCTCAAGGAAGATGATCTTGCCCAGGAATTCGGGACGCTGGCTGATCTCGTAGATCTTCTTGATCAGACCCTGACCGGCACCGTCGGCGGGATGAGCCTTACCAGTGTAGAGGAACTGCACGGGGTAGTTGGGGTTGTTGACAATCTTCTCCAGACGCTCCAGGTCGGTGAAGAGCAGGTGTGCACGCTTGTAGGTGGCGAAGCGGCGACCGAAACCGATGAGCAGCGCGTTGGGGTTGATCTTCTCCATGAGATTGACAACGCGGCTGGGGTCGCCCTGGTTCTTCAGCCAGCTCTCGCGGAACTGCTGGCGGATGTAGTCCACGAGCTTGGTCTTCAGGGCCATGCGGGTCTTCCAGATCTCGGCATCTGGCACATCATAGATGCCGTGCCAGATCTGCTCGTTGCTCTGGTCTGCGAGGTGGCTGGGATCGAAGTACTTGGCATAGAGCTGGCGCCACTCGTGGGCACACCATGTGGGGAAGTGCACGCCGTTGGTGACATAGCCAACGTGGCTCTCCTCGGGGAAGTAGCCCTTCCAGATGTTCTGGAACATCTTCTTGCTGACCTCGCCGTGGAGCCAGCTGACACCGTTGACCTCCTGGCAGGTGTTGCAGGCGAAGGTGCTCATGCAGAAACGCTCGCCGTGGTCATCGGGGTTCTGGCGGCCCATGCCGATGAACTCATCCCACGTGATGCCGAGCATCTGGGGATAGCCGCTCATGTACTTGCCGAAGAGACCCTCGTCGAAGTAGTCGTGGCCTGCGGGCACGGGCGTGTGCACGGTATAGAGAGAGGACGCGCGCACGAGTTCGAGAGCCTGGTTGAAGCTCAGGCCACTCTGCACGTAGTCCACGAGGCGCTGCACGTTGCACAGGGCGGCGTGGCCCTCGTTGCAATGATAGACGTCCTTCTTGATGCCGAGCTTCTTCAGCAGCAGCACACCGCCGATACCGAGCAGGATCTCCTGCTTCAGACGGTTCTCCCAGTCGCCGCCGTAGAGGGCGTGGGTGATGGGACGGTCGTACTCGCTGTTCAAGTCGTTGTCAGTGTCGAGCAGATAGAGCTTCACGCGACCGACGTTAACGCGCCAGACATAGGCATGAACCTGATAGTTCATGTAGGGAACATCGATGACCAGGGGCTTGCCGTCCTTGTCCATCTGCTGTTCGATGGGCAGGCTGCCGAAGTTCTGGGCCTCGTAGTTGGCAATCTGCTGACCGTCCATGGAGAGGGTCTGCGTGAAGTAGCCGAAACGATAGAGGAAACCAACGGCACACATATCGACGTTGCTGTCGGAGGCTTCCTTGATGTAGTCGCCGGCCAGGATGCCGAGACCACCGGAATAGATCTTCAGAGACTGGTTCAGGCCATACTCCATGCACAAATAAGCGACACTCGCACGGTCGGTGCGGGGCTTAACATCCATGTAGGCGCGGAACTCGGCATAGACATCGTTCATCTTCTTGATGATAGCCTTGTCCTTGGAGAGCTCAGAGAGCTTCTCGTAGCTCAGGCGCTCAAGCATGAGGACAGGGTTCTGGCCGCACTCCTCGTAGAGGACGGGGTCAAGATGGGTGAACAAACTGCGGGCACTGTGGTTCCAAGCCCACCACATGTTGTGGGCGAGTTCCTCCAACTTACTCAACTCGGCGGGGATGGAGCTTTTCACTACTACCGGCTTCCATTGAGCGTCGTTGGCGTTGCTTGCTTTAATCTTCATAAACTGTTATTTTTGGAAAAGTGTGTGACAATATAGTTCAAAACTTTGTGAATTTCTCATACCATGGAGTCTTGCGCCATGCGGCTCTCCGCGCGGCGGAGGGCGATGTCGTAGGCCTCGTAGTAGTACGCGATGAAGTGCTTCCATTGCGCCTTCTCGGCGAGGGCTGCTGCGGCCTTGCGCGCGATCTCCACCTCCTTCTTTGAGAGCTTGGAGAAACCGATGATCTCGTCGCGGATGCTGTCGGCAACCTCATCATAGTTGTAGTCGGAGCGCACGACGACCTCCACGCCATCAACGTCGAGGTAGCAGTCGCTCCCCCTTTCTACGCGCCCGTTGGCAGCCTTCTTGGCACCCTTCTTCTGCTCGTTGGCCCAAAGACCGAAGCCGGCCAGCGTCGTGGTGACGCAGGGCACCTTGAAGGCCACGCTCTCCAGCGGCGTGTAGCCCCACGGCTCGTAGTACGAGGGATAGACCGTGAGGTCGAGACCCAGCAGGAGGTCGTAGTAGTGCATGTTGAAGATGCCGTCGGCGCCATCGAGGTAGCAAGGCACGAACATCACCTTCAGGCGGCTGCTCTCGCGGTTGGCGATGCCGCAGCGGTGGATGAACTGGCAGGTCATGTCGCCACCCGGCTCATGCAGGTAGTGGGTGATGAAGGGATCGGGAAGCGGTTTGTCCTCGGCATAGCCCTTCGTCTTCATCCACTCCAGACGCTCCTGCAGCTCGCGACGTGGCCCGGCCTGCCAAGCGGGCACTTCCACCAGGGCGAGCACGGGGCGCTCCAGACGCTCGTCGTGGAGGGTTCGGTTGAGCGCCTCGAGATACACGTCGATACCCTTGTTCTTCCATTCGTAGCGACCGCTCGTGGAGACGATGAGCGTGTCGTCGCCCAGGGTGGTTCCCATCAGCGCATTGGCCACTTCGAGGATGCGCTGGCGCGCCTTGCGACGGCGGTTGACGAAGGTGACACCCTTCGGCACAAAGTCCATCTCAAAACCGTTGGGCAGCACCACGTCGGGCTGCTTGTCGAGCAGCTCCATGCATTCGTGGGCGGTCACATCGCTCACCGTGGTAAAACAATCCACGTGGTGAGCCGTCTGGCGCTCGATGCTGTGCTTCGACTGCACGTTGAGCTCGTCGGCCATCTGGTTGCCGTTGTAGGCAAAGAGGTAGTCGTAGAGCGGCTTGCCATTACCGGCGATGCTGCGGCCAATGGTGGTGGCGTGCGTCGTGAAGATGGTGGCAATAGCCGGAACGTGCTTGTGGATGTACAAGGCGCCGAGGCCCGTCATCCATTCGTGAGCCTGATAGACAACCCGCTTGGATTCATTGAGGAAAAAGTGATAGAAACTCTCTACAACCCGACCGGCGGCATAGGAGAACATCGAGGCCTCGTCGTAGTCGCCGTAAGCGTGCAGGGAATCCACCTGGAAATCGGTCCAGGCGGCGCCGTAGATGTTGTTGCGCTGCGCATAGAACGGCACGAAATCCACCAGTACCACCACAGGGCGGCCCGGGATTTGCCAACGACCAATGCGGATGCCGAGGGACTCCTTGGCAGCACTACGGCGCCAGTCGGCCCACAGCCGCTTGTCTTCAACGAAAAGGGGATTCTTCTTGTCTTGCCAGAAATCAGGACCAATGAAAACAACACGGTCGGGCATTGCATCCTGAAGAGTCTTAGCACGGGTGGAAAGGACGGTGTAGATGCCGCCTACTTTATTACAGACTTCCCAACTGGATTCAAAGATGTAGTCGGGAAGGAGTCTCTTTTGCCTCATTTACCTTTAAACGGATTTACCTAATATATGCTCTCGAAATCGGGTGCAAAAGTACGATTTTTTTCTTATTGAGCCAACTATTTTACAACAAATTCCACTCCGCTGATGCGGAAATCTTGACCTACGACAAACGCGACGGCAAGGCAAAAGGCACAAACGTGCTCAGAGTGACAGAACAAGCCACGTGATATAAGCAACGTAGGTTGCCACCATAATGCCGCCCTCAAAACGGCCTATATAGTGTCTGGTACGCGCAAAGAACCAGAAGAGCACCGAGGCAAAGATGAGCATCGCAAAATCGACCCAGTCTATGTCCGTGACCGGCAACGGGCGGATGGTGGCGCAAAAGCCTATGACCCAGAAGGTATTGAAAAGCATACTGCCGATGACATTGCCAACGGCCATCGCGCTGCGCCCTTTACGCGCGGCAATCACACTCGTCGCCAGCTCGGGCAGCGAAGTGCCTCCGGCAACGAGGGTTAGGCCAATCACAGCCTCGCTCACACCCAGTTCGCGAGCGATGCCACAAGAGCCCTCAACAAACAGCTGGCCACCGCCAATGAGCGCAGCAAGACCCAGGACGATGTACAGTACCATCCGCCACACTGACATGGGAGCGCCCTCCCCTGCCTCTACATCCTCGGCGCCCGACTTGGCCATCGAGAACGTGTAGGCCATGAAAATCACAAAGAAGCACATGAGCACGATGCCGTCGCCACGCGAAATGACATCGGTCACACCACCGCTGATCAGCACGTCAAGCGCGAGCGCTGTCATGGCCACGCTGGAAAGCAGCACCAGCGGTATATCCTTCCGCACCGAGGTTCGCGACACCGTAATGGGATAGAACACAGCCGAGACGCCCACAATCATCAGGGCGTTGAACAGATTGCTACCCACGATGTTGCCAATGCTCATGCCCGAAGAACCCTGAACACCCGAGAGCAGACTCACCATGAATTCTGGCAAGGAGGTGCCAAAGCCGACAATCGTCAGGCCTATCACCATCTCGGGAATCTGAAAGCGACGAGCTACGGCCACTGCGCCGTCTGTGAGTTTGTCGGCACCGACAAGCACCAGCGCAGCACCAATTACGACAATGAGGATATCAAGCAACATCATAGAAAACAATTTGTTTGGTTGAATCTTGAAGATAATTTACTTAAAAGTTGGCTACATCAGCCTTTTTCACTAATTTCGCAACCGAATTTCAGCATCAGCATTATGGCAAGCAACAATAAAAACTCTCTTGACAATTTCGTGAGATGCATTGACTGCAAGAACGCTACCGCTTATTACCAGTGGCAGAAGAACCCGATTGTTGCACAATGCAGCATCCTCAAAGAGCGACAGGTTGCAGAAACCAACCGGTTGTGTAAACTCTTTTCTGCCTCCTTTGGCGAGAGCCGCAACATCCAGCATTTCAACAGCTACGAAGAATCGGACCACCTGTTTGATGACTACTCAACGGGCGAGAGTTCGTAGATGGCACTGGGAACCTTGCGCCGTAGCACTTCCACCTGGAAGTCCACGCCTGGCACAATACCATAACTGCGCAGGACACTATCGACCGTCTTACTGGCGAGCACGGGGTGATTGTTCTCCTCGCTCAGATGGCACAACCAAACATGTTTCAGCGATGGACTGGAACTGTTGGCCAGCAGTTCGGCGGCCTCCCTGTTGCTCAGATGGCCATACTCGCTGGATATGCGTCCCTTCAGATGCGCTGGATAGGGGCCGGCCATGAGCATCTCGTGGTCATGGTTGCTCTCCAACACCAGGTAATTGGCCGTTGATACCTCGTCCTTGATGCGCTCGGTGACATGACCAACATCCGTTATCAGGCTGAAGCGGACGCCCTCTGCCTCAATATGATAGCCCACGCAGTCGTTGCTGTCGTGTGGGACAGGGAAAGCCGTCACGCTGAAATCGCCCAGCTGCACCGTCACATCCTTTTCCAGGAAGAACTGCTGGCTGGCGTTCAACTTCGGAGATACACAATAGTTGCGCGCAATCCCCTCGTGCACCAACCGCGTCGAGTAAATAGGCAATCCCAGCTCCGAAGCCAACTTCCCAACGGACTTGATATGGTCTGCATGGTCGTGGGTGATCAGGACCGTGTGAAACTGTTTGACATCCACACCGAACGACGATAAATGCCGTCGCATCGTGCGAAAGCCAAGGCCCGCATCAATGAGAATGCCATCGTTGTTTGTCCACAGGCAATAGCAGTTGCCACTGCTTCCACTGCCTAAACATAAGAACTTAAGCATACAGGTTCTATTTTCTGCGCGCAAAGGTACGAAAAATATTGCTAAGCGCGCCACGAATCACTCTTTTTTTGATTTTTTTGCTACAAGTCCGAGCCAAAAGTGGTTCGTTACACACCCAACAAAGCAAACGCTTTTAATAAGGCAAGCCTACGGCGAAATGCAACTGGAAATCGCGCTTGAAGTTGGGATGGATGATGGGGAAATGATCACGGGCGTTCTCGTAAGCTGGGTTCACAGCCTTCATGCCGCCGTCCAGACGAAGGATGAAATAGCCGAAGTTCAGGCGGATACCCAGACCATAGGCCACCGCGATCTGCTTCCAGAAGGTGTTCCACTTGAACTGGCCGCCGGGCTGCTCCTCGTAGTCGCGCAAGGTCCAGATATTACCGGCATCCACGAACACGGCAGCGTCTATCTTCCAGAACAAATGCGTGCGGTACTCTGCGCTCAAGTCCAGTTTCATGTCGCCCGTCTGGCGAATGAAATCGACCTTGCCGTCGTTTCCCGAAAAGCTGCCAGGTCCCAGACCGCGCACACTCCAACCACGCACACTATTGGCACCACCGCTGAAATAACGCTTTTCATAGGGCAACACCGTGGAGTTGCCATAGGGATACGCAATACCGAGCGCTGCATGGATGGCCAACGAATTGCGCTCATCAAAGCTGAAACTCTTGGCAAAGTCAAAATCGCCCTTCACATACTGAGCATAAGCTATATTGAAAAGCGTGTAGGCATCCAGACGGTCAGAATGAGGGCCATCGGTCAAATGCGAGAGACCATAAAGAAGATTGCCCGCCGTCTCAACGCCAAAACGAATGCTCCATGCATTGCGGCCGTAAATGGCATTCTGCATATTGGGCATCACGCTGGTGTACTGGAACGAGTAGCCCGCCTTCATGATGAACAGGTTCTCGTAGTTGTAACGCAAGATGGCGTTACGGCTACCGTCGTTGGAGAGGTATTCACGCTGGAATGTCTCGGAAATCCAAGGCATGAAGACATAGTTCAAATCAATCAGGTCCACGCGGTGCTGACGCTTGAGGTCGAAACGGTTCCAGCGATAGCGCCAGGCCGCTGTCAACACGCGGCGATGAAACTCGGGACGGTCCTGAGAATCGAACATAAGTGAGGCGATACTCTGAGCATTCACAGAACGCCTGAAACGCCGCGAGAGGAAGGGAAACATGAACTCGGGGAAGTTCAGGTTGGCTTCGGCACTATACTCCAGATAGTTCTGGTCCGTATAACCCTCGAGCCCTTTGATGGCTTCGAAAGCACCGCGCAGCTTCAGCGAGAAAAGCGCTGAACGACGGAAGAGGTTGCGGTTCTGATAGCCCACGCTGACAGCCGCTCCAAAGTCTCCTGCCGAGTTGGTTCCCTCCAATTCAGCCGAAAGGCCGTGACGCTTGGAAGTGAAAATACTCACGTAAGCATCCAGGGTATCGGGCGCGGTGAGCGAAGGCTCCAGTACGACGCTCGTGCCCATCACGGCCGAGAGCGAGGCCAGGTTGCTATAGGTGGACTGAACATGACGCTCCTCATACAAGCGTCCTGGGCGCAAGTCGGTCTTATTAACCAGAAACAAAGGGCTCAAAGACATATCCTTACGCTGGTAGAAATGCAAAGAACGGACCACCATGCTGTCCAATTGATCACGCTGGCTCTTGAAGGCTTGCAACTCTACATCCGTAAGGTAATTCACAGTCCCTATGTAATAGCGCTGATGAAGGCTCAAGGTGTCATTGGCCGATGCACGATACAACGGAATGTGCAAGGTTAAGTTCACCTGCTGACGACCTATCGTTGTATCGGCCTCGAAGCGCACGAAACTCTTGTTGAAGCGTTGGAAGCCCTCGTTCTGCAACATCGCGGTAATGCGGCTGCGCTCTTCATTGAGGACGTTAGCATCAAAAGGCATCCCCCTGTACATCAGCGATTGCAGCGTGTCGCCCAGCACCAAGTCTGCCACCACAGAATCGTCAATGGCATAGTCTATACGATTAACGATGTATCGCTTGCCGGCATGAACCCGAAAGTCCACTACTGTGCGCCGCTTACTCCGCTTCTCATGCAGCGACACCGTACCATTCAGGAAACCCAAGTTCTTCACAGCAGCCTCCATGTTTGCCCTACCCCGTTCCGCCTGAACACTGTCATAGACCACGGGAGCCTCACCTATACGGCGAAAGAAACGGTTGATGCGCTTGGTGCTGTCCGTGCCGCTGATACAATAGACAGCCATGGGAACCTTGAAAAGGCTAAACCACTTGGAGTTTGCGCGTTGACGAATATAGCCGGAGAGATTCGAGGTCGAGACATCGCCATCGTCAGTATGGACCGATGTCTTCTCCAGCATATATTCACCCTCAGGGATGAAACGAGTGGGCGCACAAGAAAACAATTGCGACAGCAACACCACCATGAGTATCGCCGACAAAGGCCTTCCTAGGTATCGTGCGCTATGCTTCATTGTGTCATCAACTGCTGGCGTCGGAATTCGGCAAGCACGATACCTGTGGCCATCGCCACATTCAAACTTTCGGTTGTAGGGAGGCCCGCGGGATAATTGGGAATCAGCAGACGCTGGCGGCAGAGCGCATCCACTTCTGCACTAACGCCATTGCCTTCATTGCCCATCACCACGATGCCACTAGGAGCCAACTGCGCCTGCCAGAGGCTCTGGCCGCGAAGGGAAGTTCCATAGAGGGGAACAGCTACGGGCAAAGCCTGCAACTGCGAAACTAAATCTACATAATGTACACGTACACGCGCAAGACCACCCATCGAAGCTTGCACGGCCTTGGGGTTCCAAATGTCGGCCGTCCCCTGAGAGCACCATATATCATGAATGCCGAACCAGTCGGCCAAACGGACAATAGTACCCAAATTCCCGGGGTCCTGCACGCCATCAAGGGCGATGCATAGCTGGTCGCGAGCCACTTCTGCCATCGAGCCCTCATCATCGGGAATACGAAAAAGCGCTAACACATGCTGGGGCGTCTGTTGCAGGCTGATGCGCTGCAGTTCCTCCTCCGTCACCACATCCACGGGAACGATGCCATCGTACGCCATCGTCCACGCTTCGGTCGCCACCAGGCGCACACAATCGAAATGTCCTAACAACTCACCTACCAACTTAGGCCCTTCGGCTACGAAGAGCCCCTCCTTGCGACGCCCTTTGCGCGTGTCAAGGGAGCGAACCAGTTTCTGGGTGGCCTTAGTCAACATGCGAGGAACGAACGCGACTCAGTGTCTCAGGCGTCATCTGCAAGAACGAGGCCACATGAACCATCGGCGCACGAAGAATGATTTCGGGTTTGCTCTTCAATAGGCGCACATAGCGTTCTGTAGCGTTCTCGAAACGTTGGCTATCGGCGTGCTCCTGCGAAGAGATGAGGGCGTGCTCCAGAATGTTGCGATAGAGCTTGGCCATCTCCTTATCGGTCTCCACCAGTTCCAAAAAAGCATCATGAGGAATACCATAGAGATAAGAATTCTCTAATGCTTCCACCATCAGTCGCGACGGGGTTTGCTTCAGGAAGCTCTCGATACAAATCACAATACGACCTTCGTAGGAGAAATGCTCCGTCACATCACGGCCACCTTTGTAATAGAATTGGCGAACCATGCCTTTCTCCACATAATACATGAATTTACACACATCGCCTTCCTGCAGCATCTTCTCCCCTTTCTGTACCTTGAAAGGAATAAGTATGCCGGCCAGCGTAGTGATACCCTGAGTAGAGAGGGTGCAGTAACCTCGGGCTATCTCGCGGGCAATGTCTCTCAGTTTGTCCATAGTTTTGCTTTGATTTTGGGCGTTATAATTGGGCGTTATTTTTTTCATATAACCGAATTCAGTCTAATTTCAACACAGCAAGGAAGGCTTTCTGCGGCACTTGCACATTGCCGATTTGCTTCATGCGCTTCTTGCCTCGCTTCTGCTTCTCCAGCAACTTACGCTTGCGGCTGATGTCGCCGCCGTAGCACTTGGCTGTCACATCCTTGCGAACCTGCTTCACGGTCTCGCGGGCAATAATCTTGGCACCAATAGCAGCCTGGATGGCGATGTCGAACTGCTGGCGCGGCAGCAGCTCCTTGAGTTTCTCGCACATGCGGCGTCCGAAATCCACAGAGTTATCGACATGCGTGAGCGTCGAGAGGGCATCCACCGGCTCGCCGTTCAACAGAATGTCGAGCTTCACCAACTTCGACGGACGGAAGCCATCCTGATGGTAGTCAAACGAGGCGTAACCCTTGGAGATGCTCTTCAGCTTGTCGTAGAAGTCGATGACAATCTCGCCCAGCGGCATCGCAAACTGAATCTCTACGCGGTTTCCGCTAATGAAGTCCTGGCGAATGAGCTCGCCGCGCTTGCCAAGGCACAATGTCATGATGGGCCCAATGAAGTTGGCCGTCGTGATAACAGAGGCGTGGATATAAGGCTCTTCGATGCGCTCGATGAGCGTTGGATCAGGCATGCCTGCCGGGTTGTGCACTTCCTTCACCTCGCCGTGTTTGTCATAGACCATGTACGATACGTTGGGCACCGTCGTGATGACATCCATATTGAACTCGCGGTCGAGACGCTCCTGCACGATTTCCATGTGCAGCAGTCCCAAGAAGCCGCAACGGAAGCCGAAGCCCAGTGCCACCGACGACTCGGGTTGGAAGGTCAGCGAGGCGTCGTTCAGCTGCAGCTTCTCCAGCGAGGCGCGCAGGTTCTCGTAGTCCTCCGTCTCGATGGGATAGACGCCGGCAAAGACCATCGGCTTCACTTCTTCAAAGCCGGCGATGGCGCTCACCTGCCCCATCGTCGCCACGTGAGTGATGGTATCGCCGACCTTCACCTCGGTAGCGGTCTTGATGCCACTGACGATATAACCCACATCGCCGCAGTGCAGTTCCTTGCGTGGAACCATATCCATCCGAAGCGTGCCGATCTCGTCGGCTTTGTACTCCTTGCCGGTATTGATGAACGCCACCTCGTCACCGCTCTTGATGCTGCCGTTGACAATCTTGAAGTACGCGATGATGCCGCGGAACGAATTGAAGACAGAGTCGAAGATGAGGGCCTGCAGCGGCGCATTCTCATCTCCCCTCGGACACGGGATGCGATCCACGACGGCGTTGAGGATGTCATCGACGCCCTCGCCCGTCTTGCCGCTGGCACGGATAATCTCCTCGCGCTTGCAGCCAAGCAGATCGATAATCTCATCCTCTACTTCCTCGGGCATTGCATTGGGCATATCGCATTTGTTCACGACTGGAACAATCTCCAGGTCGTGGTCGATGGCCATGTAAAGGTTCGAAATGGTCTGCGCCTGCACACCTTGCGTAGCATCCACCACGAGGAGCGCGCCCTCACAGGCAGCGATGCTGCGGCTAACCTCATAGCTGAAGTCCACGTGACCCGGGGTGTCAATGAGGTTGAGGATGAACTTCTCTCCATCACGCACATACTCCATCTGAATGGCGTGACTCTTGATGGTAATGCCACGCTCACGCTCCAAATCCATGTCGTCGAGCATCTGCCCTTCCGTTACCTGAATCGTATTGGTTCGTTCCAGCAAGCGGTCGGCCAAGGTGCTCTTCCCGTGGTCTATGTGTGCAATGATACAGAAGTTACGGATATGTTTCATGGCGCAAAGGTAATAAGAATCTGCGGTTTGGACAAATGAAGAGCATGAATTTTGCCCGATAGTTCATAAAAAATCCCATGTAAGGGTAAACCTTACACGGGAAATGATACTTTTAAAGTAATTTCTCCTTTTTACTTGAGGCCGAAGACGGGATCCTTCTCGTCACCAGCGACGGCGAGCTTGTCCTCGCGGAGCAACCAACCGAGAGCCAGATAGAGTTCCTTGTCAGTCTTCACTTTAGCAGCCTTTTTCAAATCTTTAGCGTTCTGAGCGCCGTTCTCATTCAGGGCTGTCCACACAGCACCTGCGAGCAATCCTGCATTTTCAAACATGATTCTTTTTACCTTTTGTGTTAATGATCTAAGCAATCCTTTCTGAATTGCGGCGCAAAATTACACTTTTTCCCGCACGCGTGCAAGAAAAAAGAGCAAAAAGACATGCTTTTATCGACTTTTTGAACATTTCACAACAGTTTCGTGTCAAAATGTAACGAAAACAGGCTCCATCGCAATGATGAAACCTGTTTTCTTGTACGCCCTCAGGGGCTCGAACCCTGGACCCATTGATTAAGAGTCAATTGCTCTACCAACTGAGCTAAGGACGCATCCTTTGTTTTTTACCCTTGTACGCCCTCAGGGGCTCGAACCCTGGACCCATTGATTAAGAGTCAATTGCTCTACCAACTGAGCTAAGGACGCAACATTCTTGGTTGCCTCTAAGGGAGGCTCTTCAGCCGCCCTTTCGGCTTTTGCGGGTGCAAAGGTACGGCGTTTTCTCGAAACGGCCAAACTTTTCGCCCGAAATTTCTTTATTCAGCCTGCGTTAGCCGCTATTTGATAATCTCCAGCTGCTTGAAGACGCCCGTCAGAGCATCTACTGCCTCGTCAACCTGCTCTTTCGTGTGGGTAGCCATCAACGCTACGCGCACGAGGGTGTCCTGTGGCGCGCATGCAGGCGGAATCACAGGATTGATGAACACGCCGGCATCAAAGGCCAACTTCGTCACAGCGAACGTCTTATCCACGTCGCGTACATAAAGCGGAATAATGGGGCTCTCCGTCTCGCCAATCTCGAAACCGGCCTCGCGGAATCGCTTCAGAGCATAGTTGGTAACCTCCCACAGTTTCTCAATACGCTCAGGCTCCTCCTGCAGGATGTGCAGTGCCTCGCGGGCGGCTGCCGTAGCAGCAGGTGTGCAGGAAGCGGAGAAGATGTAGGTGCGGGTGTGGTGACGCAGGTAGTTGATAATGCTGCTGTCAGCTGCGATGAAGCCACCGATGCTAGCCAGACTCTTGGAGAATGTGCCCATGATGAGATCCACGTCGGCAGTCAGTCCAAAGTGGTCGCAGACACCACGACCGTTCTTACCAAAGACACCCAAACCATGAGCCTCATCGACCATGATGGCGGTGTTGGGATATTTCTTCTTCAACTCCACAATCTTCGGCAAGGGAGCCAAGTCACCTTCCATCGAGAAAACACCATCGACAACGATGAGCTTTACGACATCCTCGGGACATTTCTGCAAGAGCTTCTCCAGTTCCTCCATATCGTTGTGCTTATACTTCAGGCAACGCGAGAAGCTGCTACGCACGCCATCAACAATGCTTGCATGGTCACGATCATCGCAGATGATATAGTCATGGCGATCTGTGAGCACGCCCAGCACACCGCTGTTCACGGTAAAGCCCGTAGCGAAGCACATAGCCTCGTCCTTGCCCACGAAGGCGGCAAGTTCCTTTTCCAACTGCACATGCAGGTCCAGCGTACCATTAAGGAAACGCGAACCAGCACAGCCACTTCCGTACTGCTCCATCGCCTTGATACCAGCCTGAATCACACGTTCGTCGCCTGTCAGGCCCGTATAGGCATTAGAGCCGAACATCAGCACGCGATGGCCATCCATAATAACTTCTGTTCCCTGTTTCCCTTCTATCTCACGGAAATAGGGATAAATTCCTAACGCTTTATACTTCTGAGGACGGTCATATTTGGCCAGTCTGTCTTGTAAAAGTCCCATATATAATAATAAGGTGTGTTTTCAAAAAGCGGTGCAAAGGTAAGCATTTTTTCTGTATCTATTGCACATTTTACATGAAAATGTATATCAAACAGAACTTTTCCTTCTTAATAAGCTGTCACAACGCGAAAATTTTCCTACATTTGCGTCATCTAATATAATTAATAATGAGTAAGACAAGACTTCTGTTCATCGCGAATCCCATCTCGGGAACCCACGATAAGCAGCCCATCATAGACTCCCTACCTCGCTTCCTCGACAGCGAGCGCTTCGAATGGGATGTGGCTTGGACCGACCACCGCGGCCACGCTGAGGAACTGGCTTCCAATGCCTCGCGCGCTGACATCGACGTCTGCGTAGCCATCGGCGGCGACGGCACCGTCAACGAGGTAGCGCGCGCGCTGCGCCACAGCGAGACGGCACTCGCCATAATCCCTATGGGTAGCGGCAACGGTCTCGCACGCCATATCCAAATACCTCTTGATCCCGACGGTGCACTGCGCGTGCTGTCGCGCTGTGACATCAAGTCGCTCGACTACGGCCTCATCAACGATATCCCCTTCTTCTGCACCTGCGGTATGGGCTTCGATGCTTTCATCAGCGAGAAGTTCGCCGGCTGCGGCAAGCGCGGCATCCAGACCTACATCGAGAACGTCTTCCAAGGCGGTCTCTCCTACAAACCCGAGACCTACGAGATTGACGTCGATGGGCAGAAGGAGCACTACACCGCATTCCTCATCGCCTGCGGCAACGCCTCGCAGTACGGCAACAACTTCTATATCGCGCCGCAGGCCTCCATGAGCGACGGTCTCCTCGATGTCACCATCATCGAGCCGCTCAATATGCTCGATGCCCCGCAAATTGTCATGCAAGCCATGAACAAGACGCTTGACACCAACTCACACGTGAAGACCTTCCAATGCACATCACTGAAGATTCACCGCGCTCAGTCCGGGGTCATCCACTACGACGGCGAGCCTGCCGAGGCCGGCGCCAACATCGAAGTACGCCTCGTGCCCAAGGGACTGCGTGTGGTGGTCAATGAGCTGGCCGACAAGACCACTGCGCCCATGATTCACAACATTCAGGATATCTTCGACCAGATCACAGGCGACATCAAGGCGCAGCAACGCAAGATCCTAGCCATCAACAAGTCACTCCTCGACAGAGTACTGCAACGTAATAAGTGAAAGTGTCCTTGCCTCACCTCTTCCTCCCCACGACCCGCAAGGAAATGCAACAGCGAGGCTGGGAGCAGGCTGATGTCATCCTGCTTTCGGCTGATGCCTATGTGGATCATCCGTCCTTCGGTGCTGCCGTCATCGGACGCTTGCTGGAGGCAGAGGGGTTGCGCGTGGCCATCATCCCGCAACCCGATTGGCACGGGGACTACCGCGACTTTAAGAAGCTGGGACGTCCACGCCTGTGGTTTGGCGTGGCGCCAGGTTGCATGGACTCGATGGTGAACAAGTACACCGCTGCACGACGCCTGCGCTCCGAGGACACCTACAGCCCCGACGGTCGTCACGACCTGCGGCCTGAGTACCCCACCATCGTCTATACACGCATCTGCAGGGAGCTCTTCCCCGACTGTCCCGTCATCCTCGGCGGCATTGAGGCCTCGCTGCGCCGCCTCGCGCACTACGACTACTGGCAAGAGCGCCTACGCCCCAGCATCCTGCTCGACAGCGGCGCCGACGCTATTCTCTACGGCATGGGCGAGCAGCCCACCATCGAGCTGGTGCATCGTGCTCTAGAGCTCCTCGACAGCTACCACCCCGCCCTCGCTTACGATGACGAAGGCAACGCCCTGCTCACTCGCAAGGCCCTGCGCGACGCCCTCGACGGTCTGCCGCAATCCGTCGTCGCCTATCCCTCCGCAGCCGCTATCCCGGGTGGCATCAGCGCTGACGACATCATGCTACATCCCTTCGAGGATTGCCTGCGCGAACCGCGACACCATGCAGAGAACTTCCACCACATAGAGGAAGAAAGCAACCGCCTCGAGGCCCAGCGCCTCATCCAGCAGACAGGCTCGCAATGGGTTGTCGTGAATCCGCCGTTTCCACCAATGACCACGGCCGAACTCGACCACTCCTTCGACCTCCCCTACACACGTCTGCCCCACCCCAAATACGCAGGGAAACGCATCCCCGCCTACGAGATGATTCGTTTCTCGGTGAACATGCACCGCGGTTGCTTCGGCGGCTGTGCCTTCTGCACCATCTCCGCCCACCAGGGTAAATTCGTGGTCACACGCTCCAAGGAGAGCATCCTGAGCGAGGTGGAAGCCATCACCCACATGCCCGACTTCCGCGGCAACCTCTCTGACCTCGGAGGTCCCTCGGCAAATATGTACGCCATGCGAGGCAAGAACCTTAACGCATGTCGAAAATGCCGTCGTCCCTCGTGCATCCATCCCGCCATCTGTCCCAACCTCAACGGCGACCATCGTCCGCTGCTAGACATATACCGCGCCGTGGATGCCCTGCCCGGCATCAAGCACAGCTACATCGGTAGCGGTGTGCGCTACGACCTGCTGCTGCACGACTGGCGCGACGATGCCCTTAACCGCGCTGCCGCCGACTACACACGCGAGCTCATAACGCGCCACGTCAGCGGGCGTCTGAAGGTCGCCCCCGAGCACACCAGCAACCGCGTGCTCCAGATGATGCGCAAACCCTCCTTCCGCCTCTTCTATGATTTCAAACGGCTGTTCGACCGCATCAATCATGAATGTGGCCTACGCCAGCAGATCATCCCCTACTTCATCAGCTCCCATCCGGGCTGCCACGAGGAGGATATGGCGCAGCTGGCCAATGAGACACGCCACCTAGGTTTCCGCCTTGAACAGGTGCAGGACTTCACGCCCACACCCATGACCACCGCCACAACGATGTACGCTACCGGCTACAATCCTGACACGCTACAGCCAGTCTTTGTAGCCCGCACGCCCACAGAGAAACAGGCCCAGCGTCAGTACTTCTTCTGGTACAAGGAAGAGGAAAAATCGCACAACCCCTTCAACTCCAATAAACCCAATCACTCCAAAACGGTCAAAAGGAAACCAAATAAATAAATCCTTCGAAGCATTGAAATAACGAATCATCGAGATATCTTCACCATATAATTAAATATGAAATGAAAAAGATTGTAATTCTATTGGTATCCGCATTCCTGTTCGGGATCAGCGTCACCCCCGTGTCCGCACAGAAGAAATTGGAGAAGCGTTATGAATACACGCTAAAGAACCTGCGTCTGAACAAGGAAACCGAGGCCAAGTTCGCCCCCGTCCTCCGCGCCTACCTCACCGAAAAGAAAGCCGCCAACGAGAAGTACGACAACCTCAAGGACAAGTACAAGGCCGCCGAGAAAGCCGGAACCCTCACCGACAGCCAAGCTACACAGCTCCTCGATGCAAAGTTCGAGTGCGACGCCAAGGAACTTGATGTCAAAAAGAAATACTACGAAGAATTCAAGAAGATTCTCAAGCCCAAGAAGATTTTCTACGCTTTTGATTACGCCAGCGAGAAACTCTCCAAGATTGAAGGAAGAGAATAAGACTCTTTGACTTGATTTTAGGCACGTTATGCACATATTTCATTCATCGTAGCCAATGGGACGAAACTGCTCCTGACTCTCACTCCATATATAGCCGTACTCTTGTAAATATGCCTTGATTTCTTCAGGGTCCCTGCCAAAGGCATCGCACAATTCCTCTAGCGTGTCATATTCCTCGTCACGAAGGAGCATATTCACGCTCGATACCAAAATAGCAGGATCATGAGGTAAGTAATCCATATTATGGCCGTTTTTTAGACTCGTAGACGACGCAGGGCTTCAGTGAGGCGGGAACGCTGCGTTGCTAAGTTCACTCGGATAAAACCTGCTTGACCATACATCTCGCCGCCATTGACCCATACACGGTGCTGCTGGCGGATGTGCTCAGCAAGGCTCTCACTGCTCCCACTAAATGGCGGCTCAACAATAAGCGAGCTGACATCAACCCATGCGAGGTAGGTACCTTCTAAATGAGCAATGGGGAGAGACGGAAAAACGGCTTTGAGATGCTCGCGGAAATAGCGATAGTTTTCAAAGATATAAGCTACAAGTTGATTCAACCATTCCTCACCTTCTGGAGTGTAAGCGGCCTGAAGGGCTAAGAAGCTGAAGCAATTAATATCGCAAACCTCGTTATCGTTGATGGCCCGGTCGATGCGATCACGGATATCGGCATTGGGCGAGATGATGTATGCTGTCTGCAGGCCTGCGATATTAAAGGCTTTGTTGGGGGCGTTAGCAATCACCCACTGGCAGCCTGCATCCCGTGCGATAGGCGCAAAAGGCAGGTAGCGACGCCCAAGGGCGGGATCAACGAACTCGCAATGTATCTCGTCGGAGAGCACGGCGATGCCGCGCGAAGCACAGAGAATGGCGATGCGAGTAAGCTCGTCGCGAGTCCACACACGCCCGGATGGGTTGTGGGGATTGCAGAGCAGGAAGAGGCGCGGACGCTCTGTGTCAAGGGTACGTTCCAGCATCTCGAAATCTATACTGTAGCGCTCTTCCGAGGGTGACCATGTGAGTGGAAAGTCCACGAGATGGCAGCCATTATTTCGGATGCTGGAGAAGAAGCAATTGTAAGCGGGCGTGAATGTGAGAACACCGTCGCCAGGCTGGCAAAGGGCTTTGATGATGGCAGAGACGGCAGGGACGACACCACTAGTGTATAGTATCCACTCGCGGCGTAGCGTCCACCCGTGTCGATGGCTGTTCCACCAGATGATGGCATCGTAGAAGCCTTCAGGGACGAGGGCATAGCCATAGACACCATGCTGGGCACGACGCAGGATGGCCTGCTGCACGCAGGGTGCTGTCTCGATATCCATATCAGCCACCCACATTGGCAGGACATCGGCCTCGGCCTCATCCCATTTCACGCAGTCGGTGCCGCGGCGAGAAATCTCTTTGTCGAAATCGTAGATCATGAGGAGAGTGAGAGTCGCTGACAGCGACATACATAACGAAGGGGAGTTTAGCGCGTAATGATTTCGCAGTTGGCAGGTTGTTTGATGTTCTCATCGAGGGTGATAGAGCCGATGCTGTCCGCCACGATGCGACCGCTGATGGGGTTCTTAATGTTGGTGATGGCGCCGCGGATGTCGGCGTTAATATTGCTGCAATCCTCGAAGGCACGGTCACTGGCAGGGTCGAAGGTGCAGTCTTCTAGCGTGAGGCCGTCGATGTAGCAGAGGGGTTGTTCACCTCCGATGTGGCAGCGCACGAGGCGCAGGTTCTTGGAGTGCCAGCCGAGGTACTCTCCATCGAGCACTGAGTCGTAGATAGTAACGTCCTCTGTCTCCCAAAAAGCATCCTTCGTGACAATATTCGCGTTGCGGACAACGGCATTGCGGACATACTGGAAGACATATTTCGAGTCGCTCTCGAGGCCATCGACATCCACATTCTCGCAAAACATGAAGGGATAGGTACCTTCGTGTAGCTTTACGTTGCGCACCCTCAGATCGGTGACACGCCAGAAGGTCTCATCGGCATCGGTGATGTTCACGTTCTCAAGCGTCAAGCCTCGCATCTCGCGAAAAAACTTGGGACCATCGATGACGCAGTCACGCATCACCATATCATTGCTGTACCAAATGGCCGAGCGTGAGCCCACCTCAAAGTAGCAGTTGGTGATGAGCGAGCCATCGACATGCCACCATGGGTATTTGCCGATAAAGCGGCAGCGGTCTGCCTCAAGGCGCTGGCAGCATTTGATGCCACTCTCGCCCTCTGTGATGGTTACATTCTCAAGCCGTGTATCATGGATAGCGAACAGGGGGCGCTCGCCGCCAAAGGATTGGTCTTTAATCAATTTCATATAGTTCTTCTTTAATCTTAAATTCTTATTTTTTCTTTTTCAATCTTCATCCAGTTTTCCCATTTCAGACGCACCAGGAAGATAATGCCACGGAATGTGAGCTCAATGGCCATACCCATCCACACGCCATGCAGCCCGTAGTGCGGTGCCAGCAACGCTGCCAGTGTAATGCGCACAAGCCACACGGAGAAGAGGTTCATGAAGGCTGGTTTCTTCGTGTCGCCAACGCCGATGAAGCAACTCATGGCCACGATGCTGGCCGCGAAGCCCGGCTCTGCCCACGCCTCTATGCGGAGGCACTCGACGCCCAACTGCCGAACAGCCTCGTCGGGCGTCAGCGAGGCCATCATCAGGGGTGCTGCGAAATACATGATAACGCCCATCAACGTCATCACCACAATGCCCAAGATTGTCGTCATCCAGGCGAAGCGGTCGGTGAGGCGATAGCGCCCAGCACCATAGCTCTGGCCCACAAGCGTCGTGGCAGCCTCGCCGATGCCATAGCCTGGCATATAACATAGGCTCTCGGCCGTGATACCCAACGCATTAGCAGCGATGGCGACGGCACCCAAGGGAGCCACGATAATCGTCGTCACAATCTGCGCGGCATTTAAGAGCGCTCGTTGCAGGAAAACAGGGCCGGCAATATCAAAGGCTTCGCTAAGGATGGCGCGCTCGGGCATGAACGAACCCTTGGAGTGTTTCAGTCGTAGTTCGGGACAGCGTGTTGTGGCGTACCACAATAGGAAGGCCGCCGACAGCAGCTCGGCCGTGAGCGTGCCGATGGCAGCACCTGCCACGCCGAGGCCGGCACCGGGGAGATCTAGATGATAGTTGATAGTTGAAAGCTGAAAGCTGATAGTTCTTGTGGGGAAGATGAGGAAGAAATTAAAAACGACGTCCAGAACGCACATCGCGACATTCACTAGCGACGGCACCTTGATGTTGCCGGCACAGCGCAGCATCGAACTCGACAGCATATTGATCATCGCCATCGGAGTGCCCAAGATGAAGATGAAGAAATAGAGCGAGGCATCGTAGGCGATGTCTTCGCCGCCACCCAGCCAATAAGGTAACGGCCCGGCGATGAGAAGCCCCACAACCATCGTAATGGCCGACACCACCATTGCAGCCAACAGACTCTGTCGGAACACATCGCGAGCACGCATAAGGTTGTTGGCTCCCACGAGATGGGCCACCTGCACAGAGAAGCCCGTAGCCACGCAGGAGATGATGCTCCAGAAAAGCCACGTCGTCGTAGCGATGATACCGATGCTGGCCGAAGCCAGAGCGCCGAGTGAGCCCACCATGGCATTGTCGATGTAGAACATCAGGATAGTGGAGAGCTGGGCGATGATGGCGGGCACTGACAACAGCACCGTCAGTTGCAGTTGCTCGGCGGTGGATAGTTTCTCATGCTGACGTATGCGCAGTAGGAGCTCGTCTTTCTTGCCCAAGTGAAATATCATTCTCGTTATTTCGGCGCGAAAATACACAAAAAAGACGAAGTAACACGCGAAAGCACCTTTTTTAACGAAAAAAATATGAGATTGACGTTGTACAACCGACAGAAATCTCTACCTTTGCACCAACAATAACACCATAAACAAGCTGCAACGATGGAATATCTGTCTAATGGAATCATAGAAATAGAGATTGCAACATTAGGCGCAGAACTGCAAAGTATTAAGCGTGTGGCAGCGCCCACAGAGTATCTCTGGCAAGGAGACCCTGCCTATTGGGGGCGGCGCGCTCCTGTACTGTTCCCCATCGTGGGAAAAGTTTGGAATAACTCCGCACACATCGAAGGTAATGACTATGAACTGTTTCAGCACGGTTTTGCGCGTGATATGGAATTCACGAAGATTGTTGATGAAGACCGACATCTAGCATTCTGCCTTTGTGCAAATGAAGAAAGCCGCCAACGGTGGCCCTTCGACTTCGAGCTGCGCATTGACTACACATTGTTGCGTAATGTGTTGACGGTTAAGTGGAGCGTCACCAACAGAGACACAAAAACTATGCCATTCCAGATTGGCGCCCATCCGGCTTTCCAATATCTTCACTACCATGACGAGGATGATATTCATGGCTTCATCTCACTCAATGCCGACAGTCCTCTTGTCAGCACGAAGGTGTCCTCAGGCTTTGCAGATGCCAATACCTTCAACGTGGAGATTCCCGCTAACGGTCTTCTGCCTCTCACCAACGAAACATTCTGTTGCGACACCATCTTGGAAGCTACAGGACGCCTGAACCGCATCACGTTGCATGACAAAAACGGTCGCCCGTACATTACCGTTCGGCATTCTATGCCAATCACAGCTCTTTGGTCTCCACGCCAGGGTAAGGCACCTTTCGTGTGCATCGAGCCATGGTACGGTCGATGCGACCTCAATGGTTATACGGGAGATTTCAAAGACCGTCAGTTCATTGAGCAGGTAGAGGCAGGTGAGACATGGTCCACATCCTATGATATTCTGATTGAATGAAACCACTAGCTGAGAGAATGCGTCCTACGACGCTCGACGGTTACATCGGTCAACAGCATCTGGTTGGCGAGGGCGCCGTTCTGCGACGGATGATAGAATCCGGCCGCGTTTCCTCTTTTATACTATGGGGACCTCCTGGTGTGGGAAAAACAACGCTGGCACAGATTATTGCACACACATTAGAGACACCTTTTTATACTCTTTCGGCAGTCACAAGTGGCGTGAAAGAGGTGCGCGAGGTGATTGAACGTGCAAAGGGGAATCGCTTCTTTCAGCATAATAGCCCGATTCTGTTTATTGATGAGATCCATCGTTTCTCTAAGTCTCAACAGGACTCATTATTAGGTGCTGTAGAACAAGGCGTTGTGACGCTCATAGGTGCCACAACCGAGAATCCATCGTTTGAGGTCATACGACCACTACTCTCTCGCTGTGCGGTCTATGTGCTGAAGCCATTGGGCAAAGAGGACCTCCTACAACTTGTTGACCGAGCCCTCCACGAGGACATCGACTTGAAAGAAAAAAATATTACCGTCCAGGAAACCGATGCTCTCCTACGATATAGTGGAGGAGATGCTCGCAAATTGCTAAACATCTTGGAATTGCTAACGGATACAGGAAGTGAAGACCGACCTATAGAGATTACAGACAAGCTCGTAGCTGAGCGTTTGCAGCAGAACCCACTTGCATACGACAAGGGCGGCGAGATGCACTATGATATCATTTCGGCTTTCATCAAGAGCATCCGTGGTAGCGACCCTGATGGCGCAATCTACTGGCTGGCTCGCATGATTGAAGGAGGTGAGGACCCTGCCTTTATCGCCCGACGTCTGGTGATTTCGGCTTCCGAGGATATAGGACTTGCGAATCCCAATGCTCTGTTGCTGGCCAATGCCGCTTTTGACACCGTACAGAAGATCGGGTGGCCAGAAGGACGCATCCCCTTAGCAGAAGCCACTATATATTTAGCTACTTCTCCTAAAAGCAATTCTGCTTATATGGCTATTAATGACGCGCTGGCCTTTGTTAAACAGACTGGGAACCAGCCTGTACCTCTTCATTTGCGGAATGCTCCCACAGAACTGATGGAAGAATTAGGATATGCCAAAGGATATAAATATGCTCACGACTATGAAGGCCACTTCGTAGATCAACAGTTCCTACCCGATGGCATCACCACTCGTTTCTGGCATGCGCAACAAAATGCAGCCGAAAGCAAACTGCACGAGAGAATGATTCAGTTGTGGGGCGAGCGCTTCAAAGAGTGAGCTGCACTAAATAGAGAGATAATAGCCCAATTTATAGAACTGAAACAGGAAAAGGAAGGGGTGTGAACTCAACAGATTTGCGCGAATAGGTCTTCTGAAGACCTTAAACAACAATTGGACTAGTCCCGCCAGATTCATGCGATGCAGCCGACGCGCAATTTCAACAATACCGCTACCGTTGCGTGGCATTATGTTTGAGACCTTATACAGCGAGAGCATCGCGATCTCTGTTTTTTCAAGGAACTCTTTGTTCGTGTCGATACCCGTGTGAATGAGAGGATTATCAATGTGCATCACAGAAATATGATGACGCGCTAAATCCACACCGAAAAGGACATCCTCATAGCCATATTTATTGCATCGTTCATCGAACCGATGATGAAGGAAGATATCCCTACGCATAAGCAGGTTGAAAGTGGAGAGACGACGGTGAGGATGCTTCTTTCGCTCTGCGGCAGATCGCTTCTTATCGGCACTGCGCTCGTATTTGTAGCGTAAGGTTCCCTTGGGATTAGGATTCTTATCTGGATGGTAAAGCCCTCCACATACGACCTGCGACAACCCTCCGGTGCTTAATCCCACTGATAGTGAGAATTCTTCTGGTACCTGTGCATCTGCATCTATATACCATAGCCAGCGTCCTTGTGCCTCAACCCCAAGATGGTTGCGGATGGCAGCGCGTCCTTGATTGAACGGTTCCCGCATCACACGCACGCCGTCCAACTGTTCCACCTCTTCATACCAATCGGTCTCACAAGTTGATGCATCGTCGCCGATAATAATTTCTGCTTCGATACCCTCATGATCCGCCAAACGGTGAAGATCTTCCACCAGCTTGCGGGCATTATAATTATAATTAGGTATAAGGATGGAAAGTCTCACAGTGAGCGATAGACGGGACTCGAACCCGCGACCCTCGGCTTGGGAAGCCAATGCTCTACCAACTGAGCTACTATCGCATTCCTTGCGGGTGCAAAGGTACAAACCTTTCTTGGTTCTCGCAAGGTTTTTAAGGGTTTTTTAATGTTTGAGACATTGGTTTTGTTTAGAGGCCCTTGAACAGCGAGCTCTTCACATAGATGCGGTACTGCTTGATGCTCTCGGGTGCGCCAGCCTCAACACGCGGCAGGTACTGGAAGCCTGTGAAGGTCTGGTCCTGACCGAGGTCGATGACGAGGTAGTGCGGGAACTGCACGCCGCGGTTGGTGCTCCAGTAGGTGCTCTCCTGCAGGTCGAAGATCTTGTCGGCGGTCTTGTTGCCGCTCTCGATGTCCTCGTCGTCGCAGTAGGCCACCTGCCAGGGTTCGCGCGAGAGGCGCGTGCCGTCGGCACCGAGCATATACCATTCAGCGATACAGCAGTACTCGCGGTTCATGTGGCTGTTGAGGGCCTCGATGCAGACGTAGCGGCCACTGACGGGCTGCGGGAACTTCACTTCCTGCCAGCCGTTGCCGGGCTTGAACTCACCTTCGAACGCGGGCTTCTCACCCGTGAGGTCGATGGTCTGACCTTCGAGGCGATGGGTCTGCGGGCGGTCGAGGTTGAGCTTGTCGATGATGGGCTTCTGCAGGCCTTCGATGGTCTTCTCGCCACGGGGACCCATGACGTCGAGGACGATGACCTCGTTCTTACCCTTCTTCAGCCAGCAACCGGGGACATAGAGCGTCTGCTGCGGACCGATATACCAATGACGACCGATGGCGTGGCCGTTGACATAGACCTGTCCCTTGCCCCAGTTCTCGAGGTTGAGGAAGGTGTCACCGACCTTCTTCAGGTCGAAGTAGCCGCGGTAGTAACCGATATTGGAGAAGCCACCTTGGACAAACGTCTCGAGGCCATCTTCAGCTTTACCCAACTGCTCCAACATCTCGTCCTTATGTTCAAGGGCCTGAATAGCCTTTTCGTAGCTGTCGGGAATGGTAATCTGGAACCACGATTTGGGCTTCCATGTTGTTTCAACCTTGTTCACCTCTGCAGAGATGGTGACGTCGGATACGATGCCCTTGAAATCCTTGATGGCGCGACCGAAATTGATGCGGCCCATGCCCTCCACGAGAATCGTGAGCAAGGCAAACTTATTCACGGGAGGCAGGATGAGCGATGTCTCGTGCTTGACGCGGTCTATCTTGCCGATGAACTTACCATCGATGAAGACCTGTGCGTAGTCGTGGGCATCGACTTTGAGGACGCTCTGCACGGGGATTTCCGGTAGTTCCGTGGTATAAAGCATGCTACCCCACCCCATATTCATCTCTTCGAATGTCTTGAGACCTTCGCCTACTGCGGACTCGCCGCCAGCTATCAACGGCGCAAACTCCGTGAGTTCGAACTTGGGGATGGCGATGGTGGGATATTCCTTGGGCACGGCGGGGAGCTTCTTGCTGCCGACCCATTTCTGCTGGACGGGGTCCCAGTCACCGCTGTACTTCTCCATGGCTTTGCGGAGCTTCCAGAACTTATCGGTCACCTGACCGGCCTCATTGATGGGGGCGTCGTAGTCGTAGCTGGTGACATCGGGCGCGAAGCCGGGGCTGTTGGCGCCTGCCCAGTGGCCCCAGTTGGTGCCGCCGTGGGTCATGTAGAGGGAGAAGCTGATACCGCGGTCGAGCATCTGGCTGATGCCATCGACCATGGCCTCAGCGCCACGTGTCTCGTGGCGACCGCCCCATTTGTCGAACCATCCGCTCCAGAACTCGGAGCACATCTTAGGGCTGTTGGGGCGCAGCTCGCCCAGCTTCCTGAATTCCTGGTCGATGTTGGCGCCGGTGCCGAAGTTCATCGTCCATGTGAGGTCGTCGAGGCCGTTCTTGGTGAAGTTGGAGCTCCAGTCACACTGGAACAAGGGAATTCCAAGACCGGCCCCTTCCCCGGCCCCTCCCCGGCTTCCCCAAGTCTTCCTGATGATATCACGGACGGCGCTGATGTAGGGTTTGTCCTCGCCATAGCTGCCGTACTCGTTCTCCACCTGCACCATGATGATGGGGCCACCCTTGTCGATGGTCAGGTCGGCAAGTTGCCCGGCCACCTTCTGCTCGAAGATTTCCAGGCGCTCCATGAAGAAGGGGTCTTGCTCGCGCAGGCGGATATCCTTCTTCTTCAGCAGCCACCAGGGCAGGCCGCCCATCTCCCACTCCGCACACACATAGGGACCGGGACGCACGATGACCCACATACCGTTCTTCTGAGCAAGTTGCACGAAGGCGCGGATGTCGTTGTTGCCGGTGAAATCGAACACGTCCTGTTGCTGTTCATGGGCGTTCCAGAAGATATAGATGCAAAGGGTGTTCATTCCCAGCGCCTTACACATCTTGATGCGCTGACCCCAGTACTCGCGGGGAATGCGCGGATAGTGCACCTCGGCAGCCTTCACCACGAAGGGCTTGTCATTCAACAGGAATGTTTTTTCGCCCACCCGGAAGCTTCCGGGTTTCGTGGCGGCACTCAGTGGCGTTGCGAGACAGCAAACGGCCATCAGAAGGAGAGAAATAGTAAGTCTTTTCATCTTTTTATAAGGTTTAATTGATTTTTTCGGGACAAAGATAATAAAAAGTTGAGAGTTGAGCGTGGAGAGTGGGACTTTTTTTGTATTTTTGTCGCGCAATATCACATTTTATTATAAATAATGTACAGAACACATACTTGTGGCGAGCTCAGAATCGCCAATGTTGGCCAGACGGTGACGCTGGCAGGTTGGGTGCAACGCACCCGTAAGATGGGCGGCATGACCTTCGTGGATGTCCGCGACCGTTATGGCATCACGCAGATTGTCTTTGAGGAAGCTGCCAATGCGGACCTCTGTGAACAAGCCAATAAACTGGGACGCGAATATGTTATTCAGGTGACAGGCACCGTCAACGAGCGTTCCAACAAGAACCCGAATATGCCCACGGGCGACATCGAGATCATCGCTACGGAACTGCGTGTGCTGAATGTCGCACAGACACCGCCTTTCACCATCGAGGACCAGAGCGACGGCGGCGACGACCTACGCATGAAATACCGCTATCTGGATCTGCGCCGCACACCCGTGCGCAGCAATCTGGAACTGCGCCATAAGATGACGATGGAGGTGCGCCGCTACCTGGACAGCCTCGGCTTCCTGGAGATTGAGACGCCTATGCTCATCGGCTCCACGCCGGAAGGCGCCCGCGACTTCGTGGTGCCTTCGCGCATGAACCCCGGACAGTTCTATGCCCTCCCCCAGAGCCCGCAGACACTGAAGCAGCTGCTGATGGTCAGCGGCATGGACCGCTACTTCCAGATTGTCAAGTGCTTCCGCGATGAGGACTTGCGCGCCGACCGCCAGCCGGAGTTCACGCAGATCGACTGCGAGATGTCGTTTGTCACACAGGAGGATATCCTGCAGACCTTCGAGGGAATGGCCAAGCACCTGTTCCGCGAGTTGCGCGGCATCGACATCAAAGAGGCTTTCCCTCGTATGACATGGGCCGACGCGATGAAGTACTACGGCAGCGACAAGCCTGACACGCGCTTCGAGATGAAGTTCGTGGAGCTGAAGGATGTCTTCGCCAAGGCTCCCGGCTTCTCGGTCTTCGACGACGCCAAGTACATCGGCGGCATCTGCGCCAAGGGCCAGGCCGTCTATACCCGCAAGCAAATCGACCAGCTCACCGACTTCGTGAAGCGTCCGCAGATTGGCGCCAAGGGCCTCGTCTATGCCCGCGTCAACGAGGACGGAAGCGTGAAGAGCAGCGTGGACAAATTCTACGGCGAGGACATCCTCAACGCCCTGAAGGCCGCCATGAATGCCGAGCCGGGTGACCTCATCCTGATTCTCAGCGGCGACGACGCCATGAAGACGCGCAAGCAGCTGTGCGAGCTCCGTCTGGAGATGGGTGCCCGCATGGGACTGCGCGACAAGAATAAGTTCTCTCTCCTTTGGGTCATCGACTTCCCGATGTTCGAGTGGAGCGAGGAGGAAGGCCGCCTGATGGCGACGCACCACCCCTTCACGCACCCCAAGGACGAGGATATCCCCCTACTCGACTCCGACCCCGCTACCGTGCGCGCCGACGCTTACGACATGGTGTGCAACGGCGTGGAAGTGGGCGGCGGCTCCATCCGTATCCACGACCCGGAACTGCAGGACAAGATGTTCCGCATCCTGGGCTTCACCGAGGAACGCGCACAGGAGCAGTTCGGCTTCCTGATGAACGCCTTCAAATACGGCGCACCGCCTCACGGTGGTCTGGCCTACGGTCTGGACCGCTGGGTAAGCCTCTTCGCAGGGCTCGACAGCATCCGCGACTGCATCGCCTTCCCGAAGAACAACAGCGGCCGCGACGTGATGCTCGATGCGCCTGCCCGTCTGGAACAGACGCAGCTGGATGAGCTGTACCTCAAGATCCTCCCCCCTGCCCCTCCCTCTAAGGGCGGGGAGTAATCACCCTTCAAGAAAGGCCTGTCATGAAAAAACTCATTTGCCCCATAAGGTTCATTGGCCTCATTAGTCTCTTTGGCCTCATTAGCCTCAGCAGCTGCACTGAGTCCTTCGAGGACCGCTGCCGGCGCGAGGCGAGGGAATACACGGAGCGGCAGTGCCCGCGGCTGGTGGACAAGTGCATCGTCATGGACAGCATGACCTACGAGGATGAGCCGCAAGGCTTCACCTACCACCAGACCGTTCAAGGCGAGCTGGACGACAAAGAGTTGCTGACTCCCGATGCCCTCAGCGCCTTCCAGGAGGAACTGCTGAATCGTATCCGCAAGGACATCAGCCTTCGGCGCTACAAGGATCGTGGTTTCACCTTCACCTACCGCTACACCTCCGCCTCCACGGGCGACATCTTCACCGAAGTGTCCTTCGGACCAGAAGACTATACTAACTAATCTCTAACTATATGAAACGACTCATCTCTGCCGCGCTACTCCTGATGGTTGGATATGCCATCGCGCTGGCCGCAAACACAAAACAGACGGTATCGCAAGTCACCTCGGCCGTGAGCCTGACCGCTGATGTGGACTACCACATCACCTCCGCCGAGCCCTTCACCACGACGGGCAGCATCGACATTGTCAACACCGACCACGCCGTAGTCATCTTCGATAATTTACGCCCCACAGAGGCTAAATCCTTTTTAGGCTTCATCACCATCAACGGTGAAGCCGCAAAGGACAACACCAACTGCCAGCTGAAACTCTACAACCGAGGCGCTATCCTGCTACCCTATGGTGGCTCTTCGTTCCGTCCCCTGACCGTCTTCGACGAGGCTAACTTCGGCGGCGAAAGCTTCAACGCACTTTTCGAGGGCCACAACGGAAAAGGCTATATGAAGGATATCCCAGACGCTTGGAACAACCGCATCCAGAGCTTCAAGCTCAAGCGCGGTTATATGGTCACCTTCGCCCTCAAGAAAGGTGGTTATGGCTACAGCCGTTGCTTCATCGCTGCCGACAGCGACCTAGAAATCACCCTACCATCACTCATGGCCGGTCGTATCTCCAGCTACCGTGTCTTCAAGTGGTACGACACCGGTAAGAAGCAACTGGCCAATGCTGCCGGCGACAAGACCTCTCTCGACCTTCTCAACGTGCAAAGCACATACGACTGGGGGCAGGGCAACACCAGCTTACAACCTAACTATGAATGGGTGGCAAATCACATATACGAGGATTGGCCATCGTCCTCCACGATTGGAAGCATTTCGCAATCGCCACATACCAAGACCAACAACGAGCCCAAGAACACAAAAGACGACCACCCACAAGATCTAGAGACCATTCTTAACAACTGGGAAAATATGATGCGAACAGGGTTACGCCTTTGTTCACCAGCTTCGTGGGACGGCAGCGACTACTGGAACGCTACTGGTTTCCTCGCTGACTTCCTGGATGAAGTTGACAAGCGAGGCTGGCGCTGCGATATCATCGACCTTCACTGCTATTGGCCAGAGGGTAATTTTGGGAACGTCTCGAACTGGGCCAATAAATATAAGCGTCCCATTTGGATTTCTGAATGGTGTTGGGGGGCATCATGGAATAATAACGGCTCTTTCTCAGGGAATGCTACAGAGGCCTCATTTGCGAACGCCATTAAAAACATCACAACTAATTTGAACAACAACGCTGCGGTTGAACGCTACTATTATTGGAACAACGAGGACGCTATATGGCCATGCAAACTCACTCGAGACGGCAAACTTACGCTTGCCGGTGAGTATTATTCTCAAATGGATACAGGATTAGGCTACACTGGCTACGGCAACTACGTCCCGAGTACTCCTCCCGTACCCACTTCAGGCATCACAGATCTTGCCGTTGAGTATTCCCCTGCGAAAAAAGGATGTGTTCTCACATGGACAAACCTCAACGGAGATTTATCCACCAAGCTGTCGATTCGACGGAAGAAGGACAACGAGAAGAGCTATCAGGTGATTGCAGAACTCAAGGGTAGCGATTACGAGGACACAGATCAGATGACATACATTGACACGGTTGAACCAGGTGCCAAATACACCTATCAGATATACGACGTATACTACACCAATAAGATTAATAAATCCAACACAGTGTCCATAACCATTTCTTCTACAAAAGGCACCGAGGATGTCCAATATGGCACCATGACCACCGTTCCAAAGACGCCCACAATCTGCGACCTCGCCACCAGTTTCGAAGATAAGCCCGCTGCTATCTTTGGCAGCGCATCCTACAACAACACCCAATGCGGTATCATCAATAATCTGTTGTCCATAGATCAGGGAACGACTCTGCGCTATGAAGCCATCAACTATCAGGAAAACCTGTGGGATGGCACAACGGCGACAAAGAGTGAAAGTTCCAACTTCATCGTTGCCAAAACCGGCAATGGCAAGATTGGTGACCTTAACTACGAGGCTGGTTACGTTCCTAAAGCTAAAGCTACGACCCGCAGTTTCAAAGATGCCGCTTATGTGAAGGCCTCTGTTGTTGAGGTGTCATTCCTCCAGCCCTTCAATGATGTTCCGGTCGTGATGGTTACTCCCATCCACGCGACAGAAACGCTCCCTGCTCTCATGTGGCGTGTCTTTGATGTAACCAAGGAAGGATTCAAATTACAACTCCAATATCAGAATTCCGAAACCTCTACGAAGCCGTCCCACAAGGTAAGCTATTTTGCCATCGACAAAGGTACCGGGGCAGACGGCCAAGGCTCCCTCTACACCGTCGGCAGTGCCGAAAAATCCTTCGCCACTGATCAGGTAAGCCTTGACTACGGCACTACGTTGGAGAATCCAATCATGCTGACCCAGCTCCAAAGTTTTAACCATCAGGCTGGCGCCATCCTGCGCATCCCGTCGGTAGGTGCAGAGAGTGCTTACCTGCGGATGCAGGTTGACCCATCCAACACGAGCATGGTGCTGAGCAACGATGTTGTCGCCACAGAAACCGTGGGCTACATCCTCATCAGCAAGGACCCTGACTACACCGGCATTCAGGACCTCACACGCGAGGCGGGCATCATCCGTCCAGCCGACAGCCGAGCCTATGACCTGAGCGGACGTGCGCTGAACCCGGCGACCCTCCGCAAAGGCATCTACATCATCAACGGACAAAAGGTCCTGATCAAGTAAGCCACAAAGAAAGCCCCGCCAATTGACGGGGCTTTTTCTTATGCTTTTGTGTATTCTTACAATCTCGTTCCCATGCGAGCTTCCACGACATTGACAACGTAGTCTGCCAGCTTCTCACATTCATTGACGAGATCCATGTAAATAGTGCCTACGGCGTAGGTGTATTCGTGGTTGTTCACGTCAATGATGTTCTGCTGCTTCAACTGGTTGCGATAATTGTTAATCTCATTCTCCGTGTTGATGGTTCGGTTGATGTCGAACGACTCCTTGCGTCCGCTCATCAGCTTGTTCATCAGCGTCAGCGAGTCATTCGTCAGTTCCATCATCTGATTCAGGTGTTCATACTGGCGGTCAATGAAGTGATCCTCCTTACCTTGGAACTTACGTGTGATGGTGCGTGCCATATTGTAGCAAGCATCGCCGATACTTTCGAGTTCAGAGATCTCACGGAGCATTGAACGAATCTTAGCCTTCGTGTCGTCGGAGAGATGTGCGTCGCTCACCTGGTCCAGGTAGTTGGCAATCTCGAGTTCCATGTTATCAGAGATGCTTTCGTATTTCTCAATGCGTGTGAAAAGTTTGTTGAACTCCGTTTCCTGATTGGACCGTTTCTTTCCCGTAGCCGTAGAGGACAAGGTCAGCAACTCTCGAACCATTCCAAACATGCGTTGCATTCTGTCGGAGAAGGCCTCGATTTCCTTGTGGGCTTCAAGCACAGAGAGCTCTGGTGTCTTCATGAAACCGGCCGTGATAAAGTGCAGTCGGAAGTCCTCTTCCTCATCGACCTTCTTGGGCTTGATGACCCAGCAAACCAAGCGCTCAATCTGTGGAATGAACCATATAAGGATGAAGGTGTTGAGGACGTTGAACGTAGTGTGGAAAGCGGCCAGCACGAAGCTCAACTTGGCAGCATTGGTCATGAAGGCTTCGCCAGATACCTCCTCCTTCGCCATGGTCACGTCGTAGCCGACCCAACCGCATACCATATCAATAAAGGGGTGCAGCACGAAGAGAATCCACAGGACGCCGAAAACATTAAAGAACATGTGAGCCAAAGCCGCCCGGCGTGCCTGGGTATTGGCCGAGAGGGCCGCCAGATTGGACGTGATGGTTGTGCCAATGTTCTCGCCGAGCACCAACGCGATACCCTGATAGATGGGCAGCGCACCACTTGAGCACAGTATCATGGTGATTGCCATGACAGCAGCGGAAGACTGGACACAGAATGTCATGACACCGCCAAGCAGAAGGAAGACAATTGTGGTGAGGAATGAATTGCTGTCGAACGAGGAGAAGAAGTCCAAGAGCGCCTGATTCTCGCCCAAGCGCATCTCAATGCCTGTCGCGCGCAACGTTCCCAATCCAAGCAGGAGGAATGAGAGACCGAACAGGAAATCGCCAATGTAGCGATACCTCTTCAGATATATGAGAATAATGCCCAGGAAGAAAGCGGGATAGACGGCGCTGGTGATGTCAAAGGACATACCAGCCGACATGATCCATGCTGTGAGCGTTGTACCAATATTGGCACCCATGATAACCGAGATGGCCTGAGCCAGGGTTAACAGTCCAGCATTCACAAACGACACAGTCATCACCGTCGTAGCCGTTGACGATTGCACAGAAGCGGTCACTAATGTTCCTGTGAGCACTCCCGTGAACCGGTTGGTGGTCATGGCTCCGAGTACATGACGCAACTGTGGACCCGCCATTTTCTGGAGCGCCTCACTCATGGTTTTCATACCAAACATGAGCAGGGCGAGGGAGCCCAAAAGCTTAAAGACAATCAACATAGGAAGTTATGATTTGACAATTTACAATTTGACAATTTAGGAAATTGGTAAAGCGGAATATGTTGACAAAAGTACATAAAAAGTAGTTTTCGCCAAAAAGAAATCATAAAAATCGTCCGATAAAATGTCTTTAAACCTCCTTTTTCCAAAATAATTGTGCTTTTACACGGCCGGAATCATAAATAATGTGTACCTTTGCAGTCAATTATCAACTCATTCCCCCGACACTATGCCAAGCATCAATAAGGTCATTCTTTTAGGCAACGTAGGCAAAGAGCCAGACATCCGCTACGTTGACCAGGGTGTTTGTGTGGCACAGGTTCGCCTTGCCACCAGCGAGCGCGGCTATACCTTGGCCAATGGCACTCAAGTGCCCGAGCGCACAGAATGGCACAACATCGTCTTCTGGCGCAAACTCGCCGAGACTGTTGAGAAGTATGTTCACACTGGCGACTCCATCTATGTAGAAGGCAAAATCCAAAGTCGCTCCTACGAGGACAAGCAGGGTATCACGCGCTATATCACAGAGATATGGGCCGAGGACCTGAAGCTTTTCTCTTCTAAAAAAGACTCCGTACCCACGAATGGATAGTTTTCTATCTGGGCTCTCAGCCCTGTTCGACGGCATCACCACGCAAGCGCCTTCACTCGGGGCGTGGATTGCGTTGGCCATCGCCTTTCTGCTCCTCCTGTGCTCCGCCTTTGTCAGCGGCAGCGAAATAGCCTTCTTCTCGCTCTCACCGTCCGATATGGCGGAGCTTGAAGAGGGACGCACGACCACCGACCAACGCATTCTGGCGCTTCTGGACGACAGCGAGCGCCTGCTGGCTACGATTCTCTGTTCCAACAACTTCGTGAACGTGGCCATCATCATGCTGTTGAACTATTTCTTCCATGAGACCATTGATTTTGGATGGAACACATGGCTCGAATTCTTGTTCATGACGGTGCTGCTCACCTTCCTTCTGCTGCTCTTCGGCGAGGTGATGCCCAAGATTGCCGCCACACAGAAGCCTTTGCAGATGGCCCGCTTTTGCGCGCCATTCTACATCGTCTTGGTCAAGGTGTGGTGGCCAGTGAGCTGGCTTCTCTTGAAATCTGGCAAAATCACGAGCCATATCAAATCCAGCCAGCAGCTCTCCGTCGATGATCTGGAGCAGGCCTTAGAGCTGACCAACAAGGAGGAGATTGCCGAGGAGAGCCAGATGCTGAAGGGCATCATCCGCTTCGGCGGCGAGATGGCGCGCGAGGTGATGACGCCGCGCGTGGACATGGTAGATTTGGATGTGAAGACCCCTTTCCCCGAGGTCATCAAGTGCATCGTCGAGAACAACTACTCGCGCATCCCCGTCTATGCCGACACCGAGGATAATATCAAGGGCATCCTCTATATCAAAGACCTTCTCCCCCACCTCTCCAAGACCGCCAACTTCCGCTGGCAGACGCTCGTGCGCCCGGCAACCTTTGTGCCGGAGACGAAGATGATCGACGACCTGCTGCGCGACTTTCAGGCTCAGAAGGTGCACATCGCCATCGTCGTGGATGAATTCGGCGGCACCAGCGGCCTCGTCACGATGGAGGATATCATCGAAGAGATTGTGGGCGAGATCAACGACGAGTACGACGACGACGAGCGCTCCTACACGCGTCTGAACCAAAACACCTATGTCTTCGAAGCCAAGACGTTGCTCTCCGACTTCCGCAAGATTTTGCAACTTGACAGCGAAGTCTTCGATGATGTGGCCGGCGATGCCGATACCCTGGCGGGTCTTCTCCTGGAGATCAAGGGTGAGTTCCCCCAGCTCCACGAGCGCATCACCTACGAGTACTTCACCTTTGAAGTGATGGAGATGGACGAGCGCCGCATCGTGAAGATTAAAGTGATTGTGAAACCCAATCCCGACTCATCCCAGGACAGGGAAGGGAACCCGAAGTCCTGAGGCGAGGATCAGCTCCAGCAGTTTCTCAATGAGCCGCGGCTTGGCATAATCGTCCAACGCGCTTTCCTTCACCCAGATATAGCCCTCCGGCAACGAGGGCTTTTCTGTTACCTCCATGAAATAGAAGTCGGCGTAAAGGATGCGATGTGTCAGCACATGCTTCACATCGTGAGCCAGGAGTTGTCCCTGGCGTTGGCTGTCGACCGATACCATAGACAGCTCCGCCGGCTCCCACAATCCCTGCCATATATCGCCTGCGGGACGTCGGCGAATAGGTGTCTCGTCCTTACACCTTATATATATATACGCGAGGTGTCGCTCCTGCACCTTCGTTTTCCGCATCTTCACCGGCAGCTTTTCCACCGTTCCTGTGCGCAGTGCCACACAGGTCTCAGCCAACGGGCAGCTCATGCAGCGCGGCGTCTGTGGCGTGCATTGCATCGCGCCAAAGTCCATCAGCGCCTGGTTGAAAGTGCCCGCTTGTCCCATGGGCAGCAATTGCGTTGCCAGGATCGTGAACTCCCGTTTTCCCTCTGTGGTGTTGATAGGCGTAGCGATGCCGAAGTGTCGCGCCAGCACACGATAGACATTGCCATCGACAGCAGCGGCATCGAGCCCGAAGGCTATGGAGCCTATGGCCGCAGCCGTGTAGTCCCCCACCCCTTTGAGCGCGCGTATGCCCTCTATCGTCTGTGGGAATCCGCCCGCCGCCACGATCTGGTGGGCTGCCGCGTGCAGGTTTCGCGCCCGACTATAGTATCCGAGTCCCTGCCACAGTCGCAGCACCTCGTCCTCCGAGGCGTCCGCCAAGTCCTCCACGGTGGGGAAACGCTGCATAAAACGGAGCCAGTAGGCCTCGCCCTGTTGGATGCGTGTCTGCTGCAATATGACCTCGCTCAACCAGATAGCATAAGCATCCCCTGTTCCACGCCAAGGAAGTTCGCGGCCGAAATCGCGAAACCAATGCATCAAAGTGAGCGAAAAATCATGATTCATGGCGCAAAGATAGCAAAAAAACGCTCCACAATGCCCCTAAAAAGCGTAATAAACCACTTTTTTAGCAAAAAAACGGGTAAAACATTTTCGTAACTGATTGAAAGTTGCTACCTTTGCAGGCCGAAACGCAAAAATTATAAATTACTATTTTAACTCATAATATCATTCAACAATGACAAAAGCAGAAATCGTCACCTATATCTCCAAGGAGATTGGTGTTGACAAGACCACAACCCTTGCTGTCGTAGAATCTTTCATGGAACAGGTGAAGGGCGCACTCGCAAACGACGAAAACGTTTACCTCCGTGGCTTTGGCAGCTTCATCCTCAAGAAGCGCGCCCAGAAGACAGCTCGCAACATCACCCAGAACACCACAATGATCATCCCTGAGCACAACATTCCCGCTTTCAAGCCCGCAAAAGTGTTCTTCGATGCCGTTAAGTAATTAGGCGTTTGAAAATCAACGTTCAACAATCAAACTTTAATCCCTACAGCTATGCCAAGCGGAAAAAAGAAAAAAAGACACAAGATGTCCACTCACAAGCGTAAGAAGAGACTGAGAAAGAACAGACATAAGAGCAAATAACCATATGCTCTGTTTGACTCTCTGTCACTCTGACTTAGTGAGTCACAACACAGGAACAAACCGCGCCCCTTGCTCTGGGCCGATTTGTTCCTTGTTTATAAAGGTGAGTTTAAGGTTTAATGTTTAATGTGGAATCTAAACGCTAAACGTTAAACGCTAAACGAATAATTGTAAATCATCGAAAATTGTAAATCTCATGACCTGTGAAGTCATCGTAGATGTCCAGCCAAAGAAGATCGCCATTGCCCTCACCGAGGACAAGCGCCTCGTGGAATACCAGGAGGAGGAGCAGCAGGCGCGCTTCAACGTGGGCGACATCTATTATGCTCGCGTGCGCAAGCTCATGCCGGGCTTGAACGCGTGCTTCGTCAATGTGGGCCATGAGCGCGACGCCTTCCTCCATTATCTGGACTTAGGCCCTCAATTCAATTCATTTGCCAAGTACCTCAAGCAAGTAGGCAGCGACAAGAAGAACCTCTTCCCCATCGCCAAGGCCAGCATTCAGCCGGAGTTGCCCAAGGAAGGCAGCGTGCAGAACATCTTGCAGCTGGGACAGGAGCTCCTCGTGCAGATCGTCAAGGAGCCCATCTCCACCAAAGGCCCTCGCCTGACGTGTGAGATCACGTTCCCCGGCCGTTTCCTCGTGCTCGTGCCTTTCACGGACAAGGTTCACGTCAGCTCCAAGATCAAGTCCAGCGCCGAACGTGCGCGCCTGAAGCAGCTCATCCAGCAGATCAAGCCCAAGAACTTTGGTGTCATCGTGCGCACGGTGGCCGAAGGCAAGCGCGTGGCAGAGCTGGACAGCGAACTCATGGTGCTGCTCAAGCGCTGGGAAGACGCCATCACACGTGCCCAGAAAGCCAAGGACCTGCCTTGCCTCTGCTACGAGGAGACCAGCCGCACCGTAGCGCTCCTGCGCGACCTCTTCAACCCCACCTATCAGAACATCTACATCAATGATGCACGCATCTACGACGAAGTCCACGACTACGTCCAGCTGATTGCACCGGAGATGACCGAGATTGTCAAGTTGTACAAGGGCAAGTTGCCCATCTTCGACAATTTCGACGTGACTCGACAAATCAAGACCTCGTTCGGCAAGACCGTCAGCTACAAGCACGGCGCTTACCTCATCATCGAACACACCGAGGCCCTGCACGTCGTCGATGTCAACAGCGGCAACCGCGCCAAGAACGCAGACGGGCAAGAGGCCAACGCACTCGAAGTCAATCTGGGCGCTGCCGACGAACTCGCACGTCAGCTGCGCCTGCGCGATATGGGCGGCATCATCGTCGTGGACTTCATCGACATGAACGTCGCTGAAGACCGGCAGAAGCTCTACGAACGCATGGTCGAGAACATGAAACGCGACCGCGCGCGCCACAATATCCTGCCGCTGAGCAAGTTCGGACTGATGCAGATTACGCGTCAGCGCGTGCGCCCCGTGATGGAAGTGCGCGTTGATGAGACCTGCCCCACGTGTATGGGCAAAGGCACCATCAAGTCCAGCTTCCTCTTCACCGACGTGCTCGAAGAGAAGATCGCGAAGCTCACCGGCGAACTCGGCATCCGCAGCTTCACGCTCCACGTGCACCCCTACGTAGCGGCCTACATCAACCAAGGACTGTTCTCGCTGAAACTACGCTGGCAAATGAAATACGGACTCGGCGTCCGCGTCATCCCCAACCAGCGCCTCGCCTTCCTGCAGTACGAATTCTACACCCCCGACGGCGAAGAAATCGACATGAAGGATGAGGACGAAATGAAATGACCCCCTCCACCACACAATGAAGGCAGCAACGCTGAGTTACTGCCTTCATTTTCTTTTTCACCTGCCCGGGTTCTACTTCTTCACGTACTTGCGTCCGTTCTGGATGACGACGCCCTTGGTGTTGTCGCTGGCCTGGCGTCCGTCGAGCGTGTAAGCGGCGCTCTTCCGGGTTGTGGCAGTGGCCGTGGCGGCCTGCTGCTGAAGGGTCTGCTGAATTCCATCAGCCACCTTGTCGCCTAAGCGGAAGAGCTTCACGCCGTGGCTGGGCACGCTGGTCGTGATGGTGCCCGTGGCGTAGCCTACGCTCTGCTTTTCCCAGATATCATAGACGGGTATGGCCTCGAGGGCGTAGGCTGAATAACCGAGGAGGGAGAGGTCGAAGGTGTAGCCGCCGTCGGGAGCCGCAACATAGAAGAAAAACTCCATGGTGGTGCCCGAGGACGAGGTATTGTCCGTGTCGCAGCTGCTGTCATAGCCGCAGAGGGCGCGGAAGGTCTTGTAGTTGTGGCCCTCGGGCAGGTCGTAGATGAGCGTGCACTGGGCATTCATGCCGAGGCCCGTCTGATAGCTCTGTCCCGCCACCTTCAGCGTTCCACCCTCCACATTCTTATTCACGTGCAGCGAGCCCCATTCCGAGGTATAGGAGGTCTGCTTCAGCGTGGTGAGCGACGTCTCGTTGCCGTCGGCATCGATGAGCACGGGGTTGATGAGGTCGGCGCGGTCGTAGGCGAAGCCGTCGCCGTAGTTGCTCACGAAGATCTTCAGCTGAGTGGCACCCGTCACATCACACTCCATCTGCTTCGACTTCGTGCCTGTGCGGCTGATGAGCCCCGAGCGGGCGGCGTAGTCGTCCTGCTCGTTGGTGAGCGGGTTCTGGTCGAACACCATGAAGCGGATTGAGGTCGTCGCTCCCGTCTGGTTGATGCCGCTGTCGTCGGCAGCGGCCATCGCCTTGAAGCGCACCACGTCCATATTCTCTGGAATCGTGAAGAAGATGGCTGCATTGGCATCCGTGGAGAAGCCGTGGTCGTAGCTCACGCCCATCACCTTCATCTTGCCCCCGTTATCCACATTCTTGTTCTCATACACGCGGTTGAAATAAGAAGCGGTATAGGCGCGGGTCTTGTAAGTGCCCGTCAGCGCCACCTCCGTGCCGTTGCGCAGCACCAGCGTGGGGTTGATCCAGTCGCCGTGGTCGTAGTTGTAGTTATCGCCGCCGTCATCCACCACCAGCACCAGCGTCTTCGAGCCTTCGGGCCATTCGATGTCCACATCCACGGCATGGCCGTCGGTGGTGTAGGCCACCGTCTCCGACTTATAGAGCGCCTTGTTGCCCACGATCCAGCGTGTGTTGTCGCGCTGGAAGAGCGCCAGGTAGCGGTTGCCCGTGGCGGGGTCTTCACTCGTCCATGCCACGCGTCCGTTGTCCTCGTCGTTCATCACCTGGTGAGCGTTCAAGCCGTACTTGTGCATCCGATGGTACTCCTCGTTGTTCAGGAGCGAGAGCGTGAAGGCGTCGTTCTTCGTCATCTCACCGCCAAAGAACAGGGGCGAGTGGCAGATACCCCAGAGCGTCATCATCGTCAGCTGCTCGTTCTGCGTCAGGTTTGTCCAGCGCCCGCTCTGTGCCGAGGTGTAGCCCGCGTCGCCGATGGTCATCGCAATCTGTCCCAGCGGCAGCATATCGCAGTCGGCATAGTTACCCGGGCGCGTCACCGTCTCCCAGGCATGTACCTCGTTGAACACCGCATCCACCGCGCTCCAGTTGTCCCACAGGTCGTCCATCATTCGCCACATATTGGCATTCTCCAGACACTCCTCAGCGTACTGGTACTGCGTCTTGCCGGGACTCAGAGAAAGCACCATCGGGCGCCCCGTCTGGTCGATGGCCTTGCGGATCATGTGGATCTCGTCGGTGTAGAACGGTCGCGAGAGGTCGTCCACCTTCAGGAAGTCCACGCCCCATTCGGCATAGAGGTCCATGATGCTATTATAGTACAGCTGCCCTGCCTCATTGTTGCGCACCAGCAGGTTGTCCTTCAGCCATGTGCAGGGCGAGGTAGTGCCGTTATACACCTGACTCCAGGCCGTACCTTCGCTGCCTTTCAGCTTATAGCTGCTGCCCACGACGCTCTTCGGCACGCCACGCATGATATGGATGCCGAACTTCAGTCCCATGTCATGAATCTTCTGGGCCAACGCCTTGAAACCCTCATTCTTGCCCTCGACCATACACGACGGGAAGCGGGTGGGGGAGGGTAGGTAGCGCCCGTACTCATCGAGCACATAGTCCTGCGTCCCATTCTGGTTGTAGTTGCCGCCACCCAGCGACGGATGGTTGCAGTACCACCGGATATCTACGACAACATATTCCCAGCCGTATTTCACCAGGTCGTTATCTACGAGATACTGTGCATTCTGCATCACCTCTTTCTCCGTGACGCTCGAATAGTAGCAGTCCCAAGAGTTCCACCCCATCGGCGGTGTCTGTGCCCATGTGCGGAACGTAGCCATCTCGGCGTCTGAGCCTGTCGAAGGCTCCTGTGCCAGCGCCATACCCATCGTGAGCAGCGCGGCAGCGACAAATGCAAATCTCTTCACTTCTATATTCTTTTTATCATGTTCGCGTTTTCGTGCACAAAACTACACAAACTTCCACAAACACACCTTCTCCTCCCCTCAAATTAAATATTTCTTAACACAAAAACATCGCACACCGCACGGGGTTTGTCAACGGATTCACTTAGTTTGAAGCGAGGATGGCGTAGTTGATGCCGTCGCACTGGATGGAGGTGCACTCTTCCGGCTGAGTGGCAGACTCCTTCGTGACGACCTTTGCGACTTCAGGCGTAGGAATATACTTTTTTACAACCCTTTCCTTCTCCACGACCTGCGTCAGGTAGAGCGTATCGTGCACAGGCTGGAAGATGCGGATGGTGTCTGTAGATTGGACAAGAGAATCGCTGGACGTGTTGCCCGTGAAAAGATGCAGGGACATTCCCAAAATGAGACCTACCACGGCAGCAGCGGGCGTGGCCACCCATCCCCAATAGGTGCGTTTCTGTCGCATTGGGTTTTGTGGGACGTGCAGGTTCTTATTTCCCTGTTGAGCAAGGCGCTGGGCCGACGCCTGGAGTTTATCTTCGAACGGTGTCATGATGATTGAGTTTTTGTTTTAAGGAATGTGTCAACATATGGAGTCGTGACTTCACGGTGCCTTCTGGCAATGCCATGACGACGGCTATTTGCGGAACGGTCAGTTCTTCTTCGAATCGGAGCGAGAAGAGCAGTCGGCTCTCTCGCGGCATCTTCTCCAACAACAAGCTAAGGGCCTGGTCAAATGCCTGTTGGTCGAGCTGTTCTATAACATTACTGTCGCTAGCCTCTTCCTGAGTTCGCAGGGTAAACGACTCGTACTCCTTCTCGTGTTCGCTGTGCCGATAGTGGTTTTTAACGAGGTTATAACTAATTGTGAGGAGCCATGTGCGGAAGCTGGAGCCAGAGAATCTGTTGCGAGCCGTCCATACCCTCATAAAGGTGTCTTGTGTCAGGTCGGCCGCCAAAGCCTCATCGCCACCCGTCTGCCTGAAGAAGAAACCCATAAGCCTGCGAGCATGACGATGGTAGAGCTCGCCGTAAGCCCTATCATCGTCCTTGACGCTCACCCGCTGCATCAACTCGTCGTCCGTGAGCGCAGAGAGGGGTTTGAACAAATGGGAGATGATCATTGGAGTTGTTCCTTCAACAGATTCTCGTAATAAGCTTTCCTGTCCTCCAAAGGATACTCTTGGGAATAAGAGTCACTCTGCAGGGGCGCGCATCGCTCCACACACTTGCTCAAGATATTGTAAAGACGTTTAGCCTGAGCCTCATCACCTTTTTTGCGGAACTTACCTACAAGGTTCGCCAAAAGCGTCACATGGTTCATGTCAAGCTTCGAGCTTGTCTCCCACGAGTCATATACGAGGTCTGGCTCGGCCAAGTATTCCAGATCGTAAACCTCCTTCACATTGTGCATCGCCACGTCGAAGTTGTTGTAGGGCTTAGGACTGTATTTCAGCACAAGGCCTTCGTTGTAAATACTGTCCTTGTCCAAGATAGATACTTTCGGGTTCGTGGGCGAGAAATAGGCCGGCCGCTTGCTCTCATTGATCAGATACATAATGATGTCGGCCTCGTAGTGCTGGAGCCACTCCTCGCCATATTTGTCCCCATAGTCCTTCACGTTCAGGGCCAGAGGCTGGATGTTCAATCTCTTATATATTGCGTTCATGAAAGGTGTTGCGTGCAGAAACGAAACATTGATGATGATGACGTCCGTGCGCTCGCCCAGCGCTTCCTGCAACATCTTCATAGGTTCTGTGTCGAGGTCGCCGTTGGAAAAGTATAGAGCATTCGGCTGCATACACTGAAGCATGTTGTGGTTGAAGTGCATGATGCGGGCTGGGAAATACCTGTTTTGGTACGACCTAGTGTACAGTTCCTTGACGCGTGGGTTCTCAGGGTCGTTAATCCACAAACGGACTGCCAGATATTCGAGGTCTTCAGGGCAGATGTTCTCCGGCATCAGTTCTATGGCTCGAAGGATGTTGTCTCCCCGTTTGGCAGCCTCGTCGGTAGTCAGGCAGAAGCGGCCCTTGCAGAGATTCAGCACATAGCTGTCGGGCAGCGCAGCCTCCATCTTGCGGATGACATCGGCCGTCTTCGATTCATCTTGATTCTCTCCCCATCCGCCAGTAAACTGGTCGTGGTAACAGGTGGCTCGGAACAGGTTCCTCCAAGCCCATTGGTCCTGCGGGTTCTCATCCACTTTCTTTTGCCAAGCCTCAGCCTGAGCCGCATACCATTCCGGCTCGTGGCTGTTGGCTACAAAGGATTCTATGGTTTCCGTTTGCTGCGCTCTGGCGGTCAGGTTGCACACCAGTGCCAGCATGATGACGATTGTCTTCTTCATTGTGTTTATACCTTTAATATATAACATTGATGAGGCGCTCTCATAATGCTATACACCGCAAAACGGAAACCGTTCAAAAAAGTTTACGCTTTAGTCCGTCTTGACGCAAAAGTAAATATTAAGAATTATTCTTTGAAGATATCTTCGAGCTTTTTCTCAATCCTTTCTCCACGCAACCCACGGGCAAGGATGGTGCCGTCTGGGTGAACCTCATTACAATTCGCCACAAAGATACACATTATTCTTTTACACCCACGCGATAAGTCCTTGAAATGCGTCAATCCCCACAATTTAAATATTTCTTAACATAAACAGTCCGCACACCGCACGGAGGCACATCACGCAAACTAATGGATGATAATGGCCTAATTGTAGATCATTTGCTTTTCCCTCATCAACATGATGTCCTGAACGTTGGCGATGATGCTGGCGAGACCGAGACTCATCAACAGGGCGAGGACAGCTGTAGTGATGAAGCGAGAATTTGCTAGTAGCCACAGCAGGATATCGCTGTGCACCTCAAAGGTGAAGAGGGGAACATCGGCAGGCATCGAAAGCACAAAAGCGATGGCGATAGCACCGCTGATGATACCCACGACAAATGCTGCGACCGTAGCCATCTTATAGCGGCGGATGGTGGCTTCCTGATGCTGCTTGATATATTCCACAGCATCCAGACGCTTGGTGAGGCTGGCCATGAAGTCGGCACTGTCTTCGAAATGTGGCGCCTGTGCGAGGAAGAGTTCCTCAAGGGCTTTATCTTTTGTCATAATCGTAGTTTTTCTTTTAGTTTGTCGCGTCCCCGTGAGAGCTGTTTCTTGACAGCATCCTCCGAGGTTTCCGTGATGGAGGCAATCTCTTTGATATTATATCCGCTAAGGTAGAATAGTGTGATAGCGGAACGTTCCTTAGGAGGAAGGGTGCGAAGGGCGAGATAGAGATCCTGATGCTCGAAAGGCGCGTCGGCAGCAGCGTTGCTGACAAGCGTTCGTGCCTCATCAATGCTTTCCGTAGTGCGCATACTCGCCTTATGGTTGAGGAACGTGTTGTGGGCAATCTTGAAGAGCCACGAGCGGAAGCGTCCCATGTCATGATAGCCCGCCGACGAGAGATAGGCCTTCACCAGCGTGTCCTGCGCCAGGTCATCTGCATCACTCTTGTTGCCGCAGCAGAGGGCGAGCAGGAAGCCTCTCAAAGCCTCCTGCTCACGCTCCACTTGCGTTATGAATACTACGCGTGTCACGGCTTATGCCTGTGTGGCCATTTTCTTTTCTTCTGCCTCTATCTCTTTGGCCAAAACCTTCTTGCCGACATAATAGTTGATTAGGAAAGCGATGCCGACAGGCAAAAGAAGTGCTCCGAAGAGGGTAAACGGATTGTTATTATTACCCCTGCCTGCAATAAGATAGCAACCAAAGATTGTTAATGCGAGGCCCAACAGGGTGAGGATGCCACCCCACAGCAGTTTCGTGAGCAGTTTTTCTTTCAGCAGTGTTTTTTGCGGAGCCATCTTCTTGAGTAAGTCCTCAACGTCCGTCTCGGCGTTCTTCTCGATGGCGGCCAGCACGATTTGCGTGCGTTGATTCGTCTCGTTGATTTTCTTGCGGTTATTCAGCCATACGATGATGATGGGGAGTGCAACGACACCAATGAGAAAAAAGATCTTAACGATCATTTCCGGTAGGAGATTCAAATTCATAATCTTGTTTTTATTATAGGGTTAAACTTTTGTTTCTTTCTTGAACCGATTCACTTATATAACAGTTCAAGAACGCAAAAGGTGACGTACCATAACAAAAAAAGTTACATACTACTTGTAGCCTGGCTCCCACAGGTGGCGGTTCATGTCCACATGGCCGTTGGGTTTGAAGTGGACGCCCTCCTTCTCCAATAGCGTGCGGTGCTCTAACCAACCGGGCGCTGTGCGACCTGCGGCGTTGACCACGCGATGACAGGGCAGACGCTCAGCGCCAGGCGTGTAGCGCAATGTCCGCCCCACCAGCCGTGCGTGACTCGGCCATCCCGCCAATGTGGCGATGAGCCCATAGGTCATCACACGTCCGCGA
>CAJOCU010000008.1 GCA_905233765.1 uncultured Bacteroidaceae bacterium | reverse complement strand
GTAAAATTAGAGATCAACTATATTGAGTAGATATGACGCCCGTACGATTTCAAAGGCATATCCTGTCATCATTCTACGATTTACATATAAGAGTAGTAAGTATTCAAATTCTTTTCCCATTCCATCGGCATTCAAGTGCCGATGGAATGGGAAGAATCAGATGTTTAGAGTTCGATGTCTGAGTAGAACATCCATTCGCCGTCGATAATCTGTAGCTCGAACGTACCTTCGAGGTCAGAGGGGAGGGCGAGTGTGGTGGTTCCAGCAGGGATGATGGTGGTATAGACCACATCATCATTCTCGTCAACCAACTGCAACAGACAGCCGTCACACGGCGTCTCGAACGTCAGCACGTTACCGTCTATATATACGGTAGGCGCGAGAACGGGGGATTTGTGAGGCTTAGGGAGCGGATGGGTTGGATTGATACGCCCTGCTTGAAAAGGAATTGGGCCGCCTGGAGCGTTGACTGCGTTCATGAACGCGGGCATCGTGAGGATGCAGAGAAGGGTTAGAAGTTTTTTGAACATAATATGTTACCTTTAGGGTTTGAAAATCGCTGCAAAGGTAACTCTTATGTTTATCTGCGTCAAAGATAATGGGTGTGTAATTTTACACAGGTTTGGCCATGAACTTTGTTAATCAAGATGTTAAGAGGTATGTTTTTCTTCTGGATGAATAGCAAAACGTAGGTTCTGTGATAATCCTGAGCCGCCACGTTCATCGAATAGCAGGTGGTTCGTCTGGGCTTTTATATTGGAAATCCTCTGTGCAGACTGTTGCATGAGTGCTGCGATATCATCAGTGGTGAGACCGAGATCCAGAAGGATACAAACCTTCCATTCATTATCTGTTACCTCAACTCCGCGTTGTCCTATCATGTGACAGAAATGCGGGAAGGATGCTTGGAACTGGGACTTTAGTTCTTGCCAGTCGTCTTCTGACATAACAGTCTTCCTGGTGTGAGCCAATGATCTAATTCTGACGACTGCTCGGCAGGAATAGTATAAGGCTCTTTTATCCTTCGCTTTCAGGCTTTCATACAGTAGCGACAATTGTTGCTTTTGCTCGTACAATTCTTTGATTTCACCTTGTTTGGCCGTGACATAATCTTGTAGCTGTGACTCAGCCAAATGTAGCTCCTCTTTAGTCTTGGAATACTTATCTGCAGCATTTCGCAAGTCGTCTTGAATATGCCCAATGATTAAAGACAATTCTTGTTCCTTCTTACGTTTGCTCTTTATGATGATTCCAACCAAAACGCATAGACCGGCGATAGCCATCAACAGAAGGAATATAAATGTCTTGCGTCTGTTAGCTTTTTGCTCGCTCACCCGTACCTGCCGCAAGTGACGATTATAATTATAAAGAGATGCAGTCTTGTGAACCTCAGCTGTACGCAGGGTGTCATGAGATGCATCATTTGCATCGGCATAGAGCGGGGCGAACTTGGCGATGGAGTCGGGGATACCGCGTTTGATATAGACAGATAATAGACCCTTGTAGGCTGCTTCATACTCTCTGGCAGGAAGGAGCTGACGGTAGTAGTATTCGGCTGAATCTAATTGGCCTACGCCCTCGTGATAGAGGCCGAGGGTGTAGTAGAACATCTCATTGCCAGGCATAAGAAATCCGCAGTCATTGAACAATCCAGATTCCTCTTTGATGATTGTAATCGCTTCCTTTGCATCATAATGTTCCCCTTTGGCGGCGAAATAATACGCGGGCATTAACAAAGCCTTCGCAGCATCGTCATGATGTCCATAAAAAAGAAGTAGTTTTCTAACACTATCTGCATTTTGAATAATAGCATTGGTGTCATTAAGAAGGTAATATGGACGTTCTAATCCAAGATACCCATGAATGGCTGCTATCGTATCACCGTTCAACAAACAATAGTGACTATAATGTCTTAGTGCTGATAGTTCATCCTCAGGTAGGTTCTGCTCATCAAATATCATTGCCATCTGTCCATACACAGCACTGAGAACATAAAGATCGCAGTTTTTGTCTGTCGTATCGGCACATTCAACAGCTGTCTGGTAGTCCTCAATGGCCTGCGGCGCCTCACCCATGTCGGCATGGGCGCGACCGAGGAGATAGTAGGCCAGCATCCGGTCATTGGCGCGGTGCCAGAAATGGTCATAGTAGCTGACCAGCGCCAGCGCCGCACTGTCACTCGTGAACACACTGTCAACCTGATTCCGGGCCTGCAACTCCATCAGCGCGCCGTGCATAGCCCTATCATGCCGGTAGCCCCACACCCCACCCGCCACCAGCGCGATGGCCGCTGCCACGGCTACAAGCACAACGATGATGGTATGTTTTCGTCTCATGGGCGCAAAGTTACTCCATTTCCTTGTATCGCCCAAAACTTCATGTGTTTTTAAAGGACTCATGGCTAAATTCTCGCCATGATGACCCAGAAGATAACGGGCGAGCATCTGGTCGTTGGGGCGGTCGTGGCGATCACAGCGGATCGACATCGAAGTAGATGTGGGCGGAGCTGTAGAAGTGTTCGGAGAGGAGGTCGCCGCGGGTCTGCAAGAGGAACTGGCGCGCTTGGGAGAAGGAGAGCGAGGGTTCCATCTTGATGACGATACGACGGATGAAGAGGCCATTGATGCGCGCCAGGGGTGGCTCGTCCGGCCCCAGCACACGGGAGCCAAAGACAACGCGTAAGCGCTGGGCGGCATCGCGAGAGAGGGTATCGATGGTGTCGGCACTGCGGTGCTTCATATACATCATCACCAAACGGGTAAAGGGAGGGTAAGAGAACTCCCTCCGCTCCAGCATCTGCTCATGATAAAATTGTCCGTAGTCGTTTGTCATCAGCTGCCGGATGAGGGTGAGGTCGGCACTCAGTGTCTGAAGCAAGACCCTGCCACGCTGGCGTCGCCGGCCTGCACGCCCCGCCACCTGCGCCATCATCTGGTAGGCGCGTTCGTAAGCCCGGAAGTCGGGTTGGTTGAGCATCGTCTCGGCTGAAAGGATGCCTACAATGCTGACACGCTCGAAGTCCAGCCCTTTGGTGACCATCTGTGTTCCCACCAGGATGTCGGTGCGCGCATGTGCGAAATCGTCTAATATCTGTTCATAGGCTGTGCGCGTACGGGTGGTGTCGAGGTCCATGCGTGCGATGCGGGCCTGCGGGAAGAGGCGCTGCAAATCGTCCTCGATGCGCTCGGTGCCATAGCCGTGACCGCGCAGGTCGGGAGTCTCGCAGGCCGGACACTGCTCAGGAACAGGTGTTGTGAAGCCGCAGTAATGGCACGTCAACATTCCGGTACGCTTGTGCAAGGTCAGTGGCACATCGCAGTGCGGACAACGGGGCACCCAGCCACAGACGTGGCATTGCACCTGTGGGGCATAGCCACGGCGGTTCTGGAACAGGATGATCTGTTCGCCGGCCTCCAGGGCTGCCCGCATCCCCTCCAGGAGCTGCGGCGAGAAGGGCCCCTGCATCAAGCGCTTGCGACGCAGCTCCTTCACATCGATGACTTCCACATCGGGCAACTGCACTTGCCCATAGCGCTCAGTGAGCTCTACGAGGCCATACTTGCCCGTGCGGGCATTGTAGAAACTCTCAAAAGAGGGGGTGGCAGTGCCCAGGAGTGTTCGCGCACCTGAGCGAGCCGCCATGAGGACGGCCACATTGCGAGCATTGTAGCGCGGAGCGGGGTCCTGCTGCTTGAAGTTCACCTCGTGTTCTTCATCGACGATGACCAATCCGAGCCGATGAAATGGGAGGAAAATAGAGGACCGCACCCCTACGATGAGGTCATAGGGGGCATCGGAAAGCTGGCGGAGCCACACCTCGGCCCGCTCCTTGTCGCTGAACTTACTGTGATAGACACCTAAGCGGTCGCCAAAGACGGCGCGCAAGCGCTCGGTGAGCTGGCCCGTGAGGACAATCTCCGGCAGGAGATACAGGACCTGTTCGCCCCGCCCGATGGCTTCTGCAATCAGGTGGGTGTAAATCTCTGTCTTGCCGCTGGATGTCACCCCATGCAGGAGGCACACAGGATGCTGCTGCCACTGCTCATGGATGGCCGCAAGGGCGTTGGATTGGGCCGGGGAGAGAAGGGGTAAACTCATGGTGTCGTACGCCAACTGGCGTTCCGACACCATGAGTTTACCCCTTTTCTTCAGTTTTCCTGGCAGCGCAGCCTTGAAGACCTCGCCGACGGAACAGAGATAGTAATCCGATATCCACTGCCACAGCGCCAGCTGAGCAGGCAAGACAACAGGCGCCGCATCCACCACGTCCATGATGTCCTTCACCACCACCTTGGGGTCGCTGACAGGCGTCTGATGACGACGCACAATCACGCCAACCGTTGATTGCCGTGTGCCGAAAGGTACTTGCACACGACATCCCACCTGCGCCGTTGACTCCATCGCTGGAGGGACAGCATAGGTGAACAGTCCCGGCAAGGGGACAGGCAGGATGACATCAGCAAAACTCATTTCTTGAAGTAGAAGGAGAGACTGATTTGCCAGGAGCGGCTCGTCATATCTAATTCGGCATCCTCGACCTGCTTGGATACCGTGTTATAAACACGCGTGAAGAAAGAGCCCTGGTCTGTGAGGGGGAAATTATACATGGCGCTCAGGTGCAGTCGCTTAAACAAGACGATACCTGCGCCAACGCCCCAACTCAGTGTGTGGTGCTTGAAAGTGGCTTTGAACTGATCGGTGCTCTCCCATGTTGACGGGCCTATGTACCAATCCCACTGTGGTCCTGTAGCAATGAAGATACCCAGGGATTTGAGCCAGTTGATATCCCAACGTACATGCAACGGTACTTCTATGAGGTGCATCTTATCCTTCTCATAGACCTCTGCCTCGTTCGTGTTATAGACTTCAACGGCGCCATACTTCTGGGCATAGCGCAAGGCGACGTCTGCGCCCAACCCCAGCTTGGGTATCTTAGCGTGAATCTTGGGACCGATGAAGAAGCCCAAACGATTCTCCGAGTCAACGACCGCCTTTGAAAAGTTCAGGCGCGAGATGTCCAACCCCAGGTCTATACCGTAACGCAACTGAGCGCAAGCACTCGTGGCTGCGCTCAATGCAATCAGTATGATGGAGAGGAATCGTCTCATGTGACAAGGGGGCTATCGCCGTTGCCGGCGGGCAGATACGCGTGGTGCCGAGGAGCCGCCGCTCTTGGGCTTAGCCGCCGAGGAGGAGGAACTCCGTCGCGAGGATGTTTTCTCTTTCTTAGCTGTCTTGGCCTTGGTCTTCGTGGTTTTCTTTCCGGCATCCTGGTTCACGGCAATACTATCGAGACTGTCCTTCGGCACAGGCTGATGCCAGATATGTTTTTCGAAATCTTCCAACTCCTGCTCTATACGTTTCTGCTCCTTGGTCATCGCGCTGTCCGTCTTGCAATAGTTCGCCAGCACACGACCCTGCAGGTTATTGGTCTTATAGATCTTACCCTCGTAGCGGTTCATGGTGAAGTAGTCATCGACCGTCATGTTCGTGACATTGTTCAGGTTCGAAGCCATCAGCGGCATCCGCGAGAGGTAAGCGGCCACGTCGTCGTAGTTGATCCAGAACAGCGGATAGGGTGTGGCCTCGGTGCCGAAATCATCGGCGCCACGCATGAGCACGGGGCAGAGAGCTGTAACACGTGTCTTGTAGGTGGCGGAGCGCTGGTCAAAGTAGCTGGACTCCTTGATATAATAGCGCGTCACCTCGGCAGACGGGATGTCGCTCTCCGGCACGCTGACCTTGCCTTCCTTCTCTTCGTAATAGATGGAGTAGCGCTCCAGCAGTTCACGTGCGTCGGCCCTGTCCTTGGCCTCGAAACTCTCATTGCCATCGAGCTTGTACTGGTAGGCCGGGATGCGTCCCGACACGAAGAGGCGGAAGAGGTAGGTGAACAGGTTCTGATCCTTGCCACGCGGTTCCACGGGGTAGTAAAGGGGTGCGTTAGCATCCTTCATCAGATCCAGCTGGCGGTAGATATCGCGACGCCACACCACATCCTCTGGCATTGCATCGGAGGTGGGGAACATTAGGGCGGCACGGTCGCTGGCAGGTTTCGACGACGATTTCTTTGTCGTGGTGGCGGTAGCCGCCACACGGCTCTTCTTGGGCTGTGCCTGAACGGCCATGGCTCCCAAGCACACCGCTAACCCTATAATCAAGTATCTTTTCATAATCTATTTGAAGAAACTTTCAATGTTTCAAATTCTCAATATTTCAATATCAGTTCACCGTTACATCCATGGCGCCGTCGAGTGTGCGCTCTACGCCATCAGGTCCTACGGCTTTGATGCGTGTGATGAAGAAACGCTTTCCACGCGCCAGGCTGCGGAACATGTTCTTCTGGCGGACTGTGAACTCAGCGGAGTTGCTGACCTCGGGAATCGCGTTACCCATGTTGTCATAGAACACCGTCTCGAAGCCCTGCACACGGAACGGAATGTTCAGCAGGCCGTCATCCACGGCGGCACCGAGGGCATTGGCGTTCATGAGCACCTGTTTAGCCAGCTTGCCGCCCTTGAAGCGGTTCTCGCCACCCTGTCCGTCGGGATAAGCGATGAAGGCAGTAGGATCGGGCAGTTTGCGCACGCGGAAGGTGAACTTACCCATTTCCTGCAGGCGGCCTTCGGTTTGTGCGGCCACGGTGATGACAGCATCGGTGCCCACGGCGGTGGGACGTGCGATGTACTTGCCATCGCCCTTAGGCGTGAGACCACCTCCTGACATGCTCACCTGCAGTCTGTTGCCCGGCACACCCGGCACGCTGACGCTCATCGGGTTGTCGTAGCCGGCATAGAGCACGTTCATCAAGTCGGCTGAGACAGTTGCACTAGGTGCCACGACGCTGTACTTCTGTTCGAAGTCGCGGCGCACCAACTCGCCCTGCGCATTCATCATCTCGATATATCCCACGAGGGTGAAGTCACCCGTCGAGTTGCAAATGGTCTCGTAGATGCCGCGATCGCTCTCAATCTTGCGACCACCTATGTAGATGGTGGGGCGATTGGTCGTATCGACGGCTGCCATCAGGATCTGTGCCGAGAAGCGGCCACCCTGCACGATGGTCTGTGCGTTGGGGATGACGTAAGCGTTCAGTTCGTTCACGCGGATATCCTTCACGCCGATGTTGGCAGCCAGGCCGTGGAGCACTTCGCCCTCAGCATAGCGCACATCGCTCTGCAGTTTTGTGAGCAGCGTGACGGCGGCGGCTGTGGGCATCGACTCGAACATATATTCCTGCCAGTTCTTGCCAAGTGTGCGCACGTTCTGCGGCACTTCGGTGTTCAGGTTGCTGGCGATGATACGACGCTGTGCGGAGTCCGTCACCATCTTGATGATCTGTTCACGGTAGCGGTTGATGCCGTTGTAGAGGGCTTCACCGCGACCTGTGCCGGGAGCCAGCATGACGCTGGTGGCAGCCTCCAGATCCTCGCGATTCTTGATATTGCGGACATCACCTTCCTTGCCATCGCTCTCATAGACGATGAGCTCTTTCAGTTCCTCGGCGAAGTTGAAGAGCGAGTCGGACATCTTGCGCACCTGCTGTGCCTTGTCGTACCACTCCTTCACCTTCTTCGGGTTGGCTTTCATCTGCTCCTCGAAGTCGTCATAGATGCCCTGGTTCACCTGCGTGGCGTTGCTGGTCGTCGTCTGCAGGCTCTTATCCACCAGCGAGAAGCCATTGAGTACGTCGCTCGACACGTTCAGCGCGAGCATCGCCATGAGGACGACGTACATCAGGTTAATCATCTTCTGACGCGGTGATATGGGTCTTTTCTTAACTGGCATATTTTGTGCGGCAAGCCGCAGTTTAATGTTTAAAGTTTAATGTTTAATGAGGGGTGCTCTGCATTCTGCGATGTCTTCCGTCCAAGGTGTTTACATTCAACTTTAGACCTTAAACTTCAAACTTCGCGAGCGAGGCGGGCCCTTACACTTGTGGTGCTGCGCCCTTCGGCATATTCACGGTGAGGGCCTCAATCATGCGGGCATAGACACCGTTGAGCTCTTCGATCTGCTTGGCCATCTTGCGTGTCTGGTCGTTGATCTGGTCGATGGTGCCGACCTGCTGACTGACGCTCTTAAGCTGCATCTCGTAGATGGTGTTGATACCGGTGAGCGTGCGGTTGAGGTTGATCATCTCCTCGCTGTCCTGCGTCATGCGACCAGCCTGCTCACGAACCTTAACGAGCACATCGGTGAGCTGTTGCAGCTGATCCACGTAGGCCTCGATGGCATCCTCCACTTCGGGAGCATTGGCAGCCTGGGCATTGGTGAGCAGACCCTGAGCCTCCTGGCCAAGGGCTGCGGCTCCAGCTGCGGCCTGAGCAGCTGCGGCGAGATTCGCTGCGGCTTCTTCAGAGATGCCGGCACCACCACCGATGACGCCACCGCCACCAACCACTGTTGTGCCACCTTCTGCGACAGCGCCACTCGCGGGGGTGCCACCGCCGATGACCACTGTGCCACCCGCAGGTGCACCGCCACCGATGATGACAGCGCCACTGCCACCGCCGGCATTGGCCACCGGGCCTGCCTCGGCTACGGCATGTGCGGCTTCCTTCATCGCCTCGAGATCCTCCAGGTCGATAAACTCATCGGCCAGGTCGGTGTTCTGAGAGTTGAACGGACGGTCGAAACCGGATACGAAGAACACGAACACCTCCGTGCCCATACCGATGAACAGCATCAGGTTGGCACCGGGGATATGCGTCAGCTTGAAGAGTGTACCGAGAATGACGACGGCAGCACCCCAGCTGTAGGCGTAGTTCATGAATGTCTGGCCCGGCACTGAATCCATCCAGTGCTGCAAGCGGGCTATAAGCGAGAACTTTGACATCTTCTAATATCGTTTAACGTTTATCGTTTAACGTTTAATTATTATGGTGTATTTTGATTCTTCGTTTTTTGTCTGCGCCTAAACGCTAAACGCCTAAACGAGAATTACTTCTTTCCTTTATTTTTCACGCCGCTGGCATCCTTCACCATACTGCGCACGCAGCGGAAACCGATGTAGCAACGGGGTTGGTTTTGGTATTCATAGGAGCGCCATGCGGAGCGGATGAGGCTCTCGGGGTCTTTCCAGGAGCCGCCGCGTACGCTCTTTTTCTTCAGGCGATAGGGATCTTCCTTGGCTGCGTTGTAGCGCAGTTCGGGGTTCATATCAGACATGGACTCCACACCCGCCTCGGTGAAGACGGTCGATGTCCACTCTGCCACGTTACCGGCCATGTCATACAGGCCGTTGCTGTTGGCCGAGAAGATGCCACACTTAGAGGTGATCAGGCTTCCGTCCTTGGTGTAGTTGCCGCGATCAGGCTTGAAGTTGGCGTAGAAGCAACCCTTGTCGCTCTTCACGTCCTTCGCTTCCCAGGGGAAGGGATTGCCGTCCTTGCCGCGAGCAGCATACTCCCACTCTATCTCCGTGGGCAGACGGTATTCCTGAATCTCGCGTCCGTTGTTGCCGAGTCCTTTCAGCAGATAAGCCGTACGCCAGCGGCAAAATGCCTGAGCCTGCTCCCAAGACACACCCACCACGGGGTAGTCGTCATAAGCGGGGTTCGAGAAATAGAGACGCATATAGCGCTCGTTCTCTGCATTCTTGAAGTCGTTCACCCAGCACGTGGTGTCCGGATAGATATTCACGATGTACGTGTTGACAAAGTCCCACGGCCCAGAAAGCGGACGTGTAATGGTCTGACGTACGACATGGCCGTCATCATCGACATAAGCAGTATCCTTCGAGATCATCACGTCGGCGTCCGAGTAGTCGTGGTCGGTGTTCAGGTCGCGCTTCTCCAGAGAGGACACGCCAATACCATTGTCGCGCTCGTTCTTCAGACGATGCTTGCGCAGCGCCGCTGCAGCATAGTCGTAGATTTCATAGCGGTAGTTCATCTGGCTGGCATCCAACATCTTGGTGCCGTCGAAAGGATGGGTGACATATACGCTTTCTATCGCGCGCTGCTCATCCTCGTTGGCCTTTCGCCAGGGGATGCTCTTGTTCCAGTTCAGGTGAGGCGTGATGGGGTTGCCCTCCTTGTCCTCTTCGATCTTGAAGGTCTCGTCGCCACCATAGGCGGGGTCAGCCAGACGTTCGCGAATGATGCTGTCGCGCACCCACATCACGAACTGGCGATACTTGGCGTTGCTGACCTCGGTCTGGTCCATCCAGAAGCCGTCCACGCTGATGTCGCGCACGGGGAAACCAGCGCCCCACAGCGTGTCGCCCTCTTCAATACCCACGCGCAGCGAGCCTTTCGGGACAGCGACCATGCCAAATGGCGCAGCCTCGCCAAAGGTGGTTCCGCGAACACCCGTGATCTCGCCGCCCGTCGCCATTGCATTCGACTTGGCGCCGGCGCAAGAGGTTAAGCCACACGAAATAATTAAGAAAAGAATAATAAGAGCAGACCCGCCCCCTGCCCTCCTTAGGAGAGAGGGAGCAGTTACTTTTGCTTGAAGCTTATCTTTTTCTGTCATATACATGATGGATTATCTATTCAATGATTGATTCTTACTCTTTGCTTCGGGGATGGGTCCTCTACAGGATCCTCACGCTTTGGTGCTTGTTCTTGCCTTTCTTGAACAGGTCCAGGTTCGTGGTGTAGCCGAGGCTGATCTCGTGCGTTCCCTGGAGGGCGCCGACGCCGCCGGTGTAGATCTCGTAGCAGTAGCCCAACTGGATACCGTGCAGGTCGCCGCCAATGAACACCGAGGCCGAAATGGTGGGGCTGTAACCCACACCCGCATAGAACTTTCCCTTAGGACCGTGGTAATGCAATCGTGCCGTGATATCGCCTCGCCAGGCGGTCAAGTCGGTGCGCACGATGGCCGACGTCTGCATAGAGAATAACGGATTTCTGAATGGAATATTGTATCCACCTGTCAAATAAAACACTTGAGGCACTTCATATTCATTCACTTTCGTGTCACCCAGCGACACCATTGGGGCCAGTGTGTGCATCACCGAGAAGCCCGCATACCACCGGCGCCCGTCGTAGCGGATACCCGCATCGAGATCGAACGCAGTACCGTTGGCTTCAGCCGTCGGGAAGGCCTGGTCACCCGTCTCTTCAACATCCACCCCAGAGCCGTCGAACGACTCCGCCAACAACGCTGCACGAACGCCCGCACTCAGGCGGCCTCCCCACAGTTTTTGGTGATATGCATATTGAATATAGAATTTCTTATGCGTGAACAGACCTATCTTATCGTTCACGAAACCCGCACCTACACCGTGAGCCGGACCGAGAAACCACAGAGGCAGGTCGGCAGTGATGATCATCGTCGCAGGAGCGTGCTCGTAGCCCAACATCTGCATGGCGTATCCTCCCTGCACATCAATCTGTCCTTTCAGGCCTGATGCAGCCGGATTATAAAACGATTGCAGCGCCCAATAGTGATTGAACGCAGCATCATACTGGGCGTGCACACTGGCACAAGTCCCCAAGAATACGAAAAGAAAGAGACGAAGTCTTCTCAAGAATTCCTTTCTACTATCAACTCTCAACTATCGACTATCAACTTTCACTGTTGGGATACCCGGATTCGAACCAGGAAAAACAGAACCAAAACCTGTTGTGTTACCATTACACCATATCCCAATCCCAAGGCCTTTGTTGCCAAAAGCGCGGCAAAGGTAAACAATATTTTCCAATCACACCGCACAAAACCCCAAATATTTTCACCTCGCCCCACTTTTTTGTCCACCCAGGAAGCGCTGCGATAAAAGAAAGGGAGTTCCGCCAACCTTCATCATTTCTGGTCTAAGACACTTGATTCCAAAGAATTATCTGAAAACAAACTTATAACAATCAAACACTTAAGCCAGAAATGATGAAGGTTGGCGAAAATGCTTTTATCGCAGCACTTTGCGCCCCTGAATGACATAGACGCCCTTGCGCAATGAACCATTCAACCATTGGCTCTTTGCGATCCTACGTCCACTTAAGTCATACACCGTACCAGCCAGCGCCCCATCATCATGAGTGGGTTCAGGGGCGAGAACTCCGATTCCATCGACAAAGTTCTCTCCTTCTGCATAGACATGAATGGGGAACGAGGCAGAATCGTTATCGGCATTCCACTCCTGTGTCCCATCGAGTTGAACGAGGGTTGCCAAGATGTCATAGGATCCTGCCGCTGCTGGTTTCCAGGAACCGAGATTACAGAAGATCAAGGTGCCCTGCCCGGGTTGCAGGACTTCATGCTGGGTCAGGGGGCTACGCTTCTGATCAATGTTAATGCCCAGGGCAACATTTGACTCGTCGGGCGCATCGATATTCAACGCCCATAGCGGTGCCGGAGCATTGCCTTGGTTCTTCACATAGGCGTAGAAGAAGATTTCATCACCCACACGAGGATAGCGGGGGGAGGTGAAGAGCTGCGTTACGACTAAATCGGGGCGGACTTCGTCTGCCGAAAGGGTCAGGGAAGCCGAAAGCGGGAGATTGTCGGAAGAGCCGCCAACGCGGACCTCGTAGCTTCCCGCAGGCGCTTCATAAGTTTCTGTTTGAAGGTTCCAGACATAGAAATCCTCTGCCGTGAGCGTGAAGGTGACGGTGCGCGTCTGCCCCGCTGGGATGGCAATGCGCTCAAAGCCTCGCAGCTCCTTCACAGGCAGCGAGGCATCCGCATCCTTCCTGGAGAGGTAGAGCTGAGCGACTTCCTCGCCATCGCGGTCGCCAGTATTGGTGATATCCACGGTGACGGTGACAGGGCTACCAGCAGGAATGGCACTCGCACTCAGTTGCAGGTTGCTGTAGGCGAAAGTCGTATAGCTGAGGCCGAAGCCGAAAGGGTACTGCGGCGTCAGGTTCTTGCGGTCGAACCAACGGTAGCCGCCGCCCCAGTCATCGGTGAAGTAGGTGTCGTTCCACTCTGGCAACTGCTCATCGCTCGCGGGCATCGTCATAGGCAGGCGCCCTGCGGGGTTGACGGTGCCGAAGAGGACATCGGCGATGCCGTTGCCGGCTTCCTGACCGCTATAGAAGGAATAGACGAGGGCGGGGATGTCAGCAATGCAGTCAGCCAGCGAGACGATGCCACCGCTCTGCAGCACCACGACCAGATGGGGATTGGCGGCAGCGAGGCGGCGGATGAGCTGCTGCTGGATGGCGGGCAGGGCCGTGCTCTCACGATCCTGAACTTGTACGCCGATGATGCTTTCGCCCTCGAGCGACTTGTCGAGGCCGCCGGCGAAGATGACAATATCAGCAGCACGTGCAGCAGCCTCAGCCTCGGCGAAGCCGGAGGTGTCGTCGCCGCTGATGGCACAACCTTGGACATAGGCGGCTGTGGGCACTACGGCACGGATGCCTGCGAGCACGCTAACGGAGTAGGAGGGCTGTGTCTCGCTGCTGCCGAAGCAGTTGAGGTTCTCGCCTTCTGTGTTGGGACCGATGACGACGATGTTCTGCCGAGCGGTTGCATCGAGCGGCAAAAGACGGCCTTCGTTGCGAAGGAGGACAACGGCCTTGGCTGACGCCTCGCGACAGAGGGCGCGGTGCTCAGCATTGTCCACCAAAGCAGCGGGGGTGGCACAGGCGGGCTGCCAATCCATGCACCCCAGGGCGTACTTGGTCAAGAGAACGCGCGTAACGGCGGTGTCGAGGTTCGCCTCCGTGATTGTTCCGTCGTCCAAAGCTGTTGGCAACTGGTTCTTATAATGCACGGAACCCATGCAGACATCCGTGCCGCCGATGAGCGAAGCGGGGCCGTCCTTGACACCGCCCCAGTCGGAGATGACGGTGAAGGGGTAGCCCCAACGCGTACGAACGATGTCGGTGAGGAGATGGCGGTTGGCGGCAGCCTGCACGCCATTGACAAGGTTGTAGCTGGACATCATACTCAAAGGCACACCCCCCTGCAGGGCTGTGCGGAAATTGATGCCGAAGAAGCCCATCAGGTCGCGCTCGGCGATGATTTCATCGCAGGTCTTGCGGTAGGCTTGCTTGCCCTCGATCTCGAAGTGCTTGAGGCAGGCCATGACGGGCATCGACTGGATGCCGCGGACGATATATTTGCCGATTTGACCGCTCATATAAGGGTCCTCGCCGGCACTCTCGGCGGTGCGTCCGCCACGCGGGTCCAGACAGAGGTCGATGCAGGGTGCGAGGGCCACATGCTGACCGGCCGCCCAGAACTCCTCGCCCATCGCATGGCCGAGACGCATGAGCAGGTCGCGGTCCCATAGTGCGGCCATCGCGATGCCGGTAGGGAAAGAGGTATAGCCCTCGCGATGCACGCCATGAGGGCCGTCGGACATCAGCCAGCCGGGGATGCCCAGCACCTCGTCGTCGGCCATCGCGAAGAGCGTCTTGCCCGTGAGCTGATTCACCTTCTGCGAGGGGGACATAGCACCTAAAATCGTATTGACGCGTTCTGGCACACTTTCCTGCGCTTGCACAGCAAGCGACAGGAGTGTCAGAATCGCTGTCAATATGATTTTAGGTTTCCTTTTCATTACTCTGCAATCAACAGATAATAGTTCTTCTTGCCCTTTTGGACAAGCAGGTAGCGACCGTCGATGAGGTCGGCAGTGGTGACGGGCTGGTCGAAGGCAGCGAGCTTCTCCTTGTTGAGGCTCACGCCGCCGCCCTGCGCCATCTTACGCATCTCACCCTTGCTGGGGAAACACTCGGTCTCCACCGCCATCAGATCCACGGCCTTGATGCCTTCGCCTTCGAGGAGGCTGCGGCTGATGGTGAAGTGAGGCACGCCGCTGAAGACATCGAGCAGCGTTTGTTCGTCGAGCTTCACCAGGCTCTCTTTCGTAGCCTTGCCGAAGAGGATGTTGGAGGCTTCGAGGGCTAACTCGTAGTCCTCACGACCATGTACCATCGTGGTGACTTCCTCGGCCAAGCGCTTCTGCAGCACACGACGACCCGGATCCTGACGGTGCTCTTCGATGAGGGCATCGATGGTCTCCTTGTCCAACGAAGTGAAAATCTTGATGTAGCGCTCTGCTTCCTCGTCGCCCACATTGAGCCAGAACTGATAGAAGACATAAGGTGTAGTGCGGTTGCGGTCGAGCCAGATGTTGCCCTGCTCGGTCTTACCGAACTTCTTGCCGTCGGCCTTGGTGATGAGGGGACAGGTAAGGGCGTAGGCCTCGTTCTCGGCACCCAGCTTACGGCGGATGAGCTCTGTGCCGGTGGTGATATTGCCCCACTGGTCGCTGCCACCCATCTGGAGCTTGCAGCCCTTGGTCTCATAGAGGTGCAGGAAGTCGTAGCCCTGCAGGAGCTGGTAGGTGAACTCGGTAAAGGACATGCCCTCCTGGAATTCACCATTCAGACGGCGCTTCACGCTGTCCTTGGCCATCATGTAGTTGACGGTGATGCACTTACCAATGTCACGAGCAAAAGAGAGGAAGGTAAAATCCTTCATCCAATCGTAGTTGTTGACGAGTTCGGCGGCATTGGGCGCATCGGAGTCGAAATCTAGGAAGCGTGCCAGTTGCTCGCGGATGCAAGCCACGTTGTGGCGCAGCGTCTCTTCGTCGAGCAGGTTACGCTCCTGGCTCTTGCCGCTGGGGTCGCCGATCATGCCGGTGGCACCACCCAAGAGAGCGATGGGCTTGTGGCCGCAACGCTGCAGATGGCGCAGCATCATGACGCCACAGAGGTGACCAATATGGAGACTGTCGGCAGTGGGGTCGATGCCCACGTAGGCCGTTACTTGTTCTTTCTCGAGGAGTTCTTCGGTGCCGGGCATCATCTGGTGGACCATGCCACGCCAAGTGAGTTCTTGTACGAAATTCATCGTTTTAATTTACGATTTGACTATTTACGGTTTACTATTTGCGCGGCAAAGGTACGGAAAAGTTTATAGTTTAAAGTTTAAAGTTGAAAGTTTTTGCGTTTCACGGGCAAAGTTTTAAGGATTTTACTTGACATCGGCTTTCTGAGGTTGTATCTTTGCACCCGAAATGAAGAAATTGTTGATAGAGACCTATGGCTGCCAGATGAACGTGGCTGACTCCGAAGTGGTGGCATCGGTCATGCAGATGGCTGGCTATGAGGTGACAGAAAAAATAGACGAGGCGGATGCGGTGTTCCTCAACACGTGCTCGGTGCGCGACAACGCAGAGCAGAAGATCCTGTCGCGTCTGGAGTTCCTGCGAAGCATCAAACGCCGTAGGACACTCATTATTGGCGTGTTGGGCTGCATGGCCGAGCGCGTGAAGGGAGAGCTTTCGGAGCAGTACGGTGCAGACCTCGTCTGCGGCCCGGACTCGTACATGGCGCTGCCCGACTTGATAGCCCAGGTGGAACTGGGACACAAAGCCATCAACGTGGAGCTGTCGATGACAGAAACATACCGCGATGTGGTGCCACAGCGCCTGCACGCGAACCACATCGGCGGCTTCGTGAGCATTATGCGTGGCTGCAACAACTTCTGCCACTACTGCATTGTACCCTACACCCGTGGCCGCGAGCGCAGCCGGGATGTGGAAAGTATCCTACGGGAGGTGCGCGACCTGCGCGATCGCGGCTTTAAGGAGGTGACGCTGCTGGGGCAGAATGTGAACTCATACGACAGCGCTTCAACAAATTTTGCGAATCTGTTGAAACGCTGTGCGCTCGAAGTTCCGGAGATGCGGGTGCGGTTCACCACGAGCCACCCGAAGGACATGAGTGATGAGACATTGCAGGTGATTGCAGAGATGCCGAATGTCTGCAAGCACATCCACCTGCCCGTGCAAAGCGGGTCGGATGCCGTGCTGCAACGCATGAACCGCAAATATACACGCGAATGGTATATGGACCGTGTGGCGGCCATCCGCCGCATCATCCCCGACTGCGGACTCTCCACCGACATCTTCGTGGGCTACTGCGGCGAGACGGAGGAGGACCACCAGCTGTCACTGTCGCTGATGCGTGAGGTGGGCTATGACTCGGCCTTCATGTTCAAATATAGCGAGCGTCCCGGCACCTATGCCTCGAAACATTTGCCCGACGATGTCCCCGAGGAGGTGAAGATACGCCGCCTGAACGAGCTCATTGCCCTGCAAAACGAGATGTCGGCCGAGCGCAATGCAGCGCAAGTGGGAAAGGTGGTAGAAGTGCTGGTGGAAGGTACCAGCAAACGCAGCCGAGACCAACTCTTCGGACGCACGGAACAGAACCGTGTCGTGGTCTTCGACCGCGGAAGACACCACATCGGCGACCGCGTTATGGTGAAGATCACCAGCAGTAGCTCTGCGACGCTGAAAGGCAATGAAGAGTAAAGGTCCCCTCCCAGTCTCCTCAGAGGGAAGGCGAAAAATTAAGACAGAATTATGAAGAAGAAAAGGAATATGTTTTTTAGGCGGATGCAATGGTTCACATCTTGCATCTCCACCACGCTGGTGCTGCTCCTGCTGGGGCTGGTGGTGCTCTTTGGGCTCTCTGCACGCGAGTTGTCGAAATCCGTGCGCGAGAACCTGACCATCACGCTCCTCCTCGACGACGATGTGGAAACACCACAGGCCGACACACTGGCCCTGCGGCTGCAGATGGAACCTTACGTCCGTAGTACCACCGTTATCTCCAGCGAACAAGCGCTGAAGGAAGAAAGTGAACGAATGGGCACAGACCCCACGGAATTTCTGGGAGGCGAGAACCCCTATACCGCCAGCATCGAGATGACGGTAGCCGCAGACTACGCTTGCACGGACAGCCTCATCTGGATCTCCAAGCAACTGAGAAACATGTGGCAGGTGACAGATGTGGTGTATCAACGAGAACTGGTCGATAACCTCAACCGAACACTGCAACAAGTGACGATCGTGTTGGCGGCTCTGGCCCTTCTCCTGATGATTATTTCTGTGGTACTCATCAACAACACCGTTCGACTGAGTGTCTATGCCCGCCGCTTCACCATCCACACGATGCGACTGGTAGGCGCCTCGTGGGGCTTCATTCGTTGGCCGTTCATCAAACGCAGCCTGGGCATAGGCCTCACCGCTGCCATCATAGCTGATGCATTGTTGCTTGGCGGCATCTATTGGGCGACTCAACAGGATGCCTTCGTAGCCACCATCGTCACACCACAGATCATTGCGATCATGGCGGCGTCCGTGCTCGTTGCAGGCTTCCTGCTGACATTCATCTGCACATGGTTCAGCGTGGGCCATTTCCTGCGGATGAAGGAGGCGGAGATGTACCGTTGATTGAGTTAAAAGTTTAAGGTTTAAAGAATAGTTTAAAGAATAGTTTAAAGAAAGATACAATGAAAGATTTCGCTTTTGGCCGCATGAACTACATCCTGATAGCCATCGGGATGGCGGTCGTCATTATCGGCTTCATCCTGATGTCGGGAGCTGGCTCCAATGAGGAGATGTTCAACCCCGAGATCTTCAGCGCCCTGCGCGTGAAGGTGGCGCCTGCCGTCACCTTCTTCGGCTTCATATTTATCATATATGGTATCATGCATAGACCTAAGCAATGAACACATTTGAAGCATTATTGATGGGCCTGCTACAAGGCCTTACGGAATACCTTCCCGTGTCCAGCAGCGGTCACTTGGCTATTGCTGCCGCCCTCTTCGGTGTGGATGGTGAATCAAACCTGATATTCACCGTGGCTGTTCATGTGGCAACGGTGTTTGCCACGCTGGTCATCCTGTGGAAGAAAATCGTGTGGATTTTCAAGGGGCTGTTCCGCTGGAACGGGGCCCTGAACGCCGAACAACGCTATGCGCTGGCCATCGGCGTCTCGATGATTCCTGTGGGCATCGTCGGCGTCTTCTTCAAGGACTATGTAGAAGCGATCTTTGGCGCTAGGTTGTTCGTGGTAGGTTGCTGCCTGCTGGTGACGGCTGCACTGCTCATCTTCAGCTACTACGCAAAGCCACGTCATAAAGAAGAGGTGTCGCTGAAGGACGCCTTTATCATCGGTCTGGCCCAAGCCATTGCCGTGTTGCCAGGCGTCAGTCGCTCTGGCTCGACCATCGCCACGGGCCTCCTGCTGGGTAATAAGAAGGAGACGCTGGCACAGTTCAGCTTCCTCATGGTCATTCCACCCATCCTCGGCGAGGCTCTCCTTGACGTGATGAAAGTCATGAAGGGCGGCGCAGAGGCCGTGACCGCCGGGATTGGCACCGTGCCCCTACTCGTAGGGTTCTTGGCAGCGTTCGTCAGTGGCTGCCTGGCCTGCAAATGGATGATTGGCATCGTCCGCAAAGGCAAACTCATCTATTTCGGCATCTACTGCGCCATTGTGGGCTCAATACTCATCGTTTCTTCCATTCTATGAATCCTGCAGGAGGCGAAATACTCTATATCGACAAACCCTTGCGATGGACATCATTCGACGTCGTCAACAAGGTGCGATGGCTGCTGTGCAAACGCCTCGGCACGAAAAAGCTGAAAGTGGGACACGCGGGTACGTTGGACCCGCTGGCTACGGGCGTGATGATTGTCTGCACAGGCAAAGCCACCAAACGCATCGACGAACTGCAAGCTCACACCAAAGAGTATGTCGCTACGCTGCGTCTGGGCGCAACCACGCCCAGCTTCGACCTCGAACATGAGATAGACGCCTACTACCCTACCGAGCATATCACACGAGAGCAAGTGGAACAGGTCCTCAAGACCTTCCTAGGCCGCATCGAACAGATCCCGCCCAGCTACTCTGCCGTGAAAGTCGATGGCAAGCGTGCCTACGACCTCGCCCGCAAGGAAAAGGATGTGGAGCTGAAGCCCAAAGTGCTCGTGATAGACGAAATCGAATTGGTGGATGATAGTCTGGACCTCGCGAGTTCTGCGACCCACGAGGTCCAAACGGCCATCCCCCGCACAGGGATGCGCAATAAAGCCTTCCTCACCGCACCCGAAGCCCCCTCGGACGGACAAGCATATCCAAGCATTACCATCCGCGTGGTCTGTTCCAAAGGGACCTATATCCGTGCGTTGGCACGCGACATCGGCGTCGCCCTCGGCAGCGGTGCACACCTCACAGCCCTGCGTCGCACGCGCGTCGGTGATGTCCGTGTGGAGGACTGCATGACGATGGAAGACTTTCCCGAATGGCTGGAAGGACAGACACTGGAAACTGACAATTGAAAACTGCCCATAAGACCTATAAGACCTATATAATATGAAGTTATCCCAATTCAAATTTAAGCTCGACGCTGAGCGCATCGCTCAGGAACCGACCCCTTTCCGCGACGACTGCCGCTTGATGGTGCTCCACACCAAGAGTGGTGTCATTGAACATCGCGACCATTTCTATGATATTCTTGACTACTTCGACGACCAGGATGTTTTCGTCTTCAACGACACGAAGGTGTTCCCCGCACGCCTCGAAGGCAACAAGGAGAAGACGGGTGCAAAGATCGAAGTATTCCTGTTGCGCGAGCTCAACGCTGAGCTGCGTCTGTGGGACGTCCTTGTGGAGCCTGCCCGCAAAATACGCATCGGCAACAAACTCTACTTTGGCGAGGATGAAAGCATGGTGGCAGAAGTCATTGACAACACCACCAGTCGCGGTCGTACGCTACGTTTCCTCTACGACGGTCCGCACGAAGAGTTCAAGGAAGCCCTCTACGCGCTCGGCGAGGCTCCCCTGCCCCGTCAGATGATTACGCGCAAGGCCACCCCCGAGGACATCGAGAACTTCCAGTGCGTGTTCGCCAAAAACGAAGGCGCCGTCACAGCTCCCACCTCAGGTCTGCATTTCTCCAAGAACCTCATGAAACGCATGGAAATCAAAGGTATCGAGATGGCTTACATCACGATGCACTGCGGTCTGGGTAACTTCCGCGATATTGATGTCGAAGATCTCTCGAAGCACAAAATGGAAAGCGAAGAGATTCATGTGGGGGCCGAGGCTTGCCGCATCGTCAATAAAGCCAAGGAGAACGGGCACAGGATTTGTGCTGTTGGCACTACCGTGCAGCGCACACTGGAAACGGCCATCGGCGCTGATATGTACCTGAAGGAGTTCGACGGGTGGACCAACAAATTCATCTATCCCCCATACAATTTCGGTCTGGCAACAGCGATGGTGGCAAACTTCTATCTGCCCTACTCCACCCTGCTCATGCTCACCTGCGCCTATGGCGGCTATGACCTCGTCATGAAAGGCTACAAGGAAGCTGTGCGCGACCATCGGTATCGGTTCGGCACCTATGGCGATGCCATGCTCATCCTCAATGACTAAGCATTAAACCTTAAACGACTGATAATCCATGACAGAGTTCGATGTTTACCTAGGCTTAGGCAGCAATCTTGGCGACCGTCACACCCTGTTGCTGAAGGCCATCAACCTGCTGGCACAGCGCGTGGGACGACTTGTCTATTGTTCCTCATTCATCGAGACCGAGCCATGGGGATTCACCTCGGAGCATTGTTTCATGAATGCTGTTGCGCTGTTCAAGACAACCCTTACGCCCCGTGAGGTGCTGACGGTTACACAAGAAATCGAGCGACAGCTGGGCCGCACGAAGAAGAGCGACGGCAGCTATCACGACCGTCTCATCGACATCGACATTCTCCTTTATGGCGATGTCCACATTGACGAGCCCGACCTCAAAATTCCCCATCCCCTCATGCACGAGCGCGACTTTGTCATGCGTCCCCTGCGTGAGGTACAAATGCAACTTCAAAAACCTATAACTCATTCTATCTTTACATGAAAAAAATCATTCTTTCACTCGTGCTGATGGCTACTACTGCCACAGTATGGGCACAGGGCATGGAACAGATGATGCAGCCAATGCCCGTAGATCCCAAGGTGAAGATCGGTCGTTTGGACAACGGCCTCACCTATTACATCCGTCACAACGAAGAGCCCCAGAACCAAGCGTTCTTCTACATCGCACAGAAGGTGGGCTCCATCCAGGAGGAGGAGAGCCAGCGCGGTCTCGCCCACTTCCTCGAGCACATGTGCTTCAACGGCACCACCCACTTCCCCGATAGCTCCATTGTGGACTACCTGGAGAGCATCGGTGTGAAGTTCGGCGAACAGCTCAACGCCTACACCAGCGTCGAGGAAACAGTCTATAATATAGATAATGTACCCGCGCGCGAAGGTGCCATCGACTCCTGCCTGCTCATCCTGCATGACTGGAGCCACGACCTGACCCTCGATGGAAAGGAAATCGACAAGGAACGTGGCGTCATTCATGGCGAATGGCGTATGCGCAACACCGGTTTCACCCGTATCCTCGTCCGTCACCTCGAGAAGCTGATGTCCGACTGCCGCTATGGCCGTCGCTTCCCCATCGGCTTGATGGAGGTCGTTGATAAGTGCCCCTACGACACGCTGCGCGCCTACTACCACAAGTGGTATCGCCCTGACCTCCAAGGCATCATCGTCGTGGGTGACATTGATGTGGATCAGATTGAGGGCAAGATCAAGAACCTCTTCGCTCCCATCACCGTGCAGCAGCCCGTTGCCAAGCGCGAGTTCTACAGCGTCCCCGACAACACCGAGGCCATCGTCGTGAGCGACAAAGACCCCGAGGTGACTTCGCAGGTCGTGATGATTTCCCTCAAGCACGAAGCCGTGCCCGACAGCCTCCGCAACACCTACGCTATCTATATCTCTGAAGCCATCAAGAACATCAGCTGCAGTGTCCTCAACCAGCGCCTGCACGAGCTGTCCCTGAAGCCCGACTGTCCCTTCAAGGGTGCTAGCATTGACGATGGCCGCTTCCTGCTCTCCAGCAAGGTGACGGGTGCTTTCAATATCGAGGTATATCCCAAGGAAGGGCTCGTCGAGGAAGCCGTGCAAGCTGTGATGGCCGAAGTCTATCGTGCCGACCAGTTTGGCTTCACGAAGGGTGAGATCGACCGTGCTGTTGCCGAGACCCTCAGCAATATAGAACGTCTCTACAACAACCGCGAGAAGCAGAAGTCCATCAACTACGCCCACGAGTACTACCGTTCCTTCCTCGACAACGAGCCCATCCCTGGCATCGAGGTGGAGTACCAGTTCATGCAGCAACTGATGCCGAATATTCCCGTTCAGGCCTACAACATGACGCTGCAGCAGCTCATTAACCGCACAGACACGAACCTCGTGGTACTCTCCCTGAACCCTGAGAAGGAAGGCCTGGAGATTCCCACCGAGCAAGCGCTCCTCGATGCCATCCACGCCGCACAGCAGATGCAGCTCGAGGCATGGGTTGATAACGTGAAGACCGGTCCCCTGATTGCAACCCTGCCGAAGCCCGGCAAGGTGAAGAAGGAGGAAGCCGGTCCCTGTGACTCCAAGATTCTCACCCTCAGCAACGGAGTAAAGGTGGTGATGAAGGAGACCGACTTCAAGGACGACGAAATCCGTATGACGGCGTGGAGTGACGGTGGTACCGCCCGCTACGGCCTCAAGGAGCGTATCAATCTGGGCGTCTTTGATGCCCTCATGGGTCGCAGCACGCTCGGCGGCTTCACGCAGGTGGAACTGAACAAAGCCCTCGCTGGCAAGCAGGTGAGTGCTCACGCCGGTGTCAATGGACGTCAGGAAACCATGGGTGGTCAGAGCGGCAAGAAGGACATCCAGACGCTGTTTGAGCTCATCTACCTCTACTTCCAGCCGCGCACGAAAGACACGGATGCTGTGGGTGCTTACCTCACCAGCCTCCGCGAGAGTCTCCGCAACAAGCGACTGAATCCCATGTCGAGCCTCAGCGACAGCATCCAGGCTACCCTGTTCAACCACAACCCGCTCGTGGCGCCCATCACCGAAGCCGAAGTGGATCAGGTGAACTACGACCGCGTCCTCGAGATCTATGCTGACCGCTTCGCCGATGCCAGCGACTTCACCTTCCTCTTCATCGGTAACATCAACGAGCAGCAGATCCGCGAGCTCTCCGCTCAGTATCTGGCCACACTGCCCGTCGTTAAGCGCAAGGACACGCCCGTGGATAACGGCCTTCGCTTCGCCTCTGGCGACGTCACCAACCGCTACCAGAAGAAGATGGAGACACCGCAGAGCGTCCTCGTCAGCGTCTGGACAGGCCCCATCGAGCTCACCGTCAAGAACGATGCCGTCATGGAGATCCTCGGCACCTGCGTGGCAGAGACCTACCTGAAGAAGATCCGCGAGGAGCTCGGCGCAGCCTATAGCACCAGTGCCAGCGGCAACATCACACGCGGCGCTGATGACAAGACCTACTACGTTCTCCAGAGCGGCTTCCCCCTGAAGCCTGAGATGACAGACACCTGCCTCCAGATTGTGCAGGATGTGCTTGAGGACGTAGCCGCCAACGGTGCCTCCGAGGAGAGCATCGGCAAGGCCAAGGAATACATGCTCAAGACCTTCACGCAGAACCAGCGCGAGAACGGCTACTGGATGGGACGCATCAGCACCATTCTGTACCGCAACTTCGACCCCTCCAAAGACTACGAAGCCGTCATCAACGGCATCAGCGCCGCTGACATTCAGCAGATGGCAAAGACCATCCTCAGCAATGGCAACCGCGTCCGAGTCGTCATGGAACCCGAATCCTAACCCTCCCCTACTAAAAGAAAAGCCCCGCTAGTCAGCGGGGCTTTTCTTTTCAGTAGGATGATTAGAGATTATTCTTCTCGATATCCTTAAAGTACTTGTAGGTGCCATGCTTGAGCTCGTCGGTGGCTGCCTCGTCGCAGACGATGATGGCATGGGGGTGCATCTGCAGGGCGCTGATGGTCCACTCCTGGCTGACGCCGAATTCAATGGCGTGTGCAAGCGCGCGAGCCTTGTTATGACCATTGGCAACGATGAGCACCTCCTTAGCGTCCATCACGGTGCCTACGCCAACGGTGAGCGCCGTCTTAGGAACTTGGTTGACGTCGTTGTCGAAGAAGCGGCTATTGGCGATGATGGTATCGGTGGTGAGGCTCTTCACACGCGTGCGGCTCTGCAGGGAGCTGAAGGGCTCGTTGAAGGCGATGTGGCCGTCGGGACCGATGCCGCCCATGAAGAGGTCAATGCCGCCGGCATCCTGAATAGCTTTCTCGTAAGCAGCACATTCAGCGGCAAGGTCCTTGGCATTGCCGTTGAGGATATGCACGTTCTCCTTCTTGATATCGATGTGCGAGAAGAAGTTGTTCCACATGAAGCTATGGTAGCTCTCGGGGTGTTCTTCGGGCAGACCCACGTACTCATCCATATTGAAGGTGATGACATTCTGGAAACTGACCTTGCCGGCCTTATTCAGCTCGATGAGGTGCTTGTACAGACCCAGGGGTGAGGATCCCGTGGGGCATCCCAGCTTGAAGGGTTTCTCAGCCGTGGGCTTTGCTTCGTTGATGCGAGCTGCGACATATTCTGCAGCCCAACGCGATAAGTTCGCGTAATCTGGTTCAATAATTACTCGCATAGTTAAAAATGGTATTTCGTTTAACGTTTAACGTTTAGCGTTTAGAGATCATTTACTTCACGTACTCGGCCAAGTCGGTCAGACGCATATCACCCTTGCGCAGGAACGTGTCGTGCATGGCGAAGGCTGCGCTGAGGCAGTGGTGTGTGTGGCCGCTGAACTTCTCGGCATACTTGAGGTAGTCACGCAACAGGGGCTGGTAGTCGGGGTGAGCCACCTTGATGAGCTCCTCGGCCTTTTCCATTGCGCACTTGCCACGCAGGTCTGCCACGCCGTACTCGGTGATGACAGCATCTACGAAGTGGCTGGTGTGGTCGATGTGGCTGGCGAAGGGAACGATGCTGGAGATAGCGCCGCCCTTGGTGGTGGAGCCGCAGGTGAAGATACTCAGGTAGCTGTTGCACGTGAAGTCTGCCGAGCCGCCGATGCCGTTCATCATCTTCGTACCGCAGATCTTCGTGCTGTTCACATGGCCGTAGATGTCAGCCTCGATGGCGGTGTTCAGGGAGCAGACGCCGATGCGGGCGATGACCTCGGGGTTGTTGGAGATCTCGGAGGGACGCAGCACGAGCTTGTCCTTGAAGAAATCCATATCATCATAGATGCCCGTCAGACACTCGTTCGTCACGGTCAGCGAGCAGGCGCTGGCGCTGAGCACACGACCCTCGCGCATCAGCTGGATGGGGGCATCCTGGATGACCTCGGTGTAGATGTTGAAGTTGGGCACCTCTGTGCTGTGACCTAAGGCTCCCAACACAGCGTTGGCACCGCTGCCCACGCCACTCTGCAGGTTCAGGAACGTGGGAGGTATCTTGCCCTCGCGCATATTCTGAACGAGGAAGTCAGCCACGTTCTGACCTATCTTCGTCGTGATGGGATCTGGATCCTTGAAGGCACGCGCCTCATCGGGGATGTTGCACTCGATGATACCCATGATGCGGTCAGCGTCCACCTCTACGTAGGGCTTGCCGATGCGATCGCTGGGCTTGGTGATGTTAATGGGCGTGCGGTAGGGGTGGTATTCGATCTCATAGACATCGTGCAGGCCCTTGCTCTTGGGGCTGTGGAAGGCGTTGAGCTCCACGAAGATGCCACGCTTGGCCATACGGCAGACGGTGGGGCTGATACCACCGGCGGCGGTGAGGAAGATGTGGGCCTTGGAGCCGTGGATCTCCACGTCGCAAGCCTCGATGATGCCCCAGGTAGCCCTGGCGCATCTGGGTGGCCATATTGCTGAGGTTGAGGTCGGTGTAGCTGATCTCGTTGAGGTTGACGTGCTTGCGGAAGTCGGGGTTGGTGGTATAGGGGGCGCGCAGACCGATGGCCTGCTCGTTGGCCAACATACCATCGCAGCTCTGACCAGTGCTGGCTCCTGTCAGGATGTTCACCTTGAAGGGGCGGCCGGCTTCGTGCTCCGCGTGAGCCTTCTTAGCTACCTCGGCGGTGACACACTTGGGCACGCCGGCAGGAGTGAAGCCCGAGAGGCCCAGCGTGTGGCCGTTCTCAATCATGGCTGCGGCTTCGGCAGCTTGGATGCGTTTGATCATCTTAGAAATATCTTTTTATGTCCTTGTTTTGCTTTTACGCCGCAAAAGTACAAAAAAAAGATGTACCCACGCGCACCCGCGAGCAAAAAATCACCCTTTGGGCTCATTTCATTGCGCGAAGTGCTTATTCGGCGGGGAGGAATGTGGCCGTCTCGGCATCGGTGTGGAGCACCACATGATTGAGTTCCTCGGTAGTGACACTGAGGGCCGAGCACGTCAGCTCAGGCACATTGTAGCTCTTTAGGAGCAGCACGTTGTACTCCGGGTCGCGCTGCGGCAGCAGGAAGGCACGGTGTGCGCGGCCCTTGCGGTCGAAATAAGAAATGTACACACGCGAGAAGTTGCCATCGTCGCGCCGGCTGGCAAAGGCTATCCAGCGGCCGTTGGACGACCAGCCGTGGTAGCTATCGGCATCGGAACTGTTCGCTTCGGTCAGAGGATAAAGATCTTCTGGGGTTTCCCATGCATGGTAAACGGGTTTACCATCGGTGGTAAACGTGTTTACCATTGGTGGTAAATCCTGCAAATCCAGCATCCATAGGTCGGCACTATGGTGCCAAATATGGAATTGCCCGTAGTCGCCCAGCGTGAAGAGCAGGTAGCGACCATCGGGGCTGATACGCGGCACAGAGGCACTCTTGCCCATCGCAGCAGCATCCAGCACCAGCTGTGGGGCGCTGAAGCGTCGAGTGGCGGGGTCGAAGTCAAGGCAGTAGATGTTATAGAGCAGGCTGTCATAGCGCATCACCATCGCCTCTGTGACATAGTTCTCCAGCAGGGCTGCGGGCATCTTCGCCGAGCAGTAGTAGAGCCGGCGACCGTCGGGCGACCAACAGGGGAAGGTCTCCAACTGGTCATCGGAGCGTAGGATGTTCTGCACGGTGTTCTTCTCCACGTCGTAGAGGATCAGGTCCGAGGCCTCGTCCAGCACCTCTATCTTCTCTGCATGCTTCATGTGGAACACCTGCCCTGTCTTGTTCGACGAGAAAGCCACCAGTGGCAGGGTGGGATGCCAGCTGGGATAGACGCCGGCGCCCAGGATGCTGTCGTGTTTGATGGCAATCTTATGGGCCTTGTCGCCCTCGACAATCACCGTTCCACCGTGGGCTGCGCGCACGTGGAAGAGCATGTGTCGGGTGTCGTAGGCCTGATAGTTGTGGCAGTTGATGCAGTGGTTCTCATTGTCCTCGAAGCTGCGGTTGTTCTCATAGATGACAGCTTCGTCGAAGTTCGTGAGGTTGCGCTGGTAGAGTCCCAGCTGCCGATAGAGCTCATAGCCAGGTTCAATGAGGCGATAGCTGAGGTAGGGGTCTATCTCCTCCTCGGCCACGCTGAAGGTGTAAGGGCGATACCTGACCCACCCCGCAGGGCGATGGGCATAGACCTCCACGCTCACGTCCTTGCCGCGAGCATCCGTTAGAAGGTTGCGCCACGCAGTGCTGTCCAGCTCAAACTTACCGTCGTCCGAGGCGCCACAGACCATCTCGCCCACCTTTGCCACGAACTCCGTGGCAGCCTCATCAGTCACCATGAAATTCAGCGGGGCGATGTTCGGCGGCACCACCACATCGCGGTAGTCGGGGTATAAGGCCAGCGAATCGCTCGTATCGGTGAAGGAGGCGGGGATGCTTGAGGGGGTGTGGGAGCAAGAAACAAAAGTGAACAAAAAGACCCACACCCAGACCCCTCCCGTCAGGGAGGGGAGTAGCTGGCGCAATGAAGGAGAAGAATGATTCGACATTTCGATATTACGTTATTACGACATTTCGATATTCAATGAATGGCCTAGGGTAGGTCTTTTAATTGACTCCCACATTGCTACTTGCATGTTCCTTTTTGTCGCTCTTGCGCGTAGCCTTCAGATTGCCAAAGAAATAGTAGTAGGGATAGTAGCCGCGGTATTGGTCAAAGAGCTCGCGCCCGCCCCGTGCGCGTTCCTTCATATAAGGCTGCACCGTGCGAAGGAAGCCCTGATACACTTGCACGTTCATCTGCAACTGGGGGAATACTTGCAGGATGGCCTGATTCTTTGGCACCTGAGTGACCAATCCTTCAGCAATGGAGCGTGGCGGCGTTGTGCCCACGAGCACCTCGCAACGCATCAGGAAATCAGGCATTCGCTTGCTGTAGAGGTTTGCCATGATGCTCTGCGTCAGGGCTTCCGGCGAGCGGCCCTCAGTCATCACGGCAGCATATCCCAGGAAGGTAGGCTGCTGATAGAAGCTCTCGAAACTGTCGTGCAACGGTTCCGTGCGGCGCAGGCGAGCGAAGACAGGGTCTGCCTCCACAGCCTCTGCATTGTCCAGCATGGGCGCATAGCGTTCCACGAAGGCCCCCTCAAAAGGATGCCGCGCGATGATGTGCAGGTATTTGCGAGCCAGTGCCCAGTCGTGGTCCAACAAAGCCAGGCGCGTCAGATGCTTCAACGACTTCAATGTTGGGCCGTCCATCGTGAGAGCCTCCATTGCTTTGTGAGCCGCAGCACGGAAAAGGCCTGCATGATAGTTGCAGTCGGTCTGGTAGTAGTTGGTGCCTATATCCGGATTACCACCCCACGACGAAACATACAACGAGTCATAGTCCAGTCGGATGTCGAAGAGTTGGTCGGCGAGATGGCCAGTGTGCACGAGTGCAATCGCATAGTAGGCTGCCAGCGGGCGATAGCTGAGCTTGGCGTTGTCGCGCGCCGTTGCCGTCATCCCTTCCCAATCCTCGTGCAGGAGCTGCACCTCCATTCGTGTGACAGGGCGCACGTAGGGGTGACGGAAATGCGAGACGAGTATCGGCAAAAAAACGAGGAGTAAAGGCAGCAAGAGCCAGCGGCTCTGCTGGCCTTTGCTCCTTGTCTTCCTCTTAAAGGTCCAGATGATAAACGCATCGACGGCCAACACAAGTACACCAAGGAACAACGCTCCCAGTGCACGTCCGGGCTCAGCCTGGAAATACAGGTTGAAGCCCTGCCACGCCACCCAGGTCATCCACCCGATGGCGGGGATATATTCCAGCAAGCTCCACCAGGAATCGGGCCGCAAGCGCAGGCAGTAGCCCATCAGCCACGTCGATGCCGTCAGCATCGCTGCCACCAGCAGCCCACCCACGAGCGGCCAGCAGTAAAGCGTCAACAATGCACGACCCACGATCCAAAGCGAGCCGAATGCCTGTTGCCATACGCCATGCATCAGTGTCGCATCGACAGTAAAGAAGGAGTATTCACGTGCGATGTGGAACACATCGCCCATCCACCACGCTGCCCACAGCCAGGTGAGGCAGAAAAAGAGAGCCCGCCCAACGGCGGGCTCTCTCAACTTATTTAACCAGAACTTTCTTTCCATTTACAATATAGATACCGTGTGTCGCATGACCTACGCGACGACCGGTGAGGTCGAAGATCTCGGTAGTGCGCTTCGCACGTTGACCGTCAGCAGCAATCGTGCTCACCGCTGTAGCCTCACCGAAGGTGTAGGTGAAGGGCGAAGCTGTTTCAACGGCCTCTAGCGACTGGCCGTCAGCAGCGAGAACATACGATGCTAAGAGCGGCTGGAAGCTACCGGCTTTCACGGCTACCTGCGAGAGCTCAAGGTTGACATTACCGTTGACCACGACAGGCGCACCGGCTGCAACCGTAGCAGCATCCACCACCTGCAGCTGTTGCTCCTCATAGGTGGCCGTCTTCAACCCTGCAAGGTCTGTGTTCTTGACCTCGAAGGGCAAGCTGAGTGCGGCATAGCCATCCACCGCCTTCGTGAAGACGACACTGGTGGCAGTCACGTCGGAGCGAAGGTAGAAGGGTTGATCGCCGTTGATCACGATGCTGGCTGCTGTTCCATCCTGATTCACCACATTGGGCGCCGTGGTGACATTCTCAGGGGCATTCTTGCTCGTGACAACGGCCACGGCATTCTCCGGCAGGTAGTCGGCCAACTTCGTATTCTTATCGGCAGACCATTGCTTGCTGCCCTCTTCCTGTCCGAAATACACATCCATATTATATTTCGGAGTGACTCCAAAGGAATAATACGGGCAAGGCACGTCTGTCATGTTCTGCTGCGCGGCCACCACATAATACTTGTCCGTGCCAAGCTTCTTCAGTTTGGCGGGCAACGGGGAGCTCTTGGCGTTAGTGGCCCAGATGAGGTTGCCATCGAGATCATAGAACTTATGACCCACATAGCCGGAGCCCTTAAACGAAACCGTACTGCCACTGATGGTAAAATAGTCGCCCGTGACATCGTATTCTTCATGACCGTCGAATTCTTCGTAATCGCCCACATCGCCCACAGGCAAGTTAGCGTACTCCGCCACCTCATTGTGCTGATCCAGATTATTCTTCTTCTTTCCATCAGAAGCAGGCACACCCTCAAACTTATTGTTGGGGTCGGCATCCTTCATGGGCGAGATATGGTCATCGATGAACATGATGTTGCCCAGCTTCTTCGGATACTTCTGCATATACTTCTTTGCAGCATCGATTTCAGCCTGCGTCGTCGTCACGAAATAGGTGGAATAGTCACCCACCTCGTACATATCCACAGGCACAAACATACCGTAGGCCTCAAAGAACTCACTGAGGTCGGCCTCTGCGACGTCGCAGATCATCTTGGCCAGGTGCAGATAGTCGTCCTTTCCGTAGGATGTTGGGCCGCCATTGCCGGGACCACTCCACTTGTTGATGGGCTTCTTACGCATCATCCGGAACAGGTTGGGCAGGAAGTTATCATCGTGGTGCATCGCATGGAAATAGAGATAGAGCTGGAAGAACATACTCGTGGTGTTCCAGATGTTACGGCCGAGCCATGGCGTGTCCTTGCCCAGTTCCCAGAACACATCAACGGGCAACTGACGACGCGTAGTGATAATACCCTGCTCGAAGGTATTGATGTTCGAGAACATGTTGTTGCTGCTCTCCGTCGTGCCGATGACATTGATGCTGGCCTGATGGTTGTGACCTATCTCGTGGCTTGGTCCCCAGATGGCACCGGATTTACGCATGTTCTCATAATTCATAATCGTCTCCAACGTTGATTCGTTGTAGTAGGTGCCATAGGTGGAGGCAAACATGTAGTTGTAGTTGATGGAGAACACATTCCACACGTTGCGGTAGCGTCCCTCAAAATCCTCCACACCCATATAGCGTTCCTCGTTCACGGGAATCTGTTCCCAGATGCGCATCAGCCCTTCCATCTCATTGGGCTCATACTGCTTCACCAGGTCAGCATTCATGCAGAACACCAGGTGTTCGGTCTTCAGGTTCAGCACAGGCGATGCCTTCAGCAGCTCCTTCTGCAACAGTTTCCAGTCGGCATTCGTCATGCCGCGTGTGGCATCCCAGTAGCCATTCAGCTGTCCACCTTCGATGTGAATCTTGATGTCTGGATGGGAACTCAACTTACGATAGAAACCTGTTGTCGTGTTCAGCTGATAGAAGATATAGAGCATCTTCTGCTCGGCAAACTGGAAAAGGTTCAGGCCTTTCTTCAGCACCGTCGTCGTTCCCGTCTGGTTATTGCCTGGCACACCGCTGGTGGAAACAGCTTCCAGTTGCAGCGTACAGTTGGAATCGGCGGATTGGTCCACATAAATATAGATGACATCGCCCTTGTTGGCCACGATACCTGTGGGGCCGGACAGCTTGCCAAAGCTATTGCTCATGGTGAAATTATCGCCGTTTGCCATCGTCTGATAGTGGCTATAGACCTTGTAGTCAGCCACACGGAAGAAGCGCTCATAATCGGCGGTGTAGTCACCATCGGTGTATTGCTGCCAGGTGTTGTTCTTCACCTTCAGCACCATCGCCTTCATGTCATCGGTGAGGGTGGCATAGCTCTCGTTGGCAGCCAAGTCCTCATCACCGAGGGCTGCTATCTCATCCTTCAGCGTGGTGCAAGCCTTATCCGCGAAGAGTGCATCCAAAGCTTTCTGCAGCGCGCTCTTTTGCTTGACAATAGCATTGAACTGCTCCACGATTTTCTCGTATTCATAGATCTTCTCGCGGGCTGCATCGATGGCCTCTTGCGTCACGTCCACCTTCTCGAACTGCCACACACTGGCGTCCACATCGGTGCTCCATGCCACCATGTTGTGGCCTTGGCTGTCTGAGTCATGGAAGCCACGTGCATCGCCTGGGTAGGCGATGGTCCATTTGTAGTCCCAGTCGTCGGCTGCACGCGTCACCTGGAAGGACACTTTCAAACTGAATTGTTCCACATTCTCTTTTGTGGCGGTATGGTACGGGGTGCTTTGGGATGTCTGGCGCTGGATAAGACGCTGTGTCAGCGCATTCTCAAACTGCCAGTTGTCGCCATCTTTGGTGAGCGTCCAGTACTGGGCGATATCGGTGGCATCAACGGGTTGTGTGCTCATGTCGCCACCGGCCTCCTCAGTGTCCCTAAGGGCACGGCCATAGTACGAGATGATGCGATAGTACTGTCCCTCGCTGAGTTCTCCCGCGAAGTTCGACATCCCCAGGATGCGCTCCTTGATTTGATCCAACGTAAACTCCGTCACGGCCTCTATATACCAGTTGCAACCATTATCGAGCGAATAGCTGAAGAGATTGTGGCTGGTATTGGTGTTCAAGAACTTGCCCCCGAAACCGCTGTCCGACGAGATGTTGTAGAAGACATCCGATGCCGTGGCGTTTGAGCTCTTGCGGACATAGAGCGTGACTTGGCCGGATGCCGGTTTGGCATAATCTGCCTGCAGAAACTCACCTGTGTTGGCGCTGCGCAGGATGTAGCCATTATCCGAAGCCAGCAGGACCCACACCTGACTCAAGCTGTTTTTATCCAGAACCGTGGTGGTGGCACTGCCCTTTTCGGCCGTAGAAAGATAGTATTCGGTGAGCTTGCTCTTCAAGCGCACAACGCCAGTAGGAAAGTCCTCGGCTTGCACGCTCATGCTTCCCATCCATGTCAGGAAAGCCATTAGTAAAGGTATGATTCGCTTCATAGTAGTTAAGATTAAAGTTCATCTATAAAAGTATTAGCACAATCCGATGACTGTGCTAATACTTTTAGAGATGAACCATAGGGATTATTACTTCACTGTCACCTTCACGCCATTGAGGATATAGATACCCTTGCCATAACGTTTCAGGTCATTCAGGTTGGCCTTGCGGCTGAGCAGGCGACCATCGATGGTGTAGAGCTCACCGCTCTTGGCGACCTTCTGCAGGGTGGCGGCGATACCGTCTTCCACCTCTACGATATCATAGGTGTAGCCTTCGTCGAGTAACGGGAACTCCTCTTCACCTTGGATATAAGCCGAGTTCGCAGGCACAGATATCATAGCCATCGTAGCGCTCTTACTGATAACGAAGCCTGCACCCTGAGTGGTGATGGCACCCTTCGGAAGAGACGCAATGGTGCTGTATGTTCCCTTCAAGAAGGGAGCTGCGATGGCCTCCTTGGTGAACGAATAATCGTGGTAGAATGTGACGGGCTCTGAATCATCCTCTATAGGTTCGGCCACATAGTCACCTTCATAAATGAAGATGAACGGACGACCGGGAACAGCCTTTTCAATCGCGTTCAGCTGAATCACGCCTTCTTCCACATCAACACCCACCACATCGTACAGCTCCATATCTTCAGGAGCGGCAATACCGACAGGATAGCAGAAGGAGTTGAGGGAACCAGGCTTCAAGCTCATCTGGAATGCGGTGCCATCATAATTGGTGTCAACAGCTTCAACTTCTTCAATGAAGAGGCCACTGGCAGAGCCTGCTGTTGAGGCGTTCCATGTTACCAGCCGGTTCTGTGCCTTCTGGCCGTGGAGATAGTTCTGGCTGTCAGCTGTAATCAGGTCTATAGCAGCTATCACGTTCTCGCCATAACCCACTGCACTCACATTGAAGAGCGAGGGATGGACACTCAGGGTGACAGCACCACTACCGCCCGCTGCCTTGAGGAACATGCCGGTGGCCTTGTTCTGAATCACATAAGCAGTATCGCCCACGCCTACGAAGCGGAAGAGTGAGAGATCCTTCACCTCAATATCCTCATCAGCATCGAAGAAGAGACCTGCGCCCAGACAAATACCACTTACTTCATCATCTTCAATAGGAACAACTGTATTGACGGTGACACTGTCTTTCTCTGTAACATGATACCAATCGCTATCAAGGGTTGCCACAGTAACGAACTTACTCCACAGAGCCTCGTCGGTCTGGACCTCTTGTTCTGCCACTGTTTTCACGGTAGCCTGACCTGCGACCTTGTCCCATTCTTGTTTATCGAAGAGAGCCTCTGAAGCGAAGTGGAAACGATACCACTTACCTTCCTGAATCGTGATGACAGCTGCTTTGACGGCTTCGACCTGAGCCTTCAAGGTCTCAATGTATCCATCGGTCTTGGCAGCGGCATAAATGCCAGCTTCATCGTATGCCTTGGCTTCGGAATAGGTCGCCTTCAGGGCGTCACCCGTCGTGGCATCGGACCAATAACCGGGGTTCGTGCCAACCTCTACACCATTAGCAATGCCTTCGACGGAGGCAAGGAGCTCACGCAGCTCGGTCGGATCCACGAACTGTGCCCTGAAAGCATCGTAGGCCTTCACCAACGCATCGTAGTTGGCTTGGTCAATCTGCTCATTGGTCAAATTGTTCAGATCCTTCAAGAGGGCATCCAAGTTGGTAGCGACCTCGCCCATATAGGCAAACTGGGAGTTCTCATTGGGAACAGGAATGACCAACTGAAACTCACTAACGTGACCATAACCACAATCATTTGTTGTTCCATCAATATAGAAGCGGAGATACTGGAAGCCCTGCGTATCGAACTCCTTCGAGGTGACGGTTTCGGTGTTATTTCCAAACGGCGTGGAGAGACTGGCCAGTTCTGTCCATTCGGCCTCCTTGCCTTCCACCTTCACATCGCCGGCTTCTTTTTCGCCATTGATGACCTCTTCATCCGCTTCAGTGTAAAGCACAGCGGGAACATCCTGCTCGTTGCTGCCGAAGACACCCCACAAGGTGATGTGGTCATTCTGTACAGCACGACGTGAGATCTTCATCTGAACCAAATCATAGACAGGTTCATTCAAGGCCACCTCCAGCCAATGGGTATGGTTGGTAACAGAGCCGCCACTCCAAGCCGAGTGCCAATAGGTGGAAAGATTGTTATCAATCAGGTTGTCGAGACTACCCTCTGAAGGCTCTGTCCACGGAGAGCTGAACTGGCTAGTCTCAGTAATCAGGTCCGTATATTCCTGAATATCCTTGGCATCTTTCACAGCCTGATTCGCCTCTGCAAGGAGGTTCTTGAAGTTGATAATCAGCTTCTGCTGTTCCTTGGTAGGAGCATAAGCCGCAATAATCGCTTCAGCTGTTGCTGCATCAACAGGTTCGATAGCCCATTCCGAACCACCAAATTCTTGATTTTCGGGGCATTCATTGGCGACCCTATAAGTGGATATCCAGCGTGTCAATGAACCGCTACTTTTTGTTCCTTTACCATGTCCTGCCTGATGGAAATAATTATACTTCCCTGCTTCCTGAGTAGAAATACGCAGATTGACATAAGTCGTGCCTTCCAAGGTCACGACAGGTTCGATAGCAAGCAAGTTGGTGCTTTCCAGCGACAACGTTGCAGGATTCTCATTGAAGCGGGCATCTGTGGCTATGCTGATGATGTCGAAAGCGCCGTCCTCGGCATTCTTCACCTGGAAGAGTGAAGTACAGTCGTTGGCAACATCCTCTATCGTACCCCAGGAGCCCGTGAACTTGGTGCCGTCACTGCCCACATACATATATTTGACCGTACCATCGTTGTAATTAATACCTGTACGGAAGCGGTAGTAGCCATCTTCGAGGGTCATGGTGGTCACCCGGCTGTCAATGACAGCCTGGTAGGCAGCGACCAACGCATCTTTGAATCCATTCACTATTTCGACCGTAATCTCTTCAAGATCTTCGATTTCATTACAATCTTGAAAAGCAGTATTGAAAGCCTCTACAGCATCGGCATCATAGTTACCAGGCTCTGTGCCAACAACGAATTGCTTCGCAGCATCGCCCTCCAAAACAGTGTAACCCCGATACTGATCCATCACAGCCTGGAGTTCTTTAATGGCCACCAAAAGAGCTGACGCCCTCTGAACTGTGACAATAAAGTTCTTGGTTTGAGCAAATACGCTGGACGAATTAGCACCCACGGTGAATCCAAAAGAGGTCGTCTGAGAAAAAGTCGTCTCAAAATGGACAAAGTCCTCGTCTGCCGTACCACTATTATTATTTACAGCAGACTTTTCGTCTTCGACTTCGACGTAAATCTCTTTATCTTTATCACTGCCTGTAAAATCCAGCGAGATGTCCACGAACTCCCATCCAGAAGAGACCGCTATGGTGTATGTGTACGAAGTTCCACTGCCACCAACGCAATTAAAAAACTTGAAATCTTTGTCACTATAATTCGGCCACGGCCTGAAATTATTTGCTCCGCAAGATATGGTAACCTGCGGATCTTCCGAGTTGGATTTCCATCCGCGAGCCCAAGGGTTAGTTGCATTTCCATTCCAAAGAGTGTAATCACCCGTATTGGCATTAATGGGAATCTGTATCACATCTTCTTCATCCTGAGCCAATGCCGGAGAGAAGAATCCTCCCACCAATGTGAAAAGGAAGGTCAAAAATAAGTAGATCTTCTTCATAATGTAATAATGTTTAGTTAGTAAATTGTTATCGATTCTGAGCTTTTAGCGGTCAAATATAGAGACTCTTTTCGACATGCGAAAGAAATATTTGCACTGCACCCTCGCTCTTAAACATTTTTAACTATAAACATTGTCCATTCTACACCCATAAGCATAAAAAAGAGCCCCAAAAGCCTTGTCGGCTTTTGGGGCTCACCAGTTCGTTGTGGTTTACTTCACTGTGACTTTTGTGCCATTGAGGATATATATACCCTTTCCATAGCGCTTCACATCGTTGAGGTTGGCCTTGCGGCTGAGCAGTCGGCCATCGATGGTGTAGAGCTCACCGCTCTTAGCAACCTTCGACAGAACGGCATTGATGCCATCCTCGCCAGCGCCATCAATGATGATGACATCCGCATCTGACGCGTAAGCTTCCTCCTCAGAGATGTAAGCTCTGTTGGCGCCTATCGTCGTCGCTGTCTTGGTGACGACCATCTCGTTGCCGCTGGCAACGATGACACCGGCTTCCACTTGTGTTGCGGTGAAGACACCCTTCAGGATATTGCTGTCTTCGGGCTTCTGAACGATCTTGTACCCGTGCTTGAAGGCAATGGGTTCCGAGTCGTCGTATTCACCTGTGGCCTCTGCATCATAGTCTTCTGCATCACCATAGATGAAGATGAAAGGACGACCGGCATTCACCGTGCCATTGATGGCCACGAGCGTAACATTGATGCCATCCTCGGTGGTCTCAACCTTATCCACACCATAGAGACCTTCCTCGGCCGTGGTCAGCTCCACGGGGAAGCAGAACGTGTTCACGGAACCGGGCTTCACAGCGATGAGGAAGTCGGTGCCGTCATAATCCTCGGCTACATCTGCAACCTCTTCGATATATAAGCCGCTGCGGCTACCAGGATAGGGAACGAAATCAGGACCCCACGTGACGAGTGTATTGCCACTCACCTGTGCATGGAGGTAGTTCTGACTTTCACCGGCAAGTGTTCTGCCAGCAATCATATTCGTACCATAACCGAGTGCTTGGACATCAAAGAGAGTCGGTTGTGGACTCAACGTGACAGCCCCACCGGTGCCTGCAGCCTTTAAGAACAGACCCGTTTCACGGTTCTGCAGCACGTAGGCAGTATCAGCAACAGAAATAAAGCGGAAGTGTGAATAAGCGGGCTCGGTGATGTCTTCAGCGGCGTCGAAGTACAGTTGATGTCCCACTGTGACGGGCTTAACATCCGAATCAGGAACCGTGTGAACTTCATAACCATCTTCCGAGACATACTCTGTGACAGCAACATATTTTCCAAAGAGAGGCTCGGTCTTCCACAAACCGCCTTCGTCCTGACTTCCAGCACCAGCAACTTTGTCCCAACCAAATATGTCGAAATCTTCCTCTGTTGGGAACTGGATGCGATACCACTTGCCTGTCTGGATGCCAATGACAGCCTTGTCGATAGCCTCTTCCTGAGCCTCCATCGTTGCGATGAACGACTCGCTCTGAGCTTGAGTATAGGAACCAGCCACATCGTATGCCTTGGCATCATCAATGGTAGCCTGCAGCGCTTCTCCTGTTGTATTGTCGGGCCAGAAGCCAGGCTTCGTGCCTACACGCACACCTGCGACCTTGGCCTCTGCCACCTTGATGGCCTCACGCAATTCTGCGGGATCCACGAAGTATGCCAAGAAAGCATCATAAGCCTCCTTCAGGGCATTGTACTCGTCCAGTGTCAGATTATCCAATACGATGTCTTTCTGTGCCTCGATGACAGCATCTAAGTTGGTAGCAACTTCGCCCATGAGTGAGTACTGTGAGCTCGGATTCTCCTTCATGTAGTATAGTTGTATGTCACCAATATGCCAAAAATGATTTCCTTTGGAGCTATAGGTCGAGTTAGCATAGAAGCGAATGTACTTCATCTCTTGCGTATCGAATTCGCCGGCATCAATGGGATTTGTCTGGGTTGTGGCGAAAGGCGCATCGAAAGTGGCTAATGGCGTCCAGTCTTCAAAAGCAGCCTCTGCATCGTTACTTCCATAAAGACCCCACTGGGTCACATAATCGTTGTTGTGGGCAGCACCACCCTTCGTACGACGAATATATCTAAACGTCACTAACTCGTGGGTGGGTTCGTTCAGCTCCACTTGCAAATAGTGAGGATTGGCCTCATCGTATGTGCCATGCCAATCTGAATGCCAGAAAGTATCTCCGTTGTTATCGAGTAGATTGGCCATATTCGTTCCTTCTGCCGAATCCGAGAAAGGCGAAGAGAATTGGCTTGCGTCAGTGATGAGTAGGATAGTCTGTACATCCTTAGCAGCCTCGATGCGAGCCTTCGCATCACTCAGCATTTCATTGTATTGTTCTACGAGAACCTCATGGTTGCGCACGGGTTCGTAAGCAACGATGATGTCTGCTGCCTCCTCATCGGTGACAGGTTCAAAGATCCATTCAGAAGCACTGGCACTTTCGGTTCCTTTATCGAAAGCTGCTTCCCAGCCCACAATATTGCCGGAGACACCTGCGCCAGAGCTATGGCCATTTGCATGCAGATAACCGTAGAACTTAGAATCGATATCCCATCCCGGCACCTGAGTGGAGACGCGGATATTGACGTAGGTGACGTCGTCGATGGTAGCCACGGGATCCAGCGCCATCAGGTTCTCGCTCTCTGCAGATACCTCCACAGCGGTGCTCATTTTTACTTCGCCAGCAACACGGGTGTCAGTGCCCACGTTCATGATATCAACAAAGCCATCCTTGTTGGTAACCTTCCAGAGTGCAGGGGCATCAGAAGAGAGATCCTTAGGAGTGTACCAGCGCAGTGAGATGGTTTCACCGGAGATGGCACAATACATATACTTATCCACTTCCTGCGGAGCAGTAATGGGATTGCCTTCCCCATCCTTTTCGCCCGTGGGAAGGTCATTGGTGAAGGTCAACGCACTGCGAAGACGATAGTAGCCATCTGCCAACACGTACGGGACACGTGACTCGACGGCTTCCTTATACGAGTTGATGATAAGTTCTTTCTTCGCTACCAACTCCTCTATGGAAAGCTCCATAATTTCTGAGTCAGCGGTGGTGATTTCTTCCATCACATCGAGGAAAGCCTGCACCTTTTCAGCGTTATAGTCGCCCGGATTGGTTCCGACCTTGAAATAGTCGTCTGTGGTATAAGCATCCAGATACTTATTATAAACAGCAATTAGGTTGTTGAATGCGACTTGATTATCCTCGAGCTTTTCTGCAGGGTATAGTTGGAACTCAGCCACATGGAAATAGCCACGACAACCTGATGACTGTGCAACGTAACCATTCGAGTCCTCGCAATAGAAACGAAGGTACTTGAAACCTCCTGCTTCAAAAGGCTGTGATGTCAGCGTCTCGCTGTTTGAACCTAATGGCGTCTGAATAGAAGCTATTTCCGTACAACTTGCTTTGTCTGCATCTGGTTCATCAGTACCATATACACCCCATAGCGTGATTTGGTCATTAGTAACATTACGGCGAGTGTACTTAAAAGCGATAAGACTATAGTCGCTTTCTGGCATCTCCACTTGGAAATAATGCGTACCGGCAGCCACGGTGCCACCGCCCCAATAGCTATGCCAGAACGATCCAGTATTATCGTCAATGAGCGCTTCAAGGCCATCGCCATCCTTGTCGCCCAAATCATTCTGACTGAAAGGGCTGGTAATCTGAGAGGCCTCCGTGATAAGCGGATTGTCCTCATCGATTTTGTACTCACTGGTTTCCTGAGCCCATAAGGAAGAGCCCAATCCCAAGAGCATCACTAAGAACAGGTAAATTTTCTTCATGTTGGTTCTTATTTTAGTTAGTTATAAAAATGATTCTTGTGGCAAAGATAAACGCTCCGCGCGAGACGTGGAGCGTTCAATGCCTTATAATTATTAAATTTTAACCTTCTTTAACGAGAAAGAGTGTCAAAGCAACCCTTCCAACAAGGCTATCATGCGGTCGCCGAGTGCGCTCTTGCGTTCGATGTGCGCTTTCGTCTCCATCACGAAGGGATTGGTCTCGAAATCGCCACGCACCTGCTCGAAGTCGGCCTCAGCAGTGCGCTGGCTAGCACCGTCGAAACCGAAGCCTGTACGGGCCGAAAGGGAGAACTCCTTCTTGGCATCGGCATAGAGCATCTCGTCGAGATGCACGACGCTGTCCTTCCAGCGGCGGATGATGGCGATGAGGTCCTCGATGGTGATACGGTCGGGATAGAGATCATAGTACTCGAGCATCTTCTCGTAGGCCCATGTCCATTCGTAGCGGTAGTAGTTCTCATGCATCTTACGCAGCGCCTCGCAGAAGGCCTGGTCATTAGGCACACCATCGGCTTCCACTTCGTCGAGGAGGGCATTGACCACCTCCTTGGGAGCAATGAGGCCCGCAAGGTCCACCCACACACCATGTCCCTCTGTGCGAGTGGGCTTCAAGGCATCCAGCACGCTCTCGGCACTGGAGCAGTCTGTGCGCTCGAGGTGAGAGATGAGGGAGTTACCCAAGAACTTCTCAATGGCAATGCGATAGAGTTGCTGGCCACGGTGCAACGAATGGTTGCTGATCTTCGCACTCTGGTAGGCATAGACATCGCTGGTGGGGCCGCTCAAGGCTTCCAGCTCCTCAAGGACATGGAGACCTCTGAACATCTTATCAATGGTGTAGGGCGAGAGCAGATTGAAGTTGACAGAATCCAAGCGTCCCTCGGGATGACGACGGTCACGCTTGGGCCATTTCTGGGCATCGCGCACAGTGCCGACAGAGCGCAGGTTCACGGCAGGGGCGAGATAGGTCTCGCCATTCTTCTCAATGAGATACGAGAAAGGCAGGTCGCTGGTGTCCGAGTGACTGCTGTGGCGGCCCATCACAAGTGAGAAGGCACCGATGCGGGCAGGCCACAGGATGTAGGAATCTGATGAGGTCTTGGCACCGCGCTCCATAGCACCTTGGTGGATGGGACCCAGCTTATACATGTGGTTGCTCTGGTTGCTGCCAGAGCCGGCATTCATAAATGAGAACATTCCGGCGATGAGCAGTGTGCTCTTGTGGTGCGTAACGGTGAAGGGACCGGCAAAGATGGCACAGGCCTCACCGTTCTCCTCCTGACAGTTGCAGAAGAAGAGGGAGTCGCTGGCAGAATAGCCGTGGCCAAGGGAACAGGCCTGACCCACATATACGCGGGTGAGCGTGGTGCAATCTTCGATGCTGGAACCGTCCTGCACGATGAAATCATCGGCGATGACACCATAGCCTACATGAATGGGCGCTTCCTGGCGGCTGTTGAGGGTTCCGTTCTTGAGGCGACCGGCACCTTCGACCTTCGCGTACGCGCCCACGTACATATTTTTTATATAGCCAGTATCGACGATGGTCACATGCTCGGCTATGGTGCCACGTGAGCTGGTACATTCGGCTGTGCGCTCGGCAGCAAAACGTTTCAGGTGGGCGATGAGCTTGGGACGATGCCGATAGAAAGTCTCCAAATAGGCCTCATGGGCTGTGAGGCGGTCGTGGATGGTCACCTCGCGGCCACCCGTCTCATTGAGTACGGCGACCTCCACACCATTACCGAAGCTGGTAGGTCCATCGCAGAGGATGATATCCACGTTCTCGATGAAGCAGTCGTGGGCGATGTCATAGTTTGCAATGTAGTTTTTGATGTTCTCTATGCAACAGTCATCACCGATGGTGACGTTGTGCAGCGTAGCATGGAAAATGCCCGTATGCTTATGGATGCCACCCGGCATATCGAAACTCTTGCGGAATGCGCCGATGCGGATGTCGCCAGAGAAACGTGTATGACGAATGTACCGCAGGCTCTGTTCATCGGTAATTTGTACACGCGACCAGTCCTCGGCGCTACAGGCTTGTGCTTCAAGGAGGTCTATTTCTTGTTTTGTAAGTATTCGCATAATTCTGTTTTAAGGTTGGATGAGTGTTGTCCTGTGTTGTTTCAGCTGCAAAGGTATAGCGTTTTTATGAAATAACATGAAACTTTAAAGCCTAAATTTTAAACTTTAGTTAAAAAAACAGTATCTTTGCCGCATGAAACTGATTCGGCGACCTTGGATCTGGCTGTTACGCATGCGCCATCGCAAAGGCTATGGCGTACACTCGCCATCAGCCTACGCCTTCTTGCGCGGCGTGGTGTATGAGGACAGCGCCTACTATGCCTACGCCACGCTGAACCGTCTCCACCCATGGTGGGTGCGATGGCTGAGGCTATACCCCATCACGTGCCGCCGCCTGCTGTTCCGCCTGGCCAACTATGCGCACCCGAAGAGCATCATCCTCGTGGGCGATTGCACCATAGAGGCTGCCTACATGGCTGCCGCCGTCCCAACGGCAACGATTACGAAGTATGCTGATATTTCAGAAATCGCCGAGCGGCCTTCGCCCGACCTCCTGTTCCTGAGTCACACAGCGTTGCGGCAAGTAAAGGCCTCATCCCTAAGACTCCCAACGACCTTACTCATTGCTGAAGGCATCCATGAGGACCCCATCGCAAACGCTGCCTGGCACGCCATCCAAGCGGATACCAGAACGGGCAACACGTATGATCTCTACACGTATGGTATTGCCTTCTTCAATCAACCAACAAACACACACCATTACTGGATCAGCTTCTGATTTTTGTATTATTTAACCGACTTCATGAAAATAAATCTCTTTTCATGATTGTTTTTCATCATTCTTTCGTATCTTCGCGCCCAAAATCAGAGATTTCATATTAAAAAATGAATCGTCTCATGCCTTAAACTTTAAATTCTAAACTCTAAACCATATATGTACTGGACACTTGAACTGGCTTCGAAACTCGAAGATGCACCATGGCCCGCCACAAAGGAAGAACTGATTGACTATGCCGTTCGTAGCGGTGCCCCCATGGAAGTCATCGAGAATCTGGAAGAAATCGAGGACGAAGGCGACATTTACGAGAACATCGAAGATGTGTGGCCCGACTACCCCACGAAAGAAGACTTCCTCTTCAACGAGGATGAATATTAATGACTTATCAATGGTTCTCCAAAAAGTTAGGAGGGTGGAGAAGTCTTGGCTTCGTAATAGCCACAGCTGTGCTTCTGGAGCTGATTTCTGCCATCCAATATTATTATGCTCATTACTTATTGGAGAACGAACTGGAGGAACGTGTTCAGATTGAGCTGTTTTCAAAGTCCAAGATGCTTCATTATACGCTGAGCTCTGCTGAGACAAGCCTAAACGAACATCTCTGGGACATCCAACGGAACCTGAACGAACCTGACTCGCTCTTTGCTGTAACCCAACGGCTGATAGAAGCCAATTCCAAGATCCACGGCGCATTCCTCGCATTCATACCGGACTACTACCCACAAAAAGGACATCTCTTTGAGCCGTATGCTTACAAGACAAACAATGGCATCGTCGTGGAACAGCTCAGCGAGAACGACACACACGACTACACCAAACATCCAGCCTACCAGAGAATGGAGGCTGAGAAGAAAGCCTTCTGGAGCGACCCATATCAATATGTAACTGAGGAGGGGCCGCAATCGCTCACCACCTATTCCTATCCTATCTGCGACCGCGATGGCCATTTCATCGCGATCTGCGGCATTGACCTCTCGCTGACATGGTTGGGGGATACGCTGAATACTCGCCACATGTATCCCTCTTCTTTCAACCTCTTCATGACTGAATCGGGCAATCTGATTGCTGCACCGAACAAGGATTCCGTCAGTGTAGAGCGCGTGAACAGGGTTGTGTCAATGATCAAAGACAGCACCGTAGCACGAAGTCTGACCGACAACCAGCGTAGCACGGAGATTGCCTTCACAGAGGACAATGGCGACCAAGGGTATATCTACTATGCCCATATGAGCGATGACCCACACTGGCTGGTGGCTGTTGTGTGTTACGACGATGAGGTTTATGGCTCCTTGGCAAAAATGCGCAGGCACATCCTACTGCTCATGGTGGCAGGCTTTCTCCTGCTGGGCCTTATCATCATTCGCACCATCCGAAACATGCTGCGCTTGAAACAGGCTGAGATTAAAGAAGAACGCATTAACAGTGAACTGCGGGTCGCCAAGGAGATTCAGTTGCAGATGCTACCCAAACAGTTTCCACCCTACCCCAACCGCAAAGATATCGACATCTTCGGGTCCCTGGTGACAGCAAGAGAAGTGGGTGGCGATCTCTTTGATTTCTTCCTGCGCGACGAGAAACTATTCTTCTGCATCGGAGACGTCAGCGGAAAAGGTACGCCGTCTGCAATGCTGATGGCGGTCACCCATGCTCTGTTCCGCTCGGCATCGGCCCATGAAAACAATCCCGCTCGCATCATGCAGGCTCTGAACGAAGCCTCCTGCCAAGGTAATGACTCCAATATGTTCGTCACCATGTTCATCGGTGTGCTTGACCTGCCAACAGGACATTTGCGCTACTGCAATGCGGGCCACGATGCACCTTTCATACTGAGTCATGAAGCATTGAACGCTGTCGAGTGCAAGCCCCATCTGCCCATAGGTGTCTTCGAGGATATCAAATATAATCAGCAGGAGTGTCAACTCGAACCTGGCAGTACACTCTTTCTCTATACAGATGGCCTGACAGAAGCCAAGAATAGCCTGCGCGAATTGTATGGATTACCACGCACAGAAACCGTACTCGCTTCATGTTCACGGCAGCTGACACCCAAAGAGATCATAGAGGTCGTCAGTAAGGCGGTACATCTGTTTGTGGGAGATGCAGAGCAGAGCGACGACCTGACCATGCTTGCTATACGCTATACGCCCACAGCCTTTGAAAGCATCCTGTCCCAGACACTGACACTGAAGAACGATGTCCATGAGGTGCCACGGCTGCACGACTTTTTAAAATCGGTGAGCAAGCAGCTGAACATGAAAGATCCATTGGCAGCGCAGCTACGCCTTGCAGTGGAAGAAGCGGTAGTGAATGTCATGGACTATGCTTATCCGACAGGTATCGAGGGCTACGTAACGATTGAAGCGATCTCCAACGGGAAGCAGCTGAGGGTTATCATCACAGATTCTGGAATCCCCTTCGACCCTACGATCCAGGAAAAGGCCGACATCTCCCTCACGGCTGAGGAGCGTCGCATTGGAGGGTTAGGGATTCTACTGGTACGCGACCTCATGGACACCGTCAACTATGAGCGCACGGACGGGAAAAACATCCTGACACTCATCAAGGAAATCTCAAATTCGTAACAATATAAAATAACATGATTATGAAAACTAAAATTGAAGAAATCGACGGCAAATGGATTGCAACTTTAGAAGGCGAAATGGACACGGCTGCCGCCCTGGAGATGGAAGAAGTCCTAGCCCCCCTCTATAACAGCAATGGCAAAGACATCACCTTCGACTGCACCCATCTGGAATATATTGCCTCCAGTGGGCTGCGCATCCTGCTCGGTATCCTGAAAAATGCCAAAGCAAATGGAGGGAAAGTGGTATTGAAGAATGTCAGCAACGATATCAAAGACGTATTCAGAATGACCGGTTTCATCGATCTTTTCATCTTTGAATAAAGAAATCCCATGAAAGCCTACCTATTCGCATCGCTCCTCCTTTTCTCCTTCCCACTCACAGCACAAGAAACTTCAGAAGAGAAGGTGCCAGAGGAGAAAGAGAAGAAGAACTTGTTCACGGTTGACGCACAACTCCTCACCCGCGGCGAGGTGCGCAAGGGTGGTATGCCTTCGAAGGACGGTGGGACTCCTGACGAAAATCTGGCAGCCTTTATCCTGGAGCACACCAGCTTATCTGTGGGTTATGAGCGCGGAGGGCTATCCGCTAAGATAACAGCCTACCACGAAGGTGTATGGGGCATGGCTGGCGATGGCGATTTTAATATCTATGAGGCATGGGCCAACCTGAAGGCTAAGAATGGACTCTTCGCCTGCGTCGGACGCCAGGAGCTATGTTACGATGACGAGCGTATCCTGGGCAATAACAATATGGCCATCATTGATGCAGTCTCCCACGATGCACTAAAGTTGGGTTACGAAGGGCATGGTCACAAGGTGCATGCCGCCGTGGCATACAACCAGAATCCGGAAAACATGTATGGTGGGAGCTACTACATCAACGGGGCGAAGATATACAAAACGATGCAAACTGTATGGTACCACTATGATATACCAAAGGTTCCTATCGGCGCTTCACTCCTATTTATGAATATCGGCCTTCAAAATGGAACACAAAAGGATTATCACACCGCATACCAGCAACTATATGGCGCTTATGTCACATACAAACCCAAGCACTTCGATGTGGAAGCGTCCTTTTACCGACAATCCGGTAAGTCGACGTTGCCCAGAGAGCAACGCCAAGGAGAGTTGCCTATAAAGGCTTGGATGGCCAGCATTAAAGCCACCTATCATATCAACGACGACTATTCTGTTTATGCCGGCTATGACTACCTCAGTGGCGATAAGGAATTTGTGGTACCAGGGCAAGGAATGTTTGGGATGGTACAACATAAAGAAATCAACTCGTTTACCTCTCCATTTGGATCTTCCCATAAATTCTATGGCGCCATGGATTTCTTTTACGTCAGTTCCTATTTCGGAACGTTCTCTCCAGGCTTGCAGGACCTTTATGCGGGAGGTAACCTAAAGCCGCTGAAGGGGATGGACATCAACGCTTCTTACCATTTTATGGGCATCACCAGCGATGTGCCGAATCTAAAAAAACCATTGGGACATCAGATTGCCCTTTCTATCAGATATAAATTCTGGGACTTTGTCTCGGTGAGCGCAGGCTACTCATTCATGCACGGCACTGAAACCATGGAGCGACTCAAGCGCAGCACCGATAAACGCCAACTGCATTGGGGCTGGCTGATGCTGAATGTCAACCCACAGATATTCAAGCTCAAGTGGTAATCTCTATTTGAACCGACAAACCGTATAGACATATCTAGCGTCAGGGGCAACGACAGTCTTAAAGATGACGTCCGAGTTGTCCAAGACATCCTTTAGGTGGTTATTAATACCTTCTCCTGTCAACTTCAGCAGGGCTTCTTTCATCGTCCACAGGCGCGTAAACTGTAAGGCTGGATTCTCGGCCTGTCGTATTTCATCCAACTCACGATCGTTCATGGTATATTCTGCCAATGAATCCTTCAGCTGACGCACGGACTCCACATCTACTCCCACGGGCCGATCACTGATGACGCAGAGGGCTGCCTCGCGACAATGGCTGAAGTTAAAGTGAATCTCAGGGTGCCCCTGGATGATGGGCTTCCCATGCTCACCATATTCAAAGAGTGGCTTATCTGTAATGCCATACTCCGTCTTTAGACCTTGGCACAACAGCAGATAGGCGGCGGCACATGTCCTTTGCCCCATTTCATACTTATACTTCAATGCCTGTTCGCGCCGCTGCTCCGACAATTGAAGAAGCGCTTTGGAGAGGTCTAAGTCAAGAAGATGGTCATTAATATACAACATAACAGCCGCAAAAATACAAACTTTCCGCGACACAACGTCCCTTTTTTCGCTTTTTTTTGGCTATTCCACAAAAAGCCCGTACCTTTGCCCGATAAAATGAAAAGTAATAGCGTCAAAGACGCCACTTTCAACTTTAAACATTAAACTCTCAACTAAATAATGACTCCTCTCGTTTCCATCATCATGGGTAGCACCAGCGACCTGCCGGTCATGGAGAAAGCTGCCAAGTTCTTGGACGAACTCGAAGTGCCGTTTGAGATGAACGCCCTCTCGGCCCACCGCACACCCTCTGAAGTAGAGCATTTCGCCCACGAGGCGGAGGGTCGCGGACTGAAAGTCATCATTGCCGCTGCCGGCATGGCCGCCGCCTTGCCCGGAGTAATCGCTGCGAACACCACGCTGCCCGTCATCGGTGTGCCCATCAAAGGAATGTTGGACGGCCTCGACGCCCTCCTCTCCATCGTGCAGATGCCCCCGGGCATCCCTGTAGCCACAGTGGGCGTGAACGGTGCCCAGAACGCTGCCGTACTGGCCTGCGAGATGTTGGCGCTCACCGACCCTGCGTTGGCTAAGCGTATGTGCAATTATAAGAAAGGTCTGGCACAGAAGATTGTGAAGGCGAATGAGGAGTTGGCGGGGGTCTCTTTTAAGTTTAAAGTTTAACATGATTAGACGAAACACCCACGAAGTACGTGTCGGCAATATCGGCATCGGCGGTGACAACCCCGTGCGGGTACAGTCGATGTGCACCACCTCCACGATGGACACCGAGGGCTGCGTACAGCAGATCCTAGCCATCGCCAAGGCGGGTGGTGAGCTGGTGCGCCTGACTACCCAAGGCGTGCGCGAGGCGGAGAACATGAAGGTGATTCGTGAGCGCGTACGGGCTGCGGGCTGCGATGTGCCCCTCGTGGCCGACGTCCACTTCAACCCTGCCGTGGCCGATGTGGCTGCGCGCTACTGCGAGAAGGTCCGCATCAACCCCGGCAACTACGTGGATGCTGCCCGTCAGTTCAAGAAGCTGGAATATACAGACGAGGAGTATGCAGCTGAACTGCAGAAGATTGAGGACCGCCTCGTGCCTTTCCTCCACATCTGTCGTGAGCATGGCACAGCCGTGCGCATCGGCGTGAACCACGGTTCGCTCTCCGACCGCATCATGTCGCGCTATGGCGACACGCCCGCCGGCATCGTGGAAAGCTGCATGGAGTTCCTGCGCGTATGCATGAAGGAGCAGTTCCTGAATGTCGTCGTCAGTATCAAAGCCTCCAACACCGTGGTGATGGTGGAGAGTGTGCGTCTGCTGTGCCAGGCGATGGACGCTGAAGGCATGACCTTCCCCCTGCACCTCGGCGTCACCGAAGCCGGCGAGGGCGAGGATGGCCGTCTGAAGAGCGCCGTGGGCATCGGAGCCCTGCTCATCGACGGCATCGGCGACACCATCCGCGTCAGCCTCAGCGAGCCGCCCGAAAACGAGATTCCCGTGGCCTACGCACTGCTGCAAGCCGCACGCCTACGCTTCACCAAGACAGAATATATCTCCTGCCCCGGCTGTGGTCGCACGCTCTACGACCTGCCCGCCACCATCCAGCGCATCAAGGCTGCCACCAGCCACCTCACAGGCCTGAAGATCGCCATCATGGGCTGCATCGTCAACGGTCCCGGTGAGATGGCCGATGCGGACTACGGCTATGTCGGTGCCGCCCGCGGCAAGGTCAGCCTCTATCGCGGCAAGGAATGTGTGGAAAAAAATATTCCAGAGGATGAAGCGGTGGAAAGACTGCTAGAGATTATTCATGCCGATGGGCGATGTTGACGAAAGAAATAGGTTGTAAATCTATAAATCATAGTTTATTTAGAGCATCTATAGAGTATCTAGAAAATCTAGGATGAATAATTACTAACCCCAAAATTCTCCTACAATGAATCAACCCTTACTGATATATAACACCCTTAGTAGAACCAAGGTTCTATTCACCCCTGTCACCCCTGGCCGTGTCGGCATGTATGTCTGTGGCCCCACGGTCTATGGTGACGCACACCTGGGCCACGCCCGTCCAGCCATCACCTTCGACCTGCTGTTCCGCTACCTGCAGCACATCGGCTACAAGGTCCGCTATGTCCGTAACATCACGGATGTGGGCCATCTGGAGCACGATGCCGACGAAGGCGAGGACAAGATAGCCAAGAAGGCACGGTTGGAGCAGCTGGAGCCCATGGAGGTGGCGCAGTATTATACGAACCGCTTCCACGATGCTATGCGCGCGCTCAACTGCCTGCCGCCCAGCATCGAACCCCACGCCACAGGCCATATCATCGAGCAGATCCAGCTCGTGAAGGAGATTCTCACGAACGGCTATGCCTACGAGAGCCAGGGCAGCGTCTATTTCGACGTGGAGAAATACAACGAGCAACACCGCTACGGCAAGCTCAGTGGCCGCAACCTCACCGATGTCATCAACAATAGCCGCGAGCTAGACGGCCAGAGCGAGAAGCACAACCAAGTCGATTTCGCCCTGTGGAAGTGCGCTCAGCCCGAGCATATCATGCGCTGGCCCTCGCCCTGGAGCAACGGTTTCCCCGGCTGGCACTGCGAGTGCACGGCGATGGGCCGCAAGTACTTGGGCAACCACTTCGACATCCACGGCGGCGGCATGGATCTCGTATTCCCGCACCACGAGTGTGAGATTGCGCAGGCCGTAGCCAGTCAGGGCGACGATATGGTCAAGTACTGGATGCACTGCAATATGGTCACCATCGGTGGCCAGAAGATGGGTAAGTCGCTGGGCAACTTCATCACGCTAAACGAGTTCTTCACGGGTTCCCACGAGAAGCTGACACAGGCCTATTCGCCCATGACCATCCGCTTCTTCATCTTGCAGGCCCACTACCGCAGCACCGTAGATTTCAGCAACGAAGCCCTGCAGGCAGCCGAGAAAGGACTGCAGCGCCTGATGACCGCCATCGCCGACCTCAAGCGCATCACGCCTGCCGCCGAGAGCGATGCCGAGACCCACAAGGTCGTCAGCGAGCTGCGCCAGAAGTGCTACGATGCCATGAACGATGACCTCGCCTCCCCCACCGTCATCAGCCATCTCTTCGAAGCCTGCGGCACCATCAATCGCATTCTTGACCACAAAGGCACCATCAGCGCTGCCGACCTCGAGGAGCTCTCCTCCACGATGCGCCTCTTCGCCGAGGACATCCTGGGACTCTCAACGCTCAACTCTCAACTCTCAACTAGCGGCAATGCCGCCCGCGAGGAAGCCTTCGGCCATGTCGTCGATATGCTTTTGGAGCAGCGCGCCATCGCGAAGGCCAATAAAGACTGGGCTACAAGCGACAAAATCCGCAATGAATTGACAGCCCTCGGATTCGAAATTAAGGACACGAAAGACGGTGCCACTTGGGCACTAAATAAGTAACCACTTGACGGAGTGGCGATTGACATAAGACAATTAATAGTGTTAAAAATACACTATATGTGTTAATGTCCATCGCCACTTCGTTTTTTATGCTTACCTTTGCAGCGACTTACCGAATACAGCCCCTCAACGCGGGCTTTTCTCGATGCTAAAAAGGTTATGAAAAAGTTCATTATCATCTTATTGTGTCTGAGCAGTCTGGGATTCGCTAAAAGTCCCTTACGGCATCGCGTTGCCGTTACCGCCCCTGACACGCTTATCTCTCAGGCCACAGCACAACAGTTGATGGACGAGATGATGCTGAACGACAACCCCTTGGAACAGCACGTTGTGGCAGCTGTCTTTCCCAATGCCATCTGTTCCACCATTGCCCAAGATATTATTTCAACAGCCAAACGCCACATTGGCGCTCGTTACAGCCGCGGCAGCAATGGTCCCAAGGCCTTCGACTGTTCCGGTTTCACCAGCTATGTTTTCCAACGTCTTGGAATCACGCTGAGGCGTTCCTCTCAGGAGCAGCACCTGCAGGGTGAGGCCATCACCGATATCTGTCAGATGCTCCCCGGCGATCTCGTTTTCTTTGGACGCGGCGGCAGCAAGGGCAAGAATGTGAACCACGTGGGTATTGTGACCCAAGTCAACCCCGAAGAAGGCACCTTCAACTTCATCCATGCCAGCACTTCACGCGGTGTTCGTATTGACTCCTCATCCGATGACTACTGGACACGTCGTTTCATGAGCGTCCGTCGAATCATTGGTGTTGACTAAACCAACGCAAAATCCAATTGCTTTTTATCTAGATTTGCACGGGCCACCTCTACTCGCACCGGATCTCCGAGGGTGTAGCGATGATGATAGCGCCGTCCGATGAGTTGATAGTTGCGTTCGTCAAAATCATAGTAGTCGTCATCAAGGTCGCGCAGTGGCACCATACCTTCGCACTTTGACTCATTCAATTCTACATACAGCCCAAACTCGGTGATGCCAGAGATGATGCCATCGAACTCCTGCCCGAGCCTGTCGGCCATGAACTCCACCTGCTTATACTTGATGCTAGCACGCTCTGCGAGTGCTGCCGTCTGCTCCATCTCTGAGCTCTGTTCGCACAATGCTTCATACCTCTCTTGGTTAGCCGAGCGTCCACCGTCGGCATAGCGCGAAAGCAGACGATGTACCATCAAGTCAGGATAGCGCCGGATGGGAGATGTGAAGTGGGTGTAGTAGTCAAAGGCTAAGCCATAGTGGCCAATGTTTACCGTAGAGTACTTCGCTTTCATCATGGCGCGGAGGGCGACCATCTCCACGAGGTTCTGTTCCTTTTGTCCCTGCACCTCATGCAGCAATTTATTGAGATTCTTACTGATTTCTTGTTTGGAACCAGTTGTCTTAAGCTTGCGACCAAATTTGGTCACAAACTGTGACAGGTTCATGAGTTTGTCCTGGTCGGGCTGTTCGTGAATACGGTAAGGGAGCACCTTTGGCTTTTTTCCTTTAGGGACACGTCCAACGCTCTCTGCCACTGTGCGATTGGCCAACAGCATGAATTCTTCAATGAGTTTGTTAGCATCCTTTGCCACCTTCACAAAGGTGCCAATAGGATGTCCTTTCTCGTCGATATCAAAATGCACCTCGGGGCGATCAAAATCGACGGCACCGGCTGCAAAGCGCCGCGCACGCAACTGCTTAGCGAGTGCGTTGAGAGTGATGAGCGCTGTTGCAAGATCTGGTTCCTCCCCCTGTCCATCCTTAACAAGGAGGGGAGTGGCGTCTTTTGGAAGGAGCGTCGGTGTTTTGTAGTCATCCGGGCTAGCCTCGCCACGTGCTTCAAGAAAAGCCTGCACCTCCTCATAGGCAAAGCGCCGGTCGCTCTTGATAACAGTATGTGCCAGATGCCAACGTTTCACCTCAGCCTTCTCGTTCATCTCGAAGATAACACTGTAGCATAATTTTTCCTCATCGGGACGTAAAGAGCAGATGAAGTTGCAGAGACGCTCAGGAAGCATCGGGATAGTACGATCCACTAGATAGACAGAGGTCGCACGCTTGATGGCTTCCTTGTCTATGAGACTGCCCTCCTGCACGTAGTGTGATACATCGGCAATGTGAACACCTATTTCATATAAAGTCCTGCCAGCAGCTGCTGATAAGATCTTAAATGAGAGGGCATCGTCGAAATCCTTTGCATCGCGGGGATCAATAGTGAAGGTCAAACGATCACGGAAGTCCTCTCGTTCCGCATAATCGGCAGCAGTAATCGTGGCATCAATGTGATTGGCGGCTTCCTCAACAGCCTTGGGGTAGGTGTAGGGGAGCCCGAACTCGGCTAGAATGGCATGCATCTCCGTCTCGTTCTCTCCCGACTTTCCAAGGACCTCCACAATTTTGCCAATGGGGTTCTTAGAGCCCTCGGGCCATTCTATAATCTTAGCTATGACCTTGTCTCCTGTCTTTCCACCTTTAAGCTGCCCCTTTGGTATGAAGATGTCGTTGTTGAGCGTTCGATCTTCCGTGAGCACAAAAGCAAAATCCTTGCTCACACTTAGCTTGCCCACGAAACTCTTATCAGCCCGTTGCAAGATGGCAGTCACCTGTGCCTCACGAACATGCCCACGGCGACGTGCCATCATCTGAATCTTCACACGATCCCCATCCATGGCATGTAAGGAATTGCGTTCCGCCACAAGGATGGGCTCACCACCATCATCTGGAAGGAATGTATTCTTGCCGTTGTGCTTGCGCCGGAACACGCCCTCCATGACTGACGTCTTTGACGCCAGTTCATAACGCATCTGCGAACGTTCAATAATATAATCATCCATGAGCAGGTCTTCCAACACATCCATACAGAGAAGCTTGGCAGGATGTGTGTTCAGGTGAAGTTCGCGAAAGATGGTCTTGATATCGACAACCGAACCAGCATAGCTCTGGAACAGGTTCATCACCTGCTCGCTCAGCTGCTGTTTGTTGAGGCGTCGTGCGCCCTGTTTATTTTTGCCTTTTGCCATGGTTTTAGGTTCTTTGCTGCGGCAAAGATACAGTTTTTTTTTTTTGAGCGATAAGAAAAGGGCAGTTTTTTAAACTTCATGAATGGGGATTGCAAAAAAGTCATTACCTTTGCCGCCATGAAGCGTAAAGATTTTGAGATCATGGCTCCCGTGGGATCCCGAGAGAGCTTTGCTGCTGCGCTACAAGCGGGTGCCGACAGTATATATTTCGGCATCGAGCACTTGAATATGCGTGCCCACTCGGCCTCCACCTTCACCATTAGTGACTTGAAAGAGATTGCTGACACCTGCCGTCAGCATGGAGTGAAAAGCTACCTGACTGTCAACACCATCATCTATGGCGAAGATCTACCGTTGATGCGCGAAATACTGGATGCCGCGAAAGAAGCAAGTATAAGCGCCGTCATCGCCAGCGACATCGCCGTGATGACTTATGCTAATAAAATCGGTGTGGAGGTACATCTCTCCACTCAACTGAATATCTCCAACATCGAAGCGCTCCGCTTTTACGCACAGTTCGCAGATGTTGTTGTGCTCGCTCGCGAACTGAATATCAGGCAAGTGCACGAGATCTACGAGGCGATCGTGGCAGACAATATCTGTGGCCCATCGGGGCAACTCATCCGGATCGAGATGTTCTGTCATGGGGCGCTTTGCATGGCAGTCTCAGGTAAATGCTACCTCTCGCTACAGAACACAGGGCGCTCGGCCAATCGAGGCGAATGTATGCAGATTTGCCGTCGTAGCTACGTGGTTAAAGACAAAGAGACAGACATCGAACTGGAAGTGGACAACAAATACATCATGTCTCCCAAAGACCTGAAAACCATCCGCTTCCTGGATCAGCTCATGGAGGCAGGCGTACGCGTTTTCAAAATAGAAGGTCGGGCACGAGGACCCGAGTACGTAAAAACGGTGGTAGAATGCTACAGCGAAGCGCTGGCGGCTATCCTCAACGGCCATTTCAACGAGGTGCTCAAGGACAGCTTCGACAGCCGCCTATCCACTGTTTTCAACCGTGGCTTCTGGGATGGCTATTATCAGGGACAACGCCTAGGAGAATGGACTGAAAACTATGGTTCACAAGCCACAGAACGAAAAGTGTATGTGGGTCGTGGGACAAAATACTACTCACGCCTTGGCCTTGGCGAGTTCCACATCGAGGCTGCTGAGCTGCACGTGGGTGACAAGTTTCTTGTCACTGGTCCCACGACAGGGGCTCTTTATGGTGTCATTGAAGAAATGCACGATGACACGAATACAGCTGTTCCTATAGCACATCAGGGAGCCAATGTCTCATTCAAAGTTGATGCGAAGATTCGCCATAGCGACAAGCTATTCCGTATCGATGCCGCCACAACAGAATAGCTTTTTTGACCATTTGATGAAAGATTTCACTTTTTGACAGACGTAAATCGTAAATTATCACTACCTTTGCGCCTGAAATGAATCGTTCTACAGATTATTTACTAACCACGGTGGCCACGGAGTTGGCCAGCCCACAATCGCTCTGCGGCCTATTCCACGAACATAGGGACGGCGACCCGCTACCTTCTCAACCCGAACTGGCTGAGGCTATGGACTTATGTCGCAGCATTCTCTTCCCAGGTTTCTATGGGAAGAGCAATGTGAACAACCAAAACCTCGTCTTTCATATCGGCGTAGCCATCGAGAAGCTCTATGGCATCCTCTGCGAACAGATCCAGGCTGGACTGTGCTTTGCCACAGGCTGGAACGAAGTAGAGGCCTACGGCAACACCTATACCACAGCGCAGGACATGCGTCGAAAGAAATCCAGCGAGCTCTCACGCGCCTTTATCGAGCGCCTGCCGGCCCTCCGCCAGACCCTTTCGACGGATGTGGAAGCAGCCTACGTTGGCGACCCCGCCGCTGAGAGTTATGGCGAAGTCATCTCATGCTATCCTGTCATCAAGGCACTCACCAACTACCGTGTAGCCCACGAACTACTGTTACTGGGCGTTCCTCTCATCCCACGTATCATCACAGAAATGGCACACTCCGAGACGGGCATCGATATCCACCCGGGAGCCACTATCGGTCACCATTTCACCATTGACCACGGTACAGGTGTGGTCATTGGGGCTACCTGCATCATCGGCAACAACGTAAAACTCTATCAGGGTGTCACGCTGGGCGCCAAAAGCTTCCCGGTCGATGCCAATGGCAACCCCATCAAGGGCATTCCTCGCCACCCAATCCTCGAGGACAACGTCATCGTTTATGCTAACAGCACCATCCTGGGACGTATCACTATCGGCCACGATGCTGTCATCGGCGGTAATATTTGGGTGACAGAAGATGTAGAACCTGGGAAGAGGATTCTGCAAAGAAGACCCACCCCATCGAAATAACGTCATAACGATATAACGCCATAACGAAATTACAATCATGACTGATAATACTACTACGTGCCAGCCACTCCCCTCCCTAACGGGAGAGGGTGGGTCTTCTCCTTTAATCGCCAAGACCTTCCAAGGTCTGGAACCCCTGCTAGCACAGGAACTCACAGAGCTCGGCGCCTCCGACATCCAAATTGGTCGTCGCATGGTCACCTTCACGGGCGACAAGGAGCTGATGTACCGTGCCAACTTCTGCCTGCGCACAGCCATCCGCATCTTGAAACCCATCAAACACTTCAAGGCCAAGAGCGCCGACGATGTCTATAATGCCGTGAAGGCCATCGACTGGTCGGAGTATCTGTCGCCGCAAACAACTTTTGCTGTCGATAGCGTGGTGTTCTCAAATGAGTTTCACCACTCCAAGTTCGTAGCATACAAGGTGAAGGATGCCATTGCCGACCAGTTCCGTGAGCGTACCGGCTCACGTCCAAACGTCAGCGTCTCTAACCCAGACATCCAACTACACATCCACATCTCCGACTACGATGCCACTCTTGCCCTCGACAGCAGCGGCGAGAGTTTGCATCGTCGCGGCTATCGTCAAGAGACCGTGGCTGCACCGCTCAACGAAGTGCTGGCGGCTGGCATCATCCTGATGACTGGCTGGCATGGCGAGAGTGACTTCCTGGATCCCTTCTGCGGTAGCGGTACGCTTTGCATCGAGGCCGCCCTTATCGCTCGCGGCATCGCTCCCGGCGTCTTCCGTCAGGGCTATGCCTTCGAGAAATGGCCCGACTTCGACCGCGACCTCTTCGAAAGAATTTACAACGATGACAGCAACGAGCGTGACTTCGACCATCACATCTACGGACGTGATATCGATGCCAAAGCCGTCGGCATTGCCCTGCGCAATGTCAAGGCTGCCGGCCTCAGCAAGGACATCACCATCGAGATGGCTGACTTCACAAGGAGCCCGTTGCTCCCTGCCTCAACCGATGAGGAAAACAATGAGCGCCCTCTCATCATCACCAACCCACCCTATGGCGAGCGCATCACCTCCCCAGACCTGTTAGGCTTATATAAAACCATCGGTCAGAAGTTGAAGCGCGAGTTCACGGGTGGCGAGGCCTGGATTCTCAGCTACCATGATGAATGCTTCGAGGAGATAGGCCTGAAACCGTCGCTGAAGACACCATTATATAATGGTTCATTAGAATGCCAACTGCGCAAGTATGTCCTCTTCGATGGACGTCTCAATGCCCACCGTGCAGCTGGAGGAACTATCAAGACTGACGACGAACGCCGTCAGATGGCCGAGAAGAAACGCTTCAAGGCACGTCGCGACTTCGACCGCGATGGCGAACGCAACGACCGCGCTGAGCACCACCGCTTCAATAAATACAGCCGCGAAGAAGATGGCGACCGCCGTCGTCGCTTTAACGACCGAGACGATTTCAAGCGAGGGGAGCGTCGTGGAGGAAGTGGATCCTCCTTCAAGCGTGGCGATTACCATGCTAAAGGCAATGACCGCGCAGCTCGTCAAGAAGCCCGTCGCCGCTTCTTTGGCAACCGCAACGAAGATGAAGATTAACTAGTCATCTAACAACCGATTAGCTCATGAAGAAGACATTTTTACTGGCAGTATTGTTGGTAGCAACAACTATGACAGCACAGACGACCAAGAAGAGCTTTACGCTCGATGACCTCCTCGGAGGTGGTTCCACGTTCTGGAACCTGCAACCTAAGTATATGTTCTCCACGTGGTGGGGTGAAATACCTGTGGAACTGACGGTGGAGGAGGCGAAGGTAATTAAAAATGAAAAGGGAAAAATTAAAAGTGAGAGAGAAAAATTGTTCAGCGCTGATGAGTTGAATGAGGTGCTGGGCGAGAAGATTGTGCGCTCGTGCACGAACCTCACGTTTCCCTATGCCGAGCAGCCCGTGGTGAAGGTGCAGACGCCCAAGGAGATCATCCTCATCGACTTCGAGAAGAAGGAGGTGGTGTGGCGCGGTCAGATTCAGGAAGGGGCCTCGGAACTGGTGTGGAACAAGGAGAGCCGCGCGATGGCCTACTGCATCGGCAGCAATGTCTTCGTGCAGACGACGGACGGCCAGCGCACGCAGCTCACGACGGACGGCAACGATGACATCGTCTATGGCCACAGCGTCAGCCGTGAGGAGTTCGGTATTTACAACGGTATCTTCTGGAGCCCCGACGGTCAGCGCCTGGCGTTCTACAAGAAGGACCAGAGCCGCATCCCCAGCTACCCGCAGGTGGATATCACACAGCGCATCGCCGCCACCTATGTGGATAAATACCCGATGGCGGGCGAGGAGAGCGAGGATGTCAGCGTGGCCGTCTTCGATGTGCCTACGGGCAAGACGGTGTGGCTGCAGAATCCGAAGCCCAAGACGGACTACATGACCAACCTCTCATGGGCGCCCGACGGCAGCAAGCTGTATGTCTTCGAGCTCAACCGCGACCAGGACTTCATGCAGCTCTTCGGCTACAACGCCACCACCGGTGCAAAAGACGCCGAACCGATCATCGAGGAGAAGCATCCGAAGTATGTGGAGCCGCTGCACACGCTGGCGTTCCTGCCGTGGGATGCCACGAAGGTCGTCATGCAGAGTAGCCGCGACAACTGGAACCACCTGTACCTCATTGACCTGTCCAAGAAGATGTACCCCGAATGGCGCGAAGCGGCTGGCGGAGGTACTGCCTGCAACCACGTGAAGGTGACCCTGCTCACGCCGGGCGACTTCACCGTGCGCGACTTCCTGGGCTTCAACCAGAAGGAGAAAACGGCCCTTTTCATCGGCAATGTCACGCACCCGCTGCACCACACGATTCACAAAGTGCAAATTAAAAATGTCAGTGAAAAATGTAGGTTGCTGTCTGCGGGCGAGGGTGTGCACAGCGCAACGCTCAGCGCCAGCGGCGCCCAGCTCATCGACACCTACTCGTCGCCCACCGTCGCCCGTCGCGTAGCGCTCACAGACACCAAGAGTGGCAAGAGCACGACGTTGTTGGATGCCGAAGACCCGTGGAAGGACTACAATGTGCCTGAAATCACGAGCGGAAGCATCAAGGCTGCCGATGGCGAGACCGACCTCTACTACCGCCTCATCAAACCCGTGGATTTCGACCCCACGAAGAAATACCCCACCGTGGTTTATGTCTATGGCGGCCCTCATGCCCACAATGTGCAGGCTTCGCGCGGCTATTACTTCCGCGGCTGGGAAATCTACATGGCACAGCTGGGCTACGTCATCTTCGTGCTCGACAACCGCGGCTCGCAGTATCGCGGCCAGAAGTTCGAGCAGGCTACCTTCCGCCACCTCGGCGATGAGGAGATGAAGGACCAGATGAAGGGCGTGGAGTTCCTGAAGACGCTGCCCTACGTGGATGCCGACCGCATGGGTGTTCATGGTTGGAGCTTCGGTGGCTTCATGACCACGAACCTGATGTGCACCTACCCCGATGTCTTCAAAGTGGGCGTCGCCGGCGGGCCCGTGGTGGATTGGAAATACTACGAGGTGATGTACGGCGAGCGCTATATGGACACGCCGCAGCAGAATCCCGAGGGCTACGCCTCCAGTGGCCTGCTGCCGAAGGCCAAGAACCTGAAGGGTCGCCTGCAGATCATCCTGGGCTACAACGACCCCACCTGTGTGCCGCAGCACACGCTCTCCTTCATCCGCGCCAGCATCGATGCCGGCACGCAGCCCGACCTCTTCCTCTATCCCGGCGACGGCCACAATATGTTCGGCACCGACCAGGTACACCTCCACGAACGCATCACGCGCTACTTCGAGGACTACCTGAAATAGGCCCTCTCCCAGCCTCCCTTAAACTCTTGAGCTTTTTGAACTCCTGGACCATTAAACGTTAAACGATAAACTCTAAACGAAATATGAACATCCTATTACTCGGGAGCGGCGGTCGCGAACATGCCCTCGCCTGGAAAATAGCACAGTCGCCCAAGATAGATAAACTCTACATCGCTCCCGGCAATGCCGGCACCTGCGAGGTGGGCGAGAACGTAGTCCTGAAAGCTGATGACTTCGAGGGCATCAAGCAGTTTGTGCTCAGCAACGACATCGACATGGTGGTCGTGGGCCCCGAAGACCCGCTGGTGAAGGGCATCTACGACTTCTTCCGCGACGATGCCCAACTGAAAGGCATCCCCGTCATCGGCCCCTCGAAAGCCGGTGCACAGCTAGAGGGCTCCAAGGACTTCGCCAAGGGCTTCATGCAGCGCCACGGCATTCCCACCGCCGCCTACCAGACCTTCGACGGTGAGCATCTAGCCGAAGGCCTCGCGTTCCTTGAAACCCTGCAGCCGCCTTACGTGCTGAAGGCCGACGGTCTCTGCGCCGGCAAGGGCGTTCTGATTCTGCCCACGCTGGAGGAAGCACAGCTGGAGTTGAAGGAGATGTTGGGAGGAATGTTCGGACAGGCCTCGGCGCGCGTGGTCATCGAGGAATTCCTGAGTGGCATTGAATGCTCTGTCTTCGTGCTCACCGACGGCAAGGACTACAAGATCCTGCCCGAAGCCAAGGACTACAAGCGCATCGGTGAGGGCGACACAGGTCTGAACACCGGCGGCATGGGCTCTGTATCGCCCGTCCCGTTTGCCAACAAGGCATGGATGCAGAAGGTCGAGAAGCGCATCATCCGTCCTACGGTGGAAGGTCTGGCCGCAGAAGGCCTCGACTACAAAGGCTTCATCTTCTTCGGCCTCATCAACTGCGACGGCAATCCCAAGGTCATTGAGTACAACTGCCGCATGGGTGACCCCGAGACGGAGACCGTGATGCTGCGCATCAAGAGCGACCTCGTGGAACTTCTGGAAGGTGTCGCCGAGGGCAACCTCGCCAGCCGCACCATAGAGTTCGACCCGCGCTCTGCCGTGTGCGTGATGCTGGTCAGCGGTGGCTACCCGGGACACTATGAGAAGGGGAAGGTTATCTCGTTGAGCGATGAACGTTTAAAGTTTAACGATGAACAGGTCATTTTCCACGCCGGTACAGCCCTCAATGCCGATGGTCAGGTGGTGACGGCCGGCGGTCGCGTCATCGCTGTCTCCAGCTACGGCAAGGACAAGGCAGAGGCGCTGGCCCGCAGCTTCTCCGGTGCACAGCAGATACAGTTCGAAGGCAAGTACTTCCGTCGCGACATCGGCGCAGACCTTGAAGGGTGAAGAGTGAAAGATAAGGAGTGAAGAATGGGGCCAATGAGCGATGAAAAGGCGGTTGCAAAATAAGATAGCTGAGAGCTCAGCGACATTGCCCACAGCTTGTGTCCTGACGACGCTACTGTGGTGGATGCCGCAGGGAACCGACCCTCTGATGTCTCTGTTTGGGTGGCTGACGTGTGCGCTGACCGCCTACATTGTCTTGGAGACCACCGCCAAACAAGCGCTTCTACGCGCACGTTCACGTATCATTTCGTCGCTGTTCCTTCTATTGATGGCAGTCAGTAGCTTCCTACACCCCATCAACACAGGATCGCTATGCCAACTATGTCTGGCCATCAGCATCTATTATGTCCTACAGACCTATGATCATCCTCATCCCGAGGCCCATACCTTCCACACCTTTCTATTCCTAGCTATTGGAAGCTTATTTTGGGCGCCATTGTTATTGTTGTCACCCGTCATGCTGTGGAACCAAGGTGTCTATTTACGTTCCCTTAGTTGGAGTGGACTGAGCGCTTCGCTCATCGCACTATTGGCACCGTATGTCCTTTGGACTACTACTATAGTTGGCGGCGCAACCGCATCCCTCTTCATAGATTCTGAAATAGGCGCGCCATTGTTCTCGGTCACCACTTTTGCGCCTCTATTACACCACGCAGCAGCTATCATCGAGCCCTTCCGAGAGCCATTCACATGGCAATGGGAGATGGAGAACCATCGCGCCGAAACCGCGACCTTCGGCATCACCATGCTCCTGAGCCTCACGGGCTTTATCCACTATCTCCGCAAGAGTTATGACGACAAGATTCGAGTACGCATGTGTCATTACACCTTCCTGACCCTTCAAGTGATTCTCTTGGCATGGTTGGTGGCTCAACCGGCACATTTCCCCGATCTCTACCCCCTGTGGCTCCTTACTGTCGTACCCGCAGCAGGGCACTTCATCGCACTCACACATACATGGTTGAGCAATATTTGGTTCGTCATCCTCACCCTCCTTCTGATAGCTGTCGGAGCGATTACGCTGATGGTTTTATAAATAAACATCCTTCATTCTTCATTTCTAATTCACCTCCCATCTTGTCCACCTTCCTTGCCCTTCTTGAATCTTGGGGCTACTGGGGTTTACTGATAGCAGCCTTCGTAGCGGGTAGCGTTTTCCCCTTCAGTAGCGAAGCCGTACTCACGGCCATGCAGTTGGCTGGTCTTGATCCCATACGCCTCTTCATTTTTGCCACCATCGGCAATGTGGCAGGGTCAATGTTCAACTACGGCATCGGCACCCTCGGCAAGATGGAATGGATTGAGAAATACTTGCATGTGAAGCGCGAGAAAGTGGAACGCACGTCACGATGGATGGAACGCTACGGTGCATGGATAGGCATTTTCTGCTTCCTGCCCATCTTGGGGTCAGTCATTGCTGTCACTCTTGGCTTCACACGTGCGAATCCATGGATTTCCCTCCTCACCATCGCCATCGGTAAAGCAGCCCGCTATGCCCTCCTCATCTTCGTCGTTGCACAAATATGAAAACCTACACAGATCTCTTCCTCGATTTCGATGACACCCTCTACGACACCCATGGCAATGCCGTCATCGCCCTGCACGAACTCTTCGATCAGCTACGTCTAGACCGCTATTTCCCGGACCCTCAGGTCTTCCACGATGAATACTGGAAAGCCAATATGGAATTATGGAAGCGTTACGCCAAAGGCGAAATTACGCGAGACTACCTGATTGTGGAGCGCTTTCGCCGACCTTTCAGTTTCGGACAGGGTTTGGAGGTTACTGAGGCCTACTGTCTGGAAGCCAGCGACCTGTTCCTTGACAATTGTGCCTCAAAGCCCGGTTTGGTCGAGGGTGCACGCGAATTGATGGACAGCCTTCGCGCCAAAGGCTATCGTATGCACATGTGCAGCAATGGTTTCCACGAGGTGCAATACAAAAAACTGCGTGCCTGCGGACTCTATGACTATTTTACAACCATCATTCTCAGCGAGAATGCAGGCTACAACAAACCCGACCCGCGCTTCTTTGAATATGCCTTCCGCGTTTCGGGGGCCAGCCCCGGCACCACACTCATGATAGGTGACAACTTCGACACCGACATCCTCGGCGCCCAGCAAGCAGGCCTTGACACCGCCTTCTTCAACCGCTTTCCGGATTACCCGGCGCCCCAACCCGTCACCCACGAAGTCACCTCGCTCAAACAACTCCTAGACATCCTGTAAATTGTCAAGAATCCTTTTATAGAGGTTCAAAAATGAAAGTTTCTTGACATTTCTTCGCTCGTTCCACCTATTTTGCCTATTTTTGCAGCGCATTATGCGTTAACCCTTCAACTTTAAACATCAAACGACGGCCCCGAGCCGTGAATATACAATGAAACATTTTCGTTTAGTGGATAACCTGTTGGGGTGGCTCGCCTTTGCCATCGCAGCGTTCACCTACTGCTCGACGGTGGAGCCTACAGCCTCGTTCTGGGACTGCCCTGAGTTCATCACGACTGCATATAAGCTCGAAGTGGGTCACCCGCCAGGGGCCCCCTTCTTCATGCTCACAGGCAATCTATTCACCCAGCTGACCAACGACCCTGGGAAGGTGGCGCTGATGGTGAACATCATGAATGCGCTACTGAGTGCCCTGTGCATCATGTTCCTCTATTGGACCATCTCCCATTTAGCGCGCAAACTCATCTGCAAGGACGGATGGGTGCAGACACTGCCCCAACTTATTACTGTGGAGGCTGCTGCCATGACGGGCGCACTGGCCTATTGCTGGAGCGACACCTTCTGGTACTCGGCTGTCGAAGGCGAGGTCTATGCCTACAGTTCGCTATTCACCGCCTTGGTCTTCTGGCTCATGTTGAAGTGGGAGGACAATGCCGACAAGCCGCACAGCGACCGCTGGCTCATCCTCATCGCATACCTCACAGGCCTCAGCATCGGCGTGCACCTGCTGAACCTGCTCTGCCTGCCCGCACTGGTACTCATCTACTACTACAAGCGCTCAGAGAAGGCCACGCTCAAGGGCTCCGTCTATGCCCTCATCGGGTCGTTCGTCCTCGTGGCTGCCGTTTTGTACGGTATTGTGCCAGGCATTGTTAAAGTAGGAGGCTGGTTCGAACTGTTATTTGTGAACACCCTGAGTCTGCCCTTCAACAGCGGCCTCATTGTGTATATCATCCTGCTGGTGGCTGTCGTGCTATGGGCGATTTACGAAACCGTTTCGCAGCGCTCGCGCCTGCGCATGAACATCTCTTATTTGGTCAGCGTGGCAATGTTAGGCATTCCATTCTATGGCTACGGCCTTTCCAGCATCCTCATCGGTTTGGTGGTACTGGCTGTGCTCTACGGTCTGCTGCAGTGGCAGCGCGAGGGCAAGCCGCTGGTGTCTGCACGCCTCATGAACACCTCGCTATTGTGTATGCTGATGATCATGATAGGCTACTCGTCGTATGCCGTCATCGTCATCCGCTCCACAGCGAACACGCCGATGGACCAGAACTCTCCCGAGGACATCTTCACGCTCGGCTCCTATCTTAGCCGCGAACAGTATGGCTCACGCCCACTGTTCTATGGTCAGGCCTACACCTCGCAGGTGGCGCTGAAGGCCGAGGGTGGCTACTGCATTCCTGTCTCCAAAGAGGGAGCTCCCGTCTATCAGCGCAAGGAAAAAGCCAACCCCGACGAGCCTGACCGTTACGAAATCCAGCGCTACGACCTGGAGTATGTCTATGCCCAGAATATGCTGTTCCCACGTATGTACAGCGACCGTCACGCTGACGCCTATGAGTCGTGGATGGGTGGTGTCAAAGGCACCCAGATACCCTTTGATCGCTGCGGCGAGCCCATCATGGTGAAGATGCCCACACAGCTGGAGAACATTCGGTTCTTCCTCTCCTATCAGGTCAACTTCATGTACTGGCGCTACTTCATGTGGAACTTTGCCGGCCGCCAGAATGACATTCAGGGCAACGGCGAGCTGGAGCATGGCAACTGGCTCTCAGGCATTCCGGCGCTCGACAACGCCCGCCTGGGCAATCAGGAGCTGCTTCCTACAGATTTGAAAGAGAACAAAGGCCGCAACATCTTCTTCTGCCTGCCCCTCATCCTGGGTCTGCTGGGACTGTGCTGGCAAGCGTGGAAAGAGAGGGACGGCGACCCCATTGGCATCCAGCAGTTCTGGGTGGTCTTCTTCCTGTTCTTCATGACCGGTTTAGCCATCGTCGTCTATCTGAACCAGACGCCGATGCAGCCCCGTGAGCGCGACTACGCCTACGCCGGTTCGTTCTACGCCTTTGCCATTTGGATTGGCCTGGGTGCTGCCGCCATCGCGGAGTTCCTGGAGCGCAAAACGGGCAAGGCAATGTTGGGAGCCTGCATCTCCTGCCTGGCCCTGCTCGTGCCGGTGCAGATGGTGTCGCAGACATGGGACGACCACGACCGCAGCGGTCGCTACACCTGTCGCGACTTCGGTCAGAACTACCTGATGACGCTGCCTGACAAGGGCTTCCCCATCATCTTCACCAACGGCGACAACGACACCTTCCCGCTCTGGTACAACCAAGAGACCGAAGGCGTTCGCACCGATGCCCGCGTCTGCAACCTTTCTTACCTACAGACCGACTGGTACATCGACCAGATGAAGCGTCCAGCCTACGACTCGCCCAGCGTGCCCATCACATGGAAACGTATTCAGTACGTAGCCGGCACGCGCGAAGGTATCCGTGTCAGCCCTGGCACGCTGGAACAGGCGCTGGACTACTACAAGGACGACCCCGTCACCAGCCGTCAGCTGCTGGGCGAGAACCCCTATGAGCTCTCCACCATCATCGACAAGTGGATTCTCAACTCGAATCCCGACATGCAGATCTTCCCCACCGACAGCCTCGTCATCACTGTTGACAAGGAAGCCGTGAAGCGTTCTGGCATGATGATGGCCGGCGATAGCATCCCCGATGTGATGCACATCTCGCTGAAGGGTAAGCGCGCCGTGTATAAGAGCGAGATGATGATCTACGAGATGCTCGCGCGCTGCAACTGGGAACGTCCGCTGTATGTGGCCATGACCGTGGGTTCGGAGAATTATGGTAATCTCGGCAACAACTTCGTGCAGGAGGGTCTTGCCAACCGTATCACACCGTTCAACACCAAGCAGAGCAGTCGTCGCGTGGATACCGAAAAGATGTACGACAACGTGATGAACCGCTTCAAGTTCGGCGGCATCGACAATCCAGATATCTACCTCGACGAGACGGTGGCTCGCATGTGCTACACCCACCGCCGCATCTTCTCGCAGCTCGCCTCCGAACTACTCAAGGAAGGCAAGAAAGAGAAGGCCCTTGCCGTGGTACAACGCGTGGAGAAGGTCATTCCGGAGACAACCCTGCCGCACAACTATCAGGGCGGCTCTCTGGAGTTGGCACGCACTTGGCTGGCCCTTGGCAAGAAGGCGGAGGCCGCCCACATTGCCGACGCCGTGGCCAAGAATGCATCGGAGTACTGCAACTGGTACGTCAACCTCAGCGACAGCCGCTTGCGCATCAGCCAGGAAGAGTGCCTCTACTATCTCTATCAGCTCAACGATGCCCTCCACATCCTTGACGAAGCAGCACCCGCGAAGAGTGAGGCCTACGATACCGCTTTACGCTACTACAGCGACGAGCTGCAACGCAGAACGAAGCTTTAAACGTGATTATTGAACAACCTGCCCGCTTCCTGCGGTGGCTCTATCCTCATGCCATTTGGCGGATGGATCCGTCGGTGAAGGCTGTCTATCTGACCTTCGACGACGGCCCCATCCCTGAGGCTACGCCCTTCGTGCTCGACACCCTCGCGCACTATGGCATCAAAGCCACCTTTTTCGTAGTGGGCGACAATGTTCGCAAATATCCTGAGCTGTTCCATCGCATCATCGACGAAGGACATCGTGTGGGCAACCACACCTATAACCATATCGGTGGCTTCCGATGGCTCTCTAAGAACTATCTGCGCAACACGAAGAAAGCGCAGGAACTGATTCAGAGTTTCACCCCCGCCAAGGGCGAAACCCTGAATTCTCTTTTCCGCCCTCCCCATGGCTGGATGCGCCCTTTGCAGTACCGCATCATACGCCGCAAAGGCTATCGCATCGTCATGTGGGATCTGGTGACGCGCGACTACAGCAAGCGCCTCACGGCCGACGAAGTCCTCGACAATGTGAAGCGCTATGCTCGTAACGGCTCCATCATCACCTTCCACGACTCTCTGCGTAGCATCGCCAAGTTAAAGAAGATGCTACCCGCCGCCCTCGAATGGCTTATTGCCGAGGGCTACGAGTTCCGTGTGTTTGAATAAACAAATCGTTACTTTCCCGTCAGGATACGCTGGATGCTGTCAAGTTTGTTGAGGGCATCAATGGGCGTAAGACTGTTGATGTCGAGGCCGAGGATCTGGTCGCGAATCTGGCAGAGGACAGGGTCGTCGAGCTGGAAGAAACTGAGCTGCATGTGGTCGTTCTCAGGCATAGCACCAATCTTGGCCCCCATGCCAAGCCCTTCGCGGTCGGCGCTGGACTCCAGCTGATGCAGGATCATCTCTGCGCGCTTCACGATGTCCTTGGGCATACCAGCCAGCTTGGCCACGTGGATACCGAAGCTGTGTTCAGAGCCTCCCGGTTCCAGCTTGCGCACGAAGAGCACCTTGCCGCGCACCTCACGCACGCTGACATTGAAGTTCTTGATGCGCGAAAAATGCTTCTCCATCTCGTTGAGCTCATGGTAGTGTGTGGCGAAGAGCGTACGGGCATGACCGCGCTGGTTCTCATGGATGAACTCCACGATGGCCCAGGCGATACTGATGCCGTCGTAGGTGGAGGTGCCACGGCCCAGTTCGTCGAAGAGGATGAGTGAGCGCTCTGAGATGTTGTTGAGGATGTTGGCAGCCTCGCTCATCTCCACCATGAAGGTGCTCTCGCCCACCGATATATTATCGCTCGCGCCCACGCGCGTGAAGATCTTATCGACCCACCCGATGCGGGCGCTCTCGGCAGGCACGAAACAGCCTATCTGTGCCAGCAACGTGATAAGGGCTGTCTGGCGGAGCAGGGCACTCTTACCGGCCATGTTCGGACCTGTGATGATGAGTATCTGCTGCGCCTGCGTGTCCATGCGGACATCATTGGCGATGTAGCGTTCGCCCACGGGCATCTCGCACTCGATGACAGGGTGGCGACCCTGACGGATGTCGATGTCGGTGCTGTCATCCACGACGGGGCGGATGTAACCCCGCTCAGCCGCTGTCGAGGCAAAGGAGAGCAGGCAGTCCAGCTGCGCCACCAGCTGCGCGTTGCGTTGGATATCGGGGGCAAAGACGGCCACATCGCTCACGAGGGCCGTGAAGAGGCGCGTCTCCAGGGCGAGGATCTTGTCCTCGGCGCCCAGGATCTTCTCCTCGTACTCCTTCAGCTCTTGTGTGATATAGCGCTCGGCATTCACGAGTGTCTGCTTGCGAATCCACTCTGCCGGCACACGATCCTTGTAGGTGTTGCGCACCTCCAGATAGTAACCGAAGACGTTGTTGTAGGCCACCTTCAGGCTTTGGATGCCCGTGGCCTCAGCCTCGCGCTGCTGCAGTTGCAGGAGGTAGTCCTTGCCGCTGTAGGCGATGCTGCGCAGTTCGTCGAGTTCGGGACTGACGCCGGCGGCGATGACGCCGCCCTTCTGAATCTGCAAGGGCGGGTCGGGTTGTATCTCGCGTGCGATGCGATCGCGGATGTTGGCGCAGAGGTTCAGTTGTTCACCTATGAGTCGCAGCGTCTCGTCCTCGGCCGCCATGCACGCCTGCTTCATCGGTTCGATGGCCTGCAATGCCACGCGCAGCTGCACGATATCTCGCGGCGTGACACGTCCCACGGCCACCTTCGACGTGATGCGTTCCAAGTCACCGATGAGGTGCAGCTGTTCCTCGATGAAATCGCGAAATTCCGGATGGCGGAAGTAGTAATCGACGACGTCCAGACGGTGGTTGATCTGCACCGTGTCACGCAGTGGGAACAGCATCCAGCGGTGCAGCAGGCGTGCACCCATGGGCGTGACGGTGTGATCGAGCACGTCGAGCAGCGAGCGCCCGCCCTCGTTCAGGGGCTGGATGAGTTCCAGATTGCGCACCGTGAACTTGTCGAGTCGCACATAGCGCTCCTCCTCGATGCGGCTGATGCTGGTGATGTGCTGCAGCTGCGTGTGCTGCGTCAGCTCCAGGTATTGCAGGATGGCGCCGGCAGCGATGACACCAGCGCGCAGTCCGTCGATGCCGAAGCCCTTGAGGTTCTTCACCTCGAAGTGGCGCGTGAGCTTGTCGTTGGCCGTCTGACTGGTGAACACCCAGTCGTCGAGTTCGAAGGTGACAAACTTCGTGCCGAAACAGCCCTCAAACAGTCCCTTGCGACCACGCTCATAGAGCACCTCCTTGGGGCCGAAGTTTCCCATGAGCTTATCCACATACTCCGCGGTGCCCTCGGCCACGAGCCACTCACCCGTGGAGATGTCGAGGAAGCTCACTCCCACGAGATCCTCCTTCATGAAATGCACGGCGGCAAGGAAGTTGTTCTCGCGGTAGTTGAGTACCGTGTCCGTCATGGCCACGCCGGGTGTCACCAGCTCCGTGATGCCACGCTTGACGAGTTTCTTCGTCAGTTTGGGGTCCTCCAGCTGATCGCAGATGGCCACGCGACGTCCCGCGCGCACAAGCTTGGGCAGATAGGTGTCCAGCGCGTGATGGGGGAAGCCTGCCATCGCCGTGCTTTCGTTCTCGCGACCGTTGTTGCGTTTGGTGAGCGTGATACCCAAGATGTCAGCGGCCTCCACAGCATCCTGCGCGTAGGTCTCATAAAAGTCTCCACACCTGAAGAGCAGAATAGCATCGGGGTGCTTTGCCTTCAGGTCGAAGAACTGTTTCATCATCGGAGTGACTTCGGGCATGCTTTCGTTTAAAGTTTAAAGAGTTCGAGCACAAAGGTACGGAAAAACTTTGAACCTCCTACATGGAACGAGGAACTTTTTTCTTTTTTTGCATACATCCGCACAAAAACAGACGCGGCCCTTCTCACGAAGAGCCGCGCCTAAAGCTATGAACAAATCTTGTTGAATCTCTCAGAATAACTTTTTAGAGAACAAATAAACGATGTTAAGTCTCTTTGCTTTTTCTGGGCGCATCACTGCGGCAGTTGTGCTGAGTTACTCTGAAATGGAAACCCCCGAAGGGGTATCCTGCAATCAACTTACCTTAACTAACTTACCTAAAGTGAGCCACCGTTGTGGCTCGGAGATGAAAACCTTTAAAACTAACCTAATACCATGAAAAACCGTATAATATAGATGTATCTGTCGCAGACACGTTCTATCATTGAGAATGTCTTTTCTCTTAAAGACACTGCAAAGGTAAGGATAATTCGTGTATTTTATACACTATTGTACCTTTTTCTTGCACAAAAACAGCCTTTCTTGATATAAATCAAACGCAGTCTTTAAAACGGCATCTTGATGGCGTCGGCAATCGTGAACAGCCGCTCCGTCAGGGCGTCGTAGTACTTCAGCGTCACCAGCTCGCCTGCCTTGCGGCCATAGATGACCAGCCGTGTACTGCCGAGCTCCGAGAGCGTGACGTGGCCGCGGCACTCGTCGCCCACGAAGGCACCGATGATGTTACCGCCGATGGGGATGATGTCGGCTTTCTCCAGGAAAGCATCGACATTCACCGTCGTCACCACGGGGTACTTGGCAGAGCCTCGGGTGAACTCCACTTTGCCGCCAGGGCTCTCATCCAGGCTAAAGTAGATGGTGGCCTGCGCCGTGAAGATTTGTTTCAGCTTGTGGCAGTAGTACTGCAGCGTGACATTTGTGCCGTCAGCGTCTGTCTCATTGCCGTAGGCTGTGATCTCGAACGATGGATTGACGATGTCAGTGCCCATGAAGATTTCCGGACCGATACATCCGCGCAGCTCGTCGCCCACGAAGAGCGCCAGCAGGTCGTCCTTGGTGACATAGTCCTCCAGCTCCTCCTCGATCTGCACATTCAGGAGGGTCCAGTTGGCATAGAGGGATGGATTCGGTTCCTGCCAGTTAGGGCGCTGCTGGTCGCCGCTCCAGTCCATCTGCCACACAGGAGGCTCGCTCTGCGAGGTCACTGTGTATGACGTATTATGGATGTTGCTGCCGTTGCCACCACCATTACCGTTGTTCTCGTTGTCATCCTCGCTGCAAGCACAGAGAGTAAAGGCGAGCAGGAAGACCCACCCCCAAGCCCCTCCCGTCAGGGCGGGGAGAAAATACCTTTGCTGGCGGGAGTTGCTCATTGATTTATCAATTGATTTCATAGTTGCTTTTATTTTTTCGACATTTCGATATTTCGACTACCACCCCGCAGCTCCCCTCCCTGACGGGAGGGGTCGGGGGTGGGTCTTTTACTTCACTACAACCTTCTTGCCATTGAAGATATAGACACCCTTGTGGGTTGGACGCTTCGGCAGTTTCACGCCGCCGATGGTGTACCACATGCCGTTCTCGAAGGCCGTGTCAGCGTGTACGAAGTTGATGGCGGTGGGCTCGTCGGGACTGCCGAGGACGGCATTGGCCGCGTAGCTCATGACCTCGTCGGTGGAAGCCACAATCTCACCATCACGCTCGATAGCGAACCAAATGGTGGCCTTCTCATCGCCAGCGATGCTGAGGAAGAAGAGGCCGTCAGCGTCAATGGGTGAACCATTGACAGCAAGGGCTTCCCCTACCACCTCGCCATTGGCGAAGGCGATGAGCTTGTCGCCCTCTTCCACTTCGAAGCCTTCGACGACGGCGCTGACGGTCATCGTGCTGCGCGACTTGGCGGCGGCACTGCGCTTGGCGCCTGTCGTCCAATCTTCACGGAAGTTGCTGTTGATGTCGTAGTACGGGTAGGTGAATTCAGCTTTTTCGGCATTCTTGCGGAGCATCATGTAACCCTCGCCGGGCTTCATGTACTGCAGGCTACCGCGCCAGCGTCCTACGTTGCCGGTCTTGGAGAAGTACGCGAACTCGGTGTGGCTCTTGATCACATCGCCGGGCTCAGCCTGGTCGTAGTAGTCGCTCAGTGCGGTCTCCACGCTCAGGTTGGTCATCGGTGTGTAGCCGATGCCGTTCCATCCCGGGTTCAGGGTGATGGTGCGGTCGTCCTTCTCTTTGATGACGGTGCCGGCGATGGGGAATGTGCTAGCCTCATGCACCTTGATGGCGTATGCCTGCTGCGGCTCGAGCACGATGTCCTTCGTGCTACCGGAAACCAGCCACTGCTGCTTCTCCTTGTTGTACTTCAGCGTCATTGAGCTGTTCATGTCGGTGAGGATGTCGCCATCGCTCCACGACTTGGCTTTGAGCAGTTTGTTCACATCCTTCAGCTGGTTGCTCTTCAGGTTGAACGATACCCAGTTCCAGCCCGGGTTCAGCTTGAAGTTCTGCACGAAGTCCTCGCCGCCGTCGAAGCGCACGGGCTTGTCGGTGCCCAGCATAGCGTCCTTCGTGAATGTGATGGCCGGTGTGGTGGTGAGCACGATCTCGCGTCCGGTGCTGTACTGCCACAGGCGGAAGTTCAGTGCGCGACCTTCGGCCTGGCTGTCATAGACGGTCAGGTACAAGCCGTTCTCGCCCGACTGTGCATCGTGGCTGATGTTGGCGAAGCCGTGGCACCGGTTCTCGTCGTCGAAGACACCCACGATGTCGCGCGTGTCGGTGTCGAGTTCTCCGTAGAGATACACCTGTCCGCTGATGTTCATCGAGTTGGCCAGGAAGTCCGTGTCGATGCTGTCGGCCCACTTCGGCTTGTCGCCCTCGATGGTCAGGTTGAGGTACAACGGCTCGGTGATGCCGTCCTCGTCGGTCAGGTAGATGATCTCGTTATAGGTGCCGATGTTCAGGTCCTTGCTGATCGTTGCAGTCACATAGTCCATCGTCTGCGGTGCGATGACGTCGCTGTACTTGTTCAGCGTGAGCCAGCGCGGGCAGTTCTCGATGGTGTAATTGTGGCTGGTGGCACCGCTGTTGTAGAACGGCAGGCTCAGCAGCTGGTCCTCATCCTCGCCCGTACCATATTTAATAGTATGGTCGAGGCGGTTCGTCATCCACTGTACGCTGCTGTTGGTCACGTAGTAGCAGGCCGTCTGCGGCGAAGCCATCGTGTTGCCGTTCTTGTCTTCGATGTCGCGCACCGTCACGTAGATGTTGCGGTGGTTCAGTCGGGCGGCATTCTCGTCGAGCTCCACCAACAGCTGGTTGCCGCGTCCGATGAAGCTGAACTTCAGGTTCTTCACCTCCTCGTAGGGCACCACAGGTGCTGCCTGTGTCTGGTCGAAGTGCTGCTTGACGACAGCTTCGTCATCGATGAACAGATAGTCGCGCACCAGTGTGCCGGTGGGCTCCTTCGTCTGCGGGTCGAGCTGATAGCGCGGCTGACCCTTGTCGTCCAGATAGATCTTCTTGCTGTAGGCATAGGGCACCAGTTCGATACTGTTGTCCTTCTGGCGCTCCTGACGGTCGAAGCTCAAGTAGGTCAACAGACCGGCCTCGTCGCCGTTGGGGCTCTTCGTGGCATAGGTCTCGATGAGTCGCTGCGGCAGTGCCTGGGCAAAGAACATCAGTTCATCCACGTTGCCCTTCAGGGCGTCCGTGCCGTCCTTCACCTCCACGTCGCCATTGTCTTTCACCACGTCGTAGCGGGTAGCACCGATGAGCGGATAGCCGCCGCTGATGCCGCCCAGGCTGTCAGCCTCGAAGGTCGTGCGCAGTTCCTTATCCACGTAGATGTTGACCACATTGCGGGCGCGGTTCACGGTCATGGCGTAGTTGTGCCACTTGCCGTCGCTCCAGTCGCCCGGCACCTCGGCCTCGAAGCCGTTGGAGCGGTACATCAGCACCTGTCCTGAGCCTGTCGAAGGAGCCTCGAATCCGATGTGGAACAGGTTCTGTGCGCCGTTGTCCTCCTTCGTGCCGCGGCCGTTGGAGAGCAGTGTGCCGCTACCGTCCTTATCGGTCTTGAACCAGAACATCAGCGTGTAGTCCTGATCGCTGGTGCGGTTCATGGCGTTCTTGTTCAGTAGCACGCCCTTGTCGGCCTTCTCCAAGTGCAGCGACAGACCACGTGGCACGGCCCATGAAGCGCCTATCAGCTTAGCGTTGGCGCCCTGGGTATGGTCGTTGACGTAGTCGCCCGAGCCTTCGTTCATCGGGTAGTAATCCACGAGGTCCTTCTCGTAGCCCGTCAGACGTTTGCTGCCGAAGGTCGAGCCGATGAGTCCGCCGTCCATAGCGCTATACCACAGGCGGGCTTCCATCATGCGGCCTTCGTAGTACTGGCTCTCGTTGCGGTTGAGCTCGTTGGTGCGACCGAAGATGAGCGGGCCTGTGCCGTTGTACAGGGCGTTGAGCTTATGGCGTCCCATCTCTATGCCGCCCTTGAAGAAGGTCAGCGTGCTGTCCTGCTGGTTGATGGTGAGTGCCACCTGTCGGAAGGCGTTCTTGCCGATGGCCTCGCTCGACTCGAACGTCTGGTCATTGACCACGGCCTTCAGCTTGAAGTCAGGCGTCAGCCACAGCTGCAGTTTCTCGCCGTTGGTGCCGTGCGAGAAGATCGGCATTTCGCGTCCTGTCTCGGAGGGCTTCACCATCATGTCGATGGTCAGGTCCTTGCCGCTGAAGTTGCGCTTGGCCTCCGTCTCCACGCTGGCCTGGCCTGCAAACTGCACGCTCACCATCTCAGAGAGGTTATCGTTGTTCACCTCGCCCTTCACCTCGAAGTTGGTGATGGCGCTCAAATAGTTATATTCAATGTCTTCAGAGAAGTTGAAGATGATGTCGTCGCCGGCGGTGAGCAGGCCGCTCTTGGGTTCGGGCGTGCCGAACAGCTGCGGGCGGCGCGTGTCCTTGATACCGCTGATGATCTTCGACGGTGTCGTCAGGAAGTCGTTGCCGTTGCGGCAGAAGAGCACGGCGCGCAGGTCGTAGGTCCGCTCCGTCACCCATCCTTCGCCGAAGAACTCGGTCACGATGTTGCCGTTGACGGGAATCATCTTGCGCACGCCATTGGCATTGGCCATCAGCGTGGAGTCAGCGTAGAACGAGCAGAGGTTCGTCCACGAGTCGTCGCCGCGCTGCGATTCCTTGTACTGGAACTCGATGTGGTCGAAGTTGTGCTGATGACGGTCGAAGCCGTTGATGGTGACGGGGATGTACCATCCGCGCTCGGAATCCTTCTGTGCCATCGTATTCAGCACCCACTTGTCGCCCGGTGTCTGTATGTTCACGCCTCCGGCCTCGCGCAGGAAGTGTACGTCGAAGGAGATGGTCGCCAGGGCATTTTCGGCATCGCTGGGCGACATCACGCCGATAGTCAGGTCCTCGAAGTCGAAGCCCTGGCCGGCACGCACCTCCATCGTCAGTGCCGTCTCCATGCCCGGTACCACCGACACGGTCATACCGCCGGTGGTTAGCGGCTGTCCGTTGACGGTGATCTTAGCGCCGAGCGGATTGGCCTGGTCGGCAGCGAAGAGCTGCAGCACGGTGAGGCCGTCGGTGGCCTCGGGCTTCTCGCTCTCGTTGCTCAGGAAGACCATGAACTTGGCAGCGTCGTTGACCGACACACCGCTAATGCTCTGCTTGTCGAGGCGGATCTTCGGGTTGCATATCTTCAGCGTGCGGGCATCCAGCTCAGAACCCGGCTGGAACACCTTGGTCACGCGCTGATCCTCCCACGGGTTCTGTGTAGCGCCGCCACGTGTGCGGAAGATGAAGCCGCGCGGACCGGAGATATTCTCGCTCTTGAGCGACTTGTCCACTTGTCCTGCCACCTCATCATACATGCGGTTGAAGTTGTCGTTCGAGAAGATATTGTATGCCGTCAGCTGATCCTTCTGTGCGGTGGAGTACCATGCACGATAGACATCCACGTTGAGGTGGCTGTTCGCGTCGGTGGCGATGGTGAAGCTCTCAGTGCGGTTATAGGACGTTGTCTCGGAGTTGGTGCCTATCGTCGTGTAGGAAAGCACGGGGAACACCGTCCACTGCAGCAGGCTACCGGCAAATTTAACCTCCGACTTCATGCCATTTTCGGTATCCAGCAAAGCCAGCTTCGCATCGGGGACTGACCAGGTCTTCATTTCCTTCAATGAGAGCGCGATGCCAGTTATTATTGTCGAACCTATTCCCACTGCCGAGAAGACATTGCTGACGCCCTTGCCGAGGCCGAAGTAATCAACCTCCGTGGCGACGGGGAAGTGGTGTGTGAACGAGTTCGAGAAGCTGGCGTCGAAGGTCTCGCTGTAGTTCACGCCCTGTGCACCGGCCACGTCGTAGTTGACCATCAGATCGCGCACCGTGAGTTTCTCCGCCTCGTTCTGTGCAATCATATCCACCCAGGCTTTGATGACGCCGTACTTCGCTGCCACCTCGTCGTTGAAGTCGCTCTCTTTCTTGTCCTTGGGCAGCACCACTAAGTAGTTGATGCCCGGCTCGGCCTTGTCGATGGTGGTGTTGTAGGCATGGTCCTTAATCTTCTTGTTCACCACGGCGAACAGGGAGTCGGTGCGCTCTCTGAGCGAGAGATAGACAGGCTGCTGCGTGTTGTTGGCGATGGTCTGGGCATTCTCCTTGGTACCGAAGTACATCAGATCGACAATCTCCTTGGCCTTGGCGGGGATGATCTGCGTCAGCAGCTGCTTCTGCGAATAGGCGAACTGCGACTGGATCTTCGGTCCGTAGCCCAGGGCCACGTCGCGGATCAGGTACAGCGTATCGCCCTTGGCATCCAGGCCCTCGGCAATCTTCATCACCGTGCCGTACTCGTCGTACTTGCCGGCCAGCGAAACCATTTGGGCTCCGGCGCCGGTCCGTGCAATCATATCGTTGTACATTTTCTTCGTTACGGCACGGATGGAGGACATCGGCGTCACCACCACGTTCTGCACGGTGCCGATGTAGAGGTCGGCATCGGCGCCCACCATCGACGGGTCGCCGCTGGTGCTGATGTTGTTACCCACGACCATCGAGTGTGAGAAGGCCTTGCTGCCGTTGGCATTGTACATCAGGAAGTCGATGTTGGTGTCGTAGTTGTCGGAGAGGCTGATGGGACCGACAGCCGTACCCATACCTGACGGCGCTGCCACGGTGGCCGACACCGTCTGCAGATTCTCACCCTGCTTCAGGCCGATATACACACCTGCCGTCAGCGACAGATTCATCATGTACGTGTGGTTGAGCGTAGCACCCTTGGCCAGTGTGTTGGAGCTGAAGGCTCCGGGCGGGTCGCGCAGGTAGTCGTAGAGGATGGGCGTGCCTTCGGTCAGGATGTCCTTGCCGGCGCCGATGGGGAACATGTTGAGCACATAGCCCATCAGCGGTGCGGCCTCGTAGTTGTTGCCGTCCTGTGCCACGCTGAAGGTCACTGTCTTCAGCGCGCTAAAGTCACTGAGCAGCACCGGGGTCTGGTCGGCCGTCAGGTAGTAGGTGGCCTGTCCCAGCGCATCGATGTGCAGCGTGTCTTTGGGCGCACCATCCTTCATGCCGTTGTGTATGGTAGCGATGCCGCCGCCTACCCTCACGAGGTCGGGCTTATTGGCGGGATCGTTGTTGTATCTGTAGCTCTCGCCTACCTGCAGCCGGATGCTGTACCTGCGCTCCAGGCTGAACACGGGATAGGTGAAGGTGTAGAGGGCCTGCGTCGTGTCGGCGGGGTTCTTGTAGGCCAGCGGCACCTGCGTCTGCTTGCCGGTCAGCTCGCTGGCGATGTAGTTCTTGTCGCCGAAGTAGTCGAAGTCGTCATAGCCCAGCTGCTTGTAGGTCACCTCCACCGGTGCGCGGTAGATGCGGTTGTAGATGGCGTGGTAGGTCAGCGATGGCTTGCTGACCGTGATGCTGTCCACATCCTTGTAGGAGCCCACGTAGGTGGTGTCCTTCTCGACGAGGCACTTGGTCAGATCCACGACCTCGCTCACCTGTCCTTCCTGGAACAGTGTGGGATAGCCCTTACAATACACCTGCTGCACCTTCCAGCGCACGGGCGGCAGCATCAGCTCGTACTCGCCGGTCTTCAGGTCGGGTGTCACCTCCATGCGCTTGCGCAGGGTCTTCACCGTGGTGTAGTGCTTCTGGCCGTTGCGCGGATGGCGATAGACGGTGTCGCGCTCCGTGCGGTTGGGGTTCAGGTTGTCATAGACGAGCCACGACTTGTTGTCGCCCTCCAACGTGAGCACCACCTGGAGCGAGTCGCCCAGGTTGTTCTTCGACAGGTTGTTGCCCAGCGGCAGCAGGCCCTGGTCGTTACCGCCCACGATGCGGCCCGTGAGCTTCACCTTCGTGGCGTCGTAGAAGTAGATGCCGGCCACGTCATCGGTGATGTTCTGTGCTTCGGCGTTCTTATAGTAGCCGTCGCCCACGAACTCGTGGTTATCCATCACGGCCTGAATCTTGTTGTCGCCCTGCATCACGCGGAACGAGAAGGCACCGTCGTAGTCGGTCTCCACCAGGTCGCCCTTGGCGTTGTGGATCTTCTGGCCGTTGACCATGAAGTTGACGCCCTTGACGGGGATGCTGGTGCCGTCGTACATCACGTAGCCGGAGAAGCGCTTGCCGCTGGTGATGATGAACTCGTGCAGCGTCTCGTCGTTGCTGGTCGCGTTGAAGGTGATGGTGTAGGAATCCACGCCGCCCTCAAACGTGATGCCGGTTTCCCCGACGGCCTTCACCTCATACTCGGCAGAGGTCTTCTCGTAGTACGACAGCTCGTCGATGACAAAGTAGCCGCTCTCGTCGGTCTTGGTGCTCTTCACCTTCTTGCCGTCGTAGTTGGCAACCACCTGCACGTTGGGCACGCCGGTGCCGTCGTTGAAGCGCACATAGCCGTCCACGCGACCCGTGTGCTTGCACTCGCCCACCTTCACCTCGGTCTCGGTCGAGTCTCGGCCTTCGCATTGGTTCACGGCGACTACCTTATATTCATACGTAGCCAGCGGCGACACGCTCTTGTCCTCGTAGCTCATCTGGTCCAGGTTGGTGGCGACCTCCTTCCAGGCATCGCCGGCGTCCTTCACGCGGCGATACACGGTGAAGAAGTCGATGGGGTTGCCGTCGGTGTTCCAGGCCAGCAGCACGCTGCTCTGGCGCGTCGTCGTCAGCAGCTCCGCGTCTATCTTACCGTTGCTGGTGTGGTAGAAGTCGGGCAGCTCAGGCTTGGGGAAGGGGGCATAGTTGGGTTCATCGCACATCGTGGTGACAGGATTGATGGTCTCGCCCTCCTTCACCCAGTTGCTGCCGAGTTTAGCCAGCAGGTCTTCCAAAGAGGCTTCAGAAACTACAGGAGCAGACGCAATCTTGGGCACAGCCTTGCCATCGACAACTTCCCAGTCGCCGCCCAGGGCTGCAACCATGTCGTTTGCCGACATCGTTGCCCAAGGATTAGCGGGAATCTCCGTCTTAAACATCTTGGGAACGACAGCGCCGCCGACATTCTCCCAGTTGCCACTACCCAGGGTATTAACGAGTTCATCTACTGACTTAGAGCCAACATATTCAGCGCCATTGCCGTTGTTGTAGCTCCAGTTGTTGTAACTCCACTGGTTTGCTCCATTACCCCAAGCTTGGTGCGATCCGTTAATATTAAAATAACGCTGACCAATATTGTGGAAATAAGCCTTGTCCAGGCAACTCTGTACCGCGCCGTTTAGATCACCATCCAAAAAGCCGTAGAAAGCACCAGCCCATGGGTCACCTGCCGAACAATAGAGTTCGCCATCAAACAGACAGTTCACGATGTCAGCACCATTGCCACGTCCGATGAAGCCGCCTAACATATATCCATCTCTTACATTTACTTCGTTTGAAGCACGGCAATTTAAGATTTTGCAAGCCGTTGCACCACTTCTGCTGCTTATACCTACAAACGTGGCGGAGTGCATGCCAGCCCAAATTTTACCGGTAACGTGGAGATTTTTGATGGTGTAGTCTGTTGCATTTTTGAAAATAGCAATACACTGGTTGGTTCCGCCATCAATATTGATATTCAACGTATGGCCGTTACCATCGAAGATACCGTTGAATTGCCCTGCCGAGGTAACAATACCAAAGTCGGCATCCATGATTGCATTGGTGGCAGGATTCTTGCTCAATGCGTCCAAGAACTTACCCCAGTCAGCAGTACTGCGCAGCACCATGAAAGGCTTGCCGTCGATGGTCACGGTCTCAGTACCATAATATTGGGTAGCATGGCTGTTGGTAACCGTCACAGTACCACTATCATCCTTTCGTGCCCACGTTTCGTTTTTGTCTGTTTTGGTGTTGATGCGGTCGGGCGCAAAGAGGCAGTTCTCAATGGTGGCGCTGCTAACTTCATCAATCCAGCTGATGAAGCCAGCGTTACCAAAGCACCTATCACCCTCAAAGCTGCCGTCGAACCTACAGTTGCGTATCGCAACTTTGGAGTTGCTTACGCGACCAACGAAACCAGAGAGTGTGCCTTCACCATCCATGGTACCTTTCAAGGTGACTGATGACTGGCAGTTTTCAATGGTTGCTGAGCCATTAAGGACTTGTGCTATAAGGCCAGTGGCATACATTTGGCTGGACGAGATGCTACCCTTTACTTTCAGGTTCTTGATGGTGGCATCACCAACATGCCGGAAGGGAGCAATAAATCGCTCGTTCGTCGTCCATTCCTTGTTGAAAGTCAGCGTATGGCCATTTCCGTCGAAGGTACCGCGATAAGTTGCACCTTCAGTTACTCCCACGTGCTCACTGGTTGTGATGTCGGCCTCGAGACGGGCATCCACCCAAGACTGGTTTACGGCATTATTCACCATCACAGCGAACGTGTGCCAGTCGCTAGCGTTGCGGATAACGATAAATGCTGAATACTCACGGGTGGCATAGCTGTTGGCTACCCTCAATGTACAACTATTGTACTTGCGTGCCCACGTTGCACAGTTTTCCAGTTTTGTTCTTATTTGTACAGGGGCGAAAAGACAGTTGTCGATGATCGCCGTAGTTTTCTCTAAGCAACAGCCAATGAAACCTCCGTTCGAATGGCAATTATCTCCATTAAAACTGCCATCAAACTTACAGTTACGGAATGTTACACTGGCATTGTCTCCTACAAGACCCACAAAGCCGCCCATAGTGGCGTCGCCATTAATGGTATTGTTGAGGGTGATTGACGAGCGGCAATTCTCAATGACAACCGAATGGCCGTTTCTGATACGGCCAATAAGGCTTCCTGCATACTTATTGCCGGTGTTGATGGTTCCTGTTGTGTGCAGGTCGCGGAATGTAGCATTATCAACAAAGCGGAATATGCCAAGATTCTCCAAGACACCACCAGAAATGTTGACATTCAGCGTATGACCGTTGCCATCGAATGTACCACGGTATGGATACTCTTCGTACAATCCAACGGTGTTTTCAATACTGATGTCGGCATAGAGGCGGGCATTCACATCGTACTTACCCTCGGCGGCTTTCACCTTGTTAAGGAAGGTCTTCCAGTCGGCGGCAGTGCGGATGGGGAAGAAGAAGTCCGTCATCTGCTCCAGCTGGTTGAGGGGCGACTCGCCTTGCTCCACATACATCTCTACATCATAGGTGACGCAGGGGCGATAGCAGTTCACGATTGTATAGCGGCGGTCGCGGTCGGTCTGATTCAGCTCTATCTTCTGCTCCTCCACGATGCCGCCGTCGCGGTTCTTCATGGTGAGGTGCAGGATCATCTTGGCGCGGTCGTCCCACACGCCGCCCAGCTCGTTGGCATAGTCCCACGCCACGCGAACGGTGTAGGCCCGCTGGTCCTCCCACTTCGCCGTCCAGTCCTTGATGCGCAGCAGGTGCAGGTTATCTACGATGCACGAGGCGTAGGTGGCGCAGTTGTTTTTGCTGCCCCAACCCCAGTCCTTGGTGATGACGCGGCGCACGCGGTAGGTCAGCTTGTCCAGCGTGCCGCCGTTCTGCAGCATGTCGGCGGTGATGTCCTCCACCAGAGTGCTGTCGATATAGGTATAAGTGGTTTTCTTGTCGCCCGTGGAGTAGAACTGCTCGAAGATGGTGACGAAGTCCTCCTCCTTGCCCGTCAGCGAGCGCTGTATCTCGAAGAAGTCGGTGGGCGTCATATCGCCGTCGTCCAGATACGGCACGCTCCACTTCAGCTCCACCTTGCCCTTGCGGTCGTACAGCGGCCGCGCGGTCATGGCGATGGGTGGATGAATCATGGACAGGTTCATCGTCTTCGATGCTACGTCTTCAATGTCATATTCACCGGCAGCAGCTGCTTCCTTGTAGCTGCAGACGACACGGAAGTTACGGTGAGGCTCGGTGGCATCGAGGACGATGATGCCGCTGGTGGCATTCTCGATCTTCTCGCTATGGTGCTTGCCGTTGGCATCGTCGTACTCATAGTGCGCCTTGGTGATCTTGTCGGAAGCCAGGAACCAGGGCACCTCAATCTTGCCCGGGTCGTTGGGATTCAGCATGCCCTGCGTGATGGTGGGCACCAGCTTGTTGCTGGCGGCCGGCACCTTGACTTTCGTGGTCTCGAGGCCAGACACTTTCTCTTCAGTGCGGCTGTTACCGTCGCGCTTGACGTCCCAGGTGAATGTCAGTTCCTTGCCCAGCATGTTGTAGGGCACCATCCACTCAGCGCTGAACTCGAAGGTCTTGCCATCGCTGTTGCGCGCCAGGGGCTGCCAGCCGGCATTGTCCTTCGTCAGCTTGAACACGCTACGCGAATTGCCCAGCGTGATGTTGAAGAAGGTGCTGGAGGAGGTACTGAAATAGCAGGACAGCGACGTGTTGCTGTTGTTGATGTCCTTCTCGGACTGCCATTGGAAAATGACTTGTTCCGGGATGCCATCTCCAGAGACCTTCAGACTGCCCAGGGTCACCCAGCAGTCGGCACCCTCGGTGTCATAGACCGGAGCCTGGAAATAGATGATGTTCGTGCCGCCGAGCGAGACCTTGTAGTTCTCTTTCCTATCGACGTACGTGTCCGCCGCCGCCGTCTGTGGCAGCAGCCAAGCGAAGAGCGCCAGCAGCATCGCGAGCCATTGCCGCCCCCGTCGGAATTGATTCAGTTTGTTCATAAGGTATGAATATATGTGTTATTTTTCTTTCGAGTTTTCGTGTAACTTGGCGTCCTCGTCGTGCGCACTCATATTCTTGATCATCAGATTCACCAGGTGCTTCGTGACGTAGGTGCGGCGGACGGCATGGCGTGCCTTGTCGGCAATCGTCGGGCCGTCGGACTCGGCGGGAGCATCCGCAGCTGCCACCGCCTGCTCGCGACGGTCAATCTTTTCGCGCAGACCGGCCGGAGCGTGTTTGTAGAGGTAGTTGTAGCAGGGAATGGCTGCCTTCATGATATAAGGCGTGAGGAACGTGGTCACCACACTGGATGCCACGATGATCGGGTAGATGATGGGATCGAGCACGCCCAGGCTGGTACCCAGCGAGGCGATGATGAACGAGAACTCGCCAATCTGCACAAAGGAGAAGCTGGTGAGCATGGAGTCGCGCATCGTGGCGCCGCCCCACCAGCAACCCAAGGTGGCGAAGAGGATCATGCCCACGATGACCACCAGGCTGACCCAGAGGATGCTCACCCAATATTCAGCCAGCGTGGCGGGGTTGATAAGCATACCCACGGAGATGAAGAAGATGGCGGCGAAGACATTCTTCAGCGGCGACATCAGGTGCTCGATGCGGTGGGACTCCACCGTCTCGGCGAGGATGGAACCCATCACGAAAGCGCCGAGGGCGCTGCTGAAACCAGCTTCCTCAGCCGTCAGCACCATGCCCAGGCACAGACCCAGGGCGAGGATGATCAGCGTCTCGTCGTTCAGGAAGCGCTTGATCTTGCGCAGCACCGTGGGGATGATCAGGATGCCGACGATGAACCACACGGCGAGGGTGAGAGCCAGGATGAGGACCTTGTTGAGCAGCTCGGCGCCCTCGAACTGATGACGGATGGCGATGCTGGAGAGCAACACCATCAGCACCACGGCCACGACATCCTCGACGATGAGGATGCTGGTGGCGCCCTTCACGAAGCGCTCCTTGCTCATGCCGGCCTCGTCGATGACCTTCATCACGATGGTGGTGCTCGACATGCAGAGCATACCGGCCAGGAACAGCGAGTTGATCATGTCCAGCTCGGCATCCTGGCCAACGAGGTAGCCCAAGCACATCATGCCCAGGATGATGGTCATGGCACCGATGGCCGCTATCTTACCGCTACTGATGAGGTTCTTCAGGCGGAACTCCAGACCGATGCAGAACAGCACGAACAGCACACCGATGTCGCCCCATGCCTTCACGTTGTCGGCATTCACTATGGTCTCGCCATAGAGGTTCGGGCCCACGAGCACACCGGCCACGATGTAACCTAGCACCACAGGCTGCTTCAAGAACTTAAACACGATGCTGACCACGGCTGCCGTGATCATCAAGATATACAAATCCTGTACCATCTTATCATTTACAATTTAATCATTTACAATTTATTCCAGCGTGATTTCGGGGTGTTGCACGGCCAGCTGCTCGCCTTCCTGCGACAGGTAGAACATGTAGAGGATGACATCCTTCGTGCCGCGGTTCTCGCCGTGGTGGATCGTGTTCACCATCTCCACGACGGCCTCGCCCTCGTGCACCACCTTCTCCTTACCGTCCAGGCCGATGATGGTCAGTTCGCCCTGCACGAGCACGCCGTAGTTGATGACGGGGTGGTGGTGCCATCCCAGCTTCTTGCCGGCGGGGAAGATGTACTTCACAGCCACCAGCTCGGGGCGCCCCTGCAGGTAGTCGGGCAGCGCCACGCCGTCCCAGCTCTGGCTGGTGCGGATGAGCTCGGTGCTCACCACTTCCTTGGCCTCGGGTATCAGCTCCTCTTGTGCCGGCTCTTGTGCCAGCTCTTCGTTCTGCACATTCGCTTTCTTGCAGGCTGTCGTGACAGCCGCAGTGCCGCAGATCAGGGTGGCGGTCAGCACCCACATTTTCATCGATTTCATCGTGATTTTATTTTTATTGATTCTGATTTTTGATGTTTTGCTTCATCGAAGATGCCCCATCCCGAAGGTCGGGGGTGGTTTTCTCTTTCGTTTTCACGAAATATGTGCGCAAATATAGCAAAAAATCTCCGAAGAACCAAGCCCCGGAGACCTTTCGCTACATTTTTTGCATATTTTGAAAGTGGATTGCATATTTTGAAACTCTGCAACCGCGATTTTCGCCCATTTACTCGATGGTGATGTAGATGGGTTCGCCTTCGGGGCGCTCAGCGAGGCGACGCTTGAGCAGGTTCACGTGGCGCCGGCTGTCGAGCACCTGCCCCACCTTGCGGTTCTTGCCCACGAGGATGCAGCCTTCGGTGTCGCAGGACATGTTGCCCGTGTGGATGCGGATGCCCTCGAAGCCGGGCACGTGGAGCAGCAGCGGCAGCCATTGGCCGAACTTGTGGCTCCATGTGATGACCACGGGGTAGCGGCCTTCGGGGATGGCCGAGTGGCCTTTCATCTTGTAGGCTCCGTGCTTGTAGTCGCGCCAGGTAGGTTCGAGGGTGTCGCAGAAGTAAGTAGCGGTGGCCCCCTCTACGGCCCCAGAGGGGGCTTCTGTTGTTTCGTTGGCAGAGGGCGATGGTGTCGTAGCCCCCTCGGGGGCTGAATGGGGGGCCGCTGCATCTGCTATGTACAGCCTCCCTATTGTATAGCTCTTGCGCTTGGCTATGCGTTTCAATATTAGTTCCATGAGGTCTTTAGTTTAAAAGTTTAAGAAGTTTAAGAGCTCAAAAGTTTAAGAAGTTAGCTTCGCAGACTTTTCTCACGACTCGGTCATTCGAAAGCAAGCTTTCATGGCGCTCGCTGCTCCAAAAGTTCAAGGTGCTTAGTGTCACAAAGTCACATGTCACAAAGTCACTTTTCTCCACCGTCCCTTGTCGGTCTTCTCAATCCATAGGTCCCGCGACCAGCGACTGATAATCTTGCGGAGTGAGGTGTCATTGCAGAAGCCGCGCTTCAGAGCTCTCAGGTCGTCCAGCGTGAACGAGGGTGGGAGCTGGTCGAAGACGCTGTGGTTGCAGCCATAGCGCTGACATTCGCTGCTGGCTTCCACGTACTGCGATTGCAGCGCCTCACCGAAGGCCGCAATCTGCTGACTCAGCGCGTAGTCGGCCATCATCAGGGCAAAATCCACGCTTGACTTGGACTCAGAAGACCCACCCCGCAGCAAGTGGTGTGTCACCCCGCACCGGAACCCTATCACCGCCGCACGCTTTCTGTAGGTGTCCTTCACATGGTCGATGTCCTTGGCGGCCTCCACGCGTTTCTGCTCCACCCACTCATCGATGGCTCGGCGCAGACGTGGGGTATCCACGAACCCCGAGACGGAGCGCAGCCGGGTGACAGCCTCTTGGATCTTGGCCTCGTCCTCTGCCGAGCGGCGGCCGAAGCGGGGCATCTTCGAGAAGGCGCTGTCGGGCATTTCGGCCACGAGAATACGCGAGCTGAGTCCGTTCTCGATGTTGTCCTGCTTGAAGCACTTGCGCATGGCTCCGTTGGTGCCCAGCATCGTCCAGTTGTAGGCCACCTTCACCACGCCCGACTCCGCCTGGTCGCTGTTGTAGTCCTGTCCCCACTCACCGCGGTCGAAGGACAGGCGGTAGATGTCGTACTTCGACGACCACGACCCGGCACCGTTCGTCTTGCGCAGCGTATCGAGTTCCTCACAAAACGAATACAGCGTGTGGTTAGAGGCGTTCTTGAAGCGTTTCAGCAGCGTGGAGCACGACACCGTCACGGGCAGCATACGTATCAGCACGTGTGGGTCTTCGGGAGCCTTCTCGTTGGCCTTACGCGACTTCTTGCGCTCCTTCCATTCCTCTTCGCGCTTGCGTGCCAGGGCATCCTCCTCGTCGAACTGACGCTTCCACACATCCACCGCATTCTTGCACACGCTCTTGCCGCTGGCCTGTTCACCCCGGATGATGGACATCAGTCCCAGGTGCTGCCGCTGGCCGTCGCAGTACTCCACCTCCACCTGGTCGGCATACGCCGCAGCGATGGGCAGCACGGCACACAGCACCGGCATGTGCATCGAGGGCGGCACGCCGATGAGCGATTCCTTGAGGCCGAGGGGCAAAGAACGCGCTGGCCCCCCTTTCAAGCCCCCAAGGGGGCTACGATTGTCTTGCAACTCCACATCGTCAAAGGACTTCGGATCTGTGTCCCCCGCGGGGGACGACACAGGGGCCAGTTCATCAACAATAGCCGCCATCATCTTCGAAATGCCCTTAGGCGGCTCCTTGCAGGCAGAGTCAATCACACTGCGCATCTCTGCGTCAGAGAGCCCGAAGCGAGGCATCACCTGCATCAGCACCTCTTTCTTGTTGTCGCAGATGGCACGCAGGTTGACCGCCAGCTGGTACAACTTCACATTGCGCTCACCCTCCTGCGGCTCACCGCCCGTGCGATGCCACCATTCAGCGATGATGGAGGCGTATGGGATGCCCTTGAAGAGAAGACCAGGCCCCCCTCCCCGCTCCCCCTGAAGGGGGAGAGTGGAATCCACTGAGCAGGCGTCCGCATCGTGTGCTGAGCTGGCATCCGCATGGTTGGTCGTTTCAGTTTTTGATGTCTCTTCTCGAGGGTAATTACTCCCCTCTCCCGTCGGAGAGGGGTTGGGGGTGAGGTCGGTGGTGAGGCCAGGGGTCCACAACTTATCCGACACATACTTTGTATGCTCTTCAGTCACCATGTAGATACAGCGCGAGACATCCTTTACGGCGGCATCCGGCTGAAAGCCCGTAGCCTCTTTCATCAGCTGCTGAGCCTGCTCAGCGGTCATGCCCTCCGGCAGTTCCACCAGCACATGAGTACCGCGACGCACACTCTCCTCAATCAGCAGCGGCACCAATGGCGAGTTATCCAAGAGTCGGGCACATATCTCATCCGTGTGACCTTTCTCGTCGAAGTCAAGCATCAGTCGGTTCAGTGGTCGGACAGCATCGGCGATGGCACGATGATTATTCTTGAACTCAGCGCAATGCGGTGTCCACACCGGCAAACGATGCTTCAGCTGCTCGTCGCCACGTTCTATTCTTTCGCACATCTCCCGTAGCCAAGGCTCCCGACGCAACTTCTCCCAATCCTCTCGCGTCGCAGGGAGGCAAGGGGCACCGTGCCCCTTACCTATGCAAGTAAAAACATTCTTCTCATTCATGACCAAATCGTGTTATCTTTTAGTGACTTAATATAGTTTACAATCTCTTTGATCTGCCTCATGAGAGCCTCGATAATCGCGATGCGACCGATGCCCAGCGGCAGCACCAGTTTCACAATCATGTGTCGTTTGGTGCGTTTCACTTCGCCGTTTGCCGTCTCGAAGAGGAGTGCGTAGCGACTGCCACTGTTTGAGCGATAGGCGCGGAAATGACTGGTGCCGGAACAATCGGTCACCATGCGGCCTTTCTGGCTGGCGCTATCGCCACCGGCTACGATGTGCTGCCCTAATTCGAACGCGCAGGGATAGATGTTAATATTACCATTCTGCATGAACACTGTCTGCGTCTCCATCTGCAGATTCTCGATAAAAACTTTTTTCATTGTTCTGAATTGAATTGCGAGAGAAGCATAAGATTTTGGCGCCAACACCTTGAACTCTTGAACTTTTTAAACTCTTGAACTCACGATGCTCATATGAATCTCCTCGGCCTCAACTCAGGTTGTTGTTATAGATGATTGATTTTCATGATGTCAGTAGCAAGGATTTCCTGAAACACCTGTCCCTGATATTCGTGTGTAGAGAACCGGAGCGTGGCTGCCACCACATCCCCTTCCTGGAACCTGCACGCGGCCAGATTACCCAGCATCGCGCACACAAACTCGTCGCCGAACTTGGAGCCGCCCAGCTCACGCAACACGATGTTGCACTTCTGCACCTGTCCCGTCTCACTCTTCGACGACTGTACGTTGAAGGCTTCGCCCTGCCGCACCACTTTCAAGATTCTTGTTTCCATAACGGATTCACTTTGCTTCCGCCTATCAGAGGATAGCCCGCTCACAAAATTGGCTGCTTATCTCGGAAGACGGTGCAAAGGTAGGGCAAAACAAAAATGGAACCAGGTTCCAATAATGTATTGGCACTGGTTCCAATTGATAGGATGTATATATCCTATTCCGCTAACGAAGATTCAATCCTATGTCTTTCAGTAGTTTAGAAATATTACTTTTTGTTTTTGTCTTAGTGATGTCAATGTATTTCTCACTCATCGAGTTCAGAAACTTGCGACAATAGTTAGACGAATAACCCGTCAAGGCTTCTGCGAAGCGTGCAAACGCTCGGGCATCACAATCACGTGAACCTCCGCTTTTGAGGTACATGGCGTAGAGGATTGCAAGTGCATCGCCGCAAGCAAGTTGATTGTTCTTGCCTGTCTCTGCCTTTCCATCAGCTTCTTGGATGTGCACGTCATCTGGTAAGCTCTCAAACGACCCTTCCACTTCATCGGCCAACGATATGTCTGCATCCATGTATTCTTTCATCTGCTTACGAAAATCGGGAAGTCGTTCTGCCTGCACGACAAAAGCATCTACAAGAATGGTTGCATCCGCACAGTGGGCTTGAAGAATACGATAGACGGCAGCTTGATAATTGTCCCATGGGTAACTCCCACATGCTGTCAGACAAGCCACCACTGCCGCCAATGTGTGTGCGGTCAGCGTCTCCAGTTCATCTTCAGGTCCAGCAGAAAAAGCCTCACGGTTCTCATTCATCATCCGGAACCACAGGGCATCACATTCGATACCGTCGGCACAAATGTCGCCCGTGAAGTCGTCAAGGATGCAGAAAACATCCACGAACACCTCTTCCCGCTTCGGACGCAAATGTTCGAGACGGGTTTCCATCCGCTGACATGGAACGGTAAGCATCCTCATTACGGGGTTATCAGCATATAGCTCTTTAACGACGTCTCTTTCTCTTGCGCTTAACCGGCGTAGCATCTCTGTAGTCAGATATTTTTAATTTCACGTCTTCTATCCAATCCACCAGCTCATAGGAATGTTCGCCCGTTTCGCTGATGGTTGTCATACCCTCTACAAAATCTTTCGTTGCACGTTCGGGCAACTCGTAATAGGCAAGAACCTCACGGTCGGAACGCCATACGCCGAACTTCTCGAACGTCACACTCAGGTCATACTCATCCTCCAGCGCAAGTGTCACCATCTGAGACAAATCTTCATTCGTCTTGTCGAGCGGGCTGTTTTCCACATCTGCCACATCCACACTAAGCGAACCTTTGTAGCCGTTGATGCTGCGGATAAGAGCATCCATCGCCTTGAAGCGTTCATTCATGCCATCGACGGTCTCTTGTTTACCACGTCCCTTAAACCAGAAGGTGACGTGCCGTACACGGTCGCCCTCCACACGGCGCTTGTTCACTAGTTTCCAAAAGGTGTCAACCAGAACCTGAAGCTGAGCCGTGAAAGCCAGATAATAGTCCCTAAGCAGACGTGTGAAATTCTCTGCCAAGATGTCCCGTACACGGTCGGTAGTTCGAAAAGCTCCTGTCCGCTCCACGGCCATAAGCCATCCATCCTGACGGCAGTCGATGATGACGCGACTCCAAGGGCGCGATGTTTCTTGACGTTCTTGGAAATCGTTACATATGGTCACCAGTTTCTCGTTGCAGAACTCCATCAGCACAATCCCCTCACGCACTGCAAGTATGCGATTGTCATGCACCGTCACGTCGCCATTGTCTGCGGTCGTAAAAATGTTCAGTTTTTTTGCACCGAACAAATCTGCAAAGTGTAGCCTCTCCGCTGCAGTAACAGCTCGCACTTCGCCAGTAGCTTCACCATCAGGTGTGAACGCCTGTCTCTGGCGCGCCCTTACAATTTTGTATCGGTATATGGTGTATTTGGGATTGGGCATGATAAAAGACTCATCAAATAGCAACTCCGTATATCTCTCCAAAAAAAGCTATTGTTTCTCCCCTGACATGGGGCTAAGTCGTACTATTATTTGCTATTATGCAAAAATGGAGTCATAAGTGATTCCTAAATGCTCTTATTTCGCGGAATCATCAGCTATCCACTTGCTGTCAAACCACTGGCGGCGTTTCTGCCATTGCTCTGCAGCTTGTAACGCATGGCATTTGAATATCTCGAAATCCATAGTAAGCGGATAAATACGTTTGTCCGTCTCCTTAACCGACAAAACATACATACCATGCCACCCGTTTTCATGAAACTCTTCAGAACCGCCATTGATCATGCTAACAAATTTGGGCAGGCGAAGGAAGTCGCCATCAAGCACAAATACCACACTCCAGAAGAATGACTGCATGGCATGTATGGACGGCTCTCGGTCGCGAGTTACTCGGTCGCGAATACTCGTCTTTGCCTGGACACAGCCAAAGCAGTATTTCTTATCATCAATTGTCAGAATGCCGTACAAATCGAAGATGTTGGCTTTTATTTGCTCTTTCAGCCAACTGATATCACGGGGCTCGTTGGCCAACTCATTGGCTTTGATTAGAGTATTCAAGTCGCGCTGCAAGATGATTTCCACGTCTGTACCATATAATGCGAGAGAAGCCAATTCTTTGACCATTTCTGCGAAAGGTAATTCCCCTTTTATCGCAGACAACTCGTATGAAAGCGTTCTCCCGTCTGGAGTTGCTACTTTTATAGTATGATTTCCAGAAAGAGTATACAATTCTTGTTGCATAAAAAGTGTAATAAGCGAAGAATATTTCACGCTATAGTGAAAACTGTCTTATCAGAGATTTTCGATTCTAGAATCTTGGCAATTTCCTCAAAACCGATATTTGCATCAGCTTTCAAGCCTAGCAGGGTTGAGATACCTGAACTGTCCGTGCTACAGCGACTGTCGAGCACCAACTTAAAATCAACACCATCTTTCTTCAGTTTGTAGGAGTGAAAGTGCATGGAGTCACCTATCAACGCCTGAGTGTTTACGTGACCAAAGGCAAACTCCCGCTTCATATAATCGAGAAGATGGTCTTGTACAACAAGGACGAGGTGTTTGTTGATGGCCTCGAAGGTGTCTATTTTGTGGTGCAACTGAACTAAAATAGTCTTGGCAGTCATCTTCCAGTTCATGCCGAATGTTTTCTTGGGGGCTGGTACGCCCTGCTTTAAACCTAAATCTTGAAGGGCTAGTTCCCGTTCTGGCCAAACAGTTCCCGTTGTATCCATCGTCTGCAACTCTATGCCGACAAAGTCTTTCACCTTGCGATTAGCATCAGTTGATACCAGAAAATAATCGACACTTCCACCTGGAATCGCTACTTCAGGAATGAGGTGCAACTCGTTTCCTGGCTGATGTGAGGTGAGTAGATGCAGACAATCGGCGAAAATCTGTTTACGTTCAAGCAGCCGATGAGGGCAGATGACAACATCCTTGTCATCTGTGCCGTATCTTACCGTACAAGTGCCAATGGATACATTGGCCTGACTCTTGCGTACTTTGAAACAGCGTTTGCATGAATAGCGGCATTGTTGCTTGCGCAGAAGGGTTTTCCAGTTGACGTCATCACGCTCTACTGAAAAGGTAAAAAGTTCCCTGATTCTTGACATATCCGTTGTTTGGCTAATTTAATATATTCGTTTGACAAATCTATTCCAATCGACTTGCGCCCCAGTTCGTATGCCACTTTCATCGTTGTTCCTGTACCGCTGAATGGGTCAAGCACTACACCATTTTGCGGACAAGTGGACTTAATGGGGATGACGCACAGTTCCTCTGGATAAGGTGCAAAGTGCATCTTACGATGCTGGCTGTCTTCTGGTATGATGTCCCACACATCGTTAGGCATGGTTCCCTTAGGGTTGTAGAAAAGAAAATAAAACCCTTTTTCCTTTAACTCTTTGGCTCTGCCTGACAGCTTGGTGGAATCGGAATGTGTTGTTCGCTGCTCATTTCGAATAACCATACGGAAGTCGGAAATTTCACCCCGCTTAATGCGGTCAAGCACCACTTCGAGTTGAGTCATTGCATTCTTCTTCTCTTCGTCATTAAGACTGGTTGACAGTTCTATCTGACGCTTATAGCGAATGCCGCTAACACCCGTTGCCGACACCACGGCACCATTCTTAACAATGGCCTGACGAGGTTTTGAACGTATGGAATCTGCATCGAAAAAATACTTATCGCTTTTAACAAAGAAGAAAAAGTCCTCAAACACCGACCCGAAGCGATCGGAATTGGGGCTTAACCCTCCCTTGCACTTATTCCAAATCACATCGTTTCGAAGAATCCACCCGTCATCAATCATCTTGAGAGCTACGCGCCAAGGAATACCCTGTAGCGACTTGTTGTAGTAAGAGTCGCCTATGTTCAGCCAGAAAGCCCCACTTGGCTTCAGCACACGTTTCACCTCCTTGATAATTTCAAACAGGCTATTGATATATTCTTGTGGGGATTCTTCCAAACCGATGCCGCCATTCTCATATTGCCGCTTCTGCCAATAGGGAGGACTCGTCACACAACAATCTACCGAATTGTCGGAGAACTTGCGTAACACATCAAGCGAATCACCCTGCACGAAAAGCGGGAAACGGCTCTCTTTATGTACATATTCTGAAACTATACACATATCAATATTTTCTTAATGAGATACAAATCGCGGATGCCTGTAAAACCAAGCCCGCATTTCAAACCAAAGAATGGAATAAAGTAATATAGTTTGTTGAGAGCAATCGTCGATGGAAATTCTTTGCCGGTATAATAAATCTTTGCAGTACCATCAAGAAAGTGTCGCACGTTATCTTTCTTGACGTTACAAATAAGCACGTTCTTGGAAACGTCCAAATCATCCACGTCAATCTCTTGACTTGAATTCTGGATAATCTCCCTTGGATATTCAGCTTGAACCTGAAATAAATCCAATTGCAGAGATTTATGTATATCTTTTATCGCCATTATTAATTAGTGGACATATTTACGTTCGTTTTTCGAACACAATATTTGTAATACCTTTGCCTTCGTATCTTCATTCTATCTCCATATGTCTTATCCCACCATCATCCTGCAATCAGATGTGCGAAACGTCCGGTGCCTGGCTGCGCCGTGCGGCTGATCACACGGTAGGTGCGGGTCTTGCGGTCGAGACTCACATGATCCTCGCTGCCGTCGGGATTGGCCAGATAGATATTGCCGGCATCGTCGAGGAAGGGGACGGAGACACCCTTGCTCCATGATTCCTGGTAGATTTTCTCTACCTCTCGTCTTACGGCTGCATTCACCTCCTTTACCGTCTTGCCGTTGGGCAACTCCATATTCTCTAAGTCTTTATATGCACACATAATGGTTGGGGAATGGCTCATTTCTTGTTTCTTGCCTGCAAAGCTACATTTTTTTTCTGACACTTCAGCCTGCCCACGCAATAAAAATGTGAAAAGGGGGAGTGATGGGTGCATTTTTGGGACTTTTTCTGTTGGGGTGACGGGGATTGTCTCGGTGGGTCATAGAAACCAAGCCAGCTTCTATAGCAGGATTAAGGAACTGCTTTTTTTAATGGTCTTTACTCTTAGGTGATAAGCCAGAGGCTCTCATTTCATACTATACGTCCTATTCTTATTCCCACCATGTGACTCCAGATAACCAAACTCAGTAAGTTGGCGCAGATAGCGCTTTGCCGTGGTGGGATTGAAGCCGAAGTAAGAGACTATGTCTTCTGTGGTGATTTTGTCTTTATCGGCCACAAAATCCAAAATATCGACCATTTTCTTAGCCAAAGAGGGCTTTATCGACCATTTATCGACCATTTCCTGCTCCAAATCCTGTTTATCGACCATATTTGATGCTACAGACTTCATGAATTGGTCGATATCCGATTGCAGATGCTGGCAATGATGGCGGGCCATGCAGTCGAGGAAGATGTTGAGCTCATCGCTCTCGCGGGTATCTATCAGCGCCTGGATATATTCGGATTTGTCTTCCTTGAGCACCTTGGTCGGCAGTACATCAAACTCCCATTGCAGCAGGTTCATCAGCAGGCGGCAGGTGCGTCCGTTGCCGTCGGCCCAAGGATGGATGGTCACCAGTTCGAAGTGTGCCCAGAAACTGAGGTCATAGACAGCGGCTACATCTGCGGGATTAATGGCTTTACGACGTCGGTTTAGTTCCTCGCAGAACGCTGTCAATCGCGAAGGTACCTTCTGATAAGCCATATACGACTTGCCGCCTGTACCGGCCGTCACGTTCAGTTTGCGCAGTTCACCCTTTGCGGCAGAGAAGTCACCGCCTATTGAGTGATACTCGCTGCCTGTGCGAGCCATCACCTTTGATGCCAGGAGAATAAGCCAATCTACCGTTATAGGCTCATGCCGACGAATCCACTCACGCCCGTAGTCGTAAGCCACCTTCAAGTCGAGGTTCATCTGCTGCTCCAGCATGGTTCGCTTGCTGCTGGTGATGCCTTCATCAAACAACAGTTGCGCCTCCACTTCAGTCACCGTAGAGCCCTCGATGGCTGTAGAGTGCGTGATGATGGAGTACAGATAGAACTTGTCAAAGTCTATCTGATCCGAAATACCCAGCTCCTTATGCTGCTGGAGCAACTTCAGCAATCTGTCTTTATTCTCCTGTGTCATAGGTTGGGAAAGCGCTCACTTCTTGTTTCCGCCTGCAAAGCTACAATTTTTTTCTGACACTTCGGGCTGCGCGAGCAATAAATAATGTGAAATGGAAATAAACCGTGACTTTGTGACATGTGACTTTGTGACATTAAGATGGTTCCATAATGCAGAAAATAGGCAGAGTAGATTTTTATAATTATTGATAATTATAAACTATTTTTTTAGGGATTTTTGCAGGTCGCGAGGTGCTTAATGTCACAAAGTCACATGTCACAGAGTCACGTTTGAGTTGGGAGTTGAAAGTTGAAAGGTTGAAAAATTGAACTTTTGGAGCAGCGAACGCCATCAAGCTTGCTTGAATGGCTGAGTCGTGAAAAAAGTCAGCGAAGCTAAGGATTGAAAAACGGCGCGAATTGCTGCTGAAAACGGCTCCAAATCGATAGGCGATATTTGGCGGCAAGCAAATAATGTCGTACCTTTGCAACGTCAAAGAGGAAGAAATGAAGACCACGGTCTTAAGCGCGCAAGAGCGACCTCTGCGTTCAAAAAAAAGAAACATCCGGCCAGATGCTATAACCATTAACCATTAACAATTAACCATTAACCACCATGAAGAACACACTCAAGTATTCCCTGCACATGCAGAAGAGCCTCGCGCACCCCGACGAGGCTGAGAAGGCTTTCGCCACACTCCAGCTCAACGGTGTCCTGGACATCAACGCCATGGCCACGCACATGGCCGACCACAACAGCATCTACACGAAGGGCACCATCGTGGGCGTCATCACCGACATGTGCCACTGCATCAAGGAGGCCATCACCGAGGGCAACGCCGTGGAGCTGGGCGACCTGGGCCGCTTCACCCCCAGCATCTCCAGCGAGGGCGCCGTGGCCACCGAGGCCACCGAGACGGAGCCCGCCCGCACGGCCATGCAGAACTTCAGCGCCTCGAACATCAAGCAGGTCAACGTGAACTACGAGCTGGGCGCAGGCCTGGACTTCAAGCGCGACGACTTCAACTTCGAGTTCACCACCACGCGCAAGGCTCAGGCTGCCGCCAAGAAGGCCCAGAAGGCCGGGCAGGAGAGCGCCGACTGGAGCGAGCCCGACGAAGAGGAAGATCCAGAACCCTAAAGACCACCCCCGCCCCCTCCCGTGAGGGAGGGGAGAGGGGGCCTCATCGGGATTTCAAAAAAACACTATTAATATTTTAACCTATGAAAGAATCTACCAAGAAAACACTCAAGAGGATTGGCGAATTGATAGTAACCATCCTCACCGCACTGCTCACCACAATGGGCGCACATGCCGCCGGCATCGTGCAGTAAAAGCAATCAGGCGACATCGAAAGATGCCGCCTGATTTGTTTGATAACTACAGCGTCTCCTGTCTGTTTCCTGCTAATTCACTGGTTTTTCACCTGGAGCCCACTTCTGCCCGAGGACATCGCCGGTACGGTTAAAGGCGATGACAACATAGAAGTAGGCGCCGGTTGGTACATGCAGGTCGGTAAATCCTGATGTGAAGGGATTTCCCGAGATCAGGTTCTTGCCCCATGTATCTCTCACGCTCTCATAGTTGCAGAAAGGCACCACCTCGTCACTTGTAGAGTGGAAGAAATAGAAGGCTTGGGGATAGGCACCACTGGGCTTCCAGCTGCCATAAGTCAGGCAGTTCTCCTTAAGGGCCTGCTCCAGAGCCTCCAGTTTCGCCTTAGGCACATCGCCTGTCACCCGCCCATTCTTGAAGTATTCGATGAATCCGGGGCGGAAGCACTGGTCTGCCGTGCAATAGTTCTTGCCCTTGCTGGGGGTGACATCCCAGTTCTCGTCGCCCGCTTTGATGTTCTCAGGAATATAAGCCTTGAACACGTCGTTATACAAGGTCATCATGGTGAAGCCCGACTGGCCGCCATGCTTGGCAGAGTATTCAAGGAACTTGGTCTGCACCTCATTCACGGTAAACGTCTTGTTCTGTACCCAGTCGAAGACGCCTGTGTCGTAGAATTTGTCGGTCACGTAATCCTTGTAGGTGCAGCCCAGCTCCTTCATCTTCTTGTTGGTATCCACCATTCCCTTGATCATCAGCGCGGCAGCTACCGGCATGTAGAGGCGGTCGTCCTTGAGATACTGACTCAGCGTGGCCATCGGATCGTAGGGCCCGTCGCCGCAGACAGCACCGACGATGTTCAGCCCCGTCAGCCGCTTGGCGTGGTAATAGCTCAGTACGCCTGCTGCCACGGCTCCACCCTGTGAGTAGCCCACCGCCACTGACTTCCAGTTGGAAGCCATCTTGCCGCCATTATTTTCAAACCAAACCACCGCGGCTTTGGCTCCGTCGATCACCTGCTGTGCCGTCACGTCACGATTACAATAGGGATGGGCGTCTTTGCTGGTGATGCCGTAGCCCTCATAATCGGGGATCACCACCAGGCTCGTCTCGTTGGAACCGATGAGCGTCAACATGTTGACATCAGTGCCAAAGCCCAGGTTGCTGTAGTTCGTGGGGCGCCGCTCGTTGCTGGTGATGGTGGCGTGACAGCCGATAATCAGGTTCTTCATCGTCGTTGTTGCCCCTTGGCCATTGGCGGGGTAGGCAATGAGTTCCGAGAGGTCTTTCTCCGTCCCGTCGGCGCCCCTGCTCTTGTAGGTGATGGTGACGTACTTCATGCCCGTCAGCGCCTCGCCCGCGTCATCATTGTAACCACCGCCTCGCGTGGCCGCCTTCACCTCCTGTGTCTCGAGGCTGTTCAGATAGTCTGTTGCCCAGTCATAGTAGAGCTTGTCGTCGTACGATTCCTGGTCGCTGTGGTCATTGATGATGTCCCATAGGAGATCATAATAACTGACGTATTTGGAATCGAGATACGTCACATCATCGATATTAAATAACGCCATGGGATTCTTAGTCCCATTGCCCACATTGTCGTTTTTGCAGGAGCTGAATCCCGTCACCGAAAGGCCGCAAACGAGGATGGCGGCCATCATCCATACATACATTTTCTTCATAATAGTGTTATTATTGTTTTTGTTTATTAATAATGATTTTTGTTTGCTTTGCGTATCTTCTCCAGCATTTGCGCCGCCCATGCTTTGGTGCCGGGCAGTTGATAGCGACAGTGGCCTGTGGCTGAGGGGGTGAAGATGGTCTCGGCTTTGTCGGTGAAGGTGATGGTGCCGCGTCCGGAGAGCGAGAAGAGGGCGTCGCCCTCCACGGCCTGCACGACGGGCATCACATCCCACATACGCTGGCCGGTGTTGCAGTCGCACTGCATATAGACCTGCTTGATGGGATGTGCATCAGTCCACGAGACGTCTGCAATGACCTGCTCGGGCGTATATTCCACATCCTGACCTGCCTCCATTGGCGAGAACACCATATCGATCTCCTGCGGCCAGTTCTGGAAGAAGGTCTTGGCAAACGTGATGCCCTGAGCGAAGTTGAAATCAGGCTCGGCGGCATCACCGAAGACGCCGCCCTGCAGATAGATACATCTCACCTTGCGGCGCACTAGCTCCACACCGGAGAGCGGTGAGTACCCGTCGGGGGCAGACTGCAGCAACTGTGCCAGACAGGTGACGAAGCCCTCACTCACGATCTTCACGGAGTGGTCTGGCTGCGCGGCCAGCAGACGGCGATAGAGCTGCCAGCCGTCGGGCAACGACGAATAGTCGGCAATGGAGCGGCTGAACATCGGCAATCCCTCGCCATCCTTCGTGTCAGCCACGTGAGCATAGTCAATCCACACCTTCGGCTCCTTGATGCCTTCGCGAATAAGGCCGACGGGCACGTCGCCATGACCGAAGTACGTGTTCATCACGTCGGCAAAGGCCGCATTCTGTTCGCCCTCTCTGTCAACCACTACGCCGAGCAGGCGGCAACGCCCCTCGTCCTCGTAGCGATAGAGCATCTCCAAAGCAAAGAGGTCGTCGGTCGATGAACCGATGTCTGTGTCCAGGATGATGAGCGGTACGCCCGAATACGCTTGCTGCTCCGGCTCCACCACGTCAACGTCATCATCGTTGGAGCAGGATGTCAATGCGGTCATCGCGCCGCAAACGAGGATGGCAGCCAGTATCCAATTCATCACCTTTTTCATAATGTTGTTGGTTTCATGTTAGAGACGAATGTTTGTCTGTTGTATTCTTAAAGCAGAATCTTGTCGAATCCGGTTATTTTAAAGATTTTCTCGACCTCGGGCTGGACATGGAACACCTTGAAGCTGCTCGGGTCTTTTACGGACTTCCGCATGATCAACAGTACTTCATTTTCATTATATAATAGGTTATTCGCTAATCAGGCACTGGCCGGTCATTTCCTTGGGCTGATGCAGGCCCATGATGTGGAGGACGCTGGGGGCCACGTCGGCCAGGGCGCCGCTGCGCACCGTCGCGTTCTTGTTCGCCGTCACGTAGATGAAGGGGACGGGGTTCGTGGAGTGTGTGGTGTTGGGCGTGCCGTCGGCATTGATGGCATGGTCGGCATTGCCGTGGTCGGCGGTGATGATGACGTCGTAGCCCATCGCCTTGGCCGTTTCCACGACCTCGTTCAGGCACTGGTCGATGGTCTTCACGGCGGTCTGGATGGCGGTATAGACGCCCGTGTGTCCCACCATGTCGGCGTTGGCAAAGTTGACGACGATGAAATCGTACTTTTTTTCGTTGATGGCAGCGACGAGCTTGTCCTTGATCCCAAAGGCCGACATCTCGGGCTTCAGGTCGTAGGTAGCCACCTGGGGCGAGGCCACCAGGATGCGGTCTTCGCCCGCGAACGGCTCCTCGCGCCCGCCGTTGATGAAGGAGGTCACGTGGGCGTATTTCTCGGTCTCGGCGATGTGCAACTGCTTCAGGCCCTTGCTGGCGATGTATTCGCCGAGGGTATTGGTCAGGTTATCCTTGGGGAAGAGGATGTGTACGCCCGTGAACGAGTCATCGTAGGGTGTCATGCAGTAGTACTGAAGGTTGGGAATAGTCGTCATGCCCAGCTCCGGCATATCCTGCTGCGTGAGCACCGTGGTCAGTTCCTTGGCGCGGTCGCTGCGGAAGTTGAAGAAGATGACCACGTCGCCCTCCTGGATGCGGCCGTCGATGTTGCCGTTGACGAGCGGTTCCATGAACTCATCGGTGTTCTTGTGCTCCTCGGTGTGGCTGTCGTAGCACGACTGTACGCCCTCCACCATGTCGTCCACCTCGCGCCCCTGGCCGTTCACGATGAGGTCGTAGGCCTGCTTGATGCGGTCCCAGTGCTTGTCGCGGTCCATGGCGTAGTAACGGCCGATGACAGATGCGATGCTGCCTGCGCCCGTCTCGTCCATGTGCCGCTGCACGTCGGCAATAAAGCCCTTGCCGGAGTAGGGGTCGGTATCTCGGCCATCCATGAAGCAG
>CAJOCU010000007.1 GCA_905233765.1 uncultured Bacteroidaceae bacterium | reverse complement strand
CCACCAGCTGGCGAAGCCAGAGCTGCTCTTCGAGAAGATCGAGGATGAGGCCATCCAGGCACAGATGGACCGCCTGGCACGCATCAAGAAGGAGAACGAGGCCGCCAGCTATCAGGCCGCTCCCGTGAAGCCCAACGTCAGTTTTGAGACGTTCGAGAAGCTCGACATCCGCGTTGGCCTCATCAAGGACTGCCAGAAGGTGAAGAAGAGCAAGAAGCTGTTGCAGTTCACCATCGACGACGGCTCCGGCACCGACCGCACCATCCTCTCGGGCATTGCAGCCTTCTATGAGGACCCGTCGGTGCTCATCGGCAAGCGCATCCTCTTCGTGGCCAACTTCGAGCCGCGCCAGATGATGGGCGTTGAGAGCCAGGGTATGATTCTCTCGGCCGTGGATTTCGATGAGAGCCTGAGCGTGGTGACGACAACGAAAGATGTCAAGCCGGGCAGTCAAGTAGGCTAAAATCATGGATAATACTTGACGGAGGTCAAGGAAAAAGGCGATTCTTATGTTTTTTAGCATAAGAATCGCTGTTATTTTACAAAGTCGCCGTACCTTTGCAGCGTCAAAAGGGGAGAGCCCCTTTTAACATAGAGATTTAGTTAGTTTATAAGGTAAATGATTTTGTAAAGCGGTGGTCCGTGAGGATCGTCGCTTGTTTTTTTGCCTTTTGGATGAAAAAGGTGAATCAAAGTTTTGCCAGCCGACAAATTTTGGCTAATTTTGCACGCAAATACGTAACAAACAATAAAAAAGACGTCTTTTAAATGGAAAAAATTCAAGAACTCACCGACAAAATCCGTCGTGAAGGTGTAGAGAAAGGACAGGAAGAGGCTGCACAGATTATTGCACAAGCCAAGCAGCAGGCCGCAAAGATTGTTGCCGATGCCAAAGCACAGGCTGAGGCTATCGCAACACAGGCCAAGAAAGCTGCTTCAGAACTGGACCAGAACACGAAGAGCGAGTTGAAACTGTACATGGGACAGGCCATCAATGCCCTCAAGAGCGAGATTGCCAATATCGTTTCGGATAAGGTGGTGGCACAAAGTGTGAAGAAGCTGACTGACGACAAGGACTTCCTCGGCAAGTTTACCGTAGCACTCGCTACGGAGTGGGCCAAGCAGGGTGACATCGTCATCAGTGCTGCCGATGCAGAAGGGCTGAAGACTTATTTCGCCAAAGAAGCCAAGGCGCTGCTCGATAAGGGCGTGAAGATTGAGAAGGTGAACGGACATGCAGCACTCTTCAGCGTGCAGCCCGCCGATGGAAGCTACCGCGTAGATTTCGGCAAGGAGGAGCTGGAAAGCTACTTCAAGAACTTCCTGCGTCCGCAACTCATAGATATGCTCTTTTAAGATGGCCAATTACTATACCATACTGACGGGACAACCACCTTTAACGATGAGCGACAGCGCTGCTCGCGCCACGCTCACGGAGCTCAAGGCCACGGTGTACGATGCCGTCAGCGGAGATGACGCCAAGGCCGTAGCCGACTTCTTCCTGAAGTTCGACTGCCTCAACCTCGTGCGACTGCTCAAAGACCCTGAGACACAAGACCTCGACCCACGTGGTTCTCTCTCGCGTGAGCAGCTGGAGGAAATGGTGCAAGGCGAGCGTGGCACAGGATGGGATGTGGAGCTGGTGCCGGCGTTCATGAAAACTTTTGCTGAAGATTTCCGGGCCAAGGTCGAACAGCGGGGCTACTTCCCCGAGGACGAGGTGTTGCTTCAGTACTACATCTACGCCATCGGCAGTAAGAACGCCGAGGTGGCAGCCTGGTACCAGCTTAACTTCGACCTCCAGTGCGTGATGACTGCCCTCGTGGCACGCAAGAACGGATGGGTCGTGAGTGATTACGTCAAGGGCGAGGGAGAGCTCTGCGATGCCCTGCGCACCAGCACGGCAGCAGACTTCGGGCTCAGCGCCTCGTTGCCCTTCGTGGCTGACATCATCAAGATAGCCGACGAGACAGACCCCGTGGAGAAGGAGAAGAAGATGGATGCCTTCAAATGGGCGTGGCTCGATGAGCACACCTTCTTTGAACCGTTCGACATCACGGCTCTCATCGCATATCTCGCGCGCGTTGAATTGCTCGACCGCTGGACGTTGCTCGATGTGGAAGAGGGCCGCGAGCGCTTCACGCAGATTATAGAAGACCTGCGTGCTAATGCCAAGGTGCCAGAAGAATTTGTAAGGAAATAACAAACAATAAAGATATATGACAAAAGGAACTGTTAGCGGCGTTATCGCCAACATGGTAACGCTTCGCGTAGATGGACCGGTGAAGCAAGGTGAGATCTGCTACATTGAGACTGGTGGCGACCGTCTCATGAGCGAGGTCATCAAGGTCGTCGGTCAGGACGTTTACGTTCAGGTATTTGAGAGTACCCGTGGCCTGAAGGTAGGTGCTGTGGCCGAGTTTTCTGGCCACATGCTTGAAGTGCAGCTTGCACCGGGTATGCTCAGCAAGAATTTCGATGGTTTGCAGAACGACCTCGACAAGATGGAGGGCGTCTTCCTCAAGCGCGGTCAATACACCGACCCGCTCGACCGTGAGCGCCTTTGGGACTTCGAACCCATCGTGAAAGTCGGTGACAAGGTCGTGGGCAGCGATTGGCTCGGCAAGGTGGAGGAGAACCACCAGCCGCTGAAGATCATGGCTCCCTTCCAGATGGAGGGTACGGCAACCGTGAAAAAGATTGCTCCCGCCGGACAGTACAAGGTCACGGACACCATAGCCACCCTTACGCTTGAGGATGGCACGGACCTGGATGTGAACATGATCCAGCACTGGCCCGTGAAGTTCGCTATGACGAACTACAAGGAGAAGCCACGACCCTTTAAACTCCTGGAGACCAGTGTCCGCACCATCGACACCTTCAACCCCATCGTCGAGGGTGGCACAGGTTTCATCCCTGGCCCCTTCGGTACGGGTAAGACGGTGCTGCAGCATGCCATCTCCAAGCAGGCCGAGGCTGATATCGTAATCATCGCAGCCTGTGGTGAGCGTGCCAACGAGGTCGTGGAAATCTTCACCGAGTTCCCTGAGTTGGAAGACCCCCATACGGGCCGCAAGCTGATGGAGCGTACCATCATTATCGCGAATACCTCTAATATGCCAGTAGCTGCGCGTGAGGCATCTGTCTATACTGCCATGACGATGGCTGAGTACTATCGCTCGATGGGTCTGCGTGTGTTGCTGATGGCTGACTCCACGAGCCGTTGGGCACAGGCGCTGCGCGAGATGTCCAACCGTATGGAAGAACTGCCTGGTCCCGACGCATTCCCGATGGACCTCTCCGCCTTGATCGCTAACTTCTACGGGCGTGCCGGATACGTATATCTGAACAATGGCGAGGTGGGCTCCATCACCTTTATCGGAACTGTGTCACCGGCCGGTGGTAACCTGAAAGAGCCTGTTACGGAAAGCACCAAGAAGGTGGGTCGTTGCTTCTACGCCCTCGAGCAGGAACGTGCAGACAAGAAGCGCTATCCTGCGGTGAATCCCATCGATTCCTATTCCAAGTACCTTGAATACCCCGAGTTCGCGGAGTATATCAAGAGCCATATCAATGAAGAGTGGATCCCGAAGGTCCTCAATCTGAAGACCCGTATGCAGCGCGGTAAGGAGATTGCCGAGCAAATTAACATCCTCGGTGATGACGGTGTGCCCGTGGATTACCATGTGACATTCTGGAAGTCTGAAATCATCGACTTTGTCGTCCTCCAGCAGGATGCCTTCGATGAAGTGGATGCAGTAACACCACTGGAGCGCCAAGAGGAGATCCTGAATCTGGTCACCGAGATATGTGAGCGCGATTTTACGTTCGACACCTTCCTCGATGCCACCGATTTCTTCCGTAAGCTGATCAACCTCTGCAAACAGTGGAACTACAGCCCGTACAAGAGCGAGCAGTACTATGATTTCAAACGTCAGATAGAAGAATTCATTAAGTAAACAATTATGGCACAAGCTTTTCAAAAGATATATACAAAGATTAGCCAGATTACGAAGGCTACCTGTTCGCTGAAGGCTACGGGTGTGGGCTACGATGAACTGGCCACCATTAATGGCAAGTTGGCCCAGGTGGTGAAGATTATGGGTGACAACATCACTCTGCAGGTGTTCGAAGGCACGGGTGGTATCCCTACCAACGCAGAAGTTGTCTTCCTTGGCAAGTCACCCTCACTGAAGGTGAGCGACCAACTCGCAGGCCGTTTCTTCAATGCCTACGGACAGCCTATCGATGGCGGACCTGCCATCGAAGGTAAGGAAGTGCCTATCGGCGGACCCTCCGTGAACCCTGTGCGTCGTAAGCAACCCAGTGAACTTATCGCTACGGGTATTGCAGGTATTGACTTGAACAACACACTTGTCTCGGGGCAGAAGATTCCGTTCTTCGCCGACCCCGACCAGCCCTTCAACGAGGTGATGGCAATGGTGGCCCTGCGCGCCAAGGTGGATAAGATCATCCTTGGCGGTATGGGTATGACCAATGACGACTACTATTTCTTCAAGAATACATTCTCTAATGCGGGTGCCCTCGATCGCATCATCTCGTTCATGAACACCACCGAGGACCCCGCTGTGGAGCGCTTGCTGATTCCAGACATGGCACTGACGGCTGCCGAGTACTTCGCCGTGGAGAAGCACGAGACGGTGCTCGTCCTGCTGACGGATATGACCCTCTATGCCGACTCCCTTGCCATCGTGTCGAACCGCATGGACCAGATTCCTTCCAAGGACTCTATGCCCGGCTCTCTCTACTCCGACTTGGCAAAGATCTACGAGAAGGCTGTGCAGTTCCCGGAGAGCGCTGGTGGTGGTAGCATCACCATCATCGCCGTAACCACCCTCTCCGGTGGCGACATCACGCATGCCGTGCCTGATAACACGGGTTACATCACGGAGGGTCAGCTCTACCTGCGCCGCGACTCCGACATTGGTAAGGTTATCGTAGATCCGTTCCGTTCGCTGTCACGTCTGAAGCAGCTCGTTGCTGGTAAGAAGACGCGAAAAGACCACTCGCAGGTCATGAATGCCGCCATTCGTCTGTACTCCGACGCTGCCAATGCCAAGACGAAACTTGAGAACGGTTTCGACCTCACTGACTACGACAACCGTTGTCTGAAGTTTGCGAAGGACTATGCCAACGCCATTCTGGCCATCGACGTCAATGTGGATACCACCGAGATGCTCGATGTTACGTGGAAACTCTTCCGCGAGTACTTCAGCCTCGAAGAGGTGAATATCAAGAAAGAGTTCACAGATATCTATTGGAAATAGCTCGTGCTTGCGCGAACCCTAAACAACGGCCATGGCCGTGATAAATATGGCAATTAAATTCCAATATAATAAAACATCGCTCCAGCAGATAGAAAAGCAGCTGAAGATGCGGCAGCGAACCTTGCCGATTATCAAGAACAAAGAGACCGCGTTGCGTCTAGAGGTGAAGCGCTGCAAGGAAGAGGTGGCTACGTTAGAGGTAAAACTGAAGCAGCAGATAGCCGGCTACGAGAGCATGTACGCCCTATGGGGGGAGTTCGATGCTTCGCTGGTGGAACTTAAGGATGTCGAGATGGATGTCAAGAAGGTGGCTGGCGTGCGTGTTCCCATCCTCACGAACATCAAGCTCGAAGCCAAGCCCTTCGGTATTTTCAGCGCGCCTAAATGGTATTTCGACGGCATCAATCTCCTCCACGGTCTCGCCAAGACAGCGGTCGAGCGCGAGTTCGCTGTGGCCAAGTGCGACCTGCTGGACCATGCACGCCGCAAGACGACCCAGAAGGTGAACCTTTTTGAAAAGGTCCAGATTCCAGGCTTCCAAGAGGCTGTGCGCAAGATCAAACGATTCATGGAGGACGAAGAGAACCTCTCCAAATCCTCGCAGAAGATCCTAAAGTCCCTGCAAGAGAAACGACGTGATGCCGATGGCAATGGTATCGACGACTCCGACGATGCTGCCGCCACAGCAGCTGAAATGCAGCAAAAGACGAAGAAAGGAGGTGACGAATGATCACTAAAATGAAAAAACTCACTGCGCTGGTGTTCCATCGCGAGTACGAGCAGTTCCTCACCGAACTGCAACAGCTCGGAGTCGTTCACGTGCAACCTGCACAAGAGGGCCATATTGCCCCCGACTCGCAACTGCAGGACGAACTGAACCGCGTCAAGGAGGTACAGGCAGCCATCGAGGACCTAAAGCCCATGGCCACAGTTCCCGTGCCGTCAGGTACGGCTTCCTCCACAGCCTCCGCCGGCGAAGTCGCCTTTAGCACCTATACCGAGTTCATGGCGCAGCAGCAGAACCTCAACGCTCAACTCTCAACACTCAACGCTCAACTTAACGCTGTCGCCCCTTGGGGTGACTTCGACCTTGCCGCTGTCAATGACCTCGTGGCCATAGGCTATGAGATGTCCTTCTTTACAGCCCTGCCCAAAGTCTTTAGGAAGCAGGAGGCTGCATGGAACACCGACAGTCGCTTTGTATTCCCGATCAATCAGACCAAAGATGACATTTATTTCGTTATCGTAGCACCCCATGGAACCGTTGGTGAGCTGGAAGGGGCTACGCGCATGGCGGCTCCCACTACTACGGCAACACCCTGCCGGGAGCAGTTGGCAGCTCTCAACGCTCAGCTCTCAACGCTCAACGCTCAACTCTCAACGCTCGCTATCGAGCATCTCGCCGATCTGCGCGCCTACGAGGCCGACCTACGCAGCCATGTGCAGTTTGACCAAGCCAAACTCGACACCGCCCGTGTGGCCGATGACACCGTTATGATTCTTGAGGGTTGGACACCCATTGGGAAAGTACAGGAAGTGGATAATTTCCTCCGCAACAGCGGCGTGTGCTATGAGATGCGTGACCCTATCAAGGGCGACAACGTGCCTATATTGCTGCGCAACAACGCCTTCACGCGGATGTACGAGGTGCTGACAGGAATGTATGGCATGCCTGACTACAACGAGTTCGACCCCACGCCCATCGTGGCGCCCTTCTTCACCCTCTTCTTCTCCTACTGCATCGCCGATGCCGGCTACGGACTTGTGCTCGTGCTCCTCGGCTTCCTGATGAAGGCGAAACTGGGACCGTCCATGAAGGGTATGATGAACCTTGTCATTACGTTGGGCATTGCTACCACCGTTCTGGGTGCTGTCTTCGGCACCTTCTTCGGTGTGAACTTGACCACTCTCGACTTGCCCGAATGGATGCAAGGCCTTATGATCACTGGTAAGGTCGGCGACACCGTCTATGACAAGACGATGCTACTCTCCCTCGCCATCGGTGTCGTACACCTCATCATCGCTATGACTGTGAAGGCCATTAAGAGCACTGTGCTCTATGGCTTCAAGCAGAGCATCACGCCCTGGTCGTGGTTGCTGCTCATCGTAGGTGCCATCGCCATCTTCGGTCTGCAGTGGATGAAGGTTATCTCCACTGATGTCTCTGCCGTAGCCTTCTATGTCGTGGGCGGCATTGCAGCTCTGGGCATCTTCCTGCTCAACGACCTGAAGCGCAACCCGCTCCTGAATATCGGTGCAGGTCTGTGGGACACCTACGGCATGGCTTCTGGCCTGCTTGGTGATGTCCTCTCCTACGTTCGTATCTATGCCCTCGGCCTTGCCGGCGGTATGCTGGGTGGTGTGTTTAACCAATTGGCCATGATGGTTAAGGGTGATGCCTGGTGGGGGTGGATTCCCTGCATTCTCATCCTTGTCTTCGGCCACACGCTGAACATCGCCATGAGCTGCCTCGGTGCTTTTGTGCATCCGCTACGTTTGAACTTCGTGGAGTACTTCAAGAACTCCAACTACGAAGGTAGCGGCACAGCATATGAGCCACTCAGGATAGTACAAGCTGGTGAATGATTTAAACAAATAACATAAAACTATAAACATTAAACATTAAACATTATTATGGACATCAATCTCTTATTAGGTTATCTCGGCCTCGGCATGGTGCTGATTCTGGCCGGTATCGGAAGTTCCTATGGCACCAGCATTGCCGGACAAGCTGCTGAAGGCGGTCTGAAGATCAACCCGGGCAAGTCTGCCACCTTCATGATCCTCACTGGTTTGCCCGCAACGCAGGGTATCTACGGCTTCGTGGCTTTCTTCTCGCTGATGGGTCGCGTGTCTACTGACGGCCTCCTCGTCTTCGGCATTGGTGCTTTCGTGGGCCTCGGCTGTATGCTCTCCGCTATTCGTCAGGGTAAGGTCTGCGCAGCTGGTATCCAGGGCGTGGCTCAGGGTCACAACGTGATGACACAGACGCTCATCTACGCTGCTTTCCCCGAGTTCTATGCCATCCTCGCCCTCGTAGGCGCTCTCCTCGTCTAATCTCTCTAGAATCGTTTTATTGTGAAGCGCAGCCCGGAAAAGGCTGCGCTTCCCTAAAAGGAAAGACTTATGAAGAAACTGGAACAGATTTTTGCAGGTAAACTTTTAAAGGTCAAAGCCATTAAGTTGCAGCCAACCAATCCATTTACATGGGCCAGCGGCTGGAAGTCGCCGTTCTATTGTGATAACCGAAAGACGCTGTCTTACCCCGACTTGCGCAGCTTCGTGAAGTTGGAAACGGCGCGTATCATTCTCGAACGTTTCCCCGAAGTGGATGCCATCGCTGGTGTAGCCACCGGCGCTATACCCCAAGGTGCTTTAGTGGCTGATGTCCTATCGCTGCCGTTCGTGTATGTTCGTTCGAAACCCAAAGACCATGGCCTTGAGAACCTTATTGAAGGAGAACTCAAACCTGGCATGAAGGTGGTTGTGGTCGAGGACCTGATCTCTACGGGTGGTAGCAGCTTGAAAGCTGTGGAGGCAATCCGCCTAAATGGGTGCGAGGTCATAGGTATGGTAGCAGCCTACACGTATGGCTTTGCCGTTGCAGAGAAAGCTTTCAAGGAAGCCAAGGTGGAGCTGGTGACGCTTACCAACTACGAGGCCGTGGTTGAGGAAGCCCTCGCTACAGGCTACATCAAAGAGAGCGACGTGAAGCTCTTGAATGAGTGGCGTCGTGATCCGGCACACTGGGGGGAATAAAGAATGAAGAGTGAAGAATGAAAGAGTGACAAATGACAAAGTACGAGAGCAACGTTAAGCAGATTCCTTATCCGCAGACGAGCGTCTTCGCGAAGCTGTCTGACCTACGGAACCTGGAATCAATCAAGGAACGGGCCAATGATCCCACCTTCATCGAACAGTTGAAGGCATCGGGGCAGGTGCCTGAAGATAAGATTACTCAAATCCAGGACCTCGCGCAGAAGTTGGAGTTCACGGCTGACACCGTCACCATCACGGGGTCGCCTATCGGCAATGTCTCCCTCTGTATCGTTGAGCGAGACGACCCCAAATGCGTGAAGTTCGAGGTGCAGGGAGCCCCCATCACAGCGAACCTGTGGATACAGGTCTTGCCTACATCGGCATATGAGAGCAAGATGAAGTGTACCATAGGTGCGGATTTGAATTTCTTCATGAAACAGATGGCAAAGAAACCTCTTCAAGAGGGTGTAGAAAAGTTGGCAGACATGCTGGCAATGATACCGTATGGGTCTTAGAGTGTCGTTTAACGATGATTGTTTAACGTTTAAAGAGTTTAATGGTTTGAGGTTTTAAGATGGCAACAAAGCTTTGGGAAAAGAATTTCACGCCGACCGCAGAAATCGAACATTTCACAGTGGGGCGCGACCGCGAATTGGACGCATATCTCGCAGAGAGCGATGTGATGGGCTCTATGGCGCATATCACCATGCTCGAAAGCATTGGGCTGCTGACGGCAGATGAACTGAAGGTCCTGTTGGCGGAGTTGCGCCATATCCAGGCCGAGATTCGGGCGGGCGAATTCTGCATTGAGGAGGGCGTCGAAGACGTACACTCCGAGGTGGAGTTACTGCTGACACGCCGCTTGGGCGACATCGGCAAGAAAATTCACAGCGGACGTTCGCGCAACGATCAGGTGTTGGTGGACCTGAAGCTGTGGACACGTCGACAGCTGCGTGAGGTCGTGGAGCTTGTGAAAGCCCTTTTTGATGAGTTGCAGGCACAAAGCGAGCATTACAAGAATGTACTAATGCCCGGCTATACTCATTTGCAGGTGGCAATGCCCAGTTCGTTTGGATTGTGGTTTGGGGCTTATGCGGAGAGTCTTACAGATGATATGCTTTTCTTGCAAGCCGCCTATAAGATGGTGAATCGCAACCCCTTAGGCTCTGCTGCGGGCTATGGGTCTAGCTTTCCTCTAAACCGCCAGATGACGACGGATTTACTGGGCTTCGACTCAATGGATTACAATGTCGTATATGCCCAGATGGGTCGTGGAAAGATGGAACGTAATGTGGGCTTCGCCATTGCCTCCGTTGCTGGCACCATTGCCAAGTTGGCCTTTGACGCCTGCCTGTTCAACTCACAGAACTTTGCCTTCGTGAAACTTCCTAACGAATGCACCACAGGGTCCAGTATTATGCCGCATAAGAAGAATCCAGATGTCTTTGAACTTACGCGTGCCAAATGCAATAAGCTGCAGGCGTTGCCGCAACAGGTGATGCTCATCATGAACAACCTGCCCAGTGGCTATTTTCGTGACCTGCAGATCATCAAGGAGGTGTTCTTGCCCGCCTTTGCCGAACTGAAGGATTGTCTGCAGATGACGGCCTATATCATCAATAAGATGCAGGTGAATGAGCATATCCTGGATGATCCACGTTATGACCTCATGTTCTCTGTTGAGGAGGTCAATCGTCTTGCGTCGAACGGGATGCCCTTCCGCGACGCATACAAGAAGGTGGGGCTTGACATTGAGGCGGAACGGTTCCGACCTGTCAAGGAGATCCACCACACTCACGAAGGCTCCATAGGCAATCTCTGTACTGCCGAGATTGCTGCTCTCATGAAGCACATTCTCGAAGGTTTCGGCTTTGAGAGGGTAGAGGTGGCCGAGCGCAAGCTTGCTTTTGAGGAGTGAAAGGGTGAAAAGTGAAAAATGAAAAGTAAATATTACTATAGAAAACATGTTGAGGACGTCTTGAGAAGGCGGAGCACACGCATGCTTTCCCTTTGGCTTTCTCCACGTTCTTATTTTTCATTTTTCACTTTTTCGTTTTTCACTTTATTTGTCTCATGTGAGAAGGTAGAACAAAGCTACAGTTCGCATATTGCACGTTTCAGCTTCTCGCCCACCAATATTGTACCTCAACTCAATGCTGCGTTGAACAATCCTGGGCAGTTTTGTACCATCACAGCGCGAGGGACACTGTATGTGTTTCACAGTCCGGGTATTCGTGAGGATTATACATATACACGCACAGAACTGGACATAAAGTCAGGATATGTGTTGGGCTTGAGTGGCTTTATTATTGGTGTTCCCATTTTGGCAGAGCAACTGAGCACACAGTCCTCTGTAGTTTGTTTCGACCTTGCGTGTCCGAATTGCTACGAGGAGGCTAGCATCACATGCGACCTGACCCTGCTCGAGAGTCAGCGGGCACAATGTCAGCGCTGTGGTCGCCTTTACGACCTGAACAATCAGGGCATCATCGCCGATGGTGCGCAAGGCAAGAACCTTTTCCGCTATCGTGTCAATTACTACCCCACAGGCAACACGCTATCTGTGGCAAATTAACCGATGAAGCGATAATTTCTAAGGGTTTATTGAAGAAGGAGCTTACGAGCTGTTTCGATGAGGGTGTCAATGCCTTTAAGACGATCCTCATCGGTGATACTCGTTGCCACATCAGGTTGGATGCCGAATTCAATGTGATTCATGTTGACGTCATACATTGGGCACGCTGAAAAGCGGACACTCCAACCATTGGGCAGCTCTGAGGAAAAGGGAAGGCCGCTGCCGCCACCTGTCTGGTCGCCCAAAATCGTCACATTCGGACAGCATTTCATGTCGCGTACAAAGGTGTTGGTGGCACTATAGCATTGGCGGTTGGTGAGTACAACCGTTGACTGCTGCCATCGTACACCGTCGGAGGGCTCTAGGTATTGCTTCTCAGGTGTCGAGAAGGCTTTGTGTCCCTTTCCTGTCTTGTGGCTGATATATCCCACATGGATGCGTTCATTGGTGAAGCGCCTGGCCAAGCGTTCTGCATTGTTGAGATCTCCGCCGCTGTTGTTACGCATATCCAGAATGAGTCCGTTGCAGGTTCGTAGAGTATAGAAGACCTCGTCGAGATTGCCGTCGCCAAATCCTGATGTGAAGCTGGGACATACCACGTAGCCAATATTGTCGTCAAAAATGCGGTAGCGTAGGCTGGCTGCAATCTTATAGTCGGTACCGAGGTAGGTATTCTGCAGGTCCGCATAGAAGTTCCTGGGATAGTCCTCATACCACGACCAGTTACGCCCGATGTCACCAGGGGTGTATAGGTTGACATGTCCGTCACGTAGCTCGGAAAGCATCTCGGCGAGGACTTCGAAGAGCTGCGCGTTTGTCATATCCTCGGACAGGCGGGCGCGATAGCGGCTATGTACCTCGTTCCAGTCTAGCCCGATGGTTTCGCGTTTGTAGTCAAGGAAGCAGTAATGTTCATCCACGATGGTCCATAGCGCCTCGAAATTACCCTCTGGCGTGTTGTTGTACTGCTCTTCCTGAACACAGGAGACGAGCAGTAGCATCGTTGCCACTGCAATGGATAATGAGTTGTGTAAAATGGAAACGAGATGATGCATGATTTATAGAATGAAACCCTCAGGTGTGTGGCGACGAGGTTTATGGATGGTGAGGTGTCGGACGATGCCGAGCATGAAGGCGTGAGTGTAACTATGGTATTTTAATTCATTGAGGTGACTCTGACGGATGTCACAGAGGTAGCCCATGCGCAGTGTTGTCTGACGGAAGGGGAAGTCAAGGGTCAACAGATGACGGCTGCTGAAAGCGTTGAAGGGATGGGTGAAGCATACGTTGTGGTCGGTGTTACCGAGCGAGAAAATCTCATAGTAGCTCTGGCCGTAGTTGGGGCTGAACTTCAGGCCCATGAGGGGTACATCCAGTTGGTAGCGCGCAGCTACAGGTTGTTTCCAAAGGTGGAAGCGGTAGATGACGGCGGCAGAGGCGGCGAGATGCAGCGTTGCTAGTGCTTGAGCGGGATTGTTGCTGTTGCGGGTGTTGTAGAGGACACCGGCATTGGCTCCTAGTTGAGGACCAAGAAGGATGCGCAAACGTGGTGCCTCGTTATTCGAGGGGAAAGTCCAGTTGTAGTGCCAACCGATGCTGTAGTTGATGTCGCCACCATAGTTGCGTCCTTTTTCGGAAGGGCTCTTTGTGTATGCAATATTCCCTTGCCAGATGCTCTGCATGCTAATGTGCCCCTGCGCCCAACGAGTGTAACGTAAGGTCTCATGCATGAACTGAAGTTGAGGTCCCTTGTAGTTGAGGGGCGAAAGGTAGGTGTCTAAATGGTTGACGGCGCCGATACCTACCAGCGTCGCGTGGGAGGTATTGCGCCCCTCCTGCGCTGAAACCGGGAAGGACGAAATAGATAATACGAGATATAAAATGTCAAATATGATGCGTCGGCGCATGACTAATCATCGAAGAGGTTGAACTGACCAGTGAGGGGGTCTATATTTCCCGGGCGAGCAGGCGTGGGGGTGTGGGATTCAGGTGTTTCTGGAGCGGAAGAATCCTCTTGCGCTTCTTCCGCTTCTTCTGCTCCTGAAGTCTCATGGTCTTCCTCCTCCCCTATCTCAATCTCAGAGGTGTCCGCTTCCTCGCCAGCTCGGCCCGAAGGTACGCTTGGCCCTTCAAGAACAGGGAGGTCGGGGGGAGAGTCCGGAGTGTCGGCCTGGCGTGTAGGCTCCAATTCCTCCACCTTCTCCACCTTCATCGTCGTAATCCTCTTTCCTTTGGCCTTGAAACTCTTCAGGCCGATGAACTGCTCGGCATCGATTTCCAGCGGATCGCGGAAGTCATCGGGGGCGGCATAGGTGACAAGGAGTTGAGGGAATACGGTGTCGGTGAGCAGCAGCAGGCGACTGTCTGGGTTTTCGCCGAGGAAGTTCTGGTGGCGCATAGAGACCTCAAGGGGGAAGCGCTTAAGGTAGGGGAAGCCTTGTTCGGCATCGAAGAGGGCGGCCGTCCACACCTTCTGCACGTTGAACTTTTCGATGCGCAGGATGTTGGGTTCGTAGTGGTTGTTGAGGTCAAAGTTGGTGGTGTAGAACTCGCCGTTGTCAAGGATGACGAGGATGAGGTCGTCGGCGTGGAACTCGCCCAGGTACTGGCCGTGGTCGTCGTAGTTGAGGCGTTTTACATCGTGGTCGAACCACACCTGGCGACCGCCCAGCGTGCTGCTGCCGTGGCTCTTCAGGCCGATGCGCTCCACTTCGAGCTTTGTCAGCAGGTTGCCCATCGAGGCACGCCCCTTGATCATAATCTCGCTGAAGTCTTTGTCGAAGAAGGCGCGCTTGAGTTTGGGGTTGGGTTTCAGGCTCACCTTGATGAGCTCCGCCTCGCCATTGGGGTTGGCAGTAAAGTAGGCCACACGGCTGCCGGGCTTGCCCTGCGTGAGGTCGTACTCGCGGTCGCGCGTAATGCTGGTGACATTGAAGCGCTTGATGTAGAAGGCGCCGTCGCGGCCGTCGCGATAGACGGCGTTGTAGATGGTGCGCGTGTCGTTCTTCTTGAAGATGGCCACGTGCAGGATCTGGCACTTGCGCTTCTCGGCCTTGGAGCGCTCCGTCTCGCCCACGAAGACCTTCTCGCCGATGCGGATAACCTTGTAGGTGCCGTCTTTGTAGAAGATGATGACGTCGTCGATGTCGGAGCAGTTGCAGACGAACTCGTCTTTCTTCAGACCCGTGCCAATGAAGCCTTCGTCGCGGTTGATGTAGAGCTTCTGGTTGGCTTCCACTACCTTCGAGGCCTCGATGCTGTCGAAGTTGCGGATTTCGGTGAGGCGCGGATGGTCCTTGCCGTATTTGTCCTGGATGAAGCGGAACCAGTTGGCCGTCACCTCGATCATGTTGGCAAGGTCGCGGTCGATCTCGGCCACCTCTTCTTTCATACGTGCGATGAGCTCGTCGGCCTTGTCCTTGTTGAACTTGGCGATGCGCTGCATCTTGATTTCGAGGAGTCGGAGGATGTCGTCCTTTGTCACCTCGCGCACGAACTGAGGGTAGAACGGTGTCAAGCGTTCGTCGATATATTCGCACAATTCATCGGTGCTGTTGGCGTTCTCGAAGGGTTTCCCCTTGTAGATGCGCTCCTCGATGAAGATGCGCTCGAGGGAGGCGAAGTGGAGGGCTTCCATCAGCTCGCCGCGACGAATGAGCAGCTCCTTGCGCAGCAGCTCCTTGGTGTTATCGACAGAGCGGCGCAGCACCTCGCTAACGGTGAGGAAGCAGGGCTTGTTCTCGTCGATGACGCAGCAGTTGGGCGAGATAGAGACCTCGCAGTCGGTGCAGGCGTAGAGGGCGTCGATGGTCTTGTCCGACGATGCACCAGGCTGCAGATGGATGAGGATCTCCACGCCGGCGGCCGTCATGTCCTCGACCTTGCGCACCTTGATTTTGCCCTTCTCGGCTGCCTTCAGGATGGTGTCGATGAACTGGCTGGGTTTCTGGGGCGAGCCGGTGGTCTTGCCAAAGGGCAGCTCGGTGATGGCGAGGGTCTTGCTGTCGCGCTTCTCGATCTTGGCACGCACGCGCACCATGCCGCCGCGCTGACCGTCGTTGTACTTCGAGACGTCGATGCTGCCGCCTGTGGGGAAGTCGGGATAGAGCTGGAAGGGCTCGTTGTGGAGGTAGGCGATGGCGGCCTCGCAGAGCTCATTGAGGTTGTGCGGCAGGATTTTGGACGAGAGACCCACGGCGATGCCCTCAGCGCCCTGCGCCAGAAGCAGCGGGAACTTCACGGGCAGCACGATCGGCTCTTTGTTGCGACCGTCGTAGGAGAGTTTCCACTCCGTAGTCTTGGGGTTGAAGACCACGTCCAACGCGAACTTGGACAGGCGCGCCTCGATGTAACGGCCTGCGGCAGCGTCGTCGCCCGTGAGGATATTGCCCCAGTTACCCTGGCAGTCGATGAGCAGTTCCTTCTGTCCCAGCTGCACCAGCGCGTCCTTGATGGAGGCATCGCCATGGGGGTGGAACTGCATCGTGTGACCCACGATGTTGGCGACCTTGTTGAAGCGCCCGTCATCCATCCGCTTCATGGAATGGAGGATGCGACGCTGAACGGGCTTGAAGCCGTCGCCGATATGCGGCACGGCACGCTCAAGGATGACGTAAGAGGCATAGTCCAAGAACCAGTCTTGGTACATTCTGTTCAAGTGGTGGGTGATGCCGTCCTGCGGCAGGGTCTTTTCGTCCATAAACGATAATAAGGTAATTACGCCCGTGAATTATGCTTCTGAGACAGCGTCCTTGGGTAGGGTTTGGTTGAGCATGAAGGCACCTACAAGGGCAGAGGCGAGGGTGCCACATAGGATACCGAGCTTGGCCTCGTTGAGCATCTCGGCGGCGTCGGCACCGAGATGAGTGGGATAGCTCAGGGCTGCGATGAACATGGAGACTGTGAAGCCGATGCCGCAGACCATGCAGACGCTGGCGAACGACTTCCAGTTGCCACCAGCTGGCATCTGACAGATACCAAGCTTGATGCTGAGCCATGAGAAACTGAGGACGCCCGTGAACTTACCAATGAGAAGACCCAAGAATACGCCGAGAGCCACACCTTGGAAGAGGCTCATGAAGCTCATGCCCGTGAAGTCAACACCAGCATTGGCAAAGGCGAAGATGGGGATGATGGCATAGTTGATGGGCATGGCCAGCTGGTCCTCGATATCCTGAAGCGGAGAGATGAGCTGGTCGGAAGCTTTCTCGATGCTGCGCAGGCTCTGGATCTCGTCCTTGGAGAGCACCATGACCTGCTTGCGGTCTGCCTCTGTGACATCGATGTCGGGATAGGCATTGATGCCGTCGCGGATGGTCTCCAGATAGTAGCGGGTGCCTCGGCTCAGGTTGGCGGGAATGCAGAAGGCGAGCACGACACCGGCGATGGTGGCGTGGATGCCGGAGTTCAGCACCAGATACCAGAGGATGAGGCCGAGTGTCAGGTAGAACGTCTTGACGCGGATACCGAGCTTGTTGCCGATGAGCAGGATGGCGACGACGGCGGCAGCGGCAACCAGATAGGGCCAGGCGAGACCATTGCTGTAGAACAGGGCGATGACGATGATGCCGCCAAGGTCATCAGCGACAGCCAATGCTGCCAAGAAAATCTTCAGACCAACGGGCACACGCTTGCCAAACATGCTGAGTACGCCCAGCGAGAAGGCGATATCCGTAGCCATCGGGATGGCACAGCCACGCTCCATCAGCGGGTGTCCCAGACAGACGCAGAAGAACACGATGACGGGCATAATCATACCGCCGCAGGCTCCGATGACGGGCAGCATGGCTTTCTGCCTGCTGCTGAGTTCTCCGCAAAGTACTTCACGCTTGATCTCAAGACCCACGCTAAGGAAGAAGTAGAACATCAGGAAGTCATTGATGAAGTCCATCAGCGTCATGGCATGACCGCCGTGACTGAAGACGTTGAAGTCACCGATGCTCAGATGAACGGGCTGTTGCCATAGATTGGCATAGAACTCGCGCGTGGCAGGGAGGTTGGCAAAGACGAGCGCCAACACGGTGGCTCCGATGAGCAGGAAGCTGGCGCTAACATAACGGCGGATAAGGCCGCCAAGAGAGGTGTCTTGAATTGATTCTGACATATCTTTGTTGATAGTTGGAAGTTTTCTTTTGCGGGTGCAAAGGTACGTTTTTTTTCGATATGGTGTTCACCTATTGACATAAAAAAGCGAGAAAAGAGTTTCGCTTTTCTCGCTTTTTTTGTGAGATTTGTAAGATAGTACTTACTGTTCAGCAATGAACTTGGCCATCTCGTCCTTCAAGGCGTAGGCACTCTTGAAGAGTGTGAGCTGGTTCTTCACACGGTCGAGGTTGTGCTCAGGATACTTGCACTTCCAGTACTTGTCACCGCTGATGTAGTCCCACAGGAAACGCACGGCCTGCATGTAGGGGAAGAGGGTGGCGGCATAGGGCAGCATCTCCTTCTCCAGCGGTGTAAGAAAGCTCTTGGCCGAGCGAAGATAGCCGCGCGTGAAGGCCTTGAAGATCTCCATGTTGAAGCCCACCTTCGACAGGTCGGGATCGTCCTCGGCGGTGAAGTTGGCAGCGGTGCGCAGGAAGTCGCCGTAATCGGAGAAGATGAAGTTGGGCATGACGGTGTCGAGGTCGATAACGCAGAGCACGCGGTCGTTCTTGTCGAACATCATGTTGTTAACCTTGGTGTCGCAGTGGCAAATGCGCTTGGGCAACTTGCCCTCGCGACCAAGGCGCTCGGCAGCGGTCATCTCGTCGGCATAGCTGAGGAGCTCGTCGATGATGGGCTGCACGCTGGCCACACGGCCTGCAGGGTCCTTGGCAATGACGTCCTTGAGCTGTTGCAGACGGAACTCCATGTTGTGGAAGTCCTTGATGGTCTCGCCTAGGGGCACGGGGATGTCGGCCAGCATCGCCTGGAAGTCGCCGAAGGCTTCACCGGCAGCCTCACTGGATTCGGGGTTCACGGCCTGCTTGGTAATGGCGTCGTTGATGAACACCATCAGGCGCCAGGGCTCACCATCCACGATGGTGTAGAGTTTAGCGGGGTCATTCTTCAGTGGCACGAAGGTGAGCACCTTGCGGTCGATGTCGTTCTCGCCGCGTGCTGCAAGCTTCTGGCGGATATGCCCTGTGACGGCGCGGATGTTGTTCATCAACATATCCACATCGGGGAATACGTTGGTGTTCACGCGCTGCAGGACGTAGTTGGGTGCTTCCGTCTGTGCGGTTTTCACGAGCAGGGTGTCGTTGATGAGTCCCTCTCCGAGGGGCTTGATTTCTGCGACCACGCCACTGATGGCGAACTGGTCAACGATGGAAAGAAGTTTTTCGTTCATTTGTTAATTGGTTATTAAGTGTTTTCAAATCTTGCTAGGTAATTCTTATTTTTATTCTTCACCTTTCATTCTTCATTTAAACAGGAGTGTCCCATCTGCGGCCTGTCCGTTGGCTTCTACAGAGAGGATGGAGGGTTTGCTGCTAGTGAAAAAGGTGATGTCAGCCTTTCCCTCAGCATCGAGTTGCAGGTCGGGATTCCAGTAGAGGGTGCGACGGTAGTCCTTAGCGCCTTCGGCCGGTGGTGTACGTTGGTAGTCGGGGTGGTAGAAGTCATCGGCTACATTGAAGCCCTGAAGGATATAGCGGCGGTCGCGATAGACTACGCGGCGGCCTTCATCGGCCATCGACTGCAGGTTGACAGCCAGTCGCATCACGTTGTCTTCCTTGGCGCGTGGGTCACCGCCCGTACGCGGATTATAATCTGTATAGAACGCCACGGAGCTGATGTTCGTCAGTAGGTTGAAGCGATCGATGACTTTGTTCGAACGGTTAAGTGAAATATTGTAGCCGTCATAGCGCGCCTCCACCAGATATTGGTTGCTTGTCTGCATATCGCCGACATAGAGGCGTGCCAAGCTGTTAATGAAATGGAAGCGACCACGATAGGCTCCCGTCATCAGACCGGCATCACTGGCGTCGTTGAAAGCTATGTAGGCGTCCACCGTATAGGCCGGCTTCGACAGGTCCAAGCGACGCAGACCGCCATGACGGGCACGGATGGTGATGTCCTGCATATCGGTCTCAAAGGTCTTGGCATTGAAACGGCCTGCCCAAGTCTTGGCCTGCTCTTTCTCAGAGAGCGGACGCAGTGTGGTCTGGTAGTGGCTGTATGGTTGTGTGAAGCGAGGGTAGGGCCAAGAGATGCGGACGTAGTATTCCGCGTCCTTCTTCTCGTCAATCTCTATCCATTGGTGGTTCTTTCCCTTCTTCCATTTCGTCGAGTCGCTTGCGCTAAGGAAGAAGACGCAACAATCCTCGAAGCGGGGAACCTGGATGGAGAAGTGCCCATTGCGTGTCTCCACATCGCCTAGAACGCTCTCACTGCCGGCTTGCGTGAATTCCGCATGAACTTGCACCTCTTTCTTCAAGTCTTTCTCTTTGGCATTAAAGCGCGCTGTTGCTATGGTGCCACGCATTCGGTAACTCCCAGGGGGGAAATGCTCTCCGATGGCATAGCTCTCGGCGTTAATGGTCTCTATAACCTCGCCCTGCCCGACACCTTCGTAAGAGTCAATCACAGAGGGCCCATCGTCCGAATTGCGTAGCTTCTTCCGCAGATCCATCATCGCCTCGTAGATTCCAACACCACCATCGCCCGACAAAGTTCCCAGCATACTCCTTTCGTAATCATATGGTGTGGGGCACATATCAAAGGGGCGCACATCGTCCTGCAGAAGACTTGCCGTATAGTGCATCACTTCACCCTGTAGGATTTGTGTCTGTGTCTCAGGAGGCTGTGTCAAGATGAAGGCATCGGGCGTAGCCATCGTTTCCCAGTCGAAGCGGCGCCAGCCCTGCGTCATCATCAGCAGGTCGAGGGCCAGACGGTGTTCCTCGTCGTCGGCCTCGAAGAAATAGGCTGGGTTGGGCACGTAGCCCTTGATTTCAGAGGAGAGTAGCATCTCCGTAAGGATGTTCCCGTTATCGTAGGTGTAGTCTTGTGAGGCGGCATCGCGGATAGCAAGGGAAAGACTCACCCCCGCCCCCTCTCTTTCAAAGGGGGGTGAGGATAGGGAGGGAGCGGTCACTTGTAGATGAACCTGCTCGAAGGGTAGGTATTCGTCTTTTAAGCCTTCAATGACAAGAGAGGGTTGGAGGAGTTCGGGTTGGGTGACGAAGAAGAGGCGATCGGCCCAGATGCGGCCGTCGGCATCGAAGACGGTGGCTTGATTGGTCCCAGGTGGCAAATCAGTATGGACGGTGGTCCATTCTGCATTTGCCACCGTTTCAAACTTCTGCACCACGCCTTCATGCATAATGGTAAGACCTAAGGGCTTTGTGGCAGCTTCGCCCGCTGCATGGATATGGATTTCCCAAGCATTGCCCTTGCGTTCAACGCTTAACGCCACACCGTCAGTCTCCACAGCTGGCAGCTTGGCCTTGGCAGTGCGCCCGTTCTTGTCTGTAAAGGAGAACTCATACTCCTGTCCTGTCTCGGGTGTGAACGTGAACACGCCACGGCCACGGCTCTGCGCTGCCGTTGGCGTAGGCAGTGCGAGCGTACCCTCAACGGCTTCGCCCGTTTCTGTCGCCGCCTCGAAGGCCACACGGCAAGGAATGCCAGCTACGATATGACCGCCCTCGGGGAAGAGGGATAGCTGGAGTTGGGGCTCACCGGCTCCGCTTTTGAAATAGCGGCGAAGCGGACGCGTGGTCATATCGCGGTAGTAGTCACCCGGCTCCTCCGGTTTGTCATAGACGGGGAAAACGCGGGAGTAGAGTTTGTCGTAGTCACGGTAGTACTCCTTCGCCATCATCTTATTAAAGAACCATTCCTCGGCACCAGAGGTGTGTTTCTTCTCTGTGATGCCCCAGTTGAGCTGCCAGCGCGAGTAGGCTCGTAATTCATAGTAGCCGGCATAGAGAGTGTCATTCAGTACAAAGTTGCCGTGGCCGCGCCCGTTCTTCATCTCCACGAGCTGACGCTCCATTAGGAAACCGTCTTGATTCAGGAGCTCCACATAGAGCACACGACTGATGTTTGAGGGAAGACCTTTATCTGTGCGACGTGTAAAAGCGCTGTACCAAATGGTGTCACCTAGGAAATAGCAGGTGTTGTCCAGTTGCACGAATACCTTCTCTTGTGGGATGACTTTGCCAAAACGTTCCAAACGGTCACTCCACCCTTCGAGTGTCGTGGGTGGTTGTGTTGTTTGGGATTGGCCCGCTATCGATAACGATAACCAAAGGAATGCCATCAAGAAATACAGGAATCGGTTCATGCAAAGGGCTAATTTGGCACAAAGGTAAGGATTTTTAGGCATCAACAACACTATAAAGGCTATTTTTTCGTCTTTTTTTAGGGTTTCATAAAAAAAACGTGTTTGAAAGAACTTTTACCGCTGCTTTTTTCTTAACTTTGTGCCGAGAATCTATCCCTAAACTAAAAACTTAATAACATGACACTGATCAAATCTATTTCCGGCATCCGTGGTACCATCGGAGGCCGTGCAGGTGACACGCTGAATCCCCTGGACATCGTGAAATTCGTATCGGCGTATGCTACCCTTATTCGCAAGACGGACAAGATTGGTACGAACAAGATTGTTGTAGGTCGCGACGCCCGCATCTCCGGCGAGATGGTGAAGAACGTGGTCTGCGGCACACTCATGGGCATGGGCTTCGATGTCGTGAACATCGGCCTCGCTACCACCCCGACCACCGAGCTGGCCGTGACCATGGAGAAAGCCTGCGGCGGTATCATCCTGACAGCCAGTCACAACCCACGCCAATGGAACGCCCTGAAGTTGCTGAACAGCGATGGCGAATTCCTGAATGCTGCCGAAGGTGCTGAGGTGCTGCGCATCGCTGCCGCCGAGGACTTCGAGTATGCCGATGTGGATCATCTCGGCAAGTACCGCGAGGACAGCAGCTACGACCAGCGCCACATCGACCTCGTGAAGGACCTTGCTCTCGTGGATGTCGAGGCAATCAAGGCCCGTAAGTTCCGCGTGGCTCTCGACACTGTGAACTCCGTCGGCGGCGTCATCCTGCCCAAACTGTTGGAGCAATTAGGTGTGGAGACCGTCACCTGCCTCTATGGCGAACCCACGGGCGATTTCCAGCACAATCCTGAGCCGCTGGAGAAGAACCTGGGCGACATCAAAGCACTGATGCAGAAGGGCGGCTATGACATCGCTTTTGTGGTCGATCCCGATGTCGATCGTCTGGCGCTGTTCTGCGAGGACGGCACGATGTATGGCGAGGAATACACGCTCGTCACCGTGGCCGACTACATCCTGCAACACACACCCGGCAACACCGTCTCAAACCTCTCTTCAACCCGCGCCCTGCGCGATGTCACACGTAAGTATGGTTGCGAGTACAACGCCGCAGCCGTTGGCGAGGTGAACGTGGTCACGAAGATGAAGGCTACCAACGCCGTCATCGGCGGCGAAGGCAACGGCGGTGTCATCTATCCTGCTGCCCACTACGGCCGCGACGCTCTCGTCGGCATCGCCCTCATCCTGACCTATCTTGCCAAGAAAGGCATGAAGACCAGCGAACTGCGCGCCACCTATCCTCCCTACTGCATCGCCAAGAACCGCATTGATCTCACGCCCGACACCGACGTGGATGCCATCCTGGCCAAGGTGAAGGACCTCTACAAGAACGAGGAAGTCAACGATATCGACGGCGTGAAGATCGACTTCCCCGACAAGTGGGTACACCTGCGCAAGTCCAACACCGAACCCATCATCCGCGTCTATTCCGAGGCTGCCACCATGGAAGCTGCCGATGCCATCGGCAAGGAAATCATGGATGTCGTGTATTCGATGACCAAGTAAATGAACAAAAGATTTGTTCTCATCCCTGTATCGTTGGCTGCGTTTGCAGCCAACGCACAGCAGGCTACGCGCCCCAACATCGTCTATATCATGACGGATGACCACACGGCGCAGATGATGTCGTGCTACGACACGCGCTTTGTGGAGACACCCAACCTCGACCGCATCGCCCGCGATGGCGTGCGCTTCACGCACAGCTACGTGGCCAACTCGTTGAGCGGCCCGTCGCGCGCGTGCATGCTCACGGGAAAACATTCTCATAAGAATGGCTTCACGAACAATGAGCACGGCATCTTCGACGGTTCCCAGCAGACGATGCCGAAGCTGTTGCAGGCCGCTGGCTACGAGACCTGCCTCATTGGCAAATGGCACCTCGTGAGTACGCCTACAGGCTTCAACCATTGGGAGATCCTGCCGGCACAGGGCGACTACTATAACCCAACCTTCATCCACATGGACGGCACACGCTCCGCCGACAGCGGTTATGTCACCCGCATCATCACGGACAAGGCCATCGAGTGGATGGAGCAAAGGCTCTCTCCCCAGCGGGGGGGAGCGGGGAGAGGGGCTCCCTTCGCCCTCTTCATCCATCACAAAGCCTGCCACCGCGCTTGGCTGCCAGCGCTGGAAGACCTGCGGCTGTACGAGGACAAGACCTTTGCCCTGCCGCCTGAGTTCCATGACGATTACGCCACGCGCGAAGCCGCAGGAAAGACGGAGATGGAGATCGGTAAGGACATGGACATCGTCTATGACACCAAGATGTTCGTCAGCCCCAAGGAGACACCTCGCACACGCCTGTCCGACTCCTATCAGAATATGATCGGACGCCTATCGCCCGCCGAGCGCGAGCAGTACGATGCGTTCTATGTTCCCCTCTCGCGTGCGTTCTACGAGAAGTGGGGCACCGACTATAACTTCCTGCCGCATCAGGCACAGAGCAGTGTCGAGGGCAGTCGCGATGCCGAGCTCCTGGAATGGAAGTACCAGCGTTATATGCGCGACTATGCTAAGGTCGTCCACGCCCTTGATCAGGAAGTGGGACGTCTGCTCGACTATCTCGAGAAGGCAGGGCTACTGGATAACACGCTCGTGGTCTATACCTCTGATCAAGGCTTCTATATGGGCGAGCACGGCTGGTTTGACAAACGCTTCATGTATGAGGAGTCGCTCTCCACGCCGCTGGTGATGCGTCTGCCGAAGGGGTGCGAACGACGCGGGATTATCGATGAAATGGTGCAAAATATAGACTATGCACCCACCTTCCTCGACCTCGCCGGTGCACCCATCCCCGAGGATATACAGGGCGTGTCGCTGCTGCCTCTGCTGAAGGGCGAGGCTGCCACTGCCGCTGACAAGCAGGCCATCAAGAACTGGCGCGATGCCATCTACTACCACTACTACGAGTACCCCGCCGAGCATAACGTGCGACGCCACTACGGCATCCGCACCGACCGCTACAAGCTCATGCATTTCTATGGTCACGACGTGAACAAATGGGAGCTCTTCGACCTACAGAACGACCCCCATGAGATGCACAATCTCTATGGTCAGCCCGGAATGGAAAAACTGCAGGAACAACTGCATCGTCGCCTTGAAGAATTGCAGATTCAATACGACGACCCGCAGCGATAACCGCTTTTAACGCCTCTTATGCCATAAAAAGAGGCGTTTTTCTTTGCAGGCTCAACAAAATAACCTACTTTTGCAGCATCTTTTCATCATTTAAATATCTAAAAAATTACTTTTATGTGGTTAATTGATTCTTCTATCGGAAGAAAAGTAGTGATGTCCGTGACCGGGCTCGCGCTGATTCTCTTCCTGACGTTCCATGGCAGCATGAACGTCGTAGCGCTCTTCAGCGCTGAGGGCTACAACATGATTTGCGAGTTCCTCGGCGCGAACTGGTATGCTGTCTTGGCGACTCTCGGCTTGGCAGCTTTGATGGTCTTGCACTTTGTCTTTGCCATCATCCTGACCATCCAGAACAAAAGGGCTCGCGGCACAGATGCCTATGCCGTGACCGACAAGCCTGAAAAGGTGGAGTGGTACAGCCAGAACATGTTCCTGCTGGGCTGCATCATCTGCTTGGGCCTGTGCCTCCACCTCTGGCACTTCTGGTACAACATGATGTGGGCTGAACTGAGCGATCCTCTGGCAGCACTCTCTGCTGTGCCCTCGCCCACCGACGGCTACGCATGGATTGTCTGGACATTCCACGATCAGCCAGGTGCTCCCATCTACTCCCTGCTGTACCTCATCTGGTTCTGCGCCATCTGGTTCCACATCAACCACGGTTTCTGGAGTGCTATCCAGACGCTGGGCTGGAGCGGCAAGATTTGGCACAACCGCTGGCAGTGCATCGGCTTCATCTGGTCCACCATCGTCATCCTGATGTTTGCTGTGGTGGTCATCAAGTTCGCCATTTGGGGCTAACCTATTATCAACTCTTAATCCGTAATCATTATGGCAACTGAACAAGTAAAGAAAATAGATTCCAAGATTCCCGAGGGACCTGTTGCTGAAAAATGGACCAACTACAAGGCACATCAGCGTTTGGTGAACCCGAAGAACAAACTGAAGCTCGACGTCATCGTCGTAGGTACGGGTCTGGCTGGTGCCAGCGCCGCTGCCTCGCTCGGCGAGATGGGCTTCAACGTCCTCAACTTCTGCATCCAGGACAGCCCCCGTCGTGCACATTCCATCGCTGCACAGGGTGGTATCAACGCAGCCAAGAACTACCAGAACGACGGTGACAGCGTCTATCGTCTGTTCTACGACACCGTGAAGGGCGGCGACTACCGCGCTCGCGAAGCTAACGTCTATCGTCTGGCTGAGGTGTCCAACAATATCATCGACCAGTGCGTGGCACAGGGCGTTCCCTTCGCTCGTGAATATGGTGGCATGCTCGCCAACCGTTCCTTCGGTGGCGCTCAGGTCAGCCGTACCTTCTATGCCAAGGGTCAGACCGGTCAGCAGCTGCTGCTCGGCGCCTACAGCTCCCTCTCCGCACAGGTACAGGCAGGTAAGGTGAAACTCTTCACCCGCTATGAGATGGAAGACGTCGTCATCGTCGATGGCCGCGCTCGCGGTATCATCGCCAAGAACCTCGTCACAGGTAAGCTGGAGCGCTTCAGTGCCAACGCTGTTGTCATCGCCACTGGCGGCTACGGTAACGCATACTTCCTCTCCACCAACGCCATGGGTTGCAACTGCACGGCTGCCGTACAGTGCTACCGCAAGGGTGCTTACATGGCCAACCCCTCCTACGTTCAGATTCACCCCACCTGCATCCCCGTACACGGCGACAAGCAGTCCAAGCTGACGCTGATGTCCGAGTCCCTGCGTAACGACGGCCGCATCTGGGTGCCCAAGAAGCTCGAAGATGCCAAGAAGTTGCAGGAAGGCACGCTGCAGGGTTGGGAGATTCCTGAAGAGGACCGCGACTACTATCTGGAGCGTCGCTATCCCGCCTTCGGTAACCTCGTGCCTCGCGATGTCGCCAGCCGTGCTGCCAAGGAGCGTTGCGACAAGGGCTTCGGCGTGAACAACACAGGTCTTGCCGTGTTCCTCGACTTCTCCGAGTCCATCAATCGCCTCGGCCTCGATGCCATGAAGCAGCGCTACGGCAACCTCTTCGACATGTACGAGGAGATCACCGACGTCTATCCCGGCGACCTCGCCAACGAGATCAACGGCGTGAAGTACTACAAGCCCATGATGATCTACCCCGCCATCCACTACACGATGGGCGGCGTGTGGGTTGACTACGAGCTGCAGACCTCTATCCCCGGCCTCTTCGCTATCGGCGAGTGCAACTTCTCCGACCACGGCGCTAACCGCCTCGGTGCTTCCGCTCTGATGCAGGGCTTGGCCGACGGTTACTTCGTCCTCCCCTACACCATCCAGAACTACCTCGCCGACCAGGCTATCTGGCCGCGCATCTCCACCGATCTGCCTGAGTTCGCAGCTGCAGAGAAGGCTGTTGACGATGAGCTGACCCGCCTCCTGAACATCAAGGGCAAGCGCTCCGTCGATAGCATCCACAAGGAACTCGGCCACATCATGTGGGAGTATGTCGGCATGGGTCGCACCGCTGAGGGCCTGCAGGAAGGCATCAAGAAGATGAAGGAGCTCCAGAAGGAGTTCGACACCAACCTCTTCGTGCCCGGCAGCAAGGAAGGCCTCAACGTGGAACTCGACAAGGCTATCCACCTCCGCGACTTCTTCACGATGGGCGAGCTTGTAGCTCACGACGCCCTCTCACGTAACGAGAGCTGCGGCGGTCACTTCCGCGAGGAATACCAGACCGAGGAAGGCGAAGCCAAGCGCGACGACGCTAACTACTTTTACGTCGGCTGCTGGGAGTATCAGGGTGCCGACAAGGATCCCGAACTCATCAAGGAGCCGCTGGAGTACGAAGCAATCAAGGTACAAACCCGTAACTACAAGAACTAAACATCATGGCTAAGAATATTTCCGTTACCATCAAGTCGAAGGAGAAGGGCCACTTCGACACGCACCAGTTGAAGAATATTCCCGATGACACCTCCTTCCTCGAAGCCCTCGACATCATGAACGAGGAGCTCATCGAAGCTGGCAAGGAGCCCTTCGTTTTCGACCACGACTGCCGCGAGGGTATCTGCGGCATGTGCTCGCTCTACATCAACGGCACACCTCACGGCAAGACCGAGCGCGGCGCCACCACCTGCCAGCTCTATATGCGTAAGTTCAACGATGGCGACACCATCACCGTGGAGCCCTGGCGCTCTGCCGGTTTCCCCGTCATCAAGGACTGCATGGTCAATCGCTCCGCCTTCGACAAGATCATCCAGGCCGGTGGCTACACCACCATCCGCACAGGTCAGGCTCAGGACGCCAACGCCATCCTCATCCCCAAACAGGATGCCGACGAGGCCATGGACTGCGCCAGCTGCATCGGCTGCGGTGCCTGCGTAGCAGCTTGTAAGAACGGTTCCGCCATGCTCTTCGTCAGCTCCAAGGTCTCGCAGCTCGCTCTCCTGCCCCAGGGCCGTCCCGAGGCAGCCAAGCGCGCCAAGGCCATGGTGGCCAAGATGGACGAGCTCGGCTTCGGCAACTGCACCAACACCCGCGCCTGCGAGGCCGTGTGCCCGAAGAACGAGAGCATCGCCAACATCGCACGCCTGAACCGCGAGTTCATCTGCGCGAAGCTGGCTGACTAAGTCCAATCACAAATAATGATAATGAAAGGATAGTCCTCAAGGGCTGTCCTTTCTTTTTATTAACACAAATTAGCGTAATCGCCACACTTTTTTTACTCTCTCATTATTTACTTTTCTCTTTATTATGTACTTTTGTGGCGTAAACCTTTAAAAATAACGATTATGATAGTAGGAATTCCCAAAGAGATCAAGAACAATGAGAACAGGGTTGGCATGACACCTTCGGGTGTGACTGAGTTGATACGTAGAGGACATCAGGTGTTGGTACAGCATACAGCTGGAGAGGGCAGTGGCTTCGTAGATGCGGAATACGCAACAGTGGGAGCGAAAATCGTGCCTGCCATAGAGGATGTTTATGCAAAAGCTGACTTGATTGTAAAGGTGAAGGAGCCAATAGCACCTGAGTACCCACTGGTGAGGAAGGGACAGGTGCTATTTACTTATTTCCACTTCGCTTGTGAAGAGGAACTAACACATGCTATGCTAAATAGTGGTGCCGTTTGCATCGCATATGAGACAGTGGAACGAGACGATCGCTCTTTGCCACTTCTGATTCCCATGAGTGAGGTTGCAGGCCGCATGGCAGTGCAGAACGGAGCGTATTATTTGCAGAAGACGAAGGGTGGTAAGGGCAAGTTGATGGCAGGTGTACCTGGAGTGAAGCCTGCTCGTGTATTGGTATTGGGAGGGGGGACTGTAGGTGAAGCCGCCGCACGCATCGCAGCAGGTATGGGCGCCGAAGTAACCATTGCCGATGTGTCGCTGCCACGCCTTAAACAGCTGGCTGCTGAGTTGCCAGCTAATGTGCATACTCTCTACTCATCGGAACACAATATCCGACGAGAACTGCCCACGACGGATGTTGTTATAGGTTCTGTGCTCATCCCTGGCGATGCAGCTCCCAAACTGATAACGAGAGATATGTTAAAGATCATGGAACGCGGCACTGTGCTGGTGGATGTTGCTATCGACCAAGGCGGCTGCTTCGAAACCTCGCACCCAACAACGCATAGCGAGCCAATCTATGAAATCGATGGCATCGTGCACTATGCCGTGGCCAACATCCCGGGTGCTGTTCCCAACACTTCTACTATCGCGTTGACTAACGCCACGTTACGTTACGCCCTTGCATTGGCCGATAAAGGATGGCAACAGGCGTGTCGCGATGATTGTGCGTTGGCGCGAGGCGTGAACATGGCAGAAGGGAAATGCACCTATGAGGCGGTGGCAAAAGTGTGGGACTTGGACTATACACCCCTGGTCTTATAGACAAAAGCCTCTGGGGCCTCCTGTTTTTGCAGTTTTTTAACGTTCTAGCTTATAATGTGCTAAAAAGATAGTGCTTTTAAATATCTTACGATAAAAAAGTGCTATCTTTGCCCATTATTAGGCCTAAAGACTATGATTTCTATTAAAAAAGTGGACGGGCGTAGAGATTTATATGCCTTCATCCGATTTAATTATCATCTTTACAAGGGCAATCCGTATGCAGTGCCTGATTTCTTGGAGGATATGCTTGACACGTTCAACCGCAAGAAGAACGCGGCGTTCGAGTTCTGTGAAGCGGACCTCTTCTTGGCATATAAGGACAAGAAACTAGTAGGACGCGTAGCGGCCATAATCAATCACAAGGCGAACAAGACGTGGAAGACACAGAACGTTCGCTTTGGATGGATAGATTTCATTGAGGATCTGGAAGTACTGAAGGTATTGCTGGATACGGTGGAGCAGTGGGGGCGTGAGCGTGGCATGAAGAAGATTGTAGGGCCTCTGGGCTTCACGGATATGGACCCTGAAGGTATGCTTATTGACGGCTTTGATCAGCTCTCCACCATGAGCACCATCTACAACTATCCCTATTACTCGCGTCTCATTGAGCAACTAGGTTACGAAAAGGAGACGGACTGGGTGGAGCGCAAGGTGATGGTGCCCACAGAAGATGAACATCAAGCTGATATGCAGAAATATTTCCGTGTAGCGGAGATGAGTATGAAGCGCTACAACCTGCACATGCGTCATTTCAAAACTGCCAGAGAAATTATCGCAGAGGACAATGGTAGGTATGTGCAGAAATGCTTCCATGTCATTAACAAAGCGTATGCCAACCTCTATGGTTACTCTGAGATGAATGAGCGTCAGATTCAGCAGTATGCCTCGCAGTATCTGCAGTTCCTAGATATGCGTCTGTTGGCCATCGTCGAGAACGAGGAGAACGAGCCCATTGCTATGGGTGTGGGTATGGGTTCGCTGTCGTATGCGCTACAGAAGGCACATGGTAAGCTGTTCCCCTTCGGATGGTACCATCTGGTCAAAGCCATCTACTTCAAGCCGGCACCCGTCATTGACTTGCTGCTCGTGGGCGTGTTACCAGAGTACCAAAATAAAGGCGTGAATGCTCCGCTGTTTGCACAGATTATCAAAGTTGCTCAGAAGATTGGTTTCGTGTGGGCAGAGACGCATCCCCAGCTAGAGGACAACGAAAAGAGCCAGGGGCAATGGGCGCATTTGGATTGCACCGTTCACAAGAGGAGAAGGTGCTATCAGAAGAGTATAGATACTCTTAGTGAAAAATGAAAGAGTAAAAAGGAATAAAGGATAATGGCCGAGGAGATAGAAGAGGTAGGCGGACAGGCGACCGCCAACTACGATGAAGGTAATATCAAACACCTGACGGATGTGGAGCATATTCGCACGCGTCCAGGTATGTATATCGGTAGGCTTGACGACGGTTCGCATCCCGAGGACGGTATTTATGTGCTCTTGAAGGAGACAATTGATAACTCTATCGACGAGTTTCGCATGAATGCCGGAAAGCGTATCGAGATCGACATTGACGAGCATCTGCGCGTCAGCGTACGTGATTACGGACGAGGCATCCCGCAGGGTAAGCTCATTGAGGCCGTCAGTCAGTTGAATACGGGTGGCAAGTACGACTCCAAGGCTTTTAAGAAGTCTGTAGGTATGAATGGTGTCGGTATTAAGGCTGTCAACTTTCTGAGTTCCCACTTCGAGGCACGTAGCTATCGCGACGGGCAAGTGCGTAAGGTGGTCTTTGAGCGCGGCATCCTGCAGGATGACGTCACGGAACCCTCGCAAGACGAGAATGGCACGTATATCTTCTTCGAACCCGATGACACGCTGTTCAAGAACTTCACGTTCCACGATGATATCGTGGAGAATATGCTCCGCAACTACACCTACTTGAACTCAGGCCTGGCCATCATGTATAACGGTCGTCGCATCTTCTCACGCAACGGCCTAGAAGATCTCCTCAACGATCGCATGACGAACGATGCCCTCTATCCCATCATTCATCTCAAGGGCGAGGATATTGAGATTGCCTTCACACATGCCAACCAGTACGGCGAGGAGTACTACTCCTTTGTCAACGGCCAGCATACCATCCAAGGCGGCACACACCTGAGTGCCTTCAAGGAGCATATCGCCCGCACAATCAAAGAGTTCTTCGGCAAGTATGAGTACGGCGACATCCGTACAGGTATCGTCGGTGCCATCGCCGTCAATGTGGAAGAACCCATCTTCGAGAGCCAGACCAAGATCAAGCTAGGTTCCACGCAGATGGCGCCCGATGGCGTGAGCATCAACAAATACATCGGTGACTTCATCAAGCAGGAGGTAGATAACTACTTGCACATCCACACGGATGTGGCAGAAGTTATCGAGAATAAAATCAAGGACAGTGAGCGTGAACGCAAGGCGATGGCCGGCGTGACCAAGCTAGCGCGCGAGCGTGCCAAGAAAGCCAACCTGCACAACCGTAAGCTACGTGACTGCAAGATCCATTTCAACGACGTGAAGAACGATCGCAAGGAGGACTCGAGCATCTTCATCACCGAGGGTGACTCTGCCAGCGGAAGCATCACAAAGAGCCGCGATGTGCTGACACAAGCAGTGTTCTCGTTGCGTGGTAAACCACTGAACTGCTATGGCCTGACGAAGAAGATTGTCTATGAGAACGAGGAATTCAACCTTCTGCAGGCAGCATTGAATATTGAAGAGGGTCTTGATGGTTTGCGCTACAACAAGGTTATCGTAGCCACCGATGCCGATGTCGATGGAATGCACATTCGCCTGCTGATGATTACTTTCTTCCTGCAGTTCTTCCCTGAACTTATCAAGAAAGGGCATGTCTATATCCTGCAGACACCCCTCTTCCGTGTGCGCCAACGTCGCAAACGCATAAGCAAGGAACGTCTGAAGAAACTCGGCGAGGAAGACACGAAGGGTGACTTCATCACACGATATTGTTATAGTGAGGAAGAACGCCTGCAGAACATAGAACTCTTAGGGCCGGAGCCCGAGATTACACGCTTCAAAGGCCTTGGCGAGATCAGCCCCGAGGAATTCCGTGGCTTCATTGGCGACGACATCCGACTTGAGCAGGTCAGCCTCCACAAAAGTGACCAAGTGGGCGAACTCCTGGAATACTACATGGGCAAGAACACCATGGAGCGCCAGAATTTCATCATTGATAATCTTGTGATTGAGGAAGATAGAGCAGAAGAGGAGGAAGAGGAGAAGGAATACAAAGAATTAGAAGAGATGCAATGACAAGAATTTTATTTCCTGGAAGCTTTGATCCTTTTACTGTAGGCCACGCAAACCTCGTTGAGCGCGCCCTTGCTCTGTTTGACGAAGTGGTGATAGCTGTGGGTTTTAATGAGCAGAAATCTGGATGCCTATCTGTCGAAGAGAGAGCGCGGGCGCTGAGAGGGCTATATAAAGATGAAACGCGCGTGCGCGTGGAGATCTATCAGGGGTTAACAGCCGTTTTCGCCCAATCGATCGGCGCCAAGGCCATACTTCGTGGCGTTCGCACGATGAAAGATTTCGAGTATGAGAAGCAGATGTCCGACGTCAACCATCAGTTGACGGGCATTGATACAGTCTGCCTTTTCACAGAACCTAGGTATGCAGCTATTTCTAGTTCTATTGTTCGAGAGCTCGCTCGCTTTGGCAAGGATGTCAGTGAGTTCTTGCCGAACGGATATGAGCCTCACTTCCAGCCCCTCTCTAAGGGGCGCGTGAAGTACTAAACTTCAACTAAGCTTGGCATTATGAAAAACATTTCAAAATACCTGTTCTTATTCGTTTTATTCTTCAGTAATCTAACAGGTGCGGGACTGATGAGGCTTTTTGCCCAGGATCCTCGTGAGCAGGCCATGCGCAAGCTCATCCAATCCACGGTCATGATAAACCAGCTTTACGTAGATACTGTTAATATTGATCGTCAGGTGGAAGATGCTATCACAGGGATGCTGTCGAAACTTGACCCACATTCCACCTATACCAATGCCAAGGACACTAAACAGTTGACTGAACCGTTGCAAGGCAATTTCGAGGGCATCGGTGTCCAGTTCAATATGCTAGAAGACACACTGGTTGTTATTCAGCCTGTGGCCAAAGGTCCATCGGAGAAGGTGGGCATCCTTGCTGGTGACCGTATCGTCAGTGTCAATGATACTGCCATTGCAGGCGTGAAGATGAGCCGTGAGACGATTATGTCTCGCTTGCGAGGTCCACGGGGAACGAAGGTAAAATTGGGTATTGTGCGTCGTGGTATCAGTGATGTACTTACTTTTATCGTCAAACGTGATGTGATTCCCGTTACTTCTGTGGATGCCGCATATATGGCAGCCCCTGGCATTGGGCTCATTCGTTTCAGTAACTTTGCGGCCACGACGCACGACGAAGTGGTAAAAGCCTTGAAAGATTTAAGAAAACAGGGAATGCAGTCGCTCATCATAGACTTGCAGGGCAACGGAGGCGGCTATCTAGGAGCTGCTGCAGAGATTGCTAGCGAATTTCTAGAGAAAGAAGCGCTGATTGTCTATACGCGAGGGCGTGGCGATGTGAGCCTGGGCGATTACCGTGCCCGTGGCGGTGGCCTCTTTACCAATGGAAGGCTGGTGGTACTTGTTGATGAGCATTCCGCCTCCGCCTCTGAGATTCTCTCTGGTGCCATTCAGGATCATGACCGTGGCACCATCATCGGTCGTCGCACCTTTGGCAAAGGCCTCGTTCAGCGTCCCATAGAGCTGGGTGATGGCAGCATGATTCGTCTAACCATCGCACGCTATTATACCCCATCGGGGAGATGCATTCAGCGCCCTTATGAGAAGGGTGATGCGAAAACTTATGCCCGTGATGTTATCGACCGTTATAATCGTGGCGAACTTACTAATGCCGATAGCATTCACTTTCCCGACTCATTACGCTATAAGACTTTGAAGGAACAGCGCACGGTATATGGCGGTGGAGGTATTATGCCCGACATTTTTGTGCCGCTAGACACCACCCGTTACTCGCGCCTTTATCGCGAACTTAGCGCCCGTAGCTACATCAACAACGCCAGTCTGCGTTATATGGACAAGCACCGCAAAACTCTGCAGAAGGACTATCGAGATTTTGAGTCATTCCGTTCGCAGTTTACTGTGCCGCAAAGTATGTTGGATGAGGTGTTGGTTGAGGCAGAAAAGAAAGATAGCCTCAAAGCACGCGATGAGGCTGAACTGGAGAGGACGTTGCAGAACATGCGCCTTGCACTCAAAGGCCTCATAGCCCGCGACCTTTGGGATCTTAGCGAGTACTTCCAGATTATTTACGCCGATGACCCTGTAATCTTGAAAGCATTGGAAGTGCTGTCACAGTAACGACTGTCGGCAGCACTTCCATCAGACATTTTTAATCTTCGATGTGGCATGTTTCGCAGGCATAGCCAGAGGAACGACAGGCGCTCATCGTTTCCCAGCATGTATGATGCCCGTCATAGTACTGGTATTTGCAGCATGTCTTGGCTGAACCGCAATAATACGGGTCGCTGGTCTTGCATTTATTGATTTCCAATTTGCTGCATGATGTATAGCCAACGACGCAGCAGATAGCAAGAGCCAACCCGAAAATGCTCAATAGGTTCTTTTTCATAGGATTACTTTTTTAGGGGGTTGTTATTTGTTCTAGGATTTCATCATTTGACATTCCAAGATAGTTGCTTTTGAAAGAGTAAATACTCGGTACAGATTCTTCAATGATGAACTTGACCTTGCCCTGTTCCACATAAAGGAGAGTCGGTAGTACCTCTATGAATCCGGCAAGTGCATTGCCCACATAAATGGGGTCGTACGGGAACTGCAATAACTTGCGCTTGCGCCCGTCGTCGTCGGGTGTCACGGCCAATGGAACAAAGCGATCAGCTACATTCTCGTAATTCTTCACATTCTCCATGCTGTTGATGCAACCGCTGCAGCTGTACGAGAACACCCAGATGATATAGGTAGAATCTTCTACCACTTGCAGGTAGTTTCCGATGGGCGATTGATTGATGTCACAGCCAAGCAGGGGATGTGGCTTGGCAAAATGGTTCATGTAGAATGATGATGGATGCCATGTGTTTCCCGTCCAGAAAAAGGCCACTGCCATTATTCCTGTCAGCAGTAGGATACTTAGCTTATTCTTGTCTAGGGATGTTGTGTTGCTCTTCTTCTCATGCAGGAACGCGTAGCTGGCAAGGGCTATTAAGACGATGTTCCTCAGATACGTGGCCCACACGGGCATCTGCTGTCCCAGGCTTCCAAAGCATCCGCAGTCCTCGATACCATGTACCAAATGCCCGTACATGAAAGCTGCTGTGAACACAATTAGAAGCAGAAGGCTGGAGAGGGTCGCAAAGCGGGGCCATAATCGAAGGATTAATAGAAAGCCTAATAGCAATTCTATCAGTATGACGACTGGTGCTAGAATAGAGAACCACTCCAACCCGTAGCTTGATATCAACTCTCCGAAGCCAACCGAATTCACCATCTTTCCACCTCCTGAGAGGAGAAAGACAAGGCCTAGAACCCATTCAAGGATACGTGTAAAATGGTTAGTCGTTTTTCTCATCGAGTTGTAATATGCGGCAAAGATAAATGCTTTTCATTATTCTGACAAATATATTGTCTCTTTTTTGCATAATTACAACACAAAAAGTGCAGTTTTTTGTTAACGGCTCATTTAAAACATTTTACGAACGCGGTCGATGCCTGCTACAAGAGCATCGATTTCTTCTTTTGTGTTGTACAGCGCAAGGCTCGCGCGAACGGTGCCCTCGATGCCCAGTCGGTGCATGAGGGGCTCAGCGCAGTGGTGGCCTGTGCGCACGGCAATACCCAAACGGTCTAGAAGGGTACCGAGGTCGAGGTGGTGAATAAGGGATGTCCCTCTTCCAGCCTTCCCGAGGGGAGGAGCGGCTACATTGAAGGAAATGACAGCATTGTCGGAGGGCCCATAGAACTGCATACCAGGAATCAGTGCCATTTGTTCGCGAGCGTAGCGCGTGAGTTCGTGCTCATATTCCTGTATCTTATCCATGCCGATGCAGCTGACGAAGTCGAGGGCTGCAGCAAGGCCATGGGCTGCGACATAATCGGGTGTGCCGGCCTCAAACTTATAGGGAAGCACGTTGAAGGTGGTGTGCTCGAAGCTGACCTTGCCGATCATCTCGCCACCACCCATGTAAGGCGGCATTAGCTCCAACCACTTTTGTTTTCCATAGAGCACGCCGATACCTGTGGGGCCATACACCTTGTGGCCGCTGAAGGCGTAGAAGTCAGCATCCAGCGCATGCACGTCCAATGGCATGTGGGGTACGCTCTGTGCGCCATCGATGAGCACAGGAACGTCGTGGGCGTGGGCCATGCGGATGATGTCCGCCACAGGGTTCACCGTGCCGAGCACGTTGCTCACGTGCGTGCAGGCCAGCAGGCGTGTCTTGGGCGTGAAGAGCTGTTCGAGCGCCTCAAGGTTGAGGCGACCTTCGTCGGTGATGGGGCACACCTTCAGCACGATGCCTTTGCGAGAGCGGAGTAGCTGCCACGGGACGATGTTGGAGTGGTGCTCCATCTCCGTAACGATGACCTCATTGCCCTCGCGCAGGAATGCCTCGCCGAAGGAGGCTGCCACGAGGTTGATGCTCTCTGTAGTGCCGCGAGTGAAGATGATTTCTTCGATGGAATCAGCATTTATGAACGCTCTGACGGTCTCACGTGCCTCTTCGTAGAGTCGTGTAGCCTCCTGCGAGAGGTAGTGCACACCGCGATGCACGTTGGCGTTCACATTCAGGTACTCCTTCGTGATGGCGTCGATGACGCATTGTGGCTTCTGCGTCGTGGCCCCGTTGTCGAGATACACGAGAGGTTTTCCATAGACCTCTCTATTTAATATTGGGAAGTCAGCTCTATGTATATTCATCGATGACTGATGACTAAGATTTTGTTTAATTCGTTACGTAGGAGAATTCAATCGAACAGCGATGGCTCTATATCATTGTGGCCTCGCGTTCTTCCCATGTGCTCATACGCCAAATCCGTCGCTTCGCGTCCACGTGGTGTACGCTTGATGAAGCCCTCCTTGATGAGGAATGGTTCATAGACTTCCTCGACCGTACCCGAGTCTTCGCCGATGGCAGTAGCGATGGTGGTGATGCCCACGGGCCCGCCCTTGAACTTGTCGATGATGGCCAGCAGAATCTTGCGGTCGATAAGGTCGAGGCCGTGGCGGTCGATGTTCAAGGCCTCGAGCGCATAGCGTGCAATCTCCAGGTCGGTGCGTCCGTTGCCTTTCACCTGTGCGAAGTCGCGCACACGGCGCAGCAGTGCGTTGGCGATACGTGGCGTGCCACGCGAGCGTCCTGCTATCTCTGCGGCTGCCGCCTCGTCGATGGGCTGCTGCAGGATGCTGGCCGAGCGCAGCACTATGCCCGTGAGCGTCGTGGCGTCGTAGTATTCCAGATGCAGATTGATGCCGAAACGGGCGCGCAGGGGAGCTGTCAACAGGCCGGAGCGCGTGGTAGCTCCCACGAGCGTGAAGGGATTTAAGTCGATTTGTATTGAGCGAGCGCTGGGGCCGCGATCAATCATGATGTCGATGCGGTAGTCCTCCATGGCCGAGTAGAGGTACTCCTCCACAACGGGCGAGAGTCGATGTATCTCGTCGATGAACAGCACATCCTGAGGCTCCAGCGAGGTGAGGATGCCGGCCAGGTCGCCGGGTTTGTCGAGTACGGGGCCACTGGTAACCTTAAAGCCCACGCCCAGTTCATTGGCGATGATGTTGGAGAGGGTGGTCTTTCCCAGTCCGGGAGGGCCGTGCAGCAGTGTGTGGTCGAGGGGGTCACCACGGTAGCGTGCAGCTTCTACGAATACCTTCAGGTTCTGCACCACTTGCGTCTGTCCTGCGAAGTCCTGGAAATGCAACGGGCGCAGGGCGTTCTCGAAATCGGAGGAGGCCCCTTCCCGTCCACCACCCGTGGAGACAGGTGTGGAATGTAGTAGGTTATTGAGTTCTTGGTCCATGTTTACAGTTTCACGTCTTCCAGTTTCACGAGGCCGTTGACGATGGCGTAGATGGTGAGTCCGGCAGGCGAATGGATTTGTGTCTTGCGCGCGATGTTGCGTCGATGCGTCATCACGGTGTTGGCGGAGATGAACATCTTCTCGGCAATTTCCTTGTTCGAGAGGCCTTGTACCACAAGCTGCACCACTTCCTTCTCGCGTTCGGAGAGTCCTTCTTGGTTTGCGTCTCCTGCCTTCTCCTCGCTTTTGCCGTCTGCAGCCTCATTGTGCGAGGCGCGCGCGCGCACCTCCTGTTCCAAGCGCCGCACTGCTTGTGCGAACACCGTGTCCTCCAGGTTGCAATGGCTGAACAAGTCCTCCTCCATGATGTAGATGTCCATCAGCGTGTCGGACAGTTGCAGGGTGTCAGAGTCGCTCGGGTAGTATTTGATGATGATGTTCTTCAGCTCGTCGGAACTCTTCGTGAGGCTCGAGTGGTTGTCCTCGTGCTGATGCGCGAGGGTTGTATAATTCGATGCCCCCTGTGTGCCGTTGGCGGGGAGTTTGCCATCGAGGAGTTGCTGCACATATGCGTGAATATGTGTGTTCTCGTATTCCATGTGACGCTGTACCTCTGCAGCGTACTCATCGTAGAACTTCAGGATGAGGAAGGTGATTTGGTTGTGCGCAGAGCAGTTGATGGCCTCAATGAGCTTGCGTCGTATGGCTGGCAAGCGAAATTCCACGAAGTAGGAGTGTGACTGCTGCAGGTAGCGCATCAGCTCTGCCACTGACACCTGCTCGGCCAGCTCCGCCACGTTGATGTGCCCGCCATTCAGCACAAAGTTCACAACAGCCAGGAATGTAGGCACATCTACCGCACTAGCCTTACATGCCTCCGCCACCGTCTGGTTGCCAAAGCCAAGACTGACGCCGAAGCGCGAGATCACCTGTAGCAAACGATAGTCGTCATGAATTAAGTCGCTCATTTGAGCATCTTCTGTAAACTTCATACCTACCAATAGTCATAATAACGGCGCAAAGATACAAAGAAATCCGCAAACCCCTTTTGTTTCCTTTAAAAATATGTATCACGCGCGAGAGAATACCTCCTTTTGGGTATTTTTTGATGCGGTCCTTAGGGTGAAAGAGCGCGGTCTTAGGGGCGGAAGACCGTGGTCTTAATGGCTCAAGACCGTGCTCTTCCAATCAGAACGCCCGCACCACTATGTAGCGCATAGTGTCTTTTTGCTGGATGAATACCTAAAAATGAGTAATTATTAGGGAAGGAGTGGGTATGGATAGGGGCTGGCCGAGCTCATAACGATTGGGTATTTTGCTCGGAGGGTCTTGTGGGATTGTCATTTTTGCCCTACTTTTGCAGCCGAATCAAACCGCGAAAGATGAATCAAACCACAAAAATCATGCTAACAATGGTCCTTTGTAGCACCTGGGCAATGGGTAGTGTCTGCGCCCAGGAAGCCACGGACGACGGCTTCAACTACGAGAAATTCCGCATCGGAGGCTATGGCGAAATGCTGGCTTCCTTCAAGGGCTACGGCACCAACCGCTTCACGGGCGGCGCCGACGGCAACACATACGTGCATCGCAACACCATCGCCATCCCGCGTTTCGTGATTGCGGGCGACTACCGCTTCAACCGCCATTGGCAGTTGGGTGCCGAGGTGGAGTTTGAGGCTGGCGGAACAGGCACAGCCTATGAGATAGAGAACACAGAGAACGGCGAATGGGAGACAGAAGTGGAGAAAGGCGGCGAAGTGGCATTGGAGCAGTTCCACCTCACCTACACGCTCAACCGTGCGTTCAATTTGCGTGCAGGCCACATGGTGCTGCCTGTGGGTCTGACCAACGCTCACCACGAACCGATCCTGTTCTACGGCACCTCGCGTCCTGAGAGCGAAACCGTCATCCTGCCCTCGACGTGGCATGAGACGGGTCTGAGCATCTTCGGCATCGTGGGCCGCAACTGGAGCCGCGTGAACTACGAGGCCTACGTCACGGCCGGTCTGAACGCCAACGGCTTCGACCGCAACACATGGATCGCAGGCGGCAAGCAGGGACTGTTCGAAGTGGATAACTTCACAAGCCCGGCCTATACCGCGCGCGTAGAATACTTAGGTGTGCCCGGTCTGCGCATAGGCGCCACGGCGTACTACTGCCACAACACTGGTGCCAATAGCGACAAATCCAATATGTACACGCAGTACGGCAACATCCCCGTGACCATCATCACGGCCGATGCGCAGTACCAGCACCGCTACTTCACCGCTCGCGCCAACTTCATCTACGGTCATCTGGGCAAGTCGGACAAGGTGAACGAGCGCAATCACCGCTTGGGCAGCTCACCCTACAGTTCGCTCACGCCTGTGGCCGAGGAGACGTTGGCATATGGTGGCGAGGTGGGCTTGAACATCAAGGGCTTCACCCACAACGATAAGTTTCCCGATATTGTGCCTTTCGTGCGCTACGAATACTATAATCCTCAGTACAAGGTCGTTGGCACGGCCACTGCAGACAAGCGTCTGGAGGTGGGAATGTGGACGACAGGTCTGAACTACAAGCCGCTGCCCTACCTGGTCATCAAGGCCGACTACACCACGCGTCGCATCGGCGGCGGCGCCTACCACCGCGAGAACGAGTTTGCCATTGGTGCAGCGTTTACAAATTGGTTCTGGAAGAAGTAAAGCTACAATATAAAAAAAAGATTATGAAAAAGACATTGTTTCTGGCAGGCCTGCTGATGCTGGGCCTCGCAGTGAACTTCAGTTCATGCAGTAAAGACAACGACGAGAATAACACTGGCGGCAACACTGGCGGCTACGACACCGAAGAGGTGGTAACGGCCATTGAGAGCCTCGACTATGCAGACTTCCAGTCCAGCTGGTGCAACTACATGAAGAATGTGGCCATGCTACTCTACAACGACAGCCATCTCTTGTACGAGAGCTGGAGCGTGGGCTACAACGACGGCCCTGCCTTTGCCGAGACCTTCAAGAACCACAACGGCAACGGCTACACCAGCGCCGAACAGTGCGTGAGCACCATCATCGAGAAAATGGCAGAGATTGCTAACGAAGTGGGCGAGGCCAAGATCGGCGAACCCTTCGATACATGGCGTGCCGGTGACCACGTGGCTGCCGTGCTGGCCGTGGAATCGTGGTACAGCTGGCACAGCCGTGACGACTACAGCAATAACATCCGCTCCATCCAGAACGCTTACTACGGTAAGTACTTCGGCGAGAACGAGACGGTGACACCGCAGCAGGGCTCCCTCTACCAGCTCATCGAGCAGGCCAACCCCGACCTGAACCGCACTGTCGTCAACGCCATCAACACTGCTATCAACGCCATTCAGGCCATCCATAACCCCTTCCGCAACTACATCAACACGGTGGAGACGAAGAACGCCATCGACGCCTGTGCCTCGCTGCAGAAGGTGCTCAACAACCAGCTGCGCCCTGTGGCCACCAGCCTGGGCGAGGATGTGCTGAGCACGATGGTCAGCAACTATGTCGATCACGTGGTGCTGCCCACCTATGCTGACCTCGACGCTAGCAACCTGCAGCTCAAGCAACTTGTCGATGCCTTCGCAGCGGCACCCTCCGACAAAGGTTTCGAGACACTGGCGCAGGCTTGGATGGACAGCCGCCGTCCGTGGGAGACCTCTGAGTCCTTCCTTTTCGGGCCCGTGGATGAACTGCAGCTCGACCCCAACATGGACAGCTGGCCGCTGGACCAGGAGGGTATTGAGAACTGCATGAAATCGGGCAACTTTGACAGTAACCAGTGGAGCGAGGGCATGAGCGACGAGGCCATTGAGGCTGCTCAGGCGCTGCGTGGCTTCCACACGCTGGAGTACCTGATTTTCAAGGACGGCAAACCCCGCAAGACCACGAAATAAAAAAAGGATGAAGAAAAGATGAACCTTTCCATGCTCAAAAGTTCGCTGTTTGTCGCGGCGATGCTACTGACTGTGGCGTGCGACAACAACGACGGCATCGACATCGGAGATTTAGTCCCGGAAGACGGCTTTGCGCTGTCTGCCGGGACTTCCACGGTCTATCTCTACTCCAATGTCGCCTATGATACACCTGCAGACTGGGTGGCCCAGAACGACGTGCTCAACAAGCGTTTCAACCTGGGCGACAAACTCTACGACAATGGCTACACGATGGCCAACGGCCTCGGCCCTGTCTATGCGGGCTACAGCTGTGGCTTCTGCCACCAGAACGCAGGGCGCACCATCCCCTCCTTCGCCGCTGACGAAGGTGGCGGCAGCCCCGCCATCGGCTACTCCACGATGCTCATCTACGTGACGCGCAAGAACGGCACGTTCTTCCCCAACTATGGCCGCGTCATCCACGACCACGGCATCAACGAGCAATATGCCGAACAGAAGGACCTGACCTTCGGCGGAGTTCATGCCGAGGGTAAGCTCCATGTGGATTGGGAGTTCGAGAACTTCCAGTTCCCCGATGGCGAACCCTACCAGCTACGACGCCCCAACTACAGCATCACACAGTGGTATGCCGACAGCATCCGCCCCGAAGACCTCTTCATCACCGTGCGCGTGCCCTTACGCCATGTCGGCATGGGCCAGCTGATGGCCCTCGACCACGATGAAATCGAGGCTTTGGCGCGTCGCAGCAACTACCCCGAGTTCGGCATCAGCGGACGCTGCAACTATATCACGGAGCGTGGCCGACGCCAGCTCGGCATCAGCGGCAACAAGGCACAGCACGCCGACCTTACCGTGGAGTTGGGCTTCTCCAGCGATATGGGTATCACCAACAGCCGCTACCCCGAAGAGATCTGCGAGGGACAGCTGCAGATGCAGGAAGGCTCCATGATGGGACTGCTCTACGACCAGCTCGACGTGAGCACCAAGGACATGGAGGACGTGGATCTCTATCTGCACGGCCTCGGTGTGCCTGCTCGCAGGCTGGGCTCCACGCGTGTCAACGTGACGCTGACGAAGCACGACGGCTGCGAGAGTGTTACCAAGACAGAGCGCGAATGGGTGGCACTGGGCGAGCAGATGTTCTACAAGGCCAGCTGCCAGCTCTGCCATACCACTACACTGCACACGCGGACGCGAGGCGCACGTCTGCTCAACGGCACCGAGCTACCCTGGCTGGGCGGCCAGACCATCCACCCCTACAGCGATTTCCTGCTGCACGACATGGGCAGTGAAATCATGGGCGTTGGCCTCAACGACAACTATGTCAGCGGCGTGGCTCGAGGTAACGAATGGCGCACGACGCCGCTCTGGGGCGTAGGCTTGCAGCAGGTCGTCAACGGCCCCACGAACAGCCCGCCCTACTTCTTGCACGACGGTCGTGCCCGTGGTTTCGTGGAAGCAATCATGTGGCACGGCGGCGAGGGCGAGGCCTCCAGGAATATCTTCAAGAACATGAATTGGAAGGAGCGCGGCGCGCTGGTGAAGTTCTTGGAGTCGTTGTAAAAAGCCTAACATTAAAAAGATATACACTATGACAACATCTCATATAATCGCATTGACCATTGGTCTCACATTTGCACAGGTGCCGTTGTTTGCACAGGAATCCACTCCCCTCCATGACGGGAAGGGTGAGGGGGTGGGTCTTCTCGACATGTCCAACGGCGTTGTGCCCATCGCCGACAACCGAGGTTTCACGCTGAAGAGCAAGGACGAGAAATTCATCTTCAAGCCCTACCTGATGCTGCAGACTGGAGGCCACTTCAACTGGTACGACGATGAAGGACTGGACAAAGCTTACAACCAGGACAATGTAGCCAACAGCGGCTTCGCCATCCCCAACGCCATTCTGGGCTTCACGGGTAAAGCCTTCGGCAAGATCGACTACAACCTCAGCATCAACGCGGCAGCCAGCGGACACGCCATCCTGCAGCAGGCTTGGATAGACTACGGCATCAACCAGCAGGCCCACTTCCGCGTGGGTAAGTTCAAGACTCCCTTCACGCATGCCTACCTGACCACGCTGGGCGAGACGCTGATGCCTTCGATGCCCAACTCGCTGACGAAGGAGGTCATCCTGCCGTACTCTCTCAATGCCGTCACGCCCTCCTTCGCCACGGGCTTCGACCTCGGCGTGGAGTTCCACGGCCTGACAAAGTTTGGTCTGGGCTACGAAATCGGCCTCTTCAACGGTACCGGCATCAGCACCAATCTGGCTACGAAGACCATTTCCGACGACTACCACGTCCCGTCGCTGCTTTATGCCGCGCGCCTCACCTACCAGCCCTGGGGCGCTATGCCCACCACACAAGGTAACCCTCGCATGCTCAACGAGAAGAAGATGCTCATAGGCGTCGCCGCCAACTACAACATCGAGAGTGAGAGCGAGAGTACCAACGACCTGCGCGTGGGCGTCGAGTTCGCACTCTTGTGGAAGCGACTCTACCTGGCAGCAGAAGCCTACATGATGAACATCGACTTCACGAAGCGGCAGAAGATTAGCGACAAATACCACTACTTAGGTGCTTACATCCAGGCCGGCTACTTTGTCACCAAGTACTTGCAGCCTGCCCTGCGCTACGACTTCTACGACCGCAACGGTTTCGGTAGCACAGGTGCCAACGGCTTCTTAAACTGCCCAGCCGTGTCGCTCAACTACTTCATCCCCAAGTGCAACCTGAAGCTCTCGGCTATGTATGAGTTTGTGGGTCGGTGGGGTCACGACACCCAAGTCGATCGTGATATGGACGATCTCGGTATCTCCACGCACAAAGCCGTTGTGCAGTTGCAATACTCCTTCTAAGACCCTTGTTTTGTTAATAAACATAAAAAAGAATGGCTATGAGACATTTCTGCCGTATCTTTGCAGTGCTTTTGGCGACAGCCGTCCTTTGCGCCTGCGACGAGGGCGACATTCAGGAGAAGGAAGTGGGTTACGCACAAGGCGGCTACACCGTGGAACTCCACGGACGCCTCACGGGCATCGACGGCTGGAACGACGGCTATAACCTCGTCGTGGCAGCCTTTGACGAGAAGGACAAGGACTACGATATGGGTGAGCTTCGCATCGGCGATGACTGCGAGGGCAAGGATACCACCATCGTGTGGACCAACATCAACCACATCGCCACCTCCGTGGAACTATGCGTCGCCACACGTCTGCGCCGTCGCGTCGTCTGCTTCCGCAAAGAGGTGCTGCCCGAGGATGGTGGCACATTGCGCATCGATGTGGGCGACCTGAACGTAGGCCTCTTTAGTGGTGTAGAGGCGCTCTTCAGCGACAACCGCCGTTGTGTGGGCTGTCACGGCGAAGGTAACTTCGGCCAGCTGCGCCTGAACCACGAGAACGCCCATGCCGACCTTGTCGGTAAGACGGCACATCGCGCTGAGTTCGAGGGTTATGCACGTGTGGAACCTGGGCAGCCAGAGGCCAGCGCATTGCACCTGATGCTCGACCCCGATGACGAACGGGGCAAGGGTGTAACGATGTTCAATCACAAAGCCGCTTATGGCGACGAACTCAACCAACAGAACGCACTCAGCGTCATTGACTACTGGATCAGCGCAGGTGCACCACGTTAAACAAAGTATATGAAACAAGACAATATACATTACTCCGAACTTGGCGTGACGGTCGAACTCTCTACCTTCACCAGCGCTAACGGCATCACCGAGCAGCACGCCATCCTCCATGTGGAGCCTCGCGGCGAGCTCTTCGAGGGGCAGTTTCGCCGCATCAGCGAGGCTGAGCAGCAGCAGCTGCAGTCTGCTCTTTGCGCAGGCGGACGCACCATATTCAAGCGCTACTTCCTCAGCGATGCCACGAACCAAGTTTCGCTGTTGTCGCATCGCGAAAAAAGCGAAACCTCCATCTCTTATATTCAACAAGTTCCCCTAGACGGCTCGAAGGTGGCTGCATGGCTCTACATCGTACATGGCATGGAAGTGGAGCAGCAAGATGGTCTCGTCATCGCACGCCACAACGGCTATCAGCACCTCTGGAAGATGGGAATGCATGAGCACAAAGGCGACAGCGCATGGCAGACCGAGAGCCTACTCATTGACTACGAGGAGACGCTGCAGCGCTTCGGTGCTACCCTCGCCGACAACTGCATCCGCACTTGGTTCTATGTCCGCGATGTGGATACACAGTATGCTGGGATGGTGAAGGCACGCCGCGAGAACTTCATCGAGCAGGGACTCACGGAACAGACCCATTACATCGCCTCCACCGGCATCGGCGGTCTGCCTGCCGACACGCGAGCCCTGATCCAACTAGGTACCTACGCCCTCGTAGGCTTCGAGCCCGGTCAGCAGCATTACCTCTATGCCAAGACGCATCTGAATTCCACCTATGAGTATGGCGTCACCTTTGAGCGTGGCACCGTCGTGGAGTACGGTGACCGCCAGCATGTCTTCATCAGCGGTACTGCCAGCATCAACAACCGTGGCGAGGTGGAACACGTGGGTGACATCATCGGGCAGACCTATCGCATGTGGGAAAATGTGGAAGCACTGCTGAGGGAAGCCGACACGACGTTTGACGACGTGGCACAGATCATCGTTTATCTTCGCGACATCAGCGACTATGACCTGGTGAACCACCTCTTCGAGCAGAAATTCCCTTCGACGCCCTACGTTATCACCCTCGCACCTGTCTGTCGCCCCACATGGCTCATCGAGATGGAGTGCTTGGCCATTCGCCCTGTCAGTAACCCTGAGTATCGTGATTTCTGAGTCCTGTCTGCCTTCCGGTCTGCGTGTTCTCGTGGATACCACGCCCTCCGATGTCGTCTATGCCGGCATCGCCGTGGCCACAGGCACGCGCCATGAACTGGATAGCGAGAGCGGGATGGCGCATCTCGTGGAGCACATGACCTTCAAGGGCACTGAGCGCCTCACCTCCGTGCAAGTGCTGAATCGCATGGAGCGCGTGGGCGGCGACTTGAATGCCTACACGGGCAAGGAGGAGACCATCTACTACGCCACGTTCCTGCGACAGCACCTGCGTCGTGCCATACCGTTGCTCTGCGACATCGTCTTTCACAGCACCTATCCACAGACAGAGTTGGAGAAGGAGGTAGAGGTTGTCATCGATGAAATAGAGAGCTACAACGATTCCCCGGCCGAACTCATCTACGACGATTTCGAGAGCCTCCTCTTTCCCGACCATCCCCTTGGCCGCAAGATTCTCGGCGATGCCGACCGCCTCCGTCTGTACACCTCTGCCGACCTTCACGCTTTCGTTCGTCGCACCTATAGCCCCGAGCGTGCTGTGCTGTTCGTGAGGGGAAATGTGACGGAGAAGGATTTAAGACAGACTCTTCCTCAGGGGACTCTCCCCCTGTCCTCCCTATCAGGGAGGGAGCAGAATGACTTCCAGAATAGTTCTCATTTATCAATGGTAACTGTTCCTTCCCTGATAGGGAGGGAGGGGGGAGATTCATTCGGAGATAGGCCTCCTATTGTTCTTGCTAAGCCCGTCCACCAATCCCACGTCATGCTGGGAGCCTGCGCCTATGCCGCCACTGATCCGCGTTACTACGGTCTGTTCCTGCTGAGCAATATGTTAGGCGGCCCTTCCATGAACTCGCGCTTGAGTTTGGCCTTGCGCGAGCGCGCTGGCCTCGTCTATACCGTGGAGAGCAACGTGACAGCCTACACCGACACCGGTGTGTGGAGTGTTTATTTCGGTTGCGATCCGGGCGATATGCGTCATTGTCTGCGCCTCGTGCATCGCGAGCTGCAACGCCTTATCGCATCGCCCTTAGCCCCTCGCACCCTCGCTGCGGCCAAGCAACAGCTCATAGGGCAATTAGGCGTCAGCTACGACAACAACGAAAACGTAGCCCTCGGCATGGCCAAGCGCTACCTTCATACGAACCTCGTCCTCTCACCTGCTGAAATAGCCCATTCCATCGATCAGCTTTCTGTGGCTGACCTTCATGGTATTGCAGAGGAGATATTCGATCCTCAGCGTCTAATAACCTTGGTTTATCAACCGAGAGCGATGGATTAATGACCATCGTAGAGGCTTAGAACAAAGCGAGTGCCGCGGGTATAGTCGGGGTCTATTTCAAGATCGCCGCCCATCTTTATGGCCATTTGTTTGCAGATGGGTAGGCCGAGACCATCGCCGGTAGTTAGGTCTCTGACCTCAACAAACGGCTTGAATACTTCCTCTTGTTTCTCAGAGGGAATAGTCTCTCCGGTGTTTGAAATCAAGAACTGACATTTGTGAGCGCTCCTTTTCTTATATTCTAGCGTAATGTGTCCGCCTTCAGGAGTATAAACGGCCGCATTACCAAGCAGATGCAGGAGAATGTGGGAAACATAGCTGCGATTCACGTGGGTACTCATGTTGGGTACATCAGTTGTCACGTTGACATTAGTCTTCACTGAATCGCGGATTTGCTCCACAAGATTCTTACAGAATGCTGGTATTTGCACCTCCTCGGTCTCCACCTCTTCAGTGATGTCTTTTTCCAATTCTGCCAACGTCTGGATATGTTGTGAGAAGTCCTGTAGAGCTTTTACTTCAGGGATGTGACTGTCAAGACGTTGCAGGGTGGGGTTGAGTTGTGCTGAGATGTTGCTAATGAACTTTGCCTTTAACGCATTGTTTTCTTTTTCCCGCCGGATAGTCTTCTTTTGGTTACGTGTCAGGAAGAGGAAGCGAAGCAGTATCACCGTACCTATGCACAATACTACAGCTAGAATGGCGGCGAGAATACAGAGTGCTGTGATAATACCTCCGCGTGAGGCCAACGAGCTGTCCTTTTCAGCAATTACAGACTCTTGCTCTACAATCTGCTGCTTCAGAGCACCAATTTCATCGGCCGTTTTTAAAGCATTGACAGAATCTTTCCAGGCGATATAACTTTGATAAGACTGTGCCACCATGCTGGCGTTGTTACTCCTTCGCCCATTGGCAATCAATGTTTTGTAGACATCCTCTACCTTGTCATATTCTTTCAGGGCTGTTAGCTTGGTGGCCATCTCGCGGAAGACAGCATTCCCCTTTTCGTTTTGTCCAAAGGTATAGTAAAAGATAGCTTTGGTATAAAGAAGGTCATTGGAAAGTTCTTCGTCCTTGGCAATTCGCGCCTGCTTCTCTAGGATACTGAGCTGGTTCTGGGCGTTGTCGCTCTTCCGCAACTTCATATACATCTGCATCCGCTCTTTTGTGACAGCATACTGGAGTGCTGCCGAAGAGGGCGCGTTGAGTCTGGCTGCCGCGATGACATGCTCCACACGGTGCAGGAACTCAAATGCTTCTTTGTATAGGTTATCGCGTTGGTAATAAAGAGCTGTGGCTTTGACGCCACAGGCAACAGCCTGCTGTGGTTTCCCCTTATCGGCATACTCCTCAAAGGCGCGGATAAAGTTATAACGGGCGGCAGCAATGTTGCCCGCCTTCTCTTCTGTTTCAGCGCGTTGCTGCAAGTCACTCTTAGCTATATCTGCAGCACCTATACGGACACAGCATAGGTAAAGAGATGCAAGAATAATGAAAGTTTTCTGGGTCATAAGATCTGTTTATTCATATTTCCAAGTGCAAAAGTACGTATTTTATATGCTATTGTCCAACTTTTTTTAGTTTTTTTTTCATGGAAGAAAAGATGATTTTCCTTTCTAATTCGATTATTTATTGTACCTTTGCAACCGAAATCAAGTAACGAAGCTATGTTAGAAATCAAGAACCTCCACGCAACAATAGGCGGTAAGGAGATACTTAAGGGGATTGACTTGGTAGTCAAGCCAGGTGAGATTCATGCGTTGATGGGCCTGAATGGCGCGGGGAAATCGACCCTCAGTAATGTCCTTGTCGGACATCCTGCCTATACGGTGACAGGGGGCTCGGTGACCTATAACGGCAAGGACTTGCTTTCGATGACACCCGATGAGCGAAGCCATGAGGGCCTTTTCCTGTCATTCCAACAACCTGTGGAGATTCCAGGTGTATCAATGGTGAACTTTATGCGGGCAGCCCTGAATGCAAAACGCAAGTATCAAGGTCTGGAACCGTTGGATGCTGGCGCGTTTCTGAAGCTGATGCGCGAGCGCCGTAAGATCGTGGAACTGGACAATAAGCTGACGAGCCGTTCTGTGAATGAGGGCTTCAGCGGTGGTGAGAAGAAGCGCAATGAGATTTTCCAGATGGCGATGCTCGAGCCGACATTATGTATTCTCGATGAGACAGATTCCGGTCTTGATGTAGATGCCCTGCGCATTGTGGCCGAGGGGTTTAACCGGCTTCGAAAGCCTGAAACGGCAGCTATCGTGATAACCCATTATCAACGGTTGCTGGACTACCTGAAACCAGATATGGTGCATGTGCTGATAGATGGTCGCATTGTTAAAACGGGCGGCCCGGAACTGGCGGTTGAGATAGAGGCGAACGGCTTTGCAAATATTTTGCAAGATGAGAGGGATTGAGCAATATATAGAATTGTTCGAGAGTGAGCGCGCGCATATTGATGCGGGTTCACACGCCGCACTGAATGCACGTCGCGACGAAGCGGCAGCGACATTCCGCTTGCAGGGGTTCCCCTCGCAGAAAGTGGAGCGTTATAAATATACCGATGTGGCTGCGGCTTTTGCGCCCAACTATGGATGGCAGATGTGTGCGAGCCTTCAGGAGGAAAGCCCCGAAAACAATGACATCCTATCAAAATACGGGACACTCGCTGATGTCAATGCCGATGCCATCACGGCCCTGAATACGATGTTCGTGCAGAATGTCGTGGTTGTCTGTTTGAGAGCTGGCGAACACAAGGAACACCCCGTACAGATTACCAACACCTTGCGCTCTTCGGCTCCTCTGATGCAGCATCGCCGCTTGCTTATCGTTGCCGAGGCAGGTGCAGACGTGCAGATTATTCTTGGTGACAGGGCTGAGGCCGGACAGGACTTTCTCACGACACAGGTCACAGAGGTGTTTGTGGGCGAAGGCGCCCATGTAGCGCTCTATGATATTGAGGACACCCACGAACGGTTCCGTCGCTTTCATCAGGTTTATGCACAAGTGGCTTCAAGTGGACATCTCATTCACACTGCCTTTACGTTGGCAGGGGGCATCAGCCGCAATCAGACGGATGTGCGCCTGTTGGGCGAAGGCGCTTCCGTAAACTTGTTGGGTTGTGCCATCACCAATGCCACCCAGCATGTGGATAATAATACGCTCATTGACCACATTGCTCCCGGTTGCACAAGCCGCGAGCTATATAAGTATGTGGTTGACCAGCAATCCACAGCCGCCTTTGCCGGACGTGTTCTCGTGCGCGAAGCTGCCGAACGAACTGACTCTGTAGAGTGCAACGCCAACCTTGTCTGCACGGATCAAGCGAGGATGTGGACCCAACCTATGCTGGAGATTTATGCTGACGATGTGAAGTGTTCGCATGGATCCACTGTTGGACAACTCAACGACGATGCTCTCTTTTATATGCGCCAGCGTGGTATTAGCGAGGCAGAAGCACGAACTCTTCTCAAGCAGGCCTTCGCCAGCGAGGTCCTAAATGAGATACCTCTTGAAACACTGCGGCAACGCCTTCTTATGCAAGTGGAAAAGCGCTTCCGCTCCTGCGAGAATTGCAAACTGTGTGTCAAATGATAAGCTTCCAAACGATACACGTGTCAATGCCTTCGATAGATGCTGAACGCATGAGGGCATGGGTACAGGCCGTGGCGGCCAGTTATGGTCGTCGTGTGGGCAGTATCGCCTACATCTTCGTCGATGACGAGGAGATTCTGCGTGTCAACCGCCAGTTCCTCCAACACGACTACTACACAGACATCATCACCTTCGACGACAGCCAGGGCGCTGTCATCTGCGGTGACCTCTTCATCAGCCTCGACACCGTGCGTTCCAATGCCGAAGGGCTTGGCGTACCCTATGAACAGGAAATGTATCGTGTCATCATTCACGGAATCCTTCATCTGTGTGGTGTCAACGATAAAGGACCGGGCGAGCGTGAAATCATGGAGGCAGCAGAGAATCGTGCGTTGGTGATGTTTAACGAACATTAAATAATTGTTTTTATTATAGTTTATGAAAAAATTACTATCCTTTGCTGTCTTCGCGCTGTTGTTGTGTGTAGCAGCTTGCCAAAACAATGGCTACAAAGTAATCGGCATGGCTACCGGTGCCGAAGACGGTGACACGGTTATCCTGGCCGACATTCGTAACCGCTTCGAGATTGATACACTCGCCATCACCACAGTGAAAGATGGCAAGTTTGTGTTCGAAGGGACCCAAGACACCGCTGTGATGCGTTATGTCATCTGGCGTTCCAATGCTGATGAGGATTTAGCTGTGGCAACTCAGTTCGCACTTGAGAATGCCAGCATCACTATTCAACTCGACACCGCGCAGAACGCAGTGGTAGTTATTGGTGGCACTCCCACCAACGAAGCTATTACAGCCCTCTCACGCCAGGAGTTGGAAATCAACCAGCAGGCAGAGAGCGTTTTAGCTGTGTTCAACAATCCAGAGGCTACGGACGAAGCCCGTAGCAATGCCGAGAAGCAAATCAATGATCTTCAGGATAAAATGTCGGCTATTTATCAGCGCTTTATTGCCGAAAACATTTCAAATATCGCTGGCCAGACCTATCTTGCCAACTATGCACCGATGTTGGAGGATGCTTTTGTCATTGAACAATTGGCAGCCCTTCCTGAAGGCATTGACAACGAACGCATTTCCAAACTCCGCGAGGTTTACGATGTGAAGGCTGCCACAGCTGTGGGCAAACCCTATAAGGACATTAAGGCTGCGACCCCCGAAGGTGGTGAACTCGCAGTTAGCGATGTCGTAAAAACAGCCAAGGTGCTGATGATTGACTTTTGGGCCAGCTGGTGCGGTCCTTGTCGCGCAGAAATGCCTCACGTTAAGGCTGCTTATGAACAGTTCCATGCTCAGGGCTTTGATATTATCGGCGTGAGCCTTGATAACGATGCCGCAGCCTGGAAGCAGGCGCTCACGGATCTCGGAATGACATGGCCGCAGATTTCCGACCTCAAGGGATGGGAATGCGAAGGTGCTGCCACGTATGGTGTGCGCTCTATTCCTGCCACCGTGCTTATTAAGGACGGCATCATCGTAGCCCGTGACTTGCGCGGCGAGAAACTCGCAGAGAAAGTGGGAGAACTGATCAAATAACGGTTAACAGTTAACAGATTAACATTGAATGCCGCAACGCTAGAGTTCATTCGTACACACGCCAACGACGATATTCGCCAGTTGGCGTTGGGGCGAGTGCATGCGGATGTGAACTTGCGTGAGGCGCTTGCACAGATAGAAGGCCGTCAGGTGGCGGCGCGCAAGCTTCCCACTTGTGCCGCCACTGACGGCTTCCTTTTTCCCCCGCGTCTGAGCCTTGAACAGTGCTCCAGCGAGGCCACAGCGCGCTACAAACGCGACATCGTTGCTCGCTTAGCCCAATCCCTCCCCCTCGGGAGAGCCGGAGAGGGCCCAGCCCTCTCTTTCATTGACCTCACAGGTGGTCTTGGCATCGACTTTATGACCATCGCTCCCCTCTTTGAAGATGCCACCTACGTAGAGCATAACTCAGATCTCTGCGAGCTTGCTCGCCATAACCTGCCCTTGATGGGCTGTTCTCATGCAAAAGTCATCTGCGAGGAGGTTGCTGTTGGCTGTTCGTCAATAGCCAGCCAGCAATACACAATGATGCTTGTTGACCCTGCTCGCCGCGATGCCGTAGGGCGTAAGGTTGCACGTATCGAAGATTGCACACCCGATGTATGTGCCTTGCAGGGCAAATTGCGATCACATGCCCGTTACACCCTCATCAAGCTTTCTCCAATGCTCGACCTTACGGCAGCTTTCCGTGCTCTCAATGGTATTAAAGAAGCTCATGTGGTGAGCGTGGACGGGGAATGTAAGGAGCTCTTATTGGTGATGTGTGAAGGGGAAAGAGATAACAACCAGATCCCTATATATTGTGTAGATTTAAGGGGGCAAGCCACCACCTTCTGTTTCACCTTTAATGAAGAGAAGGCCATGTTTCAAGGTAATGCTGCTTTCCTGTCCCCCGACAGGGTGGGGTTGACGGGACGTTTCCTTTACGAACCTAATGCCTCTATTCTCAAGGCTGGTGCTTTCAAGACCGTATGCCGTCGCTTTGCCGTACAGAAGCTGGCGCCCGATACACACCTTTATACCTCTGCCACCCTCATCGATGACTTTCCCGGTCGCCGCTGGCGCATCATCGATAGCGCCTCTTTCGCTAAGAAAGATCTGCGACGTCTGCTTGCAGGCATAGATGCTGCCGACCTCTCAGTGCGCGGGTTCCCGGCCTCTGTAGCTATGCTGCGCCGCCAGTTGCACTTACGTGAAGGCGGAAATTCCCATTTCATCGCTTCAACTTTGGTCGATAGCACCAAAATCCTCTTTCGAGTAGAACGCGTATGACAACAGCCTACCTTGCTCCCATCTCATGGTACCGCGACTTCAGAGCCGCTGGAAACGTCACCATAGATATAGATGAACTTTACGTGAAGCAAACATTGCGCAACCGTTGTACCATTGCCATGCCTGATGGCCCTCAGCATCTGGTAATCCCCGTTGAGGCTGCTTCCAGTCATGTACCTATCCGCGACATCCGCATCAGCGAGCATGGCGCTTGGCGGCATCACCACTGGAATGCGCTACGTACGGCCTATGGGAAAAGCCCTTTTTTCGAGTATTATGCAGAAGAGTTTGCTCCTTTCTATCTTTCGCGCACACATGACTACCTTGTTGATTTCAACGCTGCGCTTCACGATGTTGTCTGCCGGATTATTGATTTTGACCAAACCGTAGCAGACTCGCAGCATCGCTCGGAACCTTACTATCAGGTTTTTGCTCATCGCCTCGGTTTCCAGCCGGGTTTGAGCATTGTTGACCTTCTTTTTAACAAAGGTCCTGAATCTATCTTCTACTTATGAGTTGTCAACCGACAGTTCCTTCCAGCGAAACGGAAAGCAGCTTTTGGGCTTCCACGGCAAACTCCATGGGCAGTTTGTTGAGGACATCCTTTGCATAACCATTGACGATGAGGCCTACAGCTTCGTCAGCGGGGATGCCTCGCTGTTGGCAATAGAAGAGCTGGGCCTCGCTGATCTTCGACGTGGTGGCTTCGTGTTCTACGATGGCCGATGGATTCTGGATATCCATGTAGGGGAAGGTGTGGGCGCCGCAGGTGCTGCTCAGCAGGAGGCTGTCGCAGCTGGAATAGTTGCGGACACCTTCGGCCTTGGGCGCTACACGGACGAGACCGCGGTATGAGTTCTGCGAGCGTCCTGCGCTGATACCTTTCGAGATAATAGTGGAGGTGGTGTGAGGTGCCAGGTGAATCATCTTGGTGCCCGTGTCGGCTTGCTGGAAATTGTTGGTCACGGCGACGCTGTAGAACTCCGCCTGTGCTCCTTCGCCGGCCAGCACACAGGAGGGGTACTTCCATGTAATAGCACTTCCCGTCTCCACCTGTGTCCACGAGAGTTTGCTGTTCTCGCCGCGCAGCAGGCCGCGCTTGGTGACGAGGTTCAACACGCCACCTCTTCCCTCCTTGTCGCCGGGATACCAGTTCTGCACGGTCGAATACTTCACCTCGGCGCGGTTCTCAACCACAATCTCCACAATGGCGGCGTGGAGTTGGTTCTCATCGCGCATTGGTGCAGTGCAGCCTTCGAGATAGCTGACGTAGGCATCCTCGTCGCAAACAATGAGCGTACGTTCGAATTGTCCTGTGCCTTGGGCATTGATGCGGAAGTATGTGCTGAGTTCCATGGGGCAGCGCACGCCCTTGGGGATATAGACAAACGAGCCATCGGAGAAGACAGCGCTGTTCAGTGCAGCAAAGTAATTATCGCGATAGGGGACAACCGATCCCAGATATTTGCGGACCAGGTCGGGATGTTCCTTCACTGCCTCGCTGATGCTGCAGAAGATGATGCCTTGTTCAGCCAGCTTCTCGCGGAAAGTGGTCTTCACGCTGACGCTGTCCATGACAGCATCCACGGCTGTGCCGCTCAGCGCCAGGCGCTCTTCGAGGGGTATGCCGAGTTTGTCGAAGGTCTTCATCAGCTCAGGATCGATATCCTCTACACTCTTGGGGCCTTCTTTCTTCTTTGCTGCTGTTGGGTCTGCGTAGTAGGAGATGGCCTGATAATCTATTTCGGGCATCTGCAGATGGCCCCATGTAGGCTGTTCCTGCGTCTGCCAATAACGGAATGCCTTCAGGCGGAACTCCAACAGCCATGCCGGCTCCCCTTTCTTTTCTGAGATGAGGCGCACAGTGTCCTCCGTCAGTCCGCGCTCAATGACCTCCGTCTCCACATCTGTCGTGAAGCCGAATTCATAAGCTTTGTCAGCCACGGAGCGGACAAACGAGTTGGATGGTTGTGTGGGTTCAGAGTTCATTGGCTGATGAATCTTTATCTTGGCTTGCTTTTTGCCATTGGCTCTTCGCCAAGTCAAAGGCGAGACTGGTCGTTTGTTTAAGGGGCGCAAAGAGGAAAGAGGTCTGCTGCGTTTCTTCCTTCACGAGATGTGTGATGGAAAGGACATTGCAGAGGACACCCAAAAGGAGCGCGTATTTCACGAGGCTCACGACGGTGCCGCCGATGCGGTTGACGCTGTCGAGGCCCACCAGCTCCAGGAACTTCGTGAGCAGCGAACCAAGGATGCTCAAGAGGATGGGTACACCCATCCACAGCAGGGCGAAAGCTATGATGTTTGCAACGGCAGGGGCCGTGCCAAGGTGTGGCGCCAAATGTTCGCCCACCTGCTCATAGAGCAGGCGAGCGACATAGAGTCCCACGAAGACGCCGATGAGGCCTAGCACTTCCTTCAGAAGACCGTTGCTCCATCCTTTCCAGGCGCCCATGAGGAGAACTAGGAGGAAGGCGATGTCGAAACCGTTCACAGCTTAGCCTTCACCTCAATCTCCTGGAATGTCTCGATGGTGTCGCCCTCACGGATATCGCTGTAGTTGACGAGCGAGATACCGCATTCGAAGTTCGTCGAGACTTCCTTAACGTCGTCCTTGAAACGCTTCAGCGCATCAATGGCACCCGTATGTATGACGATGCCGTCGCGGATGATGCGTGCTTTGTTCGTGCGGCTGACTTTTCCGTCGATGACGTAGGCACCGGCCACTGTTCCCACTTTGGAGATGTGGAACACCTGGCGCACCTCGAGTTGTGCAGTAACTTCTTCCTTGAGTTCGGGAGCCAACATGCCTTCCATGGCCTCCTTCACTTCCTCGATAGCATCGTAGATGATGCTGTAAGTGCGGATTTCCACACCCTGCTGCTCAGCAGCTTTGCGAGCCTGTGCGGAGGGGCGCACCTGGAAGGCCACGATGATGGCATCGGAGGCTGCAGCCAGCGAGACATCGTTCTCGGAGATCTGACCCACGGCCTTGTGGATGACGTTGACGGCAATCTTCTCGGTGGAGAGCTTGATGAGCGAGTCGCTGAGGGCTTCGATGGAACCGTCCACGTCGCCCTTGACGATGACGTTCAACTCTTGGAAGCCGCCCTGTTCGATGCGGCGTCCGATCTCGTCGAGCGTCAGGTGGTGTTGTGTGCGGATGCCCTGCTCGCGCTGCAGTTGCTCGCGCTTGCTGGCAATCTCACGGGCCTCCTGGTCGCTGTCCATCACGTGGAAGGTGTCACCGGCCTGCGGAGCGCCGTTCAGACCTAGGATGGTGGCTGCCTGAGCGGGACCGATCTCCTTGATGCGCTGTCCGCGCTCGTTGAACATAGCCTTGATGCGGCCGTAGTTGGTGCCTGCAAGCAGGATGTCGCCCATCTTCAGCGTACCGTTGGAGCAGAGGAGCGTAGCTACATAGCCACGGCCCTTGTCCAGCGACGACTCTATGATGCTACCCGTGGCCTTACGGTTGGGGTTGGCCTTCAGGTCGAGCATCTCAGCTTCGAGCAACACCTTCTCCATCAGCTCGGGCACACCGATGCCCTTCTTGGCACTGATGTCCTGACTCTGGTACTTGCCGCCCCAGTCCTCGACGAGGAAGTTCATCTGTGCCAGATGCTCCTTGATCTTCTCGGGGTTAGCGGCAGGCTTGTCAATCTTGTTGATGGCGAATACAATGGGCACACCGGCAGCCACAGCGTGGTTGATGGCTTCCTTCGTCTGCGGCATGATGTCGTCGTCGGCAGCGATGATGATGATAGCGATATCCGTCACCTGGGCACCACGTGCACGCATAGCGGTGAAGGCCTCGTGACCGGGAGTGTCGAGGAAGGTGATATGGCGACCGTCATCGAGCTTCACGTTGTAAGCACCGATGTGCTGCGTGATACCACCGGCCTCACCGGCGATGACGTTGGTCTTGCGGATGTAGTCGAGCAGCGAGGTCTTACCGTGATCGACGTGACCCATGACGGTCACAATCGGAGCGCGTGGCACGAGATCTGCTTCATCGTCGGCCTCCTCCTGCACGGCTTCGCTCACGTCGGCACTGACGTATTCTGTCTGGAATCCGAACTCGTCGGCCACGAGGTCGATGGTCTCCTTGTCCATGCGCTGGTTGATGCTGACCATCACGCCTAGGCTCATGCAGGTCCCGATGACTTGCGTGACGGGTACATTCATCATCGAAGCCAGCTCGTTGGCCGTCACGAACTCGGTCAACTTCAGAATCTTGCTCTCCTGTTCCTGCTGCTCCAGTTCAGCTTCCATACCGGCGCGGATGTTCTCGCGTTTCTCGCGGCGGTACTTGGCGCCCTTGCCGAATGATGCGTTCTTACCAGCGGTCAGGCGTGCTAGCGTCTCGCGTACCTGCTTGGCCACCTCTTCCTCGCTCTGTTCTACTAGGATAGGCTCCTGCTTGGGTTGATTCTTGCGCTTGCGATTCTTGCCGCTGCCTTGGTTCTGCTGGTTGTTCTGGGGTTGCTGGTTGCCGCCCTTGTTCTTCTTCTGTTGGTTGCCGTTGTTCTGGCTTTGCTTTGCTGCTTCAGCCGTGATATCTACGCGCTCCCCTTTCTTCTTACCGTCGGCCCCTTTCTTGCGCTTCTTAGTGCGTGCAGGGCGTGTGCTCTGGTTGAGGGAGTCGAGGTCAATATGGCCTTTGATGTTCAGGGTGAGGGGCGGCTCCACGGGACCTTTCACACGATAGATGCCATCCACCTCTTCCAGTTCCACGCCTTTCTTCTTTTTGGGCGCGGCCTCGGGCTGTGCCTCTTCCTTCACGTCGGTCTCTGCAACGGGTGCTTCCTCCACCTTCGGTTTTTCAGCGGCAGGAGCTGTTTCAACAGGTGCGGGAGTAGCCTCAGCGGGTTTGGGCGCGGGCTCCTCCTTAGGTTCTTGCTTGCTTTCGGCAGGGGCGTTGCTTTTGGCATCGAGATCAATGCGTCCAACCACCTTCGGCTTCTTAACCTCTGTCAAGGGCAGGGCCTCGCCGCTTTCTGTGAGCACGATGGTCTCCTTCTTCTCTTTCACCTTGCGAGCCGCAGGTTGTGGAGTGGGGATGCGCAGGCCCTTGTTCATTTCCTTGTTGAATTCAGCCTGCACCACAGCATATTGCTCGTCGCTAATGGTGGCGTTGGGGTTGGCCTCCACATCAGTGAAGCCTTTCTTATTGAGGAGGTCAACGAGGGTCTGCAACCCTACGCTGAACTCTTTTGTTACTTTATTTATTCTTATGGGCATAACGAATTGAAATTGAAATATTGAGATATTGAAATATTGAAAGAATGGATATCATTGAGTCGAATTGAGAGTTTACGCTTGAGGTCTTTGTAACCTTCAATGTTTCAATGTTTCAATCTTTCAATTCTCGGCAGCGCTGCCTTCCTCTTCCTCAGGGAACTCCTGGCGCAGGATGTTGAGAACTTCGTCAACGGTCTCCTCTTCGAGGTCGGCGTTCTTGATGAGCATCTCGCGGGGGGCTTCGAGCACGGAGCGGGCAGTGCTCCAGCCGTTCTTCTTCAGTTCTTCGATTACCCACTCGTCAATCTCATCCTTGAAGTCGTCGAGGTAGATGTCGTCCTCCAGCTCCTCTTCTTCGCCACCTTGCACCTCACGATAGACATCGATGACGGTGTCTGTCAGCATGGAGGCCAGACGGATGTTCAAACCACCCTTGCCGATAGCCAGGCTGACCTGATCGGGATCGAGATAGACCTCGCAGTGCTTGCTCTCCTGGTCGAGGTTGATGCTGTTGATCTGAGCGGGACCCAGGGCGCGTGCGATGAGCAGCTGCGGGTTGCTGGTCCACTGGATGACATCGAGATTCTCGCCTTTCAGTTCGCGCACGATGCCATGAACACGGCTGCCGCGCACACCCACGCAAGCTCCTACGGGATCCACGCGATCATCGAAGCTCTCGACGGCAATCTTAGCGCGCTCGCCCGGCACACGGGCGATCTTGCGGATGGCGATGATACCCTCTGCAATCTCGGGCACCTCGGCCTCCAGCAGGCGCTGTAGGAACACAGGGCTGGTGCGCGAGAGGATGATCTTGGGGTTGCCGGTGCTGTTGTCCACGCGGGCTACCACAGCGCGAGCGGGCTCGCCCTTGCGGAAGAAGTCGCCAGGAATCTGCTCATTCTTCGGCAGCAGCAGTTCGTTGCCTTCCTCGTCCAGCAGCAGCACTTCCTTGTGCCACACCTGATAGACCTCGGCAGAGATAATCTCGCCCACCATATCCTTGTACTTGTTGTAGAGTGCGTCGTGCTCCAGCTCCAGGATGCGTGAGGCCAGCGTCTGACGCAGTGTCAGGATGGCGCGGCGACCGAACTTGGAGAAATCGACAGGCTCGGACACGTCCTCGCCAACCTCATAGTCGTCAGCAATCTGACGGGCTTCGGTCAGCGAGATCTGCATGTTGGGGTCTGTCACCTCGTCGTCGGGCACTACCGTGCGGTTGCAGTAGATTTCGAAGTCACCCTTATCGGGGTTCACGATGACATCGTAGTTCTCGTCCGTACCCTTCATCTTGGCGATGACGTTACGGAAGCTTTCTTCAAGCACGCTCACAAGTGTGGCGCGATCAATGTTTTTTGTCTCTTTGAACTCTGCGAAAGTGTCAATGAGCGCATTGTTTTGTTTCTTTGCCATTCTTATTTATTATTTATCATTTATTATTTCTTATTTGAAGTCAATGACATACCTTCCGCTCTTGACATCGGCCATCGAGAGGTTTGTGTCAACGTCCTGCATGACGGGGCGTTTCTTGCCCTCCACCTGCACCTTCTGTCGAACGGCAATGACGACGTGGTCGGCGTCGGCCTCGCGGAGCGTACCCTTGAGTTTGCGACCGTCGTTGGTGAGGATCTCCACTTGCTTGCCCACGTGGTTCTGCCACTGGCGCAGCACCTTGAAGGGTTGTCCCAGTCCTGCGCTGCCCACCTCGAGTTCGTAGTCCTCTTCGTCGCGCGAGAGGTGCTCCTCGATGAAGCGGGAGAGCTGCACGCAGTCTTCAATCCATACGCCCTCGGCCTGGTCAATCTCCACGGTGATACAGTCGTCGGGGGTGACCGTGAGGTCTGTCAGAAAGTAGTCTTTCCCTTCGAGCCATTGCTCAACCAATGCTTGCACTGTTGCCTTGTCAATCATGCGATTTTTCGTTTAGCGTTCAGTAATTTCGTTTAACGTTTAAGCTTCTTTGAAAGAGTGAAGCGAAGAACCTCGTGGGTCCCTCGCTTCCTCGCTACGTTTCTTTTGCGCTGCAAAGGTACTGCTTTTCTCGTGATTGTGCAAGAAAAAACATGAAAATCTGCACTTCTGCGCTGCTTTTCAGCCTTTCATGCTCCTCCTCAAGATGCATCCAGCACAATAAAAGCCCACGCCCATGCGTTATATAGAAGATGAAACGCGCGCTCGTCATACTATTCGTCGCCCTCACTGTGCTGCCCGCCGCAGCGCAGGAGCCCCGCATCCAGCATCGCCCCTATCTGGATAACCGCCGCCTGCACTACGGCTTCTTCATAGGGTTGAACATGATGGATATGGAGGTGACGAACAATGGCTATATCGATCCTGCTACAGGACAGCAGTGGTTCACAGAAATCGACAACTACCAGCCCGGTTTCTCCGTGGGCGTGCTGGGCGAGTTGCGCCTGAACAAGACCTTTGGCCTGCGCCTGCAACCCTCGCTGCATTTCGGCCAGAAGCACGTGGTCTTCCACGAGCAAATCAGCGGCCGGGATTCCACCCAGAATATCAAGTCCACCTACATCTCCCTGCCGCTCACGCTGAAGATGGCAGCGCCACGCTACAACAACTTCCGCCCTTACGCTTGTCTGGGAGTGTCACCCTGTGTTGACCTCACTGCTCGCAAGCACAATGCCCTGCTCACAGAACTCTTCGACTGCTACATCGAAATCGGTTTGGGATGCGACATCTACCTGCCCTACTTCAAGTTGATTCCAGAGTTGAAGTTCTGCTTCGGCTTGCGCGACATCATCGTCCACGAACGCACCGACCTAATAGACCAGACGCTGATGAAGTTCACCAACAGCCTCGACCGTGGCCGCGCCAGCATGATAGTCCTCTCCTTCTATTTTGAATGAGCTGCGTTTTATCTTTTTTTTGTTGTTTTCGTCAGATTCGAGGCTTAAAAATTTGGTGGTTCCGAAAAAACGACGTACCTTTGCACCCGCATTTCCGAAAGATGGCGGGATAGCTCAGCTGGTTAGAGCGCATGATTCATAATCATGAGGTCATCGGTTCAATCCCGATTCCCGCTACTTCGCAACACAAGAAGGCCACCCCATCGGGTGCCCTTCTTTCGTACTCGTACTATCTTTCGTACGTTTTCTATGGAGTTTCCCCTAACGTTACACCATTTCTTCTGAATCCCAAAGAAAAGGGAATAATATCCCTTTACCTCCTCTGTCCTCGTTCTCAACCCAGCTCATCCTATTCTTTCGGTTATTCCATCATGATTGAATAATCGTTCCATCATGATTGAACAATCATTCCATCATGATGGAATAATCAACACTTCATGATGAAATAGTCTGTACATCATGCTCCATCGCCTCCAAACATAGGATCGTCCTTTCATGGATTCCAGTAAGTATGAGGCATTCTTCACGTTCCCGTGAAAGATTTCCTGAAGAACGGCATATAGACAGCAGCGGAGGGTTCGTAGGGTTTTTCAAAAAAGTTTTTTCTTTTCAATAATTTAACTTTCGTAAGTCCTTCATGAACCACGGAAAAACGCGGAAACATCACGGAAAACACGGAAATCCCATTGGCTCATTCCGTATATTTCAGAAGATTCGCGCTTTTTCCGCGTATTTCCGTGGTAAACATGACATGCGAGACTTGAGTCAATATTTTTTTGCTTTGCTGACTTTATTCTCGACTTGGCCATTAAAACATGTTTTATGGCACTCGCTGCTCAAAAAGTTCTCCTTTCTCTTCTTCTCTTTTAATTATTATCGCTACTTTTGCGGCGCGAACCATTAAAGTCACCAGATGTTCTCATTCGCCAATACTTTTTTTCATTTGCTGCTGTCGTGTTCCGCTCCACTATTAGCTGTGGCTCAAGAGGCGGGCACAATGGTATCGGCCTGTCCAACGACAAAGATGGAGGTGGAGCGGCTGCCAGACCTCAACGTCCCCCGCATCGGACACTCGGTGTTCTGCGTAAACGGTGAGGTGGTAGCGGCCGGTGGCCACACAAACGGTTTCGTGCCGACAAACACGGCAGAGTATTTTAGTGGCGGTGAGTGGCATTTGATGACGATGACCTACCCCCATGACCAAAGCATTGCCGTCACGACGTCTTCGGGCGAGGTACTGCTGGCGGGAGGCCATGAGAAGGAGCTGGGTATCGGTCAGACCTTCACCATTGAGCTGTACGACCCTGTCGCCCACCGTTTCAGGGGCTACGGTTGCCTCGAGAAGAAGCGGTGTTTTGCCAATACACTCCCGATGGACAGCGGGCACATTGTCATCAGTGGCAACTGGTACCAGGATGATGCCATAGAACTGTACGACGGCAGTCGGCAGAACAAACTGGTGAAGCCTGTGGCCCAACATCGCTCCCTGCCTTATATCCTAAGAACTTCGCGCGACAATGCCATTGTGTTCAGCGACCATGACTATCATGGAGAGCGCTTCGACACCATTATCATCGACCGCCTGAAAGGCGCGCCGTTTACGGTGCCTCTCTTTGAGACGTGGCGCCCGTTCGGGAGTCAAGTAGGCGTTCGTGGTAATACGGGTTTCATCGGCGACGAGACGAAAGACGAGTACGTTAGCCTGATTCGCATCTCCCGTGGTGACAGCGTGATGGCGATAGCTCGTGTGGAGGGTGAAGAGTTCTCGCTACTCCCGACGACAGTTCCGCTGCCGATGCGGAGCCAGTGGGGCCGGATAGACTGGTTCTCATACGTGGTTGCTGACCGCCTTGCCGGGAAAGCATACCTCGTGGGCTACGGGGAGGATGCCCAAGACCACCGGCTTTATGTGCTTGCCATCGACTACAGTTCCGTCCCTGCTGCCATTACCTTATTATATAGTGAGCCACAGGATGTCGTAGGACGCTACCAGCCCGTGTTGACCGACGATGGCGAACTCATGCTCGTTGGCGGCATCGAGGCACACAACAACAACTATGACACCTCCAGCACGGTGTTGCTGCTGCATGTCGGGACGAAGGAAGCTGCCTCCTCGCGTGCTCTCTCGTGGCTTTGGTTGCTGGCCGCAGCGCTCCTGGCAACGATTGTGGCGTCCATTGCCCTGCTTCGCCACAGACACAAGCCTGTAGCAGATGAAACAACGGCACCGCCTGTGGCAGGGGACAGCGCCGTCATCAACCTGGAACTTATGGGGCGCATCTGCCGCTACATGGAAGAGCAACAGCCCTACCTGAACAGCGAGCTGAAGGTGCAGGACGTGGCCGATGCCCTCCATACCAACCGCACCTACATTTCCAATAGCATCAGGAATCTCCGCAGCTGCTCATTCACACAATTCGTCAATGGTTACCGCGTGGAACACGCCAAGCAGCTGCTCAGCCGCAACAGCGGACTGAAACTGTCGGAGGTGTGGACAGCGTCGGGCTTCTCGTCTGAGTCCTCCTTCTTCCGTGCCTTCAAGACTGTCACAGGCACCACACCTATGGACTGGATGGCCGACAAATAACTCCCTTATCCAGCGCCTCATTTCACAAAACCGACTTGCAAAATCACAATTGCAAGTCGATTTTGTGATTTTGCAAGTCCTTTCTCGGACATGCTCCCTATATTTGCGCAAAAATAACACTCAACATCATTGGAAATGAATAGCAAACTCTTCTTTTTTCTCTGCCTGCTTAGCATGTCCACGGGCATGACGCTGGCGCAGGCTGACGACCCGTGGATCATCATCCACTGTGATGAGCCGGGCCAGTTAGGCGAGCGCTTCATCCAAGCCACAGGTAGTGCCGAGGCGTGCCTGCAAGTGACCCACCTGAAGGTGACGGGCCGTCTTGGCGGCGCTGACCGCAATGTCTTCGAATACATGATGAACAACATCATGTACCTCGATCTGGGTGAAGTGGAATCTGAGGACAACAGCGACCGCTTCTACGTCAGCTATAATAAGCGGCGCCTGCGCTCTATCATCATGCCGCCCGGACTGACCACCTATCTCAGCTTAGAGGGCTGCGACAGCATAGAGAGCTTCGTAGGCCCCACAGCACCCTTTGAGGTGGGCTACCGCTCGTTCTGTGGCTGCAAGTGGCTGACGAGCATCGACTTGCCCGAATCGGTCAGGATTATCAGTAACCAGGCTTTCTGTGGATGCGAGAACCTTACGCGCGTCACCATGAGCCCCAAGGTGAAGCTCTTCGACAGCGATTGTTTCAACGGTTGCAAGAGCCTTACGGACCTCACCATACCTGATAGTTTGGAAGAGATTAGTTTCGCCGCCTTGTACGCAACCGCACTGAATCACATCACTCTGCCCGAGGGCTGCAAAGTAATCAAGAACAGCGCTTTTGCCAATAATACCACCCTCACCACTGTGGTGATGCCTCGTGAGATAGAGATATGGACGAATAACTACTACAACAGCTGGTTCAAGGGCTGCACCAGCCTCATCAATGTGACCCTGCCGCAGAACCTCACCATCCTGTATGATGAGATGTTCCAGGACTGCGCATCGCTCCAGCATGTTGACATCCCCGCCTCGGTGACGGCATTTTACGATAACGTGTTCAGTGGCTGTTCGCAGCTGTCGGACCTCAACATCCCCGAAAATGTCACGTCCATAGGCGGAGGCTGTTTCCGGGGCACCGCTATCACCGAGATCACCACCGCCAAATGGCCATCCCGGCTTACCGAGATTACCAGCAATAGCTTTCAGAACTGTCAGAAGCTGAAAAGCGTGGACTTGCGCGGCAGCAATGTGAAGAAGATTGGCAGTTCTGCTTTCGCCGACTGCAAACAGCTGCAGAGCATCGCCCTACCCGAGGACTTGAAGGTAATTAATCAGTACCTTTGTAGCGGCTGCGAGAACCTCTCGTCCGTTGTCATGCCTACGGCACCCGTCAAGATACTAAATGACGCCTTCCACAGCTGCCAACAACTGAAAAACATCGACCTGCCCGTCTCGCTCACCGAGATAGGGGCGTGGGCTTTCTACGAATGTCCCATGGAAGAGGTGACGCTGCCACCGTTAGTCACCCGCTATGAGCCCTCCACCTTCCGATTTACAAAACTGCGCCACGTCGTGGTACCCGAGGGTGTTACCTACTTAGGCGACCGCTGCTTTGAAACCGACAGCCTGCGCTCGGTCGATATTCCCAGCACCATTAAATACTTCGTCGGCTTTCCCTTGGGCGATCGCATCCCGTACTTGGAGCGTGTCACCTTCCGCATGCTGCTGCCACCAGAGGGAGCCTTTGAAAGAATAGGCCCTTTGGGGAAAACCACCATCTTAGTGCCGCAGGCCTCGCTCACTGTCTGGATGGATCGCTTCCAAGATATGTACCTTTCAGAGAAGATACTGCCCATTGAAGGAGGCTACGATCCGGGGCTTGTCGTCGTGCCTAAGGAGCAAGTCTTCGATGCCAACCAGTCGTTCGGCGACCGTGAACGCAACGTGCTGGTGACATGGAACAATGGTGCCAACTGGTACTGCAGCGGCAAGCTCCTCGTGGAGTCGGGCGGCTCGCTCAAGGCCGACACCTACACCCACCAGTATTACATAGGCCCGTGGTACGAGGACATTATGCCCACGATGATCAACCATGGCGGCGACATCAGCGCCCGCCGTGTCACCCTACAGATGCAGCCCTACAGCGCCGTTAGCACCTGGTGGCTGATGACGCCGGCCGCCGACATGAAGATGAGCGACATCGAGACCTTGTATCCCAACACGCCCTTCGTCATCAAACGCTATGACAGTCAGGCGCGTGCCACCGGTGATTTTGCCCACACATGGCGCACCGTAGGACCTGATGAGACGCTGCGCGCCGGCGAGGGTTTCTTCTTCCGCCATGACTACGCCGTAGCCCGCGATGAATATGGCGAGTGGGCGCGGCAGGAGCGGTGCGACCTGTTCTTCCGCTCGGAAGAGGGTGCCAACACCTACGTGTTCCGCTCCGACGACGTTACGCTGCCCCTCACTGACAGCCGCGGTGAATTCGAGCATAATCGCGGATGGAACCTTGTGGGCAATCCCTGGCTCAGCTACTTCGACATCCGCCATCTGCAGACCGAGCAGCCCATCTTCATCTATCGGGGCAATAACGGCTTCGATGTTCTCAGCCCGCTCGATGATGACTTTGTGCTCCGTCCCCTGCAAGGCTTCTTCATTCAGTACACCGAGGCGCAACCCACCCTCAGCTTCGGACAGATCGGGCGTCAGGTGAACGCCACCATCAACCATCAGTCCGCTGCCGCCCGCCAACGGCTCCGTGCGCAGATGCACCGCCAGCGCACGGTGTATGACGCTACGCTACAGCATCACACAGAGCGCGGTTGCGACACGCTTGTTGCCCGCACCCGTGTGGTCGTGAACCCACAGGCCACCTTGGCCTACGATAGTGGAAAGGATGCTCCACTGATGCTCTCCGGGACGCCCGACGCGTCTCTTATCGACGAGCGTGCCGCCTCCTCAGCCACGCTCTTCACCCTTGCCGGCGGTGTGCAATATGCCATCAACGAGCGTCCGCTCGACAACGGCCTTGTCACCCTAGGCTACACCGTTCCTGAGGCCGGCACCTATTCCATCTCCCTGCGCGTCCGTGGCGAGGCTTCTCAGTCTGCGCAGCTCATAGATCATGAGGAAGGCATCACTGTCAGCCTTGACGATGCGCCCTATAGCTTCACCACCGATGCCGGCACTCATCTCACCCGCTTCGAACTGTGCCTCGGCAGCGATGCCGTATCTGTTGCTCTGCCCAGCGCCCAGTCCTCAACGTGCTCAACCCTCTACGACCTGCAAGGGCGTCCCGTCGCGAACGCCAAGCGTGGTATCTATATCCGAGACGGTCGCAAGCTCATCATTAAGTAATCACTACACACCTTAGTATATAATATAAAGAGAATCGCCATGAACCGACGTCTCATCACCTCTTTACTTCTGACAGCCAGTCTGCTGTTCACCTTCACCGCTGCAGCCCAAGAGCCGCGCTACACGTTGACGCTTACTTCCATGCCCGAGGGCCTGTGCAATGAATTTAGCGTATTGAACGGCGAAACCAATAGCTATTTCAACCTCGACGGTCAGACCCTCTACTCCGTGCCCAGCTCTATCAGCCTGCCGGCAGGCACCAAGGTGCGTTTGCGCCCGCAGAACAACTCCTTTGTTGTCTGGGGTGCAGGCGGTTACTACCGCTTCCGGGGCGACATCACCCAAGTTGGCGGCAGTGATGTGGAGATACTCATCACCAACGACCGCAACGGCAACTTCGACCGTGCCGACTTCGTCATGCCGGCTCATGACGTGACACTGGCCGAGCACTTCGATTACGACCCCGATGGCATACCGTACCCCAACCCGCAGCCCAATGCCTGGGATGCAGCCACCGGCACGCTTATCGTAGATAATATTGAGCGCGGCGCCAGTGACGCCTTCCGCGGTACCGTGCCCGAGGCGGAGCGCGACCTGCTGGTGAAGGTCATCGTCAGCGGCACCTTCATGACAGCTACGACGATGGAGTGCTTAGACGTCTATCCCAATTTGCAGGTCCTTGACCTCAGCCGTACCACGCTTGCTGACATCGGCTACTGGCGCTATCGCGAGTGGTTTGACCCGGTTCTCAATTCCCTCACGGACGTGCTGCTGCCCAGCACACTGACGACCATCAATGGCTTCGGTTTCAACAACAAACCGTTGCAGAACCTGACGTGCTTTGCCGTGACGCCGCCCGTCATCAGCACCAACGGCGACAGCCCCTGCTTCACCAATCCCGACATGACCGTTTTTGTCCCCGCTGAGGCTTTGCCTCTCTATCAGAAGGCCCCGGTGTGGCAGGACTTCACCATCCTGCCCATCGACCAGAATGCCGCACCCCTGAGCGTCACCCTCGCCATCAGCAATGAGGAGCTGCCCCTGCTGCGCAATATGACCATCGAGCTGGAGAACACCAAGACGCATCAGGTGCGCCGCATGGTCGTAGGCAGCCGCAAGGACTACATCTTCCGCTCGCTGCCCGTGAGCACCGTCTATGACGTCCGCCTCGTGAACGGTCGCGGCATGGTGCTGGCCCAGCAGCAGAATGTCTTTGTCGCTGAGGGCGGCCACACCGTCACCTTCGCCTCCACGGACATACACTGGCCCCACGACCTGCGACTGATTACGAGTCGTGGGTTCTACTACGACTATCAGGATCCCAGCATCCATATCACATGGAACGACGAGAAAGGCAATCTCATCGAGCATGGCGCCACCGTTCACAGCGTCGTCAGCGGCCAGCAGTTGCAGGCCGTCGTCCGCCTCGACAACACCGAACAGTGGCTATACTACAAGATGGAGGACACGCTGAGCATCACCGTCACCGATGATATGCTCACCTATGTCTATCAATTCATTGAGGTGCCGCGCTGCCGCTATCAGGTCAACGTACATCCTCTCCTAAAAGGTTCTGCCTACACCATCAGCTTCACACAGCCCCTCTCCAGCGGACAGCGCCACCTCTACAGCGGTGTCGTCCCGGACGCCAGCATCAACGACCCCGATCCCAGAAATTGGTTTAACTACATTGAGATCGGCGAGCTGGAAGGCCTTCCGCAGGGCCTCTACGACATCACAGTCAGCGATCGCAGTGGCCAGTATACTACCCAGACACGTCGTGTTGAAGTGCGTCCCAACGGTATCCTGAACATCAACATGCTACCTAATCAGGGACAATGGTGCAGCGTGGACTATACGTTCACCGAGGTAGCCTTCGACGACGAGGCCCCTGCCACCACACCCGGACTGCCCGATGGCACCTCCCTGCGCATGAGCCTGCGCAATGCCACCACCGGAGAGGACATCACCGACGTGGCGCGCCTCAGCGACACCAGCCTGCGTCTCGGTAAACCCGTCCCTGTCGGCACACGTCTCGAACTGACCGTTTCCGATGTCAGCGAAGAGATGTCGCCCGCTACCGCCACAGCAACCGTCGAACATCCCGACAGCCTGCTTCGCTTTACCCTTCCCTTGAACGAACGCGGCTGCATACAGGTGAGCACACCCACGCGTGGCACCTACGTCCTGCTATTCGGCCCGGACGGCCACCTCGTCAACCGCTACCGCTGCGGCGTGGAGCAGGACGACCGCTTCATAGCCCTCACCGAACCACTCTCGGCAGGCAGCTACACCGTCGTGGGACTCACCGAGGGCGACGGCAACCTCAGCACACTCCTTGGCGCACTCCTCACCATGGCCGACGTGCAACGGCTGCTCACCGAGGGCACCGACTACGTCAGCAACACCCTCAGCGTCAGCGACACACGTGGCAGCCACGTTTCATGGGACGCTGTACCCGCCGTGCGCTCCACCATAAAACGCTTCATCGACAACAGCCGTACGTATCTCAATCTCAGCAAGACCGAACTCGTCGTAGGCAGCTACCAGACCTTGCGCCTCCAGGTTGCTTTCCGCGAGGAATATGCAGCCGAGGTGAGCGATGTCGTCATCAATACCCGCAGCGTGGCATCCAACACCGCACACTCGGCCTACGTCAACGGCTCAACAATGCTGGGAGGCAGCGTCTACACCTTCGGTCAGCACGGCACCGGCGTAGGCCTCGGTCGCGACTATGCCCGCCAGATCCGTGAGTGCTGGATGGCACGCGAGGCCACCGATGACGCCACCCTTACCGTGCAGGTCACCTTCAAGTATCGCGGCCAGACATACACCGAGTACCTCTGCACCGATGCCTATTACATCGACGATGCCACGCTCCTCGCTCCCCTCGAGGTGTCCACCCCCGAGCTCGTCGTCAGCGGACAGGCACCTGCCGGCTCTACCGTCGAGGTCTTCGACAACCTCAGCCACCTCATCGCCACCACCATCGCAAGCCCCAACGGCGACTGGGCTGTCACATGCAACCTCTGGGGCAACCCGCTGATCAGCAACTCTACACACCTCATCAACGCCAACATCACCATTCCCGAGAACGGACAGACCATCACCACAGCCGAGGCAATGGTGGTGTACAACCCGCAGCACATAACACCCAAGACCGTCGAGATGACGTTCTTCAACTATCACCCCGTACACATGTACACCGAACGCTTCGTCTGGGACTACCAGACCATGCAGCCGCAGGCCAAGTCATACAACTTCTCCAACCTACGGGGCGTACCCACAGACATCACATTCACCATTGACCTCACCAACAATGACACAACAGCCGTCAGCCAGGTCATGCTCTGGGTGTTCACCACAGGGGCCGACCGCTACCGCAAGCTGCAGTGCGTCTATGATAAGACCCTTAACCGCTGGGTGGCCAAGGACTACTTCACTACGGCCTCACTGCCCAACAACATACACGTCGAGGTCACGTGCCGGCAGCCTGCCCTCACCGACGGACGCGTGATGGGCAGTCTCGTCAGCGACCTTAACGGATGGAAGGCCGCCGCCGCGCGCATAGATGCTGAAATAAAGGCACTCACGGATAAGATGCAGGCATTGCTCGATCAGGACCGGCACGGCGAGGAGGCCTCAGCCCAGATGCGCACCCTTCTCATGCAGATGTGCCAACTCACCGGCGACGACTTCAGCCGCATCGAGGAACTCATGCAGGACTTCACATTCGACGACGAACAGCTCAAGCAGCTCATTGCCGATGCCGAGGCCTTCGTCAGCCAGAACACCCCCATCGCTGACAAGTTCTTCACCGTCGACCTCTTCGACCCCGCCAACAAGGAGCTGATTCCAGGACTCACCGTCACCACTGCCGCCGGACTCACACGCGCCAGCCTCCTCGCCGATGGCTACGACGAGATGCAGACCACCGGACAGCCACTCTATATCAAGCAGACCGCAGAGACCATGAGCCTCGTCAGCCTCACCGAGGACATACGCATCACAGTTGACTTCGCTGCCATCAACACCACCAGGGCACGCCACTTCGATCCCCTCCACGTACAGCAGCGTTCCGTCAAGGACTGGTTCACCACCACCGTCACCCGCATCTACGACCTCCTCGACGACAACTTCAACGAGCTCAACCTCGTCATGGGAGGCCTCGACCAGTGCATCGCCAAGTTGGAAATGCTACTGCATAACGCCGACGACAAGTATTCACTCATCAATGCAGCCTACTGGGCATACATCAACAGCCCACTCGGAATCATACACTCCAAATACATAGGACCCGGTTTCCAGGCACTCAAGGGAGTTTACAAGCTACGCTATAGCCTCAGATGGGCCATCGACAAACTCAAGCTCCTCAAGGCCGGCGACTGGGGCAGCGGAGCACTCTCCATCATGAGCATGTGGCGCAACGCCAGGGACATGGTCAAGGAATTCAAGGACCTCGAGAACATCTACAAGAGCGTGCCAGACCCCTGTCCACGCGAACAGGACCTCGCCGACCAGCTCCTTGACGACATCTACCAGAACGCCCGCGCAACAAGCGTATTCTATATCAACGCACTCACAGCCGACGTAGCCAGCCTCACCGTAGCCGTAGCCAGCCTGGTAGGCATACCGCTCACCGGAGGTGTCTCAGCAGCCGGACTCGCCATCAGCTGCGCACTCGTCGCAGCCAACTATCTCACACTACAGTATCGGGGCGACAAGGTCGAGGCATTCATGGAAGGAGCACGCTACAAGCGCGACCAGCTCGAGTGCAAGAAGCGCGACCTCAAGCCCGGCGACGAAGTCGATGGATGCTGGCGCGACGATGGCGACAACTACAACATCGACAGCGGAAAAGCCGGGGCTAACCTCTTCAAGCGCAACACCAAGGCCGGACGACGACTCCTCAACTTCCTCAGCTGGCTCACAGGCGACGACGGAGGCGACGGCGCCAATTGCGGACCCAAGCCCGGAGGTGGCGACGACGGCGGCGACAGCGGCAATGGCAGCGGACGCCGTGGCGGCAACCGCGGCGGCAACCGTGGCGGACGCAACGGAGGCGACTTCCCCGGAGGCTCAACGCCCATCCTCGACCCCTCCGGCTACGTCTATGAGGCCGTGGCGGACAATCGCGTACAGGGCGCTACAGCTACAATCTATTACAAGGAAGAGTATGAGGACATGTATGGCGACAAGCGCGAGCGCACCGTCGTGTGGAACGCCGAGGACTACGCTCAGCAGAATCCGCTCTTCACCGACGAGAACGGCGAGTATGCCTGGGATGTGCCGCAAGGCCTGTGGCAGGTACGCTTCGAGAAGCAGGGCTACCAGACAACCACTACCGAGTGGCTGCCCGTGCCTCCGCCGCAGCTGGACATCAATGTGCCGATGAGTCAGTTCACGCAACCCGTGGTGCAGCGCGCTAGAGCTACGGAGCAGGGTATCAACATGAGCTTCGACAAATGGATGCGCCCACAGACGCTGACCACCGAAGCCATCACCGTCACACGTGGTGAGCAGGTGCTGGAGGGCACACTTCAGATGCTCGACCAGACATGGAGCCCAGACTCCGTTGCCTATGTCCGCACATTGCGCTTTGTGCCTACCGAGCCGCTCGCGCTTGGCCAGCAGCTGACCCTGACCGTGGCTGCTGCTGTTGAGAGCTATGCCGGCATCTCCATGGCCGAGGCTTACACACAGTCCTTCGACGTAGAACAGGTCGTGGACACCATTGCTGCCGACTCGCTCGTGACCATGCTCTACGGACAAAAGCAGACAATCACCGTACAGGCACTGCCCGCAGCGGCAGCCAGCGGGAAAGTGCTCACCATCACTTCGATGGCCGAAGAGATCGCTAAAACCGACGTGCAGCGCGTGACGCTCGGTGCCGACGGTAAGGCCACCATCACCATCACCGGAAGCCTCTTAGGCACCACGGGCCTGCGCCTCGCCATAGAGCAGGACGATGTGGAGAACCTTGTCATGGTGGGCGTGAAGGAGAAAAACGACTTCATCTGTGCCGAGCCGAAGGCTTCCATCCTCTCTGACTCGGAGGTGGATTATGGTACACGCCTCTACCTGAGCACCACCACCCCCGGCGCCTCCATCATCTACACCCTCGATGGCAGCTGCCTGTGCAGCGACAGCGGCACACTCCGCGTCTATGACCCCGTCAAGGGCATCATCCTCGAACAGGACACCTACGATGTCACGCTGCGCTGCATGGCGGTGGCTGAAGGATTGGAGGACAGCGATGAGGCCATCTTCTTCTTCCGCATACGCCAGAACAAGCCCGAGGAGACCGTCACCATCACCATCCGTACGGCGGATGCCGGCTACTGCACATTCTACGATTCACAGCATGCCTACACCCTGCCCGAAGGCCTTACAGCGAGCGTAGTGAGCGGACTCAGCGGCGGTCACCTGACCTATCAGCAGCTGGCTGACGGCATCATCCCCGCCGCCACGGCGGTGCTCATTGAGACTACGCCCAAACGTGCCGCCACCTTCACGCTCACCAGCGTGTCCGGCGGTTCTGCCGTCAGCACCAACCTCCTCCACGGCAGCGACAACGGCGGCTGGACCACGGTAGAAGGCGACAACCTGTACTATAAGCTCAGCTACGGCCCCTCAGGCACATCACTGGCTAATCGATTCGGGTGGTTCTGGGGCGAGGCTAATGGCGGTGCGTTCAACATCGGTGGCCAGCACAAGGCCTGGTTGGCCCTGCCCAAGGCCGCTCAGGCTAAATCCTACATCATCATTGGTAACGAGACTGGCATTGACGAATGCGTCACCAGTCCATCGATAAATAGTAAATATGTAGATATGCTGGGCCGCACCTTCGACCACGTCAACAGACGCGGTATCTACCTGCAGAACGGCAAGAAAATAGTTGTATATTAAAAACAAGACCACATGAGAACAATCAGAATCCTTTCCATAGCATTCGCTGCCGCACTGATCTTTATGGCCTGTAGTAAGTCAGACCCGACACCAACGCCTACGCCCTCTCCGACTCCTACGCCCACGCCAGACCCAGGTGCTCCTGCAGGCAAGCATCTCACCTTGACCTGCGACATGCCCGCCGATGCATCGGAGGTGATCATCAGTCTCACAGGACTGTCCAGTGAGGTGAGAAGCAAGAGCGGCTCTGCCACGTGGGTCACCACGACCCTGTTGCCCTATACCACAGGCACACCCACACTGGTGGTGTCGTGCCAGCAGAACCTTGACGTCAACGAGCGCTCGCAGGATGTGACGCTGCTGGCCCACAGCCAAGCTTCTACCGATCAGTATGAAGTGAGCGACACGCTGGTACTCACCGTGCGGCAGACGGTTTACCAAGGTGACGGCACGAATACTGAAGATCCCAACGACACCTACAGCGACCAGCCGGCCTACTCTAAACGATTGGCAAGCGAATCACAATAGCTGGAAAATCTTCTGGCGGGAAGGTTCGTAGGGTTTTCCGCAATAGTTTTTGGGCGCAGATGTTTTCCGAACCGATGCCCCGATTCAGGGCATCGGTTTTGAGATGATGGCGCGTAGCGATTTTTATGAATGGTCGTGTGAAGGGAGCCCGAAGGAAGGTGCGGAGGACCTATAGAGGCTGAAATTGCGGTAGAAGGAGGACATGCTGTTGTAGCCTGAGCGTGTTGCAATCTCGGTTTTGGGAATGGAGGGGTCCTTTTGTAGCAGCTGTTCGGCGTATGCGATACGTTTGCGGTTGATGTATTCCTTGAAGGTCATGTGGGCACAACTGCTCAGTGCTTGAAGCAGATAGGTGCGGTTCGTTGCTAACAGCTGGGCGACATCATTGAGTAGCAGGTCATTCTGGAGGTAGATCTGCTGTTCATCCATCATTGCCTCCAGTCTCTCATAAATGAGTATGCTGGTATTACTGAGATCTGCAGCTATCATCTCGTTGTCAACGGTCTCTTTCACATGTTCTTCAGGAATGTCTCGCATAGAGAAGTTCTGCTGCATACCGACCCACGTTAAGGCGAAGATAAGTGCTGAGAATGCGACTGAAGGCAGTGCTAAGACGATGCTGTCGACAAACATCTGTCTTCCCATGACGTTGGCGATGGTAGAAAGCAGCGATGTCACGATGAACAGGATAAGAATGGTGGGTATAGCCTTAATTTCCCTACATTCTGTATCGGCATATAACTGTTGCACGGTGTTGTTGAATCGTTGGATGCGACGGAATCCTTTTACGATGACTATGACAACCTGTACGGCAAAGAGGATGTGACAGGCAAGGTGTACCCATACCTGGACGATCGCCAGCCCGCTGAGGGACGAGTTACGATCATGATAGAGGTAGTTTGTGATGAATGATTGTGTTTCTCTTGCATTCATGGCACCATATAGACAACCTACAATAATTCCGATGATTAACGGTGGAATGAACACCAAGCAGAGGAATTTTTTCTGCTGCGACAGCGGTGTACGGTCCGTAATCTCACTTATATAAAATAAGAATAAGGGATATACCATCAAGTTCATTGTCACGTAGATGGTGTCACTAAATGGCAGAAGGTCAGTGAAATGGTTGAAATATATGAAATGGCAGCTGTATAATAGCAGTGTGGCTATAGCCCATCGTAGCAGCCAGCGTATCGTTTTATTCATACGCTGCCTGTATGTAAGGGCCAGCTGGATGGCCATCACCACACAGACCATCAGTGGCAGAGATGTGAACAATTCGTATATCATATTCCTTGCAAAGGTATGCAATAAACAGATAAAAGCCAAGCAATACTTAGTGTTTTGCAATTATAGGAGTGCTATTTTGCAATTTTGGGATAATGTTTTGCAATTATGCATCCCCTATTTAACATAAATAGGGCTATCTTTGTAAACTGATAATTGATAAACTCAACGAATAAAGCCCTATGAGAAAGATTCTATTTGTAATGATGGCGCTGGTGCTGCCGCTGGTGGCAAGCGCCGATGACGAGACACAGCGGCTGGTGGTGTGGCTGAAAAATGGAGAGAAGGTGTATTTCGACCTTGCACAGCTGCCAGAGACCAGTTTCGGGGAGGGTGTGCTGACCATTAAGACGAACACGACGACGGTTGCCTACCAGCTTGCCAATGTGCTACGTTATACTTATGAGAATATCAAGGTGACGGACGAGGTAGAGATGCTCCCCACGGAACACTCTGTGCAGGTGAATGCCGAGGGTGATGCGGTCACCTTCCACAACCTGAAGGACGGCACGCTCGTCAGCCTCTACGACCTCGGCGGCCAGCTGCTGGAACAGCATACGGCCGAGGGTCTGCGCCCCATTACGGTTTCCATCAGGAATCGGCATCGTGGCGTATATGTGGTGAAATGTGACAGTGAATCCATTAAACTGATGCGGCCATGAGAAAGTTCTGTTTTATTGTTTGCATTCTTTCGCTGTTCACCTCTTCGGCATTGGCGCAGGACGAGAATGCGGCCTTCTATATCTATCAGAATGACGGCCATTTCGATGGCTTCTTCTACGACCAAGTGCAGAAAATCACCTATTCGCGTGTGGACACTGCCGGCATCGAATGGGACGACTACGTGAGTCAGGAGATCGTCACGGAGGACAGCACCTACCGCATTATGCTCTCGGCCATCGACAGCGTGGGCTTTGTGCAGCCGGAAATCAAGTATAATCCCAAAGTGCGCTTTATGCGTGATGAGGGTATGATGGCTTATTTGATTTCAGTCGACGATATGATGCTCACATTCTCGACCGATATGCCCGAATCCCTGCGCCCGAAGAAGGGCGATGTGCTGTCGTGTCCGGACATCGACGGCAACCTGACCGCCTTCGTGGGCAAGGTCGTGACTTGTTACGAGTTCGACGACCAACTGATTGTTCAATGTGCTTATATCACCGATCCGACGGAGGTGTATCAGCAGTTCATCTCTGTGGAAGAGGTGATTAGCAACCGGGAACAAGGCGAAGTTCGTCGTCGCATCGCCGGCATCAATCCACCGCGTCGCATCGAAGGCAACCTCACGGATTACGGTCTGGTGAACTTCAATTTTGATTTCGAGCACGACTGGAATCTCTCAGAACATTGGAACCTGCAGACCGTCATTCATGGGGGATTCGGAATCAAGGCCTCGCTCGTGTACAAGATCAATCTTACGGAGTTTTACCTTAAAGCCGAACTGAAAGAGGCTATTGAGTTCGGTGCGAAGATTGCCGTTGACGGACACCTTGAAGGAGAATTCGGCGTAGAAAATATCCCTATACTGGAAACCATCGCAAAGCGCTTCACCCATATCCCATTCCCCGCCAACATGCCCATCATGTATGCCAAGGTCAATCCGGAGCCCTTCATCAGGGGTGAGGCACACCTCAATGTGGGGCTCAACACAGGCGTCGCCCTGAAAGTGTTCCGCCAGTCGATAGAGATCTTCGACCACTCTCCGTTTATCAACATCCGACTGTTGGCCGACAAGGGTGAACGTCTGGAGGGTACCTTTGCCCTCCAGGCCGAGCTGAACGGCATGGCGCAGATTGGCGTGAAATTCCAGCTTAAAGTGGGGTTGGAGGATTGGTTCAAGAAAGTCTATGAGGCAGAGATTGGCGAAACGGTTTATAGTGGTCCCAAGCTCACCGGTAGCTTCCTGCTTTCCACCTCCAACGATTACAAGAATGGATTCTATGAGGCCTTCAAGGACACGAAGCTCAATCTCTCGCTCTACTCCTTCGACAATGAGATTAAGGCAAAGACCATTCCGCGTCTATGGAACGGACAGTCGCACGAACTGAAGTACACGCGTTCCTTCTCGTTCTACGACATTCCAATGACCCTGTTCCCAACCATCAAGGGACTGACGTACGACGTGAAGGGCGAGCACAAAAACACCATCGCAGCCTCGATTGGAGAGATCAGCGGCGATGTGTTCTGGCCGCAGGAAATCGGTATCGCACTCTACGACAAGGATGACAGGGTTTACAAAGAGAAGTTCAGCGACGGGACCTATTTCCTGAACACCTTCAATTCCTTCTCCACGGAATTCACCGATGTGGAACCCGGTAACTATCGTGTCCGACCCGTCATCCGCCTGAAGGGCCAGCTACAATTGACACCCGTCTATAAGGAAGAGCTGAAGGTCGCCATCGGGGCACCCATGCTCAGTGTCATCCCCAGCTCCATAGACTTCGACGAGGACGGAGGCAGCCGCCCCGTCGGCATCATCACCAGCTACAACGACCCCGTTCAATGTACGACCGAAGCAAGCTGGATCAAGGCAAACGTCGATCCTTCAGGCAGCTCACTCTCCGTGGAAGTGGAGCAAAATCCCACCTTCGACTTCCGAAAAGCGAAGGTATATGTCTGGCAGGCGCTAAGCACTGGCGAAACGCTACGCGACACACTCACCGTCAATCAGTATGGAGAGATTACGGTGTCCAAGAAGAGTGTTAATTTCGACGTTGCCGGTGGCACGGAGATCCTGACGGTGAAGACCATTCTTCCTAATGTGCGCGCATACGCCAAAGGCGATCCAGACTGGCTAATCGTTGATCTGGGCGGCGAGGCGCTCACGCTCACGGCGCTGTCCAACAGCAGTACTCCACGCACCGCCACCGTAGCCCTGACTGCTTACAACGAGAAAAAAGGCGGCATCGTGGCCGTCTATATCGACGTTACCCAGAACGGATCTATCACCGTATCGCCAGACACGTTGATATTCAATGAATATGGTGGCTACCAGGAAATCACCGTCAATTCGACACTCCCTAAATTAGACGCTTCGGCGAACGTTCCGTGGCTCACATGCTATCCAGAAGAAGAGGGCTTTAGCGTAGGTTGTACTAGGTACAAGGGCTACAAGACCCGCAAGGGCATCATTACCATCACGGCAGAAGGCGAGAACGGTCAGAAGGCATCTGCGTCGGTAGTGGTCCTCCAAGAAGGAGAGTCCTATGAATTCCCCTATCTCAGAGGCCCAGAAAGGGTCACCGTAGCAAGAGAGGAACGGGAGAACCCCTTCAATGTTGAGACCAATATGGACCTGGAAGACCTGCGATTCCAATGTGCGGCGAGCTGGGTGAAACCGCGAATTTCTGATGAAGGGAACCTCGTCTTATGGTGTCAAACCAATAACACAGGACGCGATCGCGAGTGCCAGATGACCGTCACTGCCGCCAACGAAGCCGGAAAAGCTGAAATCGAAGTCACCATCTTCCAGCCTGGCGGTCAGCCTACGGAATACGACGGCTTTGCTGTCACCATCCGATGGGGTGGAGATGCGCGCAGCGAGATGATGAGCAAAACAGGAGTCCACTCGGTTACACTCCCCGTTGGCAATGGGGCATACGGCACAGGAACCCCTGGTTATGACGGCGCATCCATCTACAGCAGTGGAACTGATGGCTATAGTAAATGGCATGCCAGTTTCTATACATTAGATGGACTAATGTACGGTTCCTTCAGTATTGACCGCGGCGGCGAGCACTATTCATTCTCTCTCAACGGGGCTCCCGTCGGGCAGTCAGGACCAATAAAACCCAACGGCGCATATCGCGGCGACACTTATTGGGTTGGCGATGCCGGATTCTCCTATCCCACGGGTATTCCTTGGGACTACTGGGGCAAGCCCTATGAAGATCAAAATTATGTCTCGGGTTACACACATTGGGTGAAATATAAAGACGACGAAGGCATAGAACACATACGGTATGACGACGAACCTGTTGAAATCAACGTATTCCTTCGCATCAAGGACTCTGGCGGCACACTCCCCTATGGCCATCCAGACAGAGAATAGAATCTGATTCGGGGAAGATGTTTATATTTGCTGCGAAAGTATTTGGAAATCCATTATTTATAGTCCTATGAGAAAGGTTTTGCTTATAATGATAGCGCTGGTGCTGCCGATGGTGGCGAGCGCTGATGACGAGTCACAGCGGCTGGTGGTGTGGCTCAAGAATGGCGAGAAGGTGCATTTTGACCTTGCCCAGCTGCCAGAGACCAGTTTCGGAGATGGCGTGCTGACCATTAAGACGAACACGACGACGGTTGCCTACCAGCTTGCCAATGTGCTACGTTATACTTATGAGAATATCAAGGTGACGGACGAGGTGGAGATGCTCCCCACGGAACACTCTCTGCAGGTGAATGCCGAAGGTGATGCAGTTACCTTCCGCAACTTGAAGGACGGCGCACTCGTCAGCCTCTACGACCTCAGCGGCCAGCTGTTGGAACAGCACACGGCCGAGGGACTGCGCCCTATCACGGTTACCATCAAGAACCGTCATCGTGGCGTATATGTGGTGAAATGCGACAATGAATCCATTAAACTGATGCGACCATGATGACAATTCATAATTCAAAATGCATAATGCATAATTGGTTGCGCTGCCTCGCACTGCTGTCCTTCTTCACTCTTCATTTTTCATTATTCATTAATCCTGCTCTGGCGCAGGACGAAAATGCAGCATTCTACATCTATCAGAATGACGGCCATTTCGACGGCTTCTTCTACGATCAGGTGCAGAAAATCACCTACTCACGCGTTGACACGGCTGGCATCGAATGGGATGACTATGTGAGTCAGGAGATTGTCACGGAGGACTCTACCTATCGCATCATGCTCTCGGCCATTGACAGCGTGGGCTTTGTGCAGCCGGAGATCAAGTATAATCCCGAGGTGCGTATGATGGACGACGAAGGGCTGACGAACTATATCGTCAGTGCCGATGGTCAACAACTCATTCTGCGCGGTAACACACCAGAACCGCTGCGACCCAAAGAGGGTCAGGTGCTGGCATGTCCAAGAGTGCCAGGTAGCGGTACCCCTTTTGTCGGTAAAGTCATCATGTCTTATGAGCTTGACGGCAACCTTTATGTGCTATGCTCCAAGTTAACCAAACTGGGTGAGTTGTTTGAACAGTTCATCAGTGTGGAGGAGGTGGTCACTGACGATGTTGGTGCCATGATGCGTCATCGTCTGGCAGGCGCACATCCGCGTCGTGCCGAGGGCAACTGGAACGGCGACCTCTTCCAGTTTAATGCGGATATGGAGGACTCCTATCAGTTGCCTGACAAATGGAAAGCACTAATAAATTTGCATGCTGGCTTCGGCATGAAAGCACAAGTGGTTTACAATATCACACCATTGAAGTTCTTCCTAAAGATGTCGCTTCAGGAACGTGTAGAAATGAGTATGCGAAGCAGTATTGACGGCACAATTGGCGAGGCTGACAACATACTTGAAAAGGGGGTATTGGCTAAGGCGTTGACAACGCTATCGCGCCTGCATTTACCAGCCAATTTCCCCATTATGTATTTAGACGCTGCACCTAAGCCATTTATCCGTGGTGATGCACATTTCAACGTAGGAGTGACTATAGGTGCTACATCGAAGTTTCTCCATCAGTGGTTCATGATTTCCTCTGAACACCCATATTTTGATGGCGATCTTATTGCGCGCGACCTCAAGGATTGGGCTGCCCCGTCGTTCTCTGTCACAGCTGAACTTAACGGTATGTTACAGATGGGTATGAAGATGCCCTTTAAGATAAGCACGGAAGACTATTTCAGTGACCTCATTGAAGTCAGCATCGGCAATACAATATATATTGGTCCTAAACTTACAGCCTCTCTCTCGATGGATGTACTCAAGACACTCACAGGCCAAGGTATTTACGAAGGTTTTAAGAATACGAAACTTACTTTTTACCCGTTCTGCTATGACAATGAGATGAAGTTTGAAGGAAAATTCTTTTTAGGAAATCCCAAGGAGCGTAAGTATACTTTCAACAAGTCTATAGGTGCCATGGAGTTCGGAGCATTCCCTGAATTCTCGAATGTAGAATACGAAATAACTGGCGACAATCAGCGTACCATTCACGCCAAGATGAATGTCAACGGTGAGGTGTTTGCGCCCCAGCGTATCGGCTTCGGGCTCTACGATAAGGAAGGAAAGCTTCTAAGATGGAATCAGCGCAACGAGACCTATCTCATCAATACGTTCAACGATGTAGACGTAGAGTTTAAAAATCTTGAACCAGGTACTTATACGGTGCGTCCTGTCACCTGGCTGTTCAATGCGCTGGAAGTGCCTATCTATAGTGAGGAGAAGAAATTAAGTATCGATGCTCTTCAAATGACAGTATCTCCGTCTGAGGTTACCTTCGAGGCAGAGGAGGGTACTGAAATCGTCACTATTGAGACTGCAGTTGGAGGACCATTGTCGTGCTCCACTTTCCAAGACTGGATTCACCCGACAACCTCTTCGCTATATAAAACGATGGAAGTCAAGGTCGATGCGAACCTGAAAAATAAATACCGAGAAGGCAAAATCGTTGTCACCGAGAAGATCAGTGATAATGAATGGCTGACAGATACCCTCACAGTAAAACAGTATAGTGATGGTATTTCGCTTTCACGAAACGAACTGGATTTCTCGGAGGAAGGTGGTACGGAAGTTCTTCAGATGATGAGCAGCTTGGCAGGCGTTGATTTCAATATCACAGACAATACAGACAAGAGCGGTTGGCTGAAAGTAGACCTGCAGGGCACCGCTCTCTCTGTGCGTGTTTCTTCCAATGATGGCACGCCACGCAGCGCAACCGTCATCCTTTCGGCTCCTAGCCGTGATGGCAAGGGCATCGCTACCACAACGCTGAAGGTGACGCAACGGGCGCTATTCGAGTTGAGCAAGGAGTCTATTCATCTCCCCGCCAGTGATGCGGTGGATTTCCTTGTTGTGAATACAGCATTGCCGAACGTTAAAGCCACTTCCAACAAGAGTTGGCTCAAGCTCTACACCGTTGATCCCAAATGCTTTGAATTAAACGCTTCAGATCACTATGGCAGCCGTCCACGCGAGGCTATCGTCACCGTCACTGTTTCCGACGAGACACGTGAGGTTGAAAAAAACATTACCGTTATCCAACAAAATCTGGAAGTCATCAAGCCGTATGTGTCGGCCGAAGAGCAGGAGGTATTAATGAGGTTTGAAGGCGAGGTGAGAGAATTTGAAGTCTATAGCAACATGTCCAGTATTGATGTGGACTTCGAGGACACGGAAAAATCTAAATGGTGTAGTGCTAATATCAAAGATACAGAAGACGGATTTGTACTTGAAGTCATTGCTTCCGCCAACTATTCTGAAACCAGCCGCGACTGTTGGATAGTCCTGAAAGTCTCTGATGGAGACCAGGAATCGACAGAGCGCATACATGTCATACAGGATCCTTTCAGGCGCAACATTCAATACGACGGCATAAGCGTCTGTGTCCGTTGGGGTGGCACTCTACACGATGATTTCTTCACTGACAAGCAGGTCACAACCCGCACTTTCCCGCCAATAGTATATGGTGTGTATGGTTATGGCTCGGAGCCTAGTGTAGAACCTATCTTCACCTCAGTGATGACTTTGCCAGATCCTCGTGACAACTCGTTGGGCAATTGGGCTGCTCGTTTCCAGAAGAGAGACGGTCTAATCTATGGTACTTTCTCATGGGATTATGACGGGTTCGAAGGCATAAAATTCTCAGTTCTTGGAGCACCTTGCAAAAGCGGAGGTCCTCTTCAGCCAGGAAGCTACACGACCAGTTATTGGTATGGCGATGCTGCCATCTGTATTGATGGAGAGTATATTGCCAGCTACGAGCGTTGGACGTCGAAGCAAATAGGTGAAGATGAATATGAAAGAGTGTATGATTATGAGCTTCCCAAAGAAATCAATGTCTATCTCCACATCGTTGGCAGTAGCACCATATTGCCATGGGGCCATCCAGACTGGGAATAATTCATGCATCGACACTATTTTCAATTAAGTAAGAAGTCATCGTCAAACAAGATACCCTCATCAATCCCAAGTGCCCGACCCCTCCACAGGTCGGGCACTTCGTGTTTTCCATGCCCTGCTTTTGTCTATTTGGCTCCGGAGGGTTCGTAGGGTTTTCCGCAAAAGTTTTTTAGGGGAGGACTACCAATGGAAGGTGTCGGGGACGGGGTCGTAGCCATAGCCTCCCCAAGGATGACAGCGCAGAATGCGCCGAATGGCCAGGTACAGCCCCTTGAAGGCGCCATGCTTCTGGATGGCTTCCACTGCATATTGTGAGCAGGTTGGCGTGTAGCGGCACGACGGGGGCGTCAGCGGTGAAATGCACCGTTGGTAGAAGCGGATGGGGAGGATGAGAAGCTGGCGGAGCAATTGAAAATGAAAAGTGAGAATGAGGGACTAATCTGCGAGTTGTTCCCTTATCCTGTGGAGGAGGTTCTTGACTTTGCGTTGTATGAGGTCGGATGGTTGTAGCTCATCGGCGAGCCAGATGAAGGCCAGGTGCAGTCTAGGCTGGGGGGGGAGAATGTCGCGGTGTAGCCGCCAGGCCTCGCGCAGCTGACGCTTGGTGCGGTTACGATCCACGGCATGTTTGAAATGGCGCTTGGAGACAGACATCAGGACCTGCGTGGACTCACCATCGGAAACCCTATATACCACACGGAGCGGAAAGGCCGACAAAGATCGGTTTCCGCCCGCGAAGAGCGCTTCAATAGCTTTGCGGCTGCACAAGCGCTCGGTTTTGGGAAAGGTGTGAACGGTGTCCACCTCTTATGTGCTTTTATTTCTTTTTGTTGGCTTCGGCAATGTATGCGTTGAGAGCTGAGGTGATGCTCGGATACTGTGCCGTGGGGGCTTCCAAGTCGAGACGCAGGCCGGCGTCTTTCACCGCCTTAGCGGTGGTGGGGCCGAATGTGGCAATTGCGACCTTACCCTGCTTGAAATCGGGGCAGTTCTTCAACAGACTCTGTACGCCGCTGGGGCTGAAGAAAACCAACATGTCGAAGTCTAAAGGCTGGTCGCCCTCCAGGTCGTTGGCAACGGTGCGATACATGATGCCTTCTGTGTGGCGCAGCTTCTTGCTCTCCATCAGGTTGGTGATTTCGTCGTTGTGAACATCACTCTGAGGAATGAAGTAGTGCTCATTCTTGTGTTTGACCATCAGGGGGAGCAGGTCGGCGAACTTTCCCGTGCTGCCGAAGAATATCTTGCGTTTGCGATACTGTACATATTTCTGGATATACAGGGCCACCTGCTCTGTGATGCAGAAATATTTCATCGTGTCCGGCACGGCAAAACGCAGCTCCTTGGCCAATTGGAAAAAGTGATCGATGGCATGACGTGACGTGAAGACAACGGCAGTGTGCTCAGGCAACGAAATCTTCTGTTGGCGGAACTCACGTGCAGAAAGACCTTCCACCTTGATGAACGGATGGAAGACAATCTCTACGCCATAACGGTCGGCAATGTCAAAATAGGGTGATTTTTCTGAAGAGGGCTTGGGTTGTGAAACCAATATCTTCTTAATCATCGTTACCTTACAATATAAGTGTCAAACTGCGTGTTATTTCTATCAAAATGGCACCTAAAACCACCAGGGGTGTGCCTTCGAGGGCGCAAAAGTACACAAAAAGATGCAAATAGCCATGTTTTTTCTGGAAAAAGACCGAAAAGCACCTCCAAAGTAGCCATATTTTGACAAAAAGTAACACAAGAAGAAACATTTGGGAGGCGATAATGATGTTTAACGGCAGGAAAGCGAACAAAAGAACGATGGGATAAAAGGCTGCCGTTTCGACCATCAGTAAGGAGGAATAATAGCGGCGCCATTGGGCTCGCTGAGCTTTTGAGAAAAAGACATGATGCACCCAGTGGTAAAGGACCTGTTTGACACCCAGGTATGCTCCCAAGATTAGAGCGTAGGCTATTACAAACACCCAGTCGGGTGTAACGGGGCAAGGCAGGTGGAGATGGTGCGATGCGATGAGCGCCATCAGGGCACCTAGTATGCAAAACTGCACTGCAACCAGCGCACGTTTACGTTTGCGCCAATAGATCATGGTGCAAACGATAGAGAGTAGCAGGGTGATGATGAAGGTGTCGCTGTGGACAGTCGTCTCTCCAATGGGAGTGCCTGCCATTCCCCACGATCCGACCTCCTCCGTCTCCTCGGTCGAGGGACGGAACAGGAGGCCGTTCTCCGCCATTAGCGAGTCATCGCCTGCCGTGTGAAGATAGAGTTGGGGAAGGCTCATATCGCAGCAAACTTGCGGACACTGGCATCCCAGAGGGGAGTGGATAGGACCAGATCAATGGATTCCTCGGGGGTGTAGGCGACACGCCAAATCTCTGCATGGCGTTCACCCATGAAATGCTCGTCAATGCCGCGCTGCAACTGTGCCAGAAGAGGGTCGTAGTATCCGCGGGTGTTCAGGATGACAATGGGCTTGAGGTACAGGCCTAGCTGTTTCCACGTGATGACCTCCATCAGTTCCTCCAGCGTGCCGCAGCCGCCAGGAAGGGCGATGCAACCATCGCTCAGACGAGCAATGGTTTGCTTGCGCTCGTGCATATCGCGCGTCTCGATGAGTTCTGTGAGTCCGGTGTGATGCCAGCTCTGTTCCACCATGAAGGTGGGGATGACCCCTGTCACTTCACCTCCGGCCGCTAGGCACGCATCTGACGAAGCTCCCATCAGTCCCATGTGACCGGCGCCGTTGATAAGGCCGATGCCGCGGCGAGCCAGCCCTTCACCAAGCTGGCGTGCCGCAGTGAAAAAATCCTCGTGAATCTTGGTGCTGGAAGCACAATAGACGGCAATCTTCATAGTCCAAATGCTTCGCAGATGCGCTCGACATAGTCCAGCTTCTCCCATGTGAAGAGTTCCACATTGATGGCTACGGGTTTCCCGTAGTGGCTCCGGAATATCTTCTTGACATATTGCGGCTGGCGCCCCATGTGTCCGTAGGCCGCGGTCTCCTCATAGATGGGAGCGCGCAGTTTCAGACGATCTTCGATGGCACGCGGGCGCAGGTCGAAGAGGTCTTTGATTTTGCGGGCGATCTCGCCATCAGACTCCTTGACGTGGCTCTTGCCGTAGGTGTCAACGAAGATGCTCACGGGTTCTGCCACGCCGATAGCATAACTCAGCTGCACCAGGATCTCGTCAGCAACCCCCGCCGCCACCATGTTCTTGGCGATATGGCGTGCAGCATAGGCTGCCGAGCGATCCACCTTTGAGGGGTCTTTTCCTGAGAAGGCGCCACCGCCGTGAGCTCCTTTTCCGCCGTATGTGTCAACAATAATCTTGCGCCCTGTCAGACCCGTGTCGCCGTGGGGACCGCCGATAACAAACTTTCCCGTGGGGTTGACGTGGTAGGTGATATGGTCATCAAAGAGTGCGCGCACGGTTTCGTTCTGAATGCCTTCGATGACGCGGGGCATCAGAATCTCACGAACATCGCGGCGTATCTGGTCCAGCATCTCTCGGTCGGCCTTCTCCTGATTGCCGTCGAGGGCCTGTACGAACTCATCGTGTTGGGTGGAGACGACGATGGTGTCCACGCGACGTGGAACGCCTGTTTCATCATACTCAATGGTTACCTGGCTCTTTGCATCGGGACGCAGGTAGCTCATTTCGCGGCCTTCGCGACGGATGTCGGCTAACACGCGCAGGATGCGATGGCTCAGGTCCAATGCCAGCGGCATGTAGTTCTCGGTTTCGTTGGTGGCATAGCCGAACATCATTCCTTGGTCACCGGCGCCTTGACTCATGGGGTCCTCGCGTTCCACGCCACGGTTGATATCGGGGCTTTGTTCATGGATTGCCGAGAGAACACCACACGAGTTGGCCTCGAACATATACTCGCCTTTGGTGTAGCCGATGCGGCGGATGGTCTGACGCGCAATCTCGGGTAAATCGACATAAGCCTGGCTCTTGACCTCACCGGCCAGCACCACCTGTCCTGTCGTTACCAACGTCTCGCACGCGACCTTCGACTGAGGGTCGAACGCCAGAAGGTTGTCGAGTACGGCATCGCTAATCTGATCGGCCACCTTGTCGGGATGGCCCTCACTCACGGATTCGGAAGTAAATAAGTAACCCATTCTTAAGTTTAAAGTTTAAAGTTTAGAGTTTAAAGTTATGAATGGGATGTCATTGGGGAAAACATGCATCAACCTCTCGAGGTTGTTCTTTTAGCATTTTTTTCTGTGGTTGCAAGCAGCCCAAATCTATCCACATTGAATTCGGCGGCAAAGGTATAAAGAAATTTACCAATAGAGATAAATAATATGATAAAAATGCTGAAAAGCCTTCAATTTGTTATTCACAAGAGAACGAAGACCCCGATGAAACCGCCGACAATCCCTAGGAAGGTGCCGGCGATAACCTGCCAGAGGTTGTGCTGACGCAGGAGCATACGACTGCTACCAACAAGACCAGAGATGAGGATGCACAGGCAGAGCCAACCGATGGGATTAAATGCAAAAAGGATGCTGTAGCCTGCTAAGGCACCGATAACACCCCCGGCACCGGCGCTGTGCATGGAAATCTTCCAGCGAAGGTTGATGAGGAAGCAACTACCCTGGATGAGTAGTGAAGCCACAAGGATGCCCGACATGTAGTGAGGAAGGTGAAAGCGATTCAGGATGTGCAGCGTGAAGGCGTAGTAGAGAATATAAACAAGGTAAGGGAACAGGCGGTTCTCGCGCAGGCGAAGCCGGTGGCGCTCCCAACCCCGTGCCTTGCGCCAGAAGAGGATGGTCCAGCGCGGAAGCAGTACTGTGCCCAATAACACCAAGGATAGGACGGCTCCCTTAAATACCAATGGCAACAGACTGAGATAAGTGAAAACAAACAAACCCACAAAGCCCAATAGTGGCATAAACTCTGGGCGGAATACCGCTGACAGCCAATGGGCGGCCAACACGAGTAGCGATTCGACACGGCGGGTTGTCGAGTTGTGGGGCGTCTGGTACACCATACTTTAGTATTTCAGATGTTTTTTACCTTGATAGATGTAGATGCCCTTGCGTGTGGGAGGGGTGGGGAGGCAGCGGCCGTCGAGGGTGTAGTAGGGCGTGTCCTCTGTTTCGGAGGCGCGAATGTCCTGAACTGCATCGAAACGTTTCTCACTGCGCGGGAGGCGGATGAAGGGATTCAAGTCGTCAATAAGGCAAGCCTTTGGTGTACCATAGTTGTTCTCGTCGGAGATAATGCTGTACATGCCCGGATATAGAACATCCTCGCACAATTCTTTCACTGCCAGGAAATAGACAGTCCTGTTGACGTATTCATACCAGCTCAGTTGGTCGGTGAGCAGTTGCCAAGCAGCGTCCTCAAATTCCTTTTTCAGGTCATCGCCGGTTTTGCCTGTTCGGGGCTCGTTGCCCTCAAGATGTGCGAAGATGACTTCTTTGAGGAGATCTCCGAAATACTTGATCACGAGTTCGCTTAGCTCCTCAGGTGTGTCGCAGTCCTCTAAGTGCACAAGCTTGACAGCCGTTTGGTGGTCGTCGAGAATACCTTTGATCTTTTCCCAGTTGTCAAATATCAGTTGTTGCGCCGTGGAGGAAAAGCCAATCATGAAGGTTTCCCTGCTGACAGCCTGTACATCGCCAATGCCGGGCAACTCTCTCATATAACCCGTCCAGCCTCGCCAAGCGGTCAAGTCTTTGTTAACATCAATGATGCGCCAAGGGTTGGGATAAAGGGCCAGCGAGCCTGTGGCCACATCAATGATGGAGTCGGTGCGCTGCTCTGTAGTATAGTAGGTGGCCACATCTTGTACGTGCTGATGCCCTGTGAACACCAGTCGGATGCCGTGTTCCACAAAGGCGGAACCTACTTGCAGCCAGTCCTGAACGACAATACCGGCACTCAGTTCACTTTGCTTGTTGAAGTGCTCCATCGCATTGGGGTGAAGCATCGCTACCACTTGCTTGCCTTCCTCAATAGTTTTGTCGGCATGCTCAAACATCCATTGCTGTGTCTCCTCTTCAAGAATACCGTCAGTTTGATGAAGGTCGATGCCGAAAATAACCAAGCCATCTATGGGCTCGCAGACGTAGGACAAGGTATGAGGGTCGCGGTCAGAAGTGTTGCCGTAGCCGAAGTTCTTATAGAGTTCTGCAAACTGTTCTGCAGAAATGCCCTCGGCGGGTGTCGTCGTGTCGCCGTCGTAATAAACGCCAGTGGGGTTGTCATAATCCTGGTCGCCGGGAATTACTAAGGTAGGGTAACCGTCTTCTAAGAGTTTTTCCAGGACACGAACCACTCTTTGGTGACTCAACCATTCACCACTTTTTGTGAGGCCTCCGGGGATAAGGACGAGAGTGGGCTGATACTTGTGAATGGTGTCTGTGATAGCTTCAAAGATTTGACTGCTTTCACGATACAACAAAGGGTATTTCGAGGACGATTGGTCAAAAGCGCTCCCTTCTTTTATCAGCAATTCCGGTGCCATCACATTGGGGTTCGCAAGAACCATGATCTTTATATCTTGTGCGCCGGCGGTCAGTGTCGTTAGGGCTGCCATCAGCCATGTACCAATTCTCTTTCTCATATTCTTGGCTCTCCTTGTTTATTTTCTTAAGCGTGCCACGGGGATGCCCATTGCGACGCGGTATTTGGTTACGGTGCGGCGTGCCACATCGAATCCCCTTTCTTGTAGGACTGTTGCCAATACTTCATCAGTGAGGGGGGCATGTTTGTCCTCACTGTCAATAACCTCCTGAAGAGCAGCTTTGATGCTACGGACGCTGACTTCATCACCGTCCTGACGACGTGCGGCCGAGGTGAAGAACCAGCGTAGGGGATAGATGCCGTAAGGTGTCTGCACCCATTTGCTGTTGCTCACGCGCGAGATGGTAGAGAGGTGAAGGCCTGTTTGTGTGGCTACATCCTCCAGTGTCATCGGGCGCAGCAATGTCTCGTCGCCGCTCTCAAAGAAGGGACGTTGTATGCGGATGATGGTCTGCATGGTCTGGGTCAGCGTGCGGTGACGCTGTTGCAAGGCCTCGATGAAACTGCGTGCCTTCTCCACGCGCTCGCGAAGATAGAGGATGCCGTCGCGCTCCGAGCGTGACAGTGTCTTCATGTCGCGACCATCGTAGCTACGCAGAAATATGAGCTCGTCTTCGCTCACACGAAGAGGTGGCACGTGGCCGTTATTCAAGACCAACGTGAGCTGCTCATAGGGGTCTGTATCAACGATGAAATCGGGCGTTATCTGTTGCAGGTTTTTGCCTAGGGCCTCGCCCATGGAACTGCCCGGCCTCGGATTCAGGCGGTGCACCTCATGTTGCAGTCGTGACACATCGGCGTCGCTGAGGTGCAGACTACGCTGGATGCGATCCCATCGTTTGAGCATGAGGTTGTCGAACTGTTCGTTAAGAACGCGCTCCAGCTTGCGCTTCATGGGTGAATTGTGATCGGGAGCACGGTGCACCTGAAGTAGTAAACATTCTTGCAGCGAGCGTGCTCCGATGCCTGCGGGCTCGAAGTGTTGCAAGATGCAGAGAACGCGTTCCAGCTCCTCTTGCGATGTAGGGATATTGTGGTAAACCTCTAACTCGTCTTGTATCTGTTGGAGTGAGGCATGGAGCAACCCATCGTCGTCGAGAGAGCCGATAAGGTAGCGAAGCAACTCTTCTTCGTGTTCGCTGAGGTGGAAGAAACCTATCTGCTCTTCCAATTGGTCATAAAAAGACAGGGTTTCGCCTACGATGGTTTCCGGCACTGTCGCGTGGGAACTGTTTGACGGAGCATCGTCTGATAGACCTGAATTCTCCGATAGCTCAGAATAATCTATATCTGCCGCCTGTGGAGTCCCGAAATCCTCCGTGTAATCGGTTCTGTCGGCTGTTTCAGAAGCTGTTTCAGAGCCCGTGGCATCACCAAAATCTTCCGTGTTGCGCTCCAACGCTATGTTTTCCTTCAACTCTTGATCAACGCGCTCATAGAGAGCTTCGATGGACATCTCCGTCAACTGGCTCACCAGCAATTGCTGGGGAGTCAGTGTCTGGTTTTGAGTCTGCACTTGCGTGCCTGTCTGCGAAAACTTGTTTGCCACGTCAGAAAAACGTTAATGGGTTAATCTGTTAATGGGGTCAGAAGCGCCAATAACATTGCAGATCCACCATGTGGTAGAGCTCGTCGGTTGCTCCCTTATGGAGATGGAAGCCATAGTTGGCTTGCACCATCAGGTTGGGGTGGAAATGGTACTGTGCGGAGAGACCATAGATGCTGTGGGCGTTGTCCCATGAACGCCCTTCACGATAGACGTCGTAGTGTACGAAGAGACGAGCGCGATGCCATGAGGGCGTGCCCACGATGGCATACCAAGCGTCGGCCTTGCCTGCCGCCTGATCCACGGCGTATTCGGCGCGGGCGCTCCAGTCGCCTGTGTAGTTGATGCCAAAGCTGTAGCGACGGCGATCTACCGAGGTGCCGTCGTCGCGGACAAAGTTACCCCACCATCCAAAAGTACCTATCTGCAGTTCCTTGATGGGTGCGAGCCACAAGCCACCGATGAAGTCTTTCTTGGTGTCCTTCTCGGCATGGTTGATACCCTGGCCCGTATAGACAGCAGCCTGGTAGTGCAGCCAGCGATGGCCGTCGCTCGTCGAAGGGAAGAGGTCGCCCTGCAACTGCAAACCTATGTCACGGCCGTTGGACGAATGCTCGCCGGTGCGGTCGCTGAATCCTGCCATACGTAAGGTGAGTTGGCTGTAGTTGCCTTGGCCGAGGAGCCAGGGGTGCATGGGGTTCTCGAAGGTGAAGCAGCGCTTGAACTGGCCGAACTTCACGCGCATCTCTTTCCAATGCTGCCATTCCACCCATGCATCCACCAGATGAACGGAGTTCTCGTTCTTGCTCAGAGGGCTGCCGGAGAGGTGCATCTGTAGTTTCATGGCGAAGTCGCCAACCTTGGTATCGACATAAACGCGGGCCATGCGGATGCCCAAATCGAATTTTACATTGGCATCCTCTTGCGTAGTGGCGTTGATCTTGCTGATGACGTAGCCGCCGAAGGTGGTGTTCTGCTTCAGCTGTTCACCCACCGACTGTGCTGACAGCGGTAGTACGGTCAACAGGGCGATGCATATTATAATAGGTGTCTTGTTCAATGGTTTAATTTTTCACTCTTTCACACCTCTGCTTCCACGCCATACCCAGTAGCCTCCAACGAGGATGAAGGGGACAGAGAGTAGCTGGCCCATATTGAAAATCATGCCGTTCTCGAATGATACCTGAACTTCCTTCGTGTACTCGATGAAAAAGCGGAAGGTGAAAATCAGGAAGATGCACAAACCGAAGAAGTAGCCCGTTCCGACGCGCTCGGGACGGCGGCGATAGATCCACCAACCCACGAGGAAGAACACGAAGTAGGCCAACGCCTCGTATAGCTGACCCGGATGGCGTGGAACTTGATCCACCTGCTCGAAGATGAAGGCCCAGGGCACATCGGTGGGTTTGCCGATAATTTCCGAGTTCATGAGGTTACCCATGCGGATGGCAGCTGCGCACAAAGGTGTCACGATGCCGATGTTATCCCAAACGGTGAGGAAGGGTATCTTCATCCTTCGTGAATAGAGCCACAGGGAGAAAATGAAGGCGATGGTGCCGCCGTGCGAAGCCAGTCCCGTGTAGCCTGTGTAGTGCCAGGAGCCGTCGGCACCCAACTTGGCCGGAATAATCATCTCGAGCATGTGGGTGGGCGAGGATAGGAAGTAATCCGGTTCATAGAACAGGCAGTGTCCCAGGCGCGCACCGATGAGGATGCCCAGGAAAGAATAGATGAACAGCGGTTCAAATTTCTCGTCGGGAATCTTCTGCTCCTTGAAGATCTTTTGCTCCAGCAAGAAGACCGCCAGCAGTCCGATGCCCCAGCACAGCGAGTACCAGCGGACACCAAAAGTGCCGATGGTGAACGCCATCACATCGGGGTCCCAGTGAATGAATAAACTACCCATATCTTTTTAAACGTTAAATCTGAAATGCATGATGTCGCCATCCTGTACGACATAATCCTTGCCCTCGACACCCATCCTTCCGGCCTCGCGGACAGCAGCCTCGGAGCCGTAGCGGATGTAGTCGTCGTACTTGATGACCTCGGCGCGGATGAAGCCTTTCTCGAAATCGGTATGGATGACACCGGCGCACTGCGGTGCCTTCCAGCCACGATGGAACGTCCAGGCCTTCACCTCCATCTCGCCGGCGGTGATGAAGGTCTGCAGCCCCAGCAGCGAGTAGATTGCCTTGATGAGGCGGTCGCAGCCGCTCTCGCTGAGTCCCATGTCCTCCAGGAACATCTGCTTCTCCTCGTAGCTCTCCAGTTCGGCGATGTCAGCCTCGGTCTGGGCACTGATGATGAGCAGGGCAGCGTCCTCGTCGGCGATGGCCTTGCGGACGGCATCGACATAAGCGTTGCCTTCAGCGGCGGCTGCGTCATCGACGTTGCACACGTAGAGTACAGGCTTCGTCGTGAGCAGGAAGAGGTTCTTGGCGGCCGTCAGCTCGTCCTCGGTCTCGAAGGTCACGGTGCGGGCACTGCGACCCTCGACCAGTGCCGCCTTGTAGGCTTCGAGCACGCCCAGTTCTATCTTCGCCTGCTTGTCGCCGCCCACGCGCGCCTGCTTCTCCACGCGCTGCATTCGGCTCTCGATGGTCTCGAGGTCCTTCAACTGCAGTTCGGTATCAATGATCTCTTTGTCGCGGACAGGATCTACGCTGCCATCGACATGTACGATGTTCGGGTCATCGAAGCAACGAAGCACGTGGATGATGGCGTCGCACTCGCGGATGTTGCCGAGGAACTGGTTGCCCAGGCCTTCACCCTTCGAGGCGCCTTTTACCAAACCGGCGATATCTACAATCTCGCAGGTGGCAGGGACGATGCGCCCGGGGTGAACCAACTCTGCCAGTTTCCCTAAACGCTCGTCAGGAACTGTAATCTGTCCCATCTGCGCGTCGATTGTGCAGAAGGGGAAATTGGCAGCCTGAGCCTTCGCGCTGGATAAACAATTGAAGAGCGTAGATTTTCCCACATTGGGGAGGCCTACGATACCTGCTTTTAAAGCCATAAATACGTATTTGTTAAGATTTCGGCCGCAAAGGTAGTGAAAACTTTACATAATCGTGTGCCCTCTTCCAAGATTTCCATGTTTTTTTGAGTTTGAGAGCCGTTTTTCTTGTGTATTCGATAAAGAATCCATACTTTTGCACCAACAAAATGCGCAAACTCTTCTTCCTCTGCATAGTCGTCCTACTTGTGATCGCATGTGCCAATATCGGTTCACCGGACGGAGGACCCTACGACGAAACACCGCCGAGGGTTCTTACTAGTATGCCTGAAAACCAGGCCGTCAACGCCAATCGTAAAAAGATCAACATCCGGTTTAATGAGTACATTAAGATCGAAAATGCAAGCGAGAAGGTCGTCGTCTCTCCACCACAAGTGGAGATGCCAAGCGTGCGTGCTGTGGGCAAACATGTGCGCATCGAACTCTTCGACAGCCTGCAGCCAAACACAACCTATACCATTGATTTCGCCGATGCCATCGTGGATAACAACGAGGGAAATCCAATGGGTAACTACACGTTCTCGTTTTCTACGGGACCGGTTATTGACACAATGGAAGTGTCTGGTTATGTCTTGAATGCCGAGAACCTCGAGCCTATCAAGGGTGTCCTCGTGGGACTCTATGCCTTGGGCCAGGACAGTGCTTTACATGACAGTGTGTTCCGTACTCGCCCATTCGACCGCGTGAGTCGTACCAACGGCAGCGGACGATTTGTCATCAAAGGCGTAGCCCCCAATCTTCAGTACCGTGCCTTTGCACTGCAAGATATGGATGGAAATTTCACCTTCTCACAGAAGAATGAGCGACTCGCCTCCGACACGGCCATCTTCAAGGTGTTCTGCCGGCAGGATTTCCGACTCGACACCATCTGGCGTGATTCCACACACTACGATAGCATTCATCCCGTTCGATACACCCATTTCTTCCCTGATGATATTGTCTTGCGCGCCTTCATGGAGGAAGGGCAGGAACGTCACCTCTTAAAGACACAGCGCGATGTCCCTGAGAAGTTTACCGTATTCTTTACGGCGCCTTCCGACTCGTTGCCCATCATCCAAGGCCTCAACTTCGAAGGAAACGGAGACTTTATTCTTGAACGCTCAGAGAAGTCTGACACCATCACTTATTGGATTCCGGACACCCTCCTCTCATACGCAGATACCCTCTCTTTCAATTATTCTTTCCAAGAGACCGACACTTTGGGGCAATTGGTATGGCACACCGAACCCCTAGACCTCGTTCCCAAAACCACACGTGCCAAACAACTCAAGGACATTGCTAAGAAGACCGAGGAATGGGAGACGGAACAGAAGAAAAAACGAAAAAAATATCCTAACCTGCCACCAGAGGACAACCCTTACCTCACCACATTCCTGACGGCCGACCTGAAGCCCGCAGGAGGAATAGCGCCCAACCAAATACCTATTCTCACCTTCTCTGAACCAACTTCATTGCCGGATAACACCGTGCTGCGTCTGCAACTGAAAGTCGATAGTCTCTGGGAGCCTGAACCTTTCGACTTTACGCCCATCGAGGGAAACCCACGACAGTACCGAATCATTGCCGATTGGGAGCCCGGCTCCCAGTATCGACTGGAAATCGACAGCGCGAGTGTGACGAGCGCTTTGGGACATATTAATAAGCCTTTCAAACAGGATATACGGGTCCGACGTGAAGAGGAGTTTGGCACTCTGTTCGTCCATGTCATACTGCCTGACACGGCCGTCATCGTGCAGCTGTTGAACGGGAGCGATAAACCTGTCGCCACTGAACGAGCCAATAACGATGGACGTGCGGAATTCTATTATGTGAGGCCTGGAACCTATTACCTCCGTTGCTTTATCGATGCCAATGGTGATGGAATTTGGACAACTGGCGACTATGATGCAGGTATCCCACCTGAAGAGACTTTCTACTTCCCACAGCCGCTTAACGTAAAAGCGCTTTGGGAACTCAACCAGGACTGGAGCCCACGCAGTATCCCCCTTATGCGTCAGAAACCGACCAAAATCACGAAACAGAAACCCGACAAGGAAAAACAGATCAAACAGCGCAACCAGGAACGGGCTGCGTCGAAAGGGAAGTAAGGAGGTTTCAGTATAAATACGAAAAATAAAACACAAAATATAAAATATAACATGGACTTCACTCACAGCATCTTGGCGTTCATAGCCAAACACATCAGACATGGTGCGGGCTTGAAGCACATATCTTCTATTTTCTTTTTCCTATTATGTATTCCATTTCCCATTCCCTCCGCTTCTGCCCAGTGTCCGCTTGAAAATACGGCATTCTTACCTGGCGAGAATCTTGACTACCAACTCTATTTTAACTGGAAATTCATTTGGCTCAAAGCTGGAACGGCCAACTTACGCATTGATGCCGCACGATATAATGGACAAGACATCTATCGCGCCTACTTGCTAACTCGAGGCAATAAGCGCACGGACCGCTTTTTTATTATGCGCGATACAATCGTCAGTTACCTTACCCCCAGACTAGAACCACTGTTCTACCGAAAGGGGGCACGGGAAGGTAAACGCTATTACATCGATGAAGTCTGGTACAGCTATCCCGGCGATGGCTGTGTCCAGCTTCGCCAGCAATACACAAACCCTGCGGGTGAAGTGCGTAGGTACGAACGTACTGTCAACGACTGCGTCACAGACATGTTGAGCATGTTGATCCGCGCACGATCCTTCGATCCCACTCTTTATCATGAAGGACAGAAAATTCGCTTCAAAATGGCCGATGGGGACCGCGTCTCTGATGAGACGCTCGTCTTTCGTGGAAAAAAGAATTTTAAAATGGATCAGACGGGCATCACATATCGATGCCTCGTTTTTTCATCTGTGTGGTATGACGATAACAATAAAGAGCGTGAGGTCATTACCTTCTATATCACCGACGATGCCAACCATGTCCCTGTTCGTCTGGATATGTATCTTCGTTTCGGAACAGCCAAAGCCTTCCTCTCGGGCGCTACGACACTACGTAATCCGCAGTCTTCGATTGTAAAGAAAAAAACAAAGAACTAAGAATCCCTGGATTCAATCAGCGCAGCCACCTCACAGAGCTCGGCGTACCAGTTCTTGCCAAAACGACGGATGAGGGGCTCGCGAAGGAAGCGGTAGAGGGGGATATCTAACTTACGGCCTTTCTTCAGGGCACCTTCGCAGATCGCCCAGCGATGGTAGTTCAAGCCAACGAGACCACCGCCAAAACGCTTCTCACGGATAGGGTAGAGGGCACACGAGATGGGCTTCATGAAACGGCTCTTACCGGCACGGCACGCGGCTTCAAGAGCGCAGAGGCAGCATCCTTTGGGAAGTTCCGTGATTTCATGTGGAGCCTCGTTGTAGTAGGTGAAGACACAATCCTTCCCGTTGACGATGCTCGTGACGAGTTCGCCTTCGACATCGGTGTAGGCGATACCCTGTTTCTCCACGACACTCTGCGCCGTGGCAGACATCAGTGGCCACGCGGCATCTAACGAAGTTTCAATCTCGCCAACTTCATCGAGGGTGACGGGTGCACCTGCATCACCTTCCACACAACAGGCCCCGCCGCAGGCATCGAGGTCGCAGCAGAAACGTTCGGTCAGGATCTGTGTGCTGATGAGCACACCGCCAACTTCAAGAATGGGAATCTGGTTCATATACCTCTTAAACTCTTAAACTCCTTAAACACTTACCAGATAATGGGACTTTGTCCATTTTGGATGAGGTAGTCGTTGCAGAGTTGGAAGTGGTGGTTGCCGAAGAATCCGCGATAGGCAGAGAGAGGCGAAGGATGGGCGCTACGGAGCACGAGGTGGCGTTTTGGATCGATGAATTGGACTTTTTGGGCGGCATAGGAGCCCCAAAGGAGGAAGACGAGGTGGTCGCGTTGCTGTGCCAATGTGCGGATGGCGGCATCGGTAAACGTCTCCCAACCATGTCCCTGATGCGATCCGGCCTGTCCGCGACGAACAGTAAGCGTGGCGTTTAGGAGTAACACACCCTGCTGCGCCCAGCGCGTCAGGTCACCCGAGATGGGCGGTTGCATGCCAAGCTCCTGCTGTATCTCGGCATAGATATTGCGCAGCGACGGCGGTAGCTGTACACCATCGGGCACCGAGAAGGAGAGACCCATGGCCTGTCCGGGCTCATGATAGGGGTCTTGGCCGAGGATGACGACCTTGACGCGGTCGAAGGGTGTGCTGTTGAAGGCGTTGAAGATCTTGGAGCCTGGGGGATAGCAGGGCCCTGCGGCGTATTCCTGTCGCACGAACGCCACCAGTTGCTGGAAGTAGGACTGCTCAAACTCTGCAGCCAACACCTTACCCCACGATTCTTCAATCTTTACCATCTTTTAATTCATATTTTCCACCCAACGGAACAATCGGTTCCAGCGGATATGGCCATCGCCCCAGCCGCGGTCCTTATCGATGGAGAGCCATATGATAATGGGCTTGCCCACGATGTGATCCTCGGGTACAAAGCCCCAATAGCGGCTGTCTGCCGACTTGTGTCGGTTGTCACCCATCATCCAATAATAATCCATCTTGAAGGTGTAGGAAGTGGCCACGCTATCGTTAATGAGGATTGTGCCGTTGGGACGCACCTCTAGCTTGTTACCCTCGTATACCGCGATGGGGCGTTCATAAACAGCGATATTGTCCAGCGTGATAGCGATGGATTCGCCCTTTTTCGGAATCCAGATGGGACCGTAGTTGTCGCGGGTCCAACCCGTTACAGCATTCAGAGGGTATAGGTCGCCTGTGGGCGACAGAGTATCCACCTCGATGCTCTCCACCAAGTCTGTCATCGACAGCAAAGTTTCGCGGGAGGCGGCAGTGAGTGGCATAAAACCAGTTTGGTGAAGCGTGACAAGGTCATCGCTGCTCAAATGCAGGTCGTGCGAGACCTGTGCAGGCAGGTCGCGGCGACCATCGCGCAGACGGAGGCGGTAGTTGTACTGCACGTTGTCCGGCTCTTTGCAAGGCTGGCCATCTAGGTAGATAATGCGGTCGCGGATGAGGAGCGTCTGGCCAGGTAAACCTACGCAACGCTTCACATAGTTCTCGCGTCGATCCACTGGACGCGACATGATTTCACCGAATTCAACGGCATTCTCTCGGATGTACTGACGACCCACGGCACGATAGAAATTCAGCACTTGCCGCTGCTGGTAAGGGTCGAGCGATTGCAGGGCGGGAAGCGTCTGGTTCTGGGCTACAATCTGCTGGCCATAACCCATACATAGGCCGTAAAAGTCCATCGCCTGATAGGCAGGATTGGACACCACTGTGTCGCCCGAAGGGTAGTTGAACACCACGATGTCGCCCTGCTGCACGGGCTTCGGCGACACACGCTTGTAGTCCCATTGGATGAGCTCGCTATAGCTCTTGGCACCGCCCGGCAGCGTATGCTGCACTAGCGGCAGCGAAAGCGGTGTCTGCGGCACGCGCGGGCCGTAAGCCATCTTCGACACGAAGAGGTAGTCGCCAACAAGCAGACTCTTTTCCAACGACGACGATGGAATGGTGTAGTTCTGGAAGAAGTAGATGTTCACGAAATAGACGGCCACGAGGGCGAACACGATGGCATCCACCCACGACATGATGGTGCGCGTGACGGGGTTCTCCAGCTCCTTCCACCACGTCCAGGGTATCTTCTTGGTGATGTAGATGTCGAAGATGAAGGGCACTATGATGAGGCCCCACCAGGCATCGACCCAGGCCAGGAACCATATATACAGTCCTGTGACGACGAGCATCTTCGTCCAGTCCTTCCACGTAAGCGGTTTCTTATCTAACTGTTTCATATCAGAAGTGGAATAGGTCGTTCATGCTGAGCAGTCCGCTGTGATTGGCGGTGTATTCGGCGGCAAGGACGGCACCAAGGGCGAAGCCTTTGCGGGAGTGGGCATCGTGGGTGATGGTGATCAGATCGGCTTCGCTGTCGTATCGTACGGTGTGGATGCCAGGCACTTCGCCGCGGCGGATGTTGTCGATGCGGAGCAGCTTCGGGTCTGTCGTGTCCTCGGCCCACGCCTCCTTGCGGTCGATGGCCTCGACTATCTGGTCTGCCAACGTAATCGCCGTTCCGCTGGGGTGGTCCAGTTTGTGAACATGGTGTGTCTCCTCCATCTCCACATCGTACTGCGGGAACTGGTTCATGATGCGTGCCAGGTAGCGGTTGACGGCGCCGAAGATGGCCACGCCCACGGAGAAGTTCGAAGCCCAGAAGATCGTCTTGCCTTCCTCCTCGCACTGGCGACGTATCTCTGCCTCATGCTGCGCATACCACCCCGTGCTGCCCGAGACGACTTTCACGCCTGCCGCAAACGCCTTCTGTACGTTGCCGAAGGCCACCGTCGGGGCTGTGAACTCGATAGCGACGTCTGCCGAACGAAAGGCTTCGCTCTCGAAGTCCTGGGGATTGTCGATATCGATGCGGCACACGATGTCATGTCCGCGCCCCAATGCAATCTGTTCAATCATACGGCCCATCTTGCCGTACCCTATCAATGCAATTTTCATGATTGGCAATAGATAAAATGATAAATGCGGCGCAAAGGTACCAAAAAATATTGTTTTCCCTATGAAAATCATCAAAAAAAGCGGATGGTTAGAAGGATTTGTGTAACTTTGCCCCGAATTATATGCTTGTCAAAAAGACAATTGACAGAATGAAACAGACATCTTCTTTTGACACAAGACGCCATATCATCGGAGGTTTCATGGGCCCTCTCTGTGCTTTATTGCTATGGCTGACGCCCATCGCCGGATTGGATGATGTGCAACACAAGCTGTTGGCAATCATGTCGTTGGTGGCTATATGGTGGATTACGGAGCCAGTGCCCATCCCGGTCACCTCGCTGTTGGGGCCGGCCCTCTGTGTCCTCTTCGGCGTCGCTCCTATGAAGGATGCGTTTGCCGCGTTTGCCAACCCCATGGTCTTCCTCTTCATCGGCGGTTTCCTGATTGCCAAGGCGATGATGCTACACGGCTTGGACAAGCGCATGGCCTACAGCATCATGTCGATGCGCTGGGTGGGCGATTCGCCACGACGCATCTTCTTGGCTATGGGTTGTGCCTGTATGCTATGCTCGGGTTGGATCAGCAACACCGCCACCGCCGCCATGATGTTCCCGATTGCATTAGGACTGTTGGAGGCGATTCGCGAGATGATGGCAGCCAACGGACGGCAGATAGATCTCAAGAACTACAAGTACGCGACGGGGTTGATGCTCATGACGGCTTATGCTTGTTCGATAGGCGGTGTTCTCACACCTATCGGCACGCCCCCGAACATCATCGTCATAGGTTTCCTGGATGAAATGGCACCGCAGGCTTCACCCGTCACCTTCTTCGAATGGATGGTGTGGGGCTTTGTGGCGATGGTGGCATACTTTGTCGTGGCTTGTGTCGTGCTTTGGAAGTTTTTCCCTGCCGACATCAAGCACATCAAGGGCGCAGCGGCCTTTATCAAGCGCCACAGAGAGGAGTTAGGTCCTTGGACACGTGCGCAGAAGAGCACCCTCTTTGCCTTTGTCGTGGCGGTCATCCTATGGGTGACACCCGGTGTGCTGAGCGTCATCTTTGGCGCCAAATCTCAGGTGGTGGAGACCTATAACACATATATCCCCGAGGAACTTGCTGCGGTGATCGGCGGTCTGCTGCTCTTCTTCCTGCCAGCGGACCGCAAGAAGGGCGTGATGACGATGAGTTGGAAGGAGGGCGAGGAAGGTGTCGAGTGGGGCACGCTGCTGCTGTTCGGCGGCGGTCTGGCGATGGGCAGCCTTATGTACACCACCGGCTTGTCCGCTTGGATCGGCGATGGACTGAAGCATCTGATGGGCAATCACCCGTCGGAATGGCTGTTCGTAGGGCTCTTCAGCGTGACGGCTCTGCTGCTCTCCGAACTGACCTCGCACACAGCCTCCACCAATCTCCTGGCTCCTATCGCCATCGGCACAGCGCTCTCGCTCGGTTTCAGTCCCATCCCCGTCGCCATCGGCATAGCGCTGTCTTCGTCGCTCGGCTTCATGATGCCTGTATCGACTCCGCCCAACGCCATCGTTTATGCCTCGGGCTATATCCCACTGACAAAGATGATCAAGTCCGGTGCGCTGATAGACCTCATCGGAATCCTCCTCATCACCATTCCTGTGGTAATGCTTTTAGTCAAACTTATTGCTTGTTAAAGCTATGGAGTCTGAAGCGCTGCTGCACTACGTCTGGAAGTATCGGATCTATCCCCTGACACCTCTTTGCACCACACGCGGCGAGGCTGTGGAAGTCATCGACCCCGGTCTGCACAACAACAGTGCCGGTCCGGACTTCTTCAACGCGAAAGTGCGCATCGGCGGCACGCTGTGGGTGGGCAATGTAGAAATCCACGTGCGCTCCTCGGACTGGCAGCGCCACGGCCACACCAGCGACGAAGCCTATAACAATGTCGTCCTGCATGTGGTAGAAGTTGCCGACTGCGAGGTCGTCACCGCCGACGGCAAGCAGTTGCCACAGCTGCAGCTGCCCATCCCCGACGGCGTTAGAGAGAACTACGCCCAGCTCAGTCTGACCGATGACTACCCGCGCTGCTGGCGCATTGTGCCACAGCTGCAGAAGCTGACGGTACACTCCTGGATGTCGGCGCTGCTGGCGGAGCGGTTGCAGGAACGCGCCGAGCGCTGTCTGACACGTTTGCAGGCCGCCGACGGCGACTGGGAGCGGGCGCTGTTCATCACGTTGGCCCGCAATTTCGGTTTCGGCATCAACGGCGATGCTTTCGAGGCATGGGCAAAACGCTTCCCGCTCTACGCTGCTGCCAAGCATCGCGACGAAATCTTCCAACTAGAAGCTCTGTTCCTGGGTACGGCTGGGCTGTTGCAACATGAGGCCATACCGCCTTCGGCACGGGATGCGGCAGAGCAGGATAACTACCTGCTACGTTTGCGCAAGGAATACACTTATCTGCAGCATAAGTTCCAGCTGGCAGCGCCTATGGAGGCAAAGAGTTGGCGCTACCTGCGACTGCGCCCGCAGAACTTCCCGCACCTGCGACTGGTGCAGCTGTCATTGCTCTATCATCGTGGTACGGCATGTCTGGCGTCGCTACTGAAGGCTACAAAACGTGAAGGGTTTCATTTGGCCTTCGAGACAGGTGCAACAGACTATTGGCAGACACACTATCTTTTTGGGATGGACTCTCCGAGGAATCCAAAGCGGCTCAGTACGGCAAGCCGTGACTTGTTAATTATTAATACGGTCTGTCCAGTGCTTTTTGCTCACGGCATGGCGCATAACAATGAAGATGAGCAAGAAAGAGCTGTGGCGCTCTTGGAACAACTGAGCCCTGAAAAGAATTATATCATCCGACAATGGCAGCAGTGTGGACTTATAGTAGAAACGGCTGCTGATAGCCAGGCACTTATCCAACTCAAACGTGAGTACTGCGACAGGCACGACTGCCTGCGATGTCGTTTCGGCTACGAATACCTGAAAAGAGTGAAGGGTGATGGAGAAAGTATCAATTAAGTGACAAGCGAAATTATGAGCGAGCAAGAGTTGCTATATACAATGGCGCTGACAATGGCGCTTCCGCAACAGAGCAAGCACCAGCGTACGCTGGTGCAGACGTTGGGTTCCGCAACGGCGGTGTATGAGAATCGTCGTGATCTGGGGCGTATGTTTGAACATTTCTCTGAACGCATGGCCGATGCGCTTTCAGGGATGGAAACTCTATTATCGCGTTGTGAGCAGGAACTGAATTATGCCCAGCATCACCATATCCAAATCCACTGCATTCAAAATGAGACGAGCTATCCGGCTCGGTTGGCGCAATGCGATGACGCTCCTCTGGTGCTCTATACTTTGGGCGCGGCAGACCTTAATGCTTCTCGTATCGTCAGTATTGTAGGAACCAGACGTTGTACAGAACGAGGACGTGACTTGTGCGAGGAACTTACGTGCGGCTTGGCCGAAAAGAGCCCTGGGACCTTGGTAGTTAGTGGACTAGCGTATGGCATTGACGTGGCAGCTCATCGTGGCTCGCTGGAACATGGACTTCCAACTGTCGGCGTGTTGGCGCATGGACTCGACGAAATATATCCTCATACTCATCGTCAGACAGCCATTGAGATGCTGAAACAAGGCGGTCTTGCGACGGAATTCATGAGCCATACAACCATCGATAAAGTTAACTTTCTTCAGCGTAACCGCATAGTGGCAGGCTTGGCTGATGCCGTCGTCATCGTGGAGAGCCCGGTGAAAGGCGGCTCTCTGAACACGGCACGTCTTGCTGGCGACTATCACCGCGAGGTGTTTACCTACCCCGGCAGACCATCGGACAAGACCTCTGAAGGCTGTAACATGCTCATCCGTCGCAATGCCGCAACACTCATCATGAATGTCACAGACCTCATGTTGGACATGGGCTGGCAAGAAGAGCCTCTGCAAGCCTCACAATCAGATACAACTCAACGAATTCTCTTCCCTGAACTGACTCCTGAAGAACAGGACGTTGTTGAGGCTCTTGCGACAGCCGATGGTGAGATGGCGATGGCCGATCTGGCAAACGCTCTCAACATTGCAATCTATAAAGTGACACCCCTCATGCTCACGTTGGAGATGAAGGGTGTCATTAAAATACTACCAGGTGGCCGCTACCACCTGATGATGAGGTTCTGAAACTACATCTGTTGCTCGAACTGCTGACGGATGGCATCGGCTACAGCCTGCATCTCGTCGGAGGGCAGTTGGAGCTTCGGATTGGAGAAGAGCATGTCCTTCTCGCTCTGCATAGGGATGAGGTGGATGTGTGCGTGAGGCACTTCAAGACCCAGAACGGCCTCACCCACCTTCACACAAGGAATCACGCTCTTGATGGCACGTGCCACGCGGGCTGCAAAGATGTGTAAACGGCCGATTTCATCGTCTGTGAGGTCGTAGATGTAATCCACCTCGCGACGGGGAATCACCAATGTGTGACCTTTCACCAAAGGATTGATGTCGAGGAACGCATAGAACTCCTCGTTGCTGGCACAGCAATAGCTGGGAATCTCGCCAGCGGCAATCTTACTGAAAATGCTCATTACTCTTCGTAGCTAATACTGAGAATCTCAAGTTGAATCATGCCCTGAGGCACTTTGATTTCCGCAACCTCACCCACCTTCTTTCCGAGTAGGCCTTGTGCTATTGGGGTCTTCACGCTAATCTTGCCCTCGCGTAGGTTCGCCTCAGTCTCACTGACGATGGTGTAGGCCATCTTGGCGTTGTTCTTCACATTCTTTAATTCTACGCGCGTTAGGATTTGTACCGTATCGGCATTCAGTTTGCTGGTGTCGATGATCTTGGCATCAGCGATGGTTGCCTTCAGTTGGGTGATTTTCATTTCGAGCAGACCTTGTGCTTCCTTGGCTGCATCGTACTCTGCATTCTCGCTGAGGTCGCCCTTGTCACGTGCTTCAGCAATGGCTGCAGAAGCCTTGGGACGCTCAACAGATTCTAGTTGCTGGAGCTCGGCTACAAGCTTATCGTAGCCCTTCTGTGTCATGTAAGCCATTTGTATTTAGAATTTTACGATTTGCAATTTCGCTTATCTTCCGTCCTGCCTTGTTCTCCGAGGTGAGGCGGGAGTGAGCCGACAAAAGGAAAAGAGCTCCGTTGTGGCACGGAACCCTTCATTCACATTTGCGGTGCAAAGATAGGAGTTATAGTAATTCGCGCCAAATCTTTTTGCATAAAAATGCAAGAAAAGCCCTCGTGTGGGGGCTTTTCTTTTGCTGCAAGGCTCGTGGTGGCAAAAAAAGAGCTTATTATAACGCTGCTTCGATGGCTTGTCGGAGATTTTTGATTTGATCGCCACGCGCTTGCAACTCCGAACCGCGTCCAATGAGGAAATAGGTGGGCAGTGACTGCACGCCGTAAAGCTGTACCATGTCGTTGGCAACACCCTCTGAGCAATAAACACACACCCAAGGCAGTGGCTCGGACATCGTCTTCCAGAAGTGCTCGTCAGCATCTACAGAAACTTGGTAGATTTCAAAGCCGTGTGAGTGATAGTCTGCATAGAGTTCGCGCAACTCCATTACACGCTGCTGGCTATTGGGGAGACTGTAGGCGGTGAAGTCTAGCAGTACCACCTCGTCATGCAGGTCGGAGAGGCGGCGCTCCTTGCCCTGAATATCCGGGAAACCGAAATCAATGACACCTATCTCGCGAACCTTCTCGCCGTCTACTTCCAACTCTAACGTGCGCGGCGGACGTGTGTTCCGTAGTCCGCGCAGGGCAATGTTCCGCAGATTCTCCGTGCGAGGATTGTTCGGATACAGAATATCCCATTGCGTGGCCACCGCGGCAAAGAACTGGATGTCTGAACGGTCGTCCTCAGGATTGAAAAGCATCTGCGACCCGATGGTCTGGAAAAGTGCGAAATAAGCGGCTGCAGACGTGGGGCTCTTTAGGATGTAGTCGGTCTTGAGGGTGTGCTTGTAGTGCTCCACCATCTGCAGTGCACGCTCCTGCTTCTCCAGAGCGGAGAGCGACGCGTCGTTGCCCAGCGCTGTGAGCTGCTGCTGCAACTGGATATTGAGCAGTGAGATGGATTTCATCACGCGCGAGGCGCTATTGCCTTCGATGTCGTAGTCGATGGCCATGCGGGCGAAGGGAGCCTCCACCGTGATATCAGAGAGCGTATCGACCACGAAGTTAATCACCTGGCTTGCGATGCGCAGACGATAGAACTCCGGAATGGAAGTGCTGTCGGCAGGAATGCTAAAAGCGAAGGTTCCATCGCCCTTCAGCCGCACGGAGTCCAGCGCATGTACGCCATCCAACCGCATGGCCTCCAGCACGAGTGTGGAGTCCTGTGCACCATGGATGGTGCCCTGCACCGACACGCGGGGACCGCCATCCGTACAGGACACCATCGAGAGGAACAGCCAGCACACCAACAGGACGATGAGCGCCATCGCTATCACGCCCCGCATGATGGCTCGGTTCGTATTTTGTGCTCTACGCTTTCTCATCGTCGTTCTCAGTCTTCTCAGCCTTCTTCTTAGCGAGGTACTCGGGCAGACTCAGTCCAGCCTGATCGAAGAGCTCATTCAACGGGGGGATCGACTTCATCAGGCCGCTGACGAAACCAGCTGTGGAGCTCTTGCCATCGCCGGCTGTGCCGCTGTCCCAAACGGTGACCTTGTCGATGTTGATACCCTTGATGGCATCCACCTGCGTCTTGACGAGTTCGGGCAGTTTCTCCAGCAGGAGCAGTGAGTACGCCGAGGTAGCGTCGCCGCCAGCGGCCTGCACCATTTTGTCGTAACCCTGAGCCTGGCGTGTCAGCACCTCGAATAGGCCCTTGGCCTCGGCTTCCATCTTGGCGAAGACGGCGTCGGCTTCACCTCGTGCGATGGCACGCTTCTGCTCGGCTTCAGCCTCGGCAGCAATGATCAGACGCTGCTTCTCAATCTCCTGCTGCACAATGACATTGGCTGTCTCTGTGGCACGCTCACGCTCGGCGCGAGCCGTCTCAGCGGCCTGCTCTGCAGCGTATGCCTCTTCGAGGGCTTTGGCCTGCTGCACTTTCTCTGCAGCCTGTGCCTTTCGCTGTGCCTCAGCTTCCTTCTCACGGCGATATGCCTCGGAGTTGGCAATCTCCACCTTCGCCTCGTTCTCACCTTTCACGGCCTGCGCATTGGCTTCTGCCGTACGGATACGGGTTTCACGGACGGCTTCAGCCTTACCGATTTCACCGATTTTATCCTGCTCGGCCACACGCACCTTGGCCTCGTTAATGGCCTTGGCGGCAGCCTCACGACCGAGCGCCTCTATGTAGCCGCTCTCGTCTTTGATGTCGGTCACGTTCACGTTGATCAGTCTGAGACCTATCTTCTTCAACTCCACTTCCACATTGGTGGAGATGGCTTCCAGAAATTTGTCACGGTCGGAGTTCAGTTCCTCGATGGACATCGTTGCGATGACCAGACGCAGCTGGCCGAAGAGTATATCACGCGCCAACTCTTGAATCTGCTGCGGGGTCTGACCCAGCAGACGCTCAGCGGCAGCACTCATGTACTCAGGTTCCGTAGAGATACCCACGGTGAAGCGGCAGGGCACATCCACGCGGATGTTCTGGCGCGAAAGTGCGTTGGTGAGGTTGGCGTCGATGCTCAGCGGCGTCAGCGACATGTAGGCATAATCCTGAATGATGGGCCACACGAAGGCGCCACCGCCGTGAACACACTTAGCTGAGCCCTTTGCGGCGCTCGTACCGTAAATTACTAGAATCTTGTCCGACGGACAACGGCGGTAGCGATTGAACAGCGCTACGACCAGGAAGAAGGCCACAACAACGGCCACAACAACAATGTAGAGATCCATGCTATATAGTTTAATGTGTATATTTATTATTTCGTATTCAAATCTTCTCCACCAGCAGACTTCCGCTGTCAATCACCTTTATTATTTTCACGCGCGCGCCTGTGGGTAGTGCATCGCCATCGGTGAAGGCGGTGAGTTCGTGCACGGAGCCGTTGACGCTGATCTGAATCTTACCAGATGCAGAGTGATTGGCGGGGATGCGGAGATAGACACTTGCAGTCTGTCCCACGCAGTCCTGAATCTTGAAGCTGCCGTTGCGCTCCAGTTTCAGGATGGCACGCATTAACACCACGAAGATGGCTACAAATGCCAAGCCGATGAGGAAACTCAGTAAGATGAGCAGCGTCTGGCTTTTCACCACAGGGGCCAGACTGATGCCGCCCCAACCGAAGCCGAGGAAGAAGTTGATGAAGTTGCGCAGTGAGAACAACGAGAAGATCCCCGCCGATCCCAACGTGCCCTCGTGCCCCGTGTGGCCTGTGGAGATGTCCGCATCGCCGGCGGCATCGCCGTCGAAGTCCGTATGCACGTCAAAATCGGTGCTCACGTCGGCATCCACATCGGAATCCATATCTCCGATGCCCAGTAGCATTAACGCATTCTGAATGATAAATACGATGCTCGCAGCGATGGCGCAAATCCAGAAGACTTGCATTGTTGCATCCTGCGAATTGAACCAGTTTGTAATAGAGGTTAGCATTATTGTAAAATATTTCGAGTTGACGAGTTAATGAGTGATTGTTGACGAGTGATTTCCTCGACAAAGATACAGCTTTTGTATGTTACAGCCTCATAAAAGGAGAGATTTCTAATCAGATTCTATCATTTTGACGAGAAAAGTTTAGAAAAAGTTGCAAACCTATACAAAAATCAAGCTCAAGGAATCGCTGGGCATGTAATCTTATGTGTTGTAGCAGGCGAATTGCATAGGAGTTGGTGAAGTTTTTGACAGATTGTGAGGAAGAAAAGAAAGAATTGTGTATTTTTGCATCCGGAATGAGAATGGATCACAGTCGGTCTTCGCGCGCGTACCTTAAATAAAAATATTTATAAATCTATTGATTATGGCAACAAACAACGAACAGCAGAAACAAGGTCAGGTGCAGGTGAACATGACCCCCGAAGTGGAGAAAGGTGTTTATTCTAACCTGACAATCATGGGGTTTACGCCCACCGAATTTATCATGGATTTCGTGTTCCACCACCCTGGGATGCCGCGTGCTAATGTGCAGAGTAGGGTGGTGATGTCGCCCGTACAGGCTAAGCGCCTCATGCGTCTGCTGGAGCAGAACATGGCAAATTACGAAAAGGCCTACGGCACCATCACCCTCCCCGAAGATTCTAAACCACAAGGCCCTATCTCGCCCTTTAAGATTAACTAGCCTACGCTTTATGCAAAAGATTAGCGACCATTTGCGCGAAGCAAATGGTCGCTAGTATTGCTGAAAACCGCTGAGAATGGGCAATGTAGCAGGGCTTTCCATCGACGAAGGTCACATAATCTCTGAAATGTAAAAAATGTTTCACCTTCACATCGTGATGGTAATTGCTTGAATAGTTGTTTATTAGATCGTGAAACTTTATTGATGGGTGAGGGCTTAATAACAGATGATAAATCAGTGGATTGCAATGGACGTGTGAACGGTGAAGCTTTTTGTGGGACACATACTATTTTTGTGGGAAAGGTATATTCTCAAAGTGTACGGTTTTCGATGTAGTTCCACTAGTGGAACTCGTCGTAAGCCGTGCTCTTACAGCGTTAGGCCCATGCTGTTATAGCGTTAGGGCCGCGGCCTTATAACTTGAAGACCGCGGGCTTTAGAGCGGGGAATGATAGATTGGCGCGCGTACATTTGTATATTGGATTATTTACGTTTCGGGAGTTTGGAGGCAAGAGGAGTATATGAAGGTTCGACAATATATTGTAGGTGGGCGGGGCGTGGAAGGTAGAGGAGCGGTGTTAAAGCGGTCTGAATAGTTAAATATTCTTAAAAGCTGAGGGTTTTGGCCCCTTTTTTAGCCCTTAAAGCCATTTTGTGGCTCTGAGGGTATTGTCAATTGGGGATTTATACGTACCTTTGCAGCCCGAATTGGGCATACTATGCCCTTTTGAGGTGTGCCCAAGTGCACAAAACGCATTGATAATTACACAATAATATAATATTTAAAAACAAAAACAATGCCTACAATTCAACAACTGGTGCGGAAAGGTCGCACGGTGCTTGTGGACAAGAGCAAGAGCCCCGCTTTGGACAGCTGCCCTCAGCGTCGCGGTGTCTGCGTTCGCGTCTATACCACGACACCTAAGAAGCCTAACTCCGCCATGCGTAAGGTTGCGCGTGTGCGCCTTACCAACACAAAGGAAGTCAACAGCTACATCCCCGGTGAGGGTCACAACCTGCAGGAGCACAGCATCGTGCTGGTGCGCGGCGGTCGTGTGAAGGATCTCCCCGGTGTACGTTATCACATCGTTCGCGGTACGCTCGATACGGCCGGTGTTGCCAACCGCACTCAGCGTCGCTCCAAATACGGTGCCAAGCGTCCGAAGGCTGCTAAGAAGTAATTAATCCGTTTTGTGCTAGTATAAACGCGGTTGAGTAAATGTGCCGGGCACTCGCGACGAGGCGATGGCGCGTTGAAGAAAACAAACGAATACAGCCCAAACAAGTAAAAATCACAAAACAATGCGTAAAGCAAAACCAAAGAAAAGACTGGTCCTTCCCGATCCCGTGTATGGTGATGTGAAGGTGTCAAAGTTCGTCAACCACTTGATGTATGACGGCAAGAAGAGCATCTCGTATCGTATCTTCTATGATGCTCTCGAAATCGTAAAGAACAAGATGCAGAACGAAGAGAAGTCCTCCCTGGAGATCTGGAAGGAGGCTCTTCAGAAGGTGACCCCTCAGGTGGAGGTCAAGAGCCGCCGTATCGGTGGTGCTACCTTCCAGGTGCCTACTGAGATCCGTCCCAGCCGTAAGGAGAGCGTCTCGATGAAGAACCTCATCCTGTATGCCCGCAAGCGCGGCGGCAAGACGATGGCCGACAAGCTCGCTGCTGAGATCATGGATGCCTACAACGAGCAGGGCGGTGCCTTCAAGCGTAAGGAGGACATGCACCGCATGGCTGAGGCTAACCGTGCGTTCGCACACTTCCGCTTCTAATCACAAACATCAAGTAGAAAATGGCAAAACAAGATCTGCATTTGACCCGTAACATCGGTATCATGGCCCACATCGATGCTGGTAAGACCACTACGTCTGAGCGTATTCTCTTCTACACGGGTCTGACCCATAAGATTGGTGAGGTGCACGACGGCGCTGCTACCATGGACTGGATGGCCCAGGAGCAGGAGCGCGGTATCACCATCACCTCTGCTGCCACGACGACGTTCTGGAACTGGAACGGAAACAAGTATAAGATCAACCTCATTGACACTCCGGGACACGTGGACTTCACCGCTGAGGTGGAACGCTCACTGCGCGTGTTGGACGGTGCTGTCGCTGCCTACTGTGCTGTAGGTGGTGTGGAGCCCCAGTCCGAGACGGTGTGGCGTCAGGCTGACAAGTATAATGTTCCTCGCATCGGCTACGTGAACAAGATGGACCGTAGCGGTGCCGACTTCTTTGAGGTCGTACGTCAGATGAAGGACGTTCTGGGCGCTAAGGCTGTGCCCGTGGTCATCCCCATCGGTGCTGAGGAGAACTTTAAGGGTGTTGTGGACCTCGTCAAGATGAAGGCCATCCTGTGGCACGATGAGACGATGGGTGCCGAGTACTCCGTTGAGGATATTCCTGCTGACCTCGTAGATGAGGCACAGGAGTGGCGCGACAAGATGCTGGAGACCGTGGCTGAGTACGACGAAGCCCTCATGGAGAAGTTCTTCGACGACCCCGCAAGCATCACCGAGGAGGAGATTCTCACCGCTCTGCGCGCTGCCACCGTCAGCATGGAGATTACCCCGATGCTCTGCGGTTCCAGCTTCAAGAACAAGGGCGTACAGACGCTGCTCGACTACGTTTGTGCCTTCCTGCCCAGCCCCCTGGACACGCCCAACGTGATTGGTACGAACCCCGATAGCGGCGAAGAGGAAGATCGCAAACCCAGCGAGGACGAGAAGACCTCCGCTCTTGCCTTCAAGATCGCTACAGACCCGTATGTGGGCCGCCTGACCTTCATCCGCGTTTACTCCGGTAAAGTGGAAGCTGGTAGCTACATCTACAACACACGTTCTGGCAAGAAGGAGCGCGTGAGCCGTCTGTTCCAGATGCACAGCAACCACCAAAACCCCGTTGAGGTGATTGGTGCAGGTGACATCGGCGCAGGCGTGGGCTTCAAGGATATCCGCACAGGTGACACCCTCTGCGACGAGGATGCACCCATCGTGCTCGAGAGCATGGACTTCCCCGATCCCGTGATCGGTATCGCCGTGGAGCCCAAGACGCAGAAGGATCTCGACAAGCTCAGCAACGGCCTCGCCAAGCTGGCAGAGGAGGACCCCACCTTCACCGTCCGCACCGACGAGCAGAGCGGCCAGACCGTTATCAGCGGTATGGGCGAGCTCCACTTGGACATCATCATCGACCGTTTGAAGCGCGAGTTCAAGGTTGAGTGCAACCAGGGTAAGCCTCAGGTGAACTACAAGGAGGCCATCACGAAGACCGTGAACCTCCGCGAGGTCTATAAGAAGCAGTCGGGTGGTCGCGGTAAGTTCGCTGACATCATTGTCAACGTAGGTCCTATCGACGACGACTTCGAAGGCACAGGCCTACAGTTCATCAACAGTGTCACCGGTGGTAACATCCCCAAGGAGTTCATCCCCGCTGTGCAGAAGGGCTTCGAGAGCGCTATGAAGAATGGTATCCTCGGCGGCTTCCCCATGGACAGCCTGAAGGTAGAACTCGTGGATGGTTCGTTCCACCCCGTCGATTCTGACCAGCTCTCCTTCGAGATCTGCGCCATCCAGGCTTACAAGAACGCTTGCTCGCAGGCTAAGCCCGTACTGATGGAGCCCATCATGAAGCTCGAGGTAGTGACACCAGAAGAGAATATGGGTGATGTCATTGGCGACCTCAACAAACGTCGCGGTCAGGTAGAAGGTATGGATACCAGCCGCAGCGGCGCTCGCATCGTGAAGGCAATGGTGCCTCTGGGTGAGATGTTCGGATATGTGACGGCACTCCGTACCATCACTTCCGGCCGTGCTACATCAAGTATGACCTACGACCACCACGCTCCCGTCTCCAGCAGCATCGCTAAGGCTGTGCTCGAGGAGATCAAGGGACGTGTTGACTTAGTCTAAAACAACAGGGCAGGGGGCTGCCGAGCAAATGACTCTTCGGCAGCCCAACCACCCGAAAAAGAAATTTATAAACATTAAATCGTAAAATCAAATCATGAGTCAGAAGATCAGAATAAAACTGAAGTCCTACGACCACAGCTTGGTGGATAAGTCCGCCGAGAAGATTGTGAAGACGGTGAAGGCCACGGGTGCCATCGTGAGCGGTCCAATCCCCCTCCCCACCCACAAGCGTATCTTCACTGTGAACCGTTCCACCTTTGTCAACAAGAAGGCTCGCGAACAATTCCAGCTCTGTAACTACAAGCGTCTCATAGACATCTACAGCAGCACTGCTCAGACCGTGGATGCGCTGATGAAGCTTGAATTGCCAAGCGGTGTGGAAGTTGAGATCAAAGTCTAATTCAAGCTAGAAACACTAGAGAAAGACTAGTAGTACTAGATATACTAGAAATTTAAATTAATTACAGAAATGCCAGGATTATTAGGAAAGAAAATCGGAATGACTTCCGTTTTCAGTGCCGACGGCAAGAATGTGCCGTGCACTGTTATCGAATTAGGTCCTTGCGTAGTTACCCAGGTGAAGAGCGTCGAGAAGGACGGCTATGCTGCCGTGCAGCTCGGCTTCGAAGAGGCTAAGGAGAAGAACACCACCAAGCCCATGCTCGGACACTTCGCCAAGAGCGGTACTACTCCCAAGCGCCACTTGGCCGAGTTCACAGGTTTCGAAGATGTCAATCTCGGTGACACCATCACCGTAGATATCTTCGCTGACACGACTTATGTTGACGTGATCGGTACGAGCAAAGGTAAAGGTTTCCAGGGTGTCGTGAAACGTCATGGTTTCGGTGGCGTAGGCCAGAGCACACACGGTCAGGACGACCGTCTGCGCAAGCCGGGTTCCATCGGTGCCTGCTCCTATCCCGCAAAGGTCTTCAAGGGCCTGCGCATGGGTGGCCAGATGGGCAATGCCCGCGTGACAACGCACAACCTGCAAGTGTTAAAGGTGATTCCCGAGCACAACCTGCTTCTCATCAAAGGCAGCATTCCGGGTTTCAAAGGTTCAATCGTAAGCGTTATTAAGTAAGATGGAAGTCAGTGTATTGAATATCAAAGGTCAGAACACCGGTCGTAAGGTAGTCCTTGACGATGCGGTTTACGGCATTGAGCCCAACGACCATGCAATCTATCTCGATGTCAAGCTCTTCCTCGCTAACCAGCGCCAGGGTACAGCCAAGTCCAAGGAACGTTCTGAGCTCAGCGGTTCCACTCGCAAACTCGGACGTCAGAAGGGTGGCGGCGGTGCGCGTCGTGGTGACATCAACTCACCCGTGCTCGTAGGTGGTGCTCGCGTATTTGGTCCCAAGCCCCGCGACTACGGCTTCAAGCTTAACAAGAAAGTTCGCCAACTCGCTCGCAAGAGCGCTCTCGCCTACAAGGCACAGGAGAACGCTATTGTTGTCGTAGAGGACTTCACTTTCGAGACTCCAAAGACGAAAAACTTCGCCGAAGTCATAAATAATCTTAAAGTTGACGGTAAAAAGGCTCTTTTCGTTTTACCGGGTACAGATAAAGCCGTATATTTGTCGGCTCGTAATATCGAGCGCGTCAATGTAATGGCTGCATCTGCACTGAACACCTACAAGGTGCTCGATGCAGACGTGCTTGTGCTCTGCGAGGGCGCTATCGACACTGTCGCTGCAAACCTTAACAAGTAACAGGTAAGACAATATGGGATATATCATTAAACCCTTGGTCACTGAGAAGATGACCAAAATCACGGAGAAGCAGAATAAGTTCGGCTTCATTGTCCGTCCTGAGGCTAACAAGATTGAGATCAAGAACGAGGTCGAGGCTCTTTATAACGTCACTGTTACCGGCATCAGTACTTGTCGTTATGCAGGTAAGAACAAGAGCCGTTACACGAAGGCCGGTTTAATCAAGGGCCGCACCAATGCCTTTAAGAAGGCTATCGTCACTCTCAAAGAGGGCGAGACAATCGATTTCTACAGTAACATTTAAACCAAGATGGCAGTACGTAAATTAAAGCCCACAACACCGGGCCAAAGACACAAAATTATAGGTACGTTCGAAGAGATTACTGCATCTGTACCTGAAAAGTCTCTCACCTACGGTAAGCGTAGCACTGGTGGTCGTAATAACACTGGTAAGATGACTGTCCGCTACATGGGCGGTGGTCACAAGCGTAAGTTCCGCTTCATCGATTTTAAACGAGAGAAAGATGGTGTTCCCGCAGTCGTGAAGACCATTGAGTACGATCCGAACCGCTCGGCTCGCATAGCTCTGCTCTTCTATGCTGACGGCGAAAAACGTTATATCATTGCTCCTAACGGCCTCAAGGTTGGTCAGACGCTGATGTCTGGTGCCGAGGCTGCCCCCGAGGTTGGCAACGCCCTTCCTCTGCAGAATATTCCCGTTGGTACGGTGATTCACAACATTGAGCTCCGTCCCGGTCAGGGTGCACTCCTTGTGCGTTCCGCCGGCAATTTCGCTCAGTTGACCTCTCGTGAGGATCGCTATTGCGTCATCAAGCTCCCCTCGGGCGAGACGCGCAAGGTTCTCAGTGCTTGCAAGGCCACTATCGGTAGCGTCGGTAATAGTGATCACGCACTCGAAGCTTCCGGTAAGGCTGGACGTAGCCGCTGGCTCGGCCGCCGTCCCCATAACCGTGGTGTTGTGATGAACCCGCACGATCACCCGATGGGTGGTGGTGAAGGTCGCCAGAGCGGTGGACATCCGCGTTCACGTAAGGGCCTCTATGCTAAGGGCCTCAAGACACGTGCACCGAAGAAGCAGTCCAGCAAGTATATCATTGAAAGAGCCAACAAAAAGTAATTACTGTTAACACGAAGAAAACATTATGAGTCGTTCACTTAAGAAAGGTCCATACATCGCAGTAAGCCTTGAGAAAAAAGTTCTCGCCATGAACGAGAGCGGCAAGAAGAACGTCGTGAAGACTTGGGCTCGTGCATCAATGATCAGCCCCGACTTCGTCGGTCACACGATTGCCGTCCACAACGGAAACAAGTTCATCCCTGTGTATGTCACTGAGAACATGGTAGGCCACAAGCTGGGTGAGTTCGCTCCCACTCGCAAGTTCGGCGGCCATGCTGGTCAGAAGAAGAAGTAAGAAGGACCTCGGATTCAATCATCGATTAAAATAGAGTAATCATATAATGGGAAAAAGAAAAAGACTGGCAGCTGAAGCAAGAAAGGCTGCACTGAAGACCCAGTACTTTGCCAAGGCTAAGGGCGTACCTTCCTCCCCGCGTAAGATGCGTTATGTGGTGGATTTGATTCGCGGCATGGAGGTCAACCGCGCCCTGGCGACGCTGCACTTCAACAAGAAGGCTGCTGCCGCCGACGTGGAGAAACTCCTGCGTTCGGCCATTGCTAACTGGGAACAGAAGAACGATCGCAAAGCCGAGGATGGTGAGCTGTTCGTTACGAGAGTATTCGTCGATGAGGGTGCTACCCTCAAGCGCATGCGTCCCGCCCCTCAGGGTCGACCACGTCACATTGTTCGTTGACACTAAAACTAATGATTAATCAGTAACAGTATGGGACAGAAAGTTAATCCTATCAGCAACCGTCTCGGCATCGTCCGTGGTTGGGATTCCAATTGGTATGGTGGCAAGAACTTCGGCGATTCCATTCTCGAGGACAGCAAAATCCGCAAGTACCTCATGGCTCGCCTGGGTGATGCCAGCATCTCCCGCATTGTCATCGAACGCACACTCAAGCTCGTGACCATCACGGTTTGCACATCGCGTCCTGGTATTATCATTGGCAAGGGTGGTGAAAAGGTTGATGCCCTCAAGCGTGAGCTCAAGAAAATCACCGACAAGGACATTCAGCTCAACATCTTTGAGGTGAAGAAGCCCGACCTCGACGCCAACATCGTAGGTGCCAACATCGCCAAGCAGGTCGAAGGCAAGATTGCCTATCGTCGTGCTATCAAGATGGCTATCGGCAACACCATGCGCGCTGGCGCAGAAGGCATCAAAGTGCTTATCTCCGGCCGTCTCAATGGTGCCGAAATCGCACGCTCCGAAATGTTCAAGGAAGGCCGTACACCGCTACACACCTTCCGCGCAGACATCGACTACTGTCAGACCGAGGCGCTTACGAAGGTGGGTCTGCTCGGTATCAAGGTGTGGATTTGCCGCGGTGAGGTCTATGGCAAGAAGGACCTTGCTCCGAACTTCACACAGCAGAAGGAGGCCGGCCGCTTCGGCGGCAACGACCGCGGTGGTCGTCGTGGCCCCCGCCGTCCGCGCAACAACAATCGTTAAACCAACTTGAAAGAACGTAATTATGTTACAGCCGAAAAGAACTAAATATAGAAGACCGCAAAAGGGCCGTTGCAAAGGCAATGCCCAGCGCGGCAACCAGCTTGCTTTCGGATCGTTCGGTATCAAGAGTTTGGATACACACTGGATCAACAGCCGCCAGATTGAGGCTGCCCGTGTGGCCGTTACGCGCTACATGCAGCGTGAAGGTCAGGTGTGGATTCGCATCTTCCCGGACAAACCTATCACCAAGAAGCCTGCCGATGTCCGTATGGGTAAAGGTAAGGGTGATCCCGTGGGCTACGTATTCCCCGTTACGCCCGGTCGCATCATCTTCGAGGTGGAAGGTGTACCCTATGAGACAGCAAAGGAAGCCCTGCGCCTCGCCGCTCAGAAGCTTCCCGTGACTACGAAGTTCATTGTTAGACGAGATTACGACAAAAACGCTTGATTATGAAGACAGCAGAAGTTAGAGCCCTCACACTTGAGGAACTCGCCGAGAAAATAGAAACGGCAAAGGCACAGTACAACCAGATGTTGCTAAACCATGCCGTCGCTCCTCTGGAGAACCCTTCTGAGATCAAGAAGGCACGTCGTGACATCGCCCGCATGATGACTATCCTCACGGAGAAAAAGAATGCTAATTAATAATGGTCTTAGACATGGAAGTTAGAAACTTAAGAAAGACAAGAACCGGTGTGGTCG
>CAJOCU010000006.1 GCA_905233765.1 uncultured Bacteroidaceae bacterium | reverse complement strand
GAGGTTCACGTCGAAGACACGCTTTGTGCGGCGCTTAGAGTGCGATACATTGTTACCGTGCATCGCTTTCTTTCCGGTGATTTGACAAATCTTAGACATGTTCTAATCTTTCCTTTTTGTAACTTTCAATATTACTTTTCTTCCAAACAGCGCGCAAAGGTACTGCATTTTTTCGGATTACGCAAAGGTTTCAGCGAAAAATTCACTCCAGGACGAGTGGAAAGTCGTTTTTCAGGCGTTCCAGCAGCATTTGAAGGGCCGTAAGGGTGGCTCTGGCGACATTTTCTTCGCGTCCGTCGTCGCCGTTCAACTCACGCACATCAATCTTTTCTCTCGTCCCTACAGCCACAAAGATTGTGCCCACTGGAGCCTCTGGGCCACCGCCAGGACCGGCATAGCCTGTGACAGCCACACCATAGTGAGTTTGCAGGTGTTCTATGGCACCCTCCGCCATCACACGTGCGACCTCTTCGCTCACGGCGCCCTTCTCCTCCAACAGTGCAGAGGGAACGCCCAGCAATGTCACCTTCAGGTCGTTGGAATAGGCTACGATGCCACCACGGAAGTAGTTGCTGGCTCCGGGGAGGGCTGCAATGGCAGATGACACATTGCCTGCCGTGCAACTCTCTGCAGTACTGACAGTCTGCCCTGAGCGCCATAGATACTCGCTGATTTCACGCGAGATTAACTTTGTCTGAACATTCACGATGATAATATTTTACAATTTTACAATTTACAATTTGCTTAAACGCTAAACGTTAAACGAATCCTCAGATCGCCACGCGCGAGTAAGCCGGCGCTTCCATGGGACAGAAGTCTTTGTCGGCATACTTAAAGGCGCCCGTGATAGCAATCATCGCGGCATTGTCGGTGGTGTAGCTGAACTTGGGGATGTAGATAGTCCAACCGTAGCGACGCGCGTGATCCCTGAACGCCTCACGCAGTCCTGTGTTAGCGCTGACGCCACCGGCCACGGCCACATGCTTTATCTTCAGATCCTTGGCAGCGCGCCGCAATTTATTCATTAGGATATCGACAACGGTTTTCTCCAGTGATGCAGCCAAGTCTTCCTTGTGGTGCTCAATGAAATCGGGGTCATCCTTCAGCCAATCACGCAGGTTGTAAAGGAACGAGGTCTTCAGGCCGCTGAAGCTGTAGTTGTAGCCCTCAATGGCGGGCTTGGCAAACGTGTAGGCCTCCGGATTGCCCTGTCGCGCGAGACGGTCGATGATAGGTCCTCCGGGATAGCCGAGTCCCATCACCTTCGAACATTTGTCGATGGTCTCGCCGGCAGCATCATCGATGGTCTGACCGATGATCTCCATATCATTGTATGCTTTCACCAACACAATCTGCGAGTTGCCACCGCTGACCAAGAGGCAAAGGAAGGGGAAGGGAGGAATAGAGGACTGGGACTCCCCTCCCTGACGGGAGGGGTCAGGGGGTGGGTCTTTAATAAAATGCGCCAGCACATGCCCCTGCAGGTGGTTCACGTCGATCATTGGAATCCCCAACGAGGCAGCCATGCCCTTTGCGAAGCTGACACCTACGAGCAGGGAGCCCATTAGGCCCGGTCCTCGTGTGAAGGCGATGGCCGACAGTTCCTCTTTCGCGACACCCGCCCGCTTCAGCGCCTGATCCACTACGGGTACAATATTTTGTTGATGCGCGCGCGAGGCCAGCTCGGGGACTACACCGCCATAGGCCTCATGAACGGCCTGTGATGCCGTCACGTTCGACAGCAGGTAGCCGTCCCTGATCACAGCAGCGCTCGTGTCGTCACAGGAGGATTCGATACCTAAAATGATAATATTTTTTTTCGACATTTCGCTATTTCGATATTACGTTATTACGTCATTTTTTTAGGATAGCCTGTCCGCAGCTCCCCTCCCTATGGGAGGGGCTGGGGATGGGATCCTCTAATGCGTCAGCACCTCTACCCCATGCTCCGTCATCACGAAGGTGTGTTCCCATTGAGCACTGGGCAACTCATCCTCTGTGACCACCGTCCAGCCGTCATCTTCGTCACAGAACACTTCCCAAGTTCCCATATTGATCATCGGTTCAATGGTGAAGACCATCCCGGGGACAAGCAGGGCGCCGGTTCCTTTGCGACCATAATGGTCTATGTCCGGTTCTTCATGGAAGGCGAGCCCCACGCCGTGACCAGACAGATCACGGACAACGCTGAAGCCGTTCTTGTGGGCGTGTTTCTGAATGGCGTTGCCAATATCTCCCACGTGTACAAAGGGCTTTGAACACACCTCTTGTCCTATCTTCAGACACTCCCAGGCCACGTCCACGAGTTTCTGTTTCTTCTTGGTTGTCTTTCCGCCTACGATATACATCCGTGATGCGTCTGCATAGTAACCGTCCAGTATTGTGGTACAGTCCACATTGATGATATCTCCAGCACGAAGCACCTCCCACTCGTTGGGAATACCGTGGCAGACCACCTCATTGACACTGGTGCAACAAGAACGTGGGAAACCTTCGTAACCAAGACAGGCTGACGTGGCACCGTGCTTCGCCGTGTATTCTGCCACAAGATCATCGATGTCCTGAGTAGATATGCCTGGCCGTATCTTATCCGTTAGCATATCCAGTATGCCAGTATTGATGACACCCGCTCTGCGAATGCCCTCTATCTGCTCCGGTGTCTTGATGAGTTGATTGTCCATTAGAATTTGATGGTATAATGATAGGAAAGGCCACCCGTGAAACCACGACCGTGAACCAGACAGGCCTGCACGAACAGGTGGCGCCAGAGGAGGACATCTGCGCCCACATTCACTCCTACCCCATCCCACTCCACGATGAGACGCGGTCGCTGGAGCCAAGCCCTCGGACCTTGCAGCTTTTCGCCAAGACGGGGAACGAAAGTAATACCTCCGGCCACACCGCGACGATTGGAGTTGGCTTGCGACGAGTAATAGCGATATGAGATGTGAGCGCCAATCTCAAAGCCTTTGATGTCGAAGTGCTTGCTTGCTACGATAAATAGATTCTGGAAATAGTTGTTACCGTTCGCTCCAGACTTGATCAAGTTAAAGTGTCCGATATCATCCATTCCCAAGGCAATGGCGGGCCACCACTTTCCCTCGTACAAAGGGCTCACCTTCACGTTCATGTGTCGGTCTTCGTTGTAGTAACCAAGGGGTTCGTCCTTTTTGCCGTTCCTGTGCATATATAATAATGTAGGGGCATAAGAAATCTCCAGCCAACGGAAAGCGGTGAGAGCAATGGCGTAGGTGAACGTATTGTACTTTTCACCGTCCCGATTGAATTGGTCGGGCGTGAACCTCTTATCCAAGAATGTGGCACAGCCCCGGAATGTTCCGGCAGGCGCCATCTCCGCACTCGGGACTTGTAATAGTCCCGTGGTGCCATGGTAGTTCTGCGCTGACACACTGTATGTCAGCCGCAGGAGGAGTATGATGAGAAACGCCCTATGCTTCATTCCGCAATGATTAATAGTTATAGCCCAGACCTCCGAATGGTTAACCGGATGGCCTCCGGGTACTTCGTTGCAAAAGCTGCCGCGTCATCCACTACGCACGCCAAATAGCCGCCGCCTCCAGCCCCCGGCATCTTCCATGCCAGGACGCCCGGCACCACCGACCACTTGTCAATGATCTCTTGAACGGCATCGTTGAGCATCGCTGGGAACATTGCCAGCTGTGCCTCGAAGCTAGCCTTGTATGCCGCAGCGAAGTCGATCAGATTTCTAGCGATGATGGCATTCCAACAGCTTTCTGCAGCGCGTGCTAAAGCCTTTACTTTCTGCTCGGTAATATCCTTACCTTCAACGACAGAGCATCCAGGCCTTCTGGGATCCATCGGAATCATCACGAGGTGATTCTCCAGCCATGCCAGCACCGCTTCATCATTACAAGTCTCTATCTTCTCCGGCCAGAAATGGTTGTTGTACCAATGCCTGCACAAGCCCGGAACACAGATACCGATGGAATCTTGCGCACCACTAATGATGCCATCCTCGCGTTCAGGGTGGTTCTCGAAGCAGAACACCAGTCGCGCCAGTGTCTCAGAGTTCATATTGGGCAATTGATAAGGCCATATTCGCTTGATGACGTTGCGCGTGGAGGTGCTCAGCCCACAGCGTTCGCGAATCTCAAAATTGGGCTCTAGCGAGATGGTGATGGCCCAGCCCGGGGCATACTGGCTTACGTAGGGTTGGTCAATCCATGTGCCGGCCAAATCGAGTCGTGTTGGAATCTGGCTCTCCGTCTTCTTCAAGTCCGTACTGCTACGAGCCGTCAGACCTTCGTGCGGGTCACGCTGCAACACCACGTATTGAATTCCTCGTTTCTCGCACACCTGTCGTTTCTCCTCACTGCCGCCATCACTGTTTACCACCAGTATATCCGGCTTCACAATGTCCAGTGTCGGCAGGAAATCGAGGATGCCGCTACCCTGATTGATATAGGCCTCTTTCACGTAACGGATGCTTTTCACCATGAACAGTCGCTCCTGCTCGGAATAGACCGTCTTATGATGTTTGTACTCGAGTATTGTGGCATCACTGCCAATACCCACGTACAAATCGCCATACTCTGCGGCCTGACGGAAGAATTCCACATGACCGCTATGCAGCAGGTCATAGCAACCAGATACGAAAACCTTCTTACTCATCGTTCTGCACGCATTGGGTTATTTAAGAAATCCTGATAAGCTAAGCGAATGCCATCTTCCAGTTCAGTCTTATATGTCCAGCCGAGTGCTGTAGCCTTGGATACGTCAAGCAACTTGCGTGGCGTTCCGTTGGGTCTTGTGGTGTCCCATTTGATTTCGCCTGCGTAGCCAACGACTTTGGCCACGAGCTCCGTCAGCGCCTTAATGGTCTGTTCCTTGCCAGTGCCGGCATTCACTGTTTCATTTCCGCTATAGTTGTTCATCAGGAACACGCAGAGGTTGGCGAGGTCATCAACATAGAGGAACTCTCTTAGAGGGCTACCGTCACCCCAGCACGTCACTTCCAGCAGTCCGTTGACCTTCGCTTCGTGGAAACGGCGAATCAAGGCAGGTAGTACGTGGCTGTGTTCAGGATGATAGTTGTCGTTGGGGTCATAGAGTGTTATCAGTGCTTTCTTTACCATACTTTCACTTTCAGTCTCGCGTACGCCCGTTCTACTTTCTCCAGTGCCTTCTCCACGCTCTCAGCGCGTGCCAGCAGCACACCCATACGTCGATGTCCTTGGATGAAGGGTTTGCCGAAGAGGCGGATCTGGACGTCGGGCTCGCTGAGCACCTCGTCCAGGTTCTCGAACTCCACCATCGTGGTGTCGCCTTCGACGACGATGGCCTTGGAGGCACTGGGACCGTAGAAATTCACCTTGGGGATGGGCAGACCGAGTACGGCACGGGCGTGCAGGGCGAACTCGGAGAGGTCCTGCGAGATCATCGTCACCATGCCCGTGTCGTGCGGACGGGGAGACACCTCGCTGAAGAGCACCTCGTCGCCGCAGACGAACATCTCCACGCCGAAGATGCCGTAGCCACCCAAGGCGTCGGTGATCTTACGCGCGATGTCCTGTGCCTGCGCCAGCGCCTTCTCGCTCATGGGCTGTGCCTGCCACGACTCGCGGTAGTCACCATCGACCTGGTGATGCCCGATGGGGTTCAGGAACGTAGTGCCCGCGCTATGACGCACGGTGAGCAGCGTAATCTCATAGTCGAACTTCACGAAGCCCTCCACGATCACTTCGCCGCCTCCGGCACGTCCGCCTTCCTGGGCTATCTTCCAACTGTTGTCGGCATCGGCAGGTGTCTTGCAGACGCTCTGTCCATGGCCGGACGAACTCATGATTGGCTTCACCACGCAGGGCGTGCCCACCTCTTGGATGGCGGCATCGAACTCCTCACGCGTAGCGGCGAAGCGGTAGTTGCTGGTGGGCAGCCCCAGTGTCTCGTGTGCCAGCTGACGAATGCCCTTGCGGTTCATCGTCAGGAAGGTGGCATTGGCCGTGGGGATCACGTTGTATCCCTCCTTCTCCAGCGCCACCAAGGTAGGCGTGGCGATGGCCTCTACCTCCGGAATAATCAGGTCCGGTTTCTCCTGCTCAATGATCTGGCGCAACAGCGCCCCGTCGAGCATCGACAGCACATAGCTGCGGTGTGCCACCTGCATTGCAGGCGCGTTCTCGTAGCGGTCGAGGGCAATGACCTCCACGCCATAACGTTGCAACTCTATAGCTACCTCTTTGCCCAGTTCACCTGAGCCGCACAGCAGCGCCTTCTTTGCCACCTTGGTCAGTGGTGTTCCTATCTTTACCATTATCTATTGTCAGTTATATCTATTTTGGGCGCAAAAGTACAAAAAACCTTTCACTTAGAAGAAGAAAAGCTCAAAAAATTACCAGATGCGAATGCGTTTTTCGGGAGCCACGTAGAGCTTGTCGCCAGGCTGCACGTCGAAGAGGTCGTACCAGTCGTCGGTGTTCGTCACGACGCCGTTGGTGCGCTCGCGGAACAGGGAGTGTATGTCCTTGTTGACATGGTTCTCGCCCAGGCCCAACGTGCGTTTCTCGGCCTCTGCAGCTGTCCATCTGCCGCCCCACAGATAGCCATAGGCCTCGTAGAAGCGCTGCTTTTGCAGACGCTGTTGCTCACCCGTGAAGCCCTGTTTCTCCAAGTGCTTGACGTAGCTTTCGTAGGCCAGGTAGAAGCCGCCGAGGTCCGCCACATTCTCGGAGATTGTGAAGGTGCCGTCGTTCTTCAGTCCCGTCTCGAACGGCATAATATCAAACGAGCTATAGTAGTCGATGAGCAACTGGGCACGCCGCGCGAACTCCTGTGCATCGGCCTCTGTGGCCCATAGCGTTCCGAAGTCTCCGGCCGTGTTAAACCGCGCTCCATTGGTGTCGAAACCATGGGTGATCTCGTGGCCCCAGCACATCATATTGGCATAGTTGTGGGCGTCGTTCTGTTGCGGATCAAAAGCGGGGGGCAGCATATATGCCGGCAGAATGTTCATGAAGTTTCCCGATGGACTGTAACATGAATTGACGGTGGGCAGCGCCATCTGCATAATGATCTGGTGGAAGCTGGCCCTTTTCGTGGTCATGCCCGTCAGCTTGCAGCTCAGCCGCACGGTAGCACGGCGCAGCGCGCGGATATCATCGAACAGCGTCTGCTCCAGGCTCAGGTCGGCAACGCCCTCGTCGAACCACTCGTCGGGCGCACCGATATTGAACACCATATTATTAATCTTCTCCAACGCGTTCTGCTTGGAGGCCTCGCTCATCCAGTCGTACTGTTGGATGCGCTCGCGGAAGGTCTGGCGCAGCTCCTCGGCATACGACATCATCGACCGCTTCTGTTCGGCGGTGATATAAGCTTTGCCAAACGCACGCGACAGCTCATAGCGGAGCGCCTTGCTGAGGAAGTTGTCCACCGCGTCCTTGCAGGTCATGGAGACGGCTGCCGCCGCCGTTTCGTCGAAGAACACCGCATCCTCCTGCAGGGCTTTGATGAAATACTGTTTGAAACCATCAACTGGCCAGTCCTGCATGTTCAGCAAGAGCTCCGACTGAGTCGCTGCCACCCCTTGCAACAAGGCTGCGGGCAGTGCCTCGATGGTATAGACATCGTCGAGCGAGATGCCGAGCGTGTTGAAGAAAGCGACCAGCATCGGCCACTGCTCGCTGTCGAAGGCGCGCGTCTGGGCACCCTTCAACGGACGCAGTTTTGAGACCACCTCGGCATCGTTGGCCAATCGCCATAGCAGGTTGTCCGGGTTCCAGAGCTGAGGCTTATTGTAGTCCGCATTCGTGTGAAAATACAGTACCATGGCCACCTTCCCCTTTGCGAAAAAGAGCGTCGGTTCCAGCGGCGTCCGGAAGCCCTCCTTGTAGAGTTCCGCCATCAGCTGCCACAGCTCCTCCTTCGTGGTCGCGGCATTCACGCGGTCTATGGCCCCCTGTAGCGTCGCTTTCTGGGCGGCGATGGTCGCCTCGTCCGTCTTCTCGATATCCTCCAGGACCTTCGTCTTCGAGGGCAGCGTCAAGGTCGCCACGCGCCTGTCCATCTCGCTCATGATCTGGTCCGTGAGCAGCCTCTTGAACGAGTTCGTCTCGTCCACCACAGTGCTCTTCCAGTAACCCCCGTTGCAGTACATGAAGAAGTCGTCGCCCGGACGCACACTCCTGTCCATGATTTCATCCGTGACGTGCCACGCGCCGTTATCCACTGCCGAAGGCTTTTCTACGGGATCCGTGGGATAGCCAACATCGTCCTTACAAGCGGTGAACACCGCCATTGTCATTGCGCAGCAAGCAACGGCTGCAAGGTTTGAAAGTCGTTTCCTTGTCATATCTTTATTGTTCTATTTTGTTTTCGCGTGCAAAGTTACAACAAATAATTAAAAGAGAAGAAGAGAAGGGGAAAAAAACACGAAACGGGCTGCGAGTGCAGTCCGTTTCGTCGTGGATGGAAGGGATGGATTATTGCAACCTTTTTCAGTTAAGGTCACCCAAAAAGATGATGTACTGATATTTTCAAAGCCTGATTTGCTTAAATCGGCTCAAAAATCATGTGTTTTATGTATTTTTAAGCTCACGATGAGCCGATAACTGCAAAATATTGCGTAATTTTGCACCGATTTAAAGTACTTCGCGATGGATATATCAAGAGAGATTCTACAGTTTTTGCACTATCATCCGCTGTCTTCACGTGATGAAATAGCAAAGGGCACTGCCTTCGAGGGTAGCGAGGCCACCTTGAAGCGTCTCATTGCAGCTTGTGTTCAGAAGGGGGATATTGTCGTTGAGGGTAAAGCACGTGCCACTCGTTACCGCCTTTCTAATCAGGCACATCTGCTGATGCCGCTCAATCTGGATACCTATTTCGCGATAGATGTAGATGAGCGACAGGTACAAACGTCTTTCAACTTTGAACTGATTCGTGAACAGCTCCCTGCCGTCACGCTATTCACCGACGAAGAAAATGCACATCTGCGGGAGTTACAGGCAGAGTTTCGCCAGCATGTGAGCGAGATGACTGACAACGAATACCGCAAGGAGATGGAGCGACTGGGCATCGACCTTAGCTGGAAGTCATCGCAGATTGAAGGCAACACCTACTCATTGCTGGAGACCGAACGCTTGCTTCGCGAGAGTAAGACTGCTGACGGGAAGACCAAGGAGGAAGCTGTGATGCTGCTCAACCATAAGGACGCCTTGCGTTTCATTCTTGACAATCCAGACTATCTGCAGACCTTGACGGTCAATCACATTGAGGACATCCATCAATTGCTGACCAAGGAACTTTCTGTTGATAGAGGTATTCGTCATCGTCGTGTGGGTATTACAGGCACCAACTACCATCCGCTGGATAATGAATTCCAGATTCGTGAGGCCATGCTTGATACATGTGACCTGATCAACAGCAAGGAAAGCATCTTCGAAAAGGCGTTTCTGACGCTGGTGCTCCTGTCATATATCCAGGCATTTTCTGATGGTAACAAACGTACAGCCCGCATTACCTGCAATGCCATTCTGATAGCCAATGGCTATTGTCCTTTGAGCTTCCGCTCTGTCGATTCTATCGACTACAAAAAGGCGATGCTTATTTTCTACGAGCAGAACAATCTATATGCCTTCAAACAAATATTCATAGACCAGTTTGAGTTTGCGGTCAGAGAGTATTTTTAGAAATCCGAGCGTCAAATCACTGAGGAGGGCATCACCATCGATGTGATCCCCGTCTGGAAGAGGCTGCTGCAGTAGTCTGTGCCTTTACGAAATGCTGTACGATGCGCGCTTTAGAACCTATACTTCGCACCACCGCTGTAGATGTACGATGTTCCAAAAGACAACTCAAAGAAGCCACGCCAGCGAATGCCTCCGAATTCAATACACACGGGAGCAAGATTCACATCTAAAAGAGCTCCCACACTACGTTCCGTTTCAGGCCCCATGTTTATAACAGAAGGTACCGATTCCGGCTCCACTAATAGTTTATAATGAACCTGACTACTTTCATAAGTATCCTTTTTATGACTAGCATCAGCCCAATACCCCTGCAAAGTTAGGGAATGTTTGTGAAAACGTGGCATTAGGCATGGGAAAATCTTAAGAAAAAACTTAAAAATGTCAAAATAAAAGCAGGAATGAGTGTACAATCGCCACTCAATCCCACTGAAATAACAAATATGTGAGAGAAGAGAATGAAATGAGAAGAAAAGAAAAGAGAAGAAGAGAAAAGGAAAAAACACACGAAACGGGCTGCGAAGCAGTCCGTTTCGTTCGTGGAGGGAGGGGATGGTCAGAGGGGATGACCAGAAGGGATGGTCAGAGGGTATCGTCGAGGAGTCCGGTGGGCTTGAGGTCGGCATAGTCCCAGAGGGCGTCGAAGCAGGGACATTGCTTCTGCCACTCGTCGGGATCGACACGGCCGTTGCCGTCGGTGTCGGGCGAGAGGTCGCGGTGGCCCATGATGATGGCGGAGGGGAACTGACCTGTGAGACGCTCCAATAGGGCACGCATGCTGTGGCGCTGGGCCTTGGTGCGTGTGTCACAGGGGTAGCCTGCGGCGTCAAGGCCGCCCTCATAGCAGATGCCGATGGAGTGCTGGTTGTGGTCCTTGCAATGGGCGCCCACCTGCCAGAGCGGACGACCCTCATGAACCTGTCCGTCGCGGGTGATGTAGTAGTGGTAGCCGATGTCTTTCCACCCTCGTTTCAGGTGGTCGGCCTTGCACTGCCGGAAGGTGTAACGCTGCGTGGTGCGCGTGGCGCTGCAGTGCAGGATGATCAGTGTGATGGTTCTCATTGGATGCAGCTGCTGGCGGTAATAGCTGTGACGAGGGCTGTGATGACGGTGACGACGATGTCAACGATGCGCTTCAGGGTTTGTTTTGTTGTCTGTTTCATACCTATTTATTATTTGTTAATTATTGTATATTATTTCTAAAGAGTGAGGGCTGAGCCCTCAACTCTTTACTCGCCGCCCTCACCTTCGTCGCCTTCCTGTTCGGGTTCCTCTTCCGTCCAGTCGGCGCTGGTGCGGCCTTCGCTCTCGGCCTTGAGGGCAGCGGCCTGGGCCTTGCGGGTAGTGGTCTTCTCAAACTCCGCGTCGCGACGCAGGTTATCGAAGCTCTTGCCGGCATTGTACTTCACGGTCATGCTCTTGATGTTGGAGGCTGTGAAGGCATCCTTCGTGGGCGCACCCTCGCTGGTGATGCTGGGGGCGAAGGTGCCGATGGTGCCCAGGATGACCTTGTAACCTTGCAGGACGAGCTCGCGCATGCACACAGAGAGCTCGGCGAGGATGCCGACGATGGTGCCCTTGGAGAACACGCTGTTGTGCTCGGTGATGTGCTCGGCCAGTTCGTCGGTGTTGATGATACCGGTCTGCTGCAGGTTGGCATACGCCTTCTGGCCTTCGTCGGGATGGGCGGGGTTCTTCATCATCCCTACGCTGTACTGAATCTTCTTCATGTGGTTTAAAGCCCCTCTCTAACTCTCCCCCATAGGGAGAGGACTCGAACAGGGGTTGGAGTCTGGGTTAAATATATATAGCGCGCTATCTTCACTCGTCATTTCACCGAACTCCTATGGAGTTTCGCCGGATCTCCAGTGGACGTGGCGGAAATCTCTGTGGAGTGTGGGCGGAATGTCCATGGAGATTTTGTTTTCATGGTGCAAAGGTACGACATGCTAAGGGGCTGAATATGACATGCGCGCCACTCGGGGAGCGACGCGCACGATTGCATGTGATTCGGTGAGATAAAGAGCTGGAATTATTTGCGTAAGCCAGTGAAAATGCGTATCTTTGCAGGGAGAAAGAGTTTAATGTTTAAAGTTTAAAGTGAACGACAATGAAACAAGAAGAGATCAAGGAATGGGTGGTGCGGCCGATGAGTAAGTCGGAGCTCGCCATGGCGTATGCACCGCATCTGACGCAGGGCGGTGCCGTGAACCGTCTGATGGACTGGATCCATCACAACCCAGAGCTCACGGAAGCGCTGCTGCGCTCGGGCTATCGCAAGTCGCAGAAGCTGCTCACCAGCCTGCAGGTGCGCACCATCTTCTGCTATCTGGGAGAACCGTGAGGCCCGCCCGGCACCAATTGCACCGATAGCACCGATAGGTTTCTTGAGTATATAATTATTTGCAAAAAAGAGTAGTATATGCTACCTAATAGTGATAAAAAATATATAGTCTACAGAAATATTGGTTCTATCGGTGCCATCGGTGCAGCTGTTGTATCCGAGCTATCTTTATCTCCTGATATTTGAGCCATTAGTTTTCTCTCTGCATTGATACTCTCTGCGGACTTTTCTTGTACAAGATAGCCTCTTCGCAACCCGCGGCCTTCCCGCCTCTGGATATATCCCATCTTCCTCAGCAACGCCCCCAGCTGTCGGATATCCATCGGTCGGCGGATGGTGCCGTAGAGGGTGAGTTTGGCAGAGATCTCGGCGACGGTGAGGAACTGCGCGCCGGCGGTGCCGGGTTGACAGGGCGAGAAATACACGGGCAGGAGCTGCTCCTCGCTGGTCTCCACCATGAAATCCTCGACATGCGAGGCCACGGAATGGATGTCTCGCAGCGAGAACCAGTAGTTGAAGCCCTGGCGCACGAGAGCCCACGCCTGAGCGTACATACCCGCATACGGCAGCGGATGGTCGAAGGGCGATTCGATGCTCGCGACATGGAACGGCAACCAGCGGCGGTTGCCGGTGGTGTCGGTGAGGAAGCGGTCCTTGTTGCCACTGGCCACATAGCTGGCCACGCGCAGGCGCCGCTCCTTGCTCTGGGCATAGGCCGCACGCACGTTGATGTCGGAGGCCGTGATCAGCGACTTCAGGGCGTTCAGTTCCTGCTCCGACATGCGGTCGATCTCGTCCATGTTGATGAGTCCGAACTCCGTGGCCCGCAGCTGCTCGTCCTTGTCAATGGCACGTGCGCCGCTCTGGCGGCAACGGTACTGCGCTAACTCCGGCGGCAGGAGGGCATCCAGCCAGGTCGTCTTGAAGATCCCCTGCTCGCCGATGAGCACCAACACCTGATGATTCACCACATCGTCGCGCATCCACGATGCCACCATGGCACAAAACCATTTCTTGAAACATGTGTACCATAGAAGGTCCTCACCATCGGGGGTGAGGGCCTTCACCATCCCCGCCACCGCAGCGATATGATCCGTCACGCCGTCCCATTCCGGCAGCCCGAAGATATACTCACGCAGCGGGTTGACCTCCGGCACGACGCCCGAGTTCAGCACGTGCTTGAAGTCCTGGAAACTGAGGTTCAGCCCCACGGCCTTGCAGCATTCCACATAGAGGTCGTTGGTGCGGCGTTCCGTGAGCTCCTGCCACAGCGGCCCTTCTCCCCCGCCCTCGGCATCGGCGGCGGCCTGCACCTGTATCTTACGGCTCAGCGTGTCGTAGCGAAGCGGCTGTTGCTGCAGGAACTCCACGATATGCTCTGCCTTCGTGATGCCGTCGTCGCCGCGCCGACGTTTGCTGCGCTTCTTCTGGACCTTCGCTTTCTTCTGCTTCTGGTCCACGGGATGCTCCATATCGATGTGGAACGGCACAGCCTCGGGGTTGTAGTACACGTCAGCATCGTAGCACGGACACGACAGGTGCACCGGCGGCTCCAGCGCCGGGTCGTAGGGTACGCCCGCCAACTCCGCGATGTAGGCATTCCCCTGTCGGAAGCCCTGGATATAAGTGTTCTGGTAGCCGTTTCCCTCGCCCTGCGGCGCCGGTGCCAGACGGTAATAGACATGCAGGCCGTGGCCCCGCATACTCGTTTGCATCAGCAGCACCTCCGGCACCTCGCGCAGCCGTGCACGCACGTCGGCGACCTGCTCCTCGGTGAGGTGGTCGAAGTCCACGTGGCAGTAGCCCGTGTAGTCCGTCACATGGTCCAGGCGTCGCACGCCATCGCGACAGTGGCAGGCGGGCAGCAGGCCCGGGAACCACGACGCCTTCATGCGCTTCACCTCCTTCTCGCGCACCTTACGCTCTACCTCGGGGAGCCCCTCCATCTGCGCCACCATCGCGCGCAGCGCCTCCGTCTTAGGACGTAGCGCCTCGCCGCGTATCAGTTCATACACTTGTTGCCACGTCACCTCGTGGAACAGCTTGCTGTTGCAGCTGTCAAAGAGAGTCATCGTACTCATTGTTTTTCTTGTTGATTATATTATCTTTGAGTTATGGGAGTTATAAGAGAGAGTTAATCCCTGCAAAGATACGAAAAGACGGCCTCACCGTCCCTCAATCCGTTACTGGATTTCGGGAACGTGAGGCCGTCTTTTTAACAAAATTATTTATTTTTAAAGTACCAAGGAATGAAAGAGATTTCCACCCTGGCCGACAACTACATCAGTTTCGGCATCGTCCTCACGGACATCCTCGAGAGAAACCATATCACCCACAACCAGCTGCGCGAGGCTGCCCACTACGGCAACAACATCCTCACCGACATCAAGGCCGGCATCCCCAAGCACCTCGATCACTACAACCGCACCCTCCATGCCGCCTACTCCCTCCTACCCCACGCCGAAGCCCTACGACTCTACTCCGCCGCCTGCCGGTTGCTGATCCAGGCGCCTGATTAGAAATACTTCTCGGCAATGATTTAACTGAGGAGCTACGCTTTAATACAGAAATCCAAAGGCCCAAAGGGGGATAATAATGCATTTGCACTCAAGTAGTGCATTTTTCTGCAAAAACTTCACATTTTAAAGTGCAATTTGGTTCTTCCTTCTTCACTCTTCACTTTTATCCCCTCTTCCGCAGCAATTCTACAATCCTGCTCATCTGGTTCGGAATACGAATTTGCTGCGGGCACTTGCTGAGGCACTCGCCGCAGTCCACACACGTCGTTGCGCGTTCCTCAGCGCCTATCGCCTCGCGGTAAGCCTTGAGGAACGCCTCCTGGCGTTCGTCGTAGTCCTTGGCCGTTGGCTCGGGCAGCGGCAGCATCTTCGAGGTGACAGCCGCGTTGTAGAACGCAAAGTTGCCCGGTATATCCACGCCATAGGGACACGGCATGCAGTAGGAACACGTCGTGCAGCCGATGGTGGGGAAGCCTGCCATCTGGTCTGCAATGCGCGCCAGCAATTCGTTCTCGGCCTCCGTGCAAGGTTGCAGGGGTGAGAACGTGCGCACATTCTCCTCTAAGTGCTCCATGCGGTTCATGCCGCTGAGCGTCGTGAGGATATTCGAGTGCGAGCCCACCCAGCGGAAGCCCCATGTAGCAGGGCTGTCATCAGGGTGCACAGCCTGCAGCTGCTCGCGAATCTCATCGGCCACGTTCGCCAGGCCGCCACCGCGGATAGGTTCCATCACCACCGCCTGAATGCCTAACTTCTCCAGCCTCCCATAGAGGTACTCTGCGTCAGCGTCTGCCCTTCGACGTCCACGCCCAGCATGACGCCAGTCCACGTAGTTCATCTGTATCTGCACGAAGTCCCAGTGGTACTTATCGTGCTGGTCCAGCAGATAATCAAATACGCGCACATCACCATGATAACTAAAGCCAAGATGGCGGATGCGTCCGGCCTCGCGTTCCTTCACCAGGAAGTCCAGTATGCCGTTGTCCAAGAAGCGTCCTCGCAGCGCATCCAGGCCACCGCCACCGATGCTATGCAATAAGTAATAGTCTATGTAATCCACGCGCAGCTGACGGAACGAGTTCTCGTACATCTCCTTCGACTTCCCAAAGGACCACAGCGCTTGATTCTGGTTGGACATCTTCGTGGCCACGTAGTAGCGCTCACGCGGATAGCGGCACAGCGTTGCACCCGTGACGCCCTCGTTGCGGCCACCGCCGTACATGGGTGCCGTGTCGAAGTAGTTCACACCGTGCGCAATGGCGTAGTCCACAAGGCGGTCCACCTCCTCCTGTTCTCGCGGCAATCTCATCATACCGAAGCCCAAAAGCGAGATATGCTCGCCACTGCCGTTCTGCACGCGGTAAGTCATTTTATTTTCACCCTGAGTCTCCGGACTGGAGGCTGGCCGTGAGGCCATTGCCTGTAGGGGCCCCAGTGCCATCATCGTGAAAGCCGAGGCCGAGCTCAGCCCCAACTTTCGCAGGAACTGTCGCCGATTCATTTCGTGTTCGTTGTGCTTCATTTTTCCAATTCTCAATTTATATTTTTCATTTTTCACTCTTCACTTCATCGCTCCCCTCCCCTCTCAGAGCCTATACTTCACACCACCGCTGCAGATATAGGAGGTTCCGAAACCGAGTTCCACGAAGCCTCGCCAGTGAATACCTCCGAATTCAACACACACAGGAGCGAGATTCACATCCAAGAGCGCACGCACACTGTGTTCGTCTCTTGGACGGTTCCTTTCTGCAATCTCTTCTGGAGTCATCAAAGGACTATACCATAGGTTACTACTTTCAAAGGTATAATGTTTAAATACCAGCGCGACTCCTATTCCCACTTTCGAGTACATCGCCACATGTGCCCGATTGAACCAATAAACCCGGAATACAGGCTCTATCGCGATGATGTTAAATCGGTAGCTTTCATCCGCATATCCATATTTCTCTTTTACCGAGCTTATTCCATAAGGACTTTCACTGCTTCTCACATCTTGATAGTAATCAGAGTGATTCTTCCTCCCGGAATTTGTGTAACATAACATCGCCCCCAGTCCGATATAACGGTTCACATTATATAGATACTGTCCATAGAAAGCAGGAAGTAGCTGAGAAGACTCTGAATCTTTAACGTATGTCGGGTCAGGATCTCCCCAAGTAAAATATACCGATCCCCGCAACGGATAAAGACCTGGAGCACCGATCCCCAACGAAACATCATGTCGTAATCTGGGCAACGAATCATTCTCATGCTTGGCCCATGCCTGCGAAGAGGGGGGCATGAGAAAAACGACTGCCAATAATATTATTAACATGCGGGTAGTTATATCAACGTGTCTCATTTGTTGTTTCTTTCATTTTAATTATCAAAGTGAGGATGTTCATACTCAATGTCTGGCGTGTGCACAATACGTTCCAGCATACCTTTTGGCATCAATTTCAATTTCTTTTTCTTAACCATTGCGTTCATGTCTCTGTGAAAAGCATCAAGCTGCTCTTGAGTCAAGGAATAATAACCTTTCCTATAGTTATCTTCGATATCAAAAGACTTGATTCTTAAAAAGCCGAAACGCTCAAAGTAAGGAGTCAGATTGTAGCCACTCAACTGCGACGTGGTTCGAATAAAATTGAGCACATAGGGTACGATATTTGTAGAATCCGATGTTACCTCAGAATGTCGTAGTGTTTCGTAAAGGTCTGGAAGGAAGTCGGGCTTTCCACCTTCATTGGTGAAATAATTACAAAGTTTCAAGAATGGGCAAAGGCGCTCAAAGGCCCTATCATATAGGCTGGTAATTTCAAAGATGCAATCATCTGTTTCATTATCAATATAGTGCTTGATGGCATCTTCTAATCCCTGACGTTTCTCTGGATGTATCTGTTCATAACGATATCCCATATGCATCAGGTTATAATAGGCATTTAGATTATTCGTCACTTCAGAGACCCCAGCCCAGCAGAAATTGGGACTCAGCTGATGTTGATGGCCCCATTCATGCCCCAAGCCCCACATCGTTTCAGACTCATCATAAAGCAGTGATCGGCAATTTAAGTACAAACGCTCGTTATCAACATGTGTGCTAATGCCAAGGACCCATTGGAAGAGAGATCCGAAAGAGAAGTTAACATAAAGGAGTGTACGGTTACGAGGAATGCGTCCGTATTTTTCAAAGCCAACAACACGTTGTTCCCAAGTCATTAGGGTGTCTAGGATGTTCATGTATTGACGATAACCAGGTGACTTTCCATCCTCGGCCTTACAAAACTCATGCATGCCAGCTGCCGTCCAAACGGCATGGACTTTCCGACCGACCACATCAATGAATCGCGATGGTGCCGTTGCTGTCATCTCGTGCATCTGTTCGTTGGTCATTTCAGGTGTCAGATATCCGTTAACAGTGCCACCAACAAAATGGACTCGAATCGGAGGATTTTTCTCAGCACCTCCCTCTGAGAAGTATGCGATGTAAGCCAATCCAGCCCATGGGCCATCATAATCAATGATGTTGACTCCATTGTGTAGATAGAAAGATTCCATTTGTGGGTTCCCTCCATCGAAATTACGGCCAGTTAAGCCCGTGTACCATGCAACCACGTTTAGCCTAACAACTAGCGTATCTAACAAATCGCTTACTACGATCATGTGTTTTCCCGGCTCAATGACAATTCCGGTCACACCTTGAAGATGGTCATAATATTTACCCGGTGTTTTCCATTGTCCAGATAACCACGATGGCGAATCATAACATTCATAACTTGCCACACGATAATCAGTAGAATACGTACCAGCCTTTAATTGACGTGCCAGTTCACGGTACACAGGATTTTCAATGCTTTCAATTGCCTCATTCGTCACCATTGGTTTCAGAGTCGTATAAAGATCGTCGTTAAAGATGTCTATACCCTGCTCTGGATTTACATCTTCCATAAAAAGCATTTCCGAACAGGATGCAAAGTTTCCTAACCCTCGCAGAAAACGAACCTTGATACTAACTGGATGAAGCAGACCATTTGTAAAAAAGACTCTTTTAACGTCCGAATTAAGGGGCCATTGACAATGTTGATACAAACGATAGTCTGTGTCGGCATCTGTTTTTACATATATTTCGGCCTCACTCACCCAACCGTTACTGCCCCCATCCTGACGAGGGGCATATCCTAAATAGTCGATACGCTCCACATCCTCAAAGTCGTATATCAGTTCGACGGGATTGTCAGGATTCACCTCATTTTTACTCGGATAATAAGCAGAATGATAGATTGTTGACGCATTGTCATCAATAGTAGCATTCACTTCTTCGCCTTCTTGATGGTTATTATCCATGCATCGAACAGGCATGATTCGCATTGCTATCGGGAGGCTCTCATTGCACTGCTGCCACAAGATTTCCTGGCTGTGTCCGGTCATCGTAATGATGACACAATGGAGAATTAGAATAATCTTTTTCATGAATGTCTATATAAAAAGGTTATTAATTCCGCCCAAATACCATCTTTGCCCTCTCTACATAATTATCCCAATTTTCTTTCACACGCTTCAATACTTTCTCCTCTTCATCCTTTCCCTTCGCAACTTTAATCCACAGCTCAGTGAATGGCTGCATGGAGCCATCGGGAGCCTTGCGGACATATTGTGTCACGAGAGCGTGGTTATTCATCACCATGAATTTGAAATCCAGTGAGCCTTCATAATTCGGATCCTCATGTAGGAATATCTGCTCGGTGTACGTGCTGTCGCTACTGATTGTGTACTTGCCAAACAGCCATGGATTGAAATTATACTGGCTGTAGTTCTGGAAGTCTGAGGGGTTGAGGTAGAAACCAAAAAGACGCCCATCGGGCAAAAACACCTTTCCAGCAGGACCGAGAGTGACGGTGGCTTTATCTACGTTTACCACCATCTGCCACATTCCCACCAGCCGGGAATCCTGTGCCTTGGTGGCAATGGCCATGCACATAGCAAACAATACCATGATGCAACTTCTCATTAAAAACCGTTGTACATTCATAATCTTAAGGTATAATAGTTATGCTTGTATTAATAATGTTGACAGAGCGGACAGTCAATATGGCTGTGCCCCTCTGAAAGACGAAATTTCTTGCGGCATTCTGTGCACCTTACTTTCTTGTCATTGCCGGACACTTCAGTCGGCTGATTCTTTACTATTCGTTTCTCGCCATAACAGAGGGGGCAAACGGCACCTGGCGTACCATCGGTTATCCGATGCTTATTCTTTGCGCCCTTTTTGCTTGTTGATGATCCTTTTGAATTAGATAACTCTGCCCAAAAAGACGGATCTATGGCCTTCAAAGCGACTTCGCTTATAGCTTCAGAGACTGCTGAATTCGCTGAACCGCACGAATTCAGCACACATACTGCACATATTGTGATGAGAATGGAGTGAATATATCGTTTCATAGAGCTACAGGCAATAATTCTTCAGGTTTATTTCGCATTTTTACGTACTTCATATACTTCATCCTGCACCAACAACCATCCTATGAGATAATTCCGTTCCATATATCTTACACGTTCACTATCCCTTGCATGATTCATAATAGCCTCCATTATATGCTGGTTGGAGATAGACTTTGTTTGCTCAGCCAAGAGATTTAACTGTGCTTCAGAAACTTTCCCATAGCACGTATTTAGAAACATATTTTCAACATTCTCGCTATTTAAGTATTTTGACATCTTGTCAGCGATAATCATCTGATACTCTCTACTCTCTTTTACGAGCTCCGCTTTTATTAGTTCTGCTATATGCAATAGGCCGAATTTCATATCTGAATGTTTATAATAATCCTTGAATACACTCCGGTAACTCTCGGGGCATTTCACGGCTTTGATACGAGGAACCCATTGTCCTGTCAAACTATTCATCAGTCCTTGAGCAAACCTCATAGCTTCTTTCTCTTGGATTTCACTTATGGCCTTCTCTAAATCCTTTTTAGCTAATAAATACTCCTCATTACTCAACCATTTCATAGTTTCTTTCAAATCATCCTTGCTCACAATCTTTACGAAATAGTGCTTTGCAATGGACATGTCATCCTTCCAACGTTGTCCTGTGCTTTTATAGCGCTGAACGAGGATATTCTTTTTCTGAGTTAGCTGGTCGGAAGGAAAAATAATTTTGAGATAATCTTCTGCATCCTTTAATAGGTCCTGTTCTCGGTCCTCACGGATTTCCTGGTTATGGATGCTGTTGTAAACCTGTTCATACAGTGCATCATACTCTTCCATCTGTTGGCTATACCCTTTAATACTGATGGTCAAAAGGAGGTGCAAAAAAATAATCTTATGGAGAAATGACGAGTTCATAACAATAATATGATTAGGTATTCGAAGCATTTGTGGAGTTAATCAAAAGGCTGGCCATTACGTAATGGCCAGCCTGCTTGCTTATTGCTTTTTGAAGACCATGCCTATGACCTCCCCCTTATCGTTGCGCATGGAAGCAACCATTCGGTTATAAGTCAAAAGTGCTATGGTAAATACTCTAGTCCCTTGACTACTTGTTAACGTTAGCGATGTGGAGGTGTGTGTATAACTGAAACTATAACTTTCTCTTAGTATGTCATCGTCCCAGTATTTAAATGTCCCAGCCCCATTCGCATTGAGCACCAACTCAATAGCCTCGTCGTAATAAATCCATTTCCAAGAACCTGTGATGGAGGAATTCGCAGTATAGTCTGTTTGCTTGTATGCCACGTCTCCGCCATCGCGCCAAATATTTCCATGTATATTGCTGACATCCCATGTCTCATAGTCTCCACCATCATTATAATTGACCCTCAAGGCGTTCCCGTTATTCGTTAATGTCCAGGTGAACGGAGCATATTCATTTTCGGTCACTCTGAAATTATATAGCTTGCAGTCAAATTCCTGGTATAGACCCGTACCGTCGGCATTAATCACCTGATAACAAACCCAATAATCTTCATCACCGAGTTCCTCCATCATCCATGCGCCTATGTATTTTGCGTTTTTAAATGGATTTGGATATTGACTTCTTTTTGACAAATCCAAGGCGCCGTTTACAAAGATAGAAGTCAAATCATCAACCTCACCATCATATATGCATTGTACATAAATCTGCGATGAGCTAACATATGTCACGAAGAGATCGTCGAAATCATCCATATTCCTATCGCGGCTCCTAAAAGATAGTGTGTATGTATTCCCGTTCTGGCTCCACGTGTATTGGACATTGAGGCTTGGGGACCATGCATCTCCGTCATACCACACCAAAGTTGCCGTATGATCACTGTTAATTGTGAGTTGCCCCACCTCTGTACCACTATTCGTCTTACCACACCACGTACCTATGATGTTGTTATCAGGCCCTGGAGGAACGACTCCTGGAGTTTGGCTGACATTGATGGTTGCTGAGGACTCACCAGTACTGATGGTTAATGTGCAACTACGGGTCGTGAAGCTAGCGGAAGCAGACAAGGTAATCGCCGCATCATTCGCGCCAGCTGTAGGTGATACAGAAAGCCAATCAGGTATTCCCGATATTTTCCAAGAGGTATTGCTCTTGACCAATACCGTTGTGGAGCCGCCGTTAGCTTCAAAAGAGACTGAGGATTGATCCACGTTCACATAGTAATCCCTATTCGTGGGATTTACAGGATCATCGCTACACTTAGACGATGATAGTCCAATAAATGCCGTGGCTAAAAGCACGACCGCATAAAATAATCTTTTATTCATATGAGTTTATATTAGTGATTTTTACTAATTGACGAGTTCGTTAATAATGATCTTTAATCTACCACTCCCAGAAGAGTGTCCTTTCATCAGTCTTTTCGTAACTCTTCCGGGTACACACCATCTTGACAGGTCTGTTTTGACTGTCGAGGGTCCATACATTATTTCCGGAATTCGAATCATTCGCCCATGCCATGGGCAGATGTTTGGTGCCCTTTCCCAAGCCACCAATGTAGTATAACTGCTCAAGAACTTCAATATCTATCCCCATACCAAAATAATAATCCATGATGCCGGCAACATTCTCAATAGGTACTGCTTGTGTCAGCGAAATATAGGATATGTTAGAATTGTCGTCATCGTCATCGTCCTGATACACCATATTGTCTCTTACCAGATCGCCATCCATCCACGTAAAGGTCTCTACAGCGGTGGAAGTATCATATTTTTCCTCGACGTCAGTCCATATAATCTGGACAAGATGACCTTCTTCGTCATAAGACAATGTTGCCTCAAAAAGTTGTTCGACTCGAATGGAACTGATAAAGCCGTTGCCGCCTACAGTCGCATAATAGACCTCATCTAGCATTCCATCCCGAAAATAACTCATCAATATCCTTCCGTCTGTCTGGTAGCTGAACAGCCAGCTATGGAGATAATTGCCACCTTCAGAGTATTCAGTACGGTTGATGCTTCTTACAAATCCATTAGCATCGTAGTTTATTTCATAACGGTCTTGACCTTCTGTTCCGAATGCCTTTACCAAATAATTTCCGAACACGCGCTTTGCGCCCTGAAATATACCAGGCTCTTGATCAAGCTTTTGGAAATAGGTTTGCTTGATGATGTTCGTATTAAATACAGACTTGCTGCCGTCGGTCTTTTCCACGACCATTTCGTAATCCGTTTGTGCTGCAGCCATGACGGAAAGGAGCAACGCCACGGCGGTCAATAAGAAGTTTTTCATAATGCGGGGTTATTTGTTGATGAATTTAATCGTTGTTGAAGGACTCTTTACAATATAAGCTCCATGCGGTAGCGCACTGAGGTCGGCATCCACCTGACCATTGGCATTGGCGCGATAGGTCTTTATCTGTCGCCCGTCAGTGGTATACACAGAAACGGCCTGGCCTTCCTCGATTTGAGTGAATAGGACATGGCCATTGATGAGTTTAGGTGCCGGCCCGTTCATTTTGGTGGATGATATGCCTACTGGAATATCATCGAACACATAGTTAAGGACGTCGGTAATAGGGATTGAAGCCTTCGTCTGACCACCTATCTCAACTAACAATGTTTCATTCTTTATGGTGATTACCGGCGCGTCCTTCAAGGCAAACATCGTTTGCTTGCCATCCTGAAGGTTAATCACAAGGCTTCTTACTGTTTCCTCTGCTTGTGCGGACACGCCCATCAGTAGAAATAGAATTAATAGTTTTAAATGTTTCATATCAACAATTTGTTATTTTGTGGGATTTTTTCATTTTTGCATTGCTGCTGCAAAGTTAGGAAAAAGTTGTTTTATTTCACAAAGAAAAGAAAGATTTTGTGGGCAGAGTCTAAGGATTGTTAAAAAAGGAAGCAGAATGGGTGGTGTTTTTACACTCATTCTGCGCCGAGACTTGGAGTATACCGCACCCTCCATGCCGCCTACTCCATCCTACCCCACGCCGAAGCCCTCCGCCTCCACTCCGCCGCCTGCCACCTGCTGATCCAGGCGCCTGATTAACCAATCTTGGTCAAAGAATTATCAACTCTCGAAACCATTTTTTAGGAACCTTCGCAGGGAAAGATGAGTGATGCCATTCTCGTCGCGCTGCGTCAGTAGCGGTGTGGCACTGATGACAAATTTGGGATGGTTGTCATGAATCTTCATCAAAGGACCGAATTCCCGGTCGCGCGTCGTTTGTTCCGCCACTATGTAACTTGCCTGTACATAAAGCGTTTGCCCCGGCTTGGTACATACGAAATCCACCTCTCCTGCATTCAGCACGCCCACCTTCACCTCATAGCCCAGATAGCACAGATGCTTAAAGACTGCATTTTCTATCACTTTCTCGATATATGAATCCATGCTGCCCTCAGCCTTGAGATTACGGAGGCCGAGATTATCCCAGTAGATTTTCTCGTTCGACTGGAAAAGCTTCTTCCCGTGAATATCGTAGCGAGGGACTACGTCCAGCAGATACGCCTCTGAATAGAATCCACGATAGAGAAGAATGAGGTTGGAGGAAACGTCTTCCTGCTGCGACTTCATATATTTGGATATGCTGTTGGCCGAGGTCAGCTTCCCCATTGTATCGGCATAAAAGGAGATAAGGTTGTTGAGGAATGGGATATTGCGGATGTCATGACGTTCAATAATATCCTTTAGCATGATGGTGTTGAAGACGCTGGTGAGGTAAGCCCACACCTGCTCGTCATTGTCCAGTCCCACCTTTCTCAGCCCTGGAAGACCGCCATAGGTCAGGTACGTCATCAAGCTCTCGTCGCTGTCCGTCAGGTCATGGAATTCCAGGAACTCCGAGTAGGTCAGCGGATGGATGCGCACCTCCACATGACGTCCGGCAATCAGTGTGGCAAGCTCACCCGAAAGCATCTTGGAGTTGCTACCCGTGATGATGACATCAGTGTTCTCTTCGGTGTACCAGTTACATACGCTTTCCTCGAAATGTTCAATTTCCTGGGCTTCATCGATGAGGATATAGTTATGCCTGCCCGTCAGGAATCGTTCCTCAATCCAGGCGTCGAGGTCATCTTTGGTTTTAATGTCTTTGAAAGCCTTCTTCTCCTTGTCAATGTAGATGATATTGGCATCCTTGTCGTTTTGGTGGCGTTGAATGAAATCCTTCACCACATAACTTTTCCCTACACGCCGAGCGCCGACGATGGCGATGATATTGCCTTTCCCTATCCAAGAGTCCACAACATCAGCGTAATACTTTCTCGTAATTACTTCCATAACAATATAATTTATGGCGCAAAGATAGTGGATTTATTGTTTACAGACAACAAAAATGGAAGTTTATTAACTTTTATTGCACATAAACAACAAAAACCGAACAATGAATAATGAAGAATGAATAATGAAATTTAAAAGGGAATAATGAAATGGGAAAAGAAAAAAAAGTTGTACCTTTGCAGCAGAATTTCACCAAAAAGAAATAAAAACACAGCATAGAACAATGAAAACGAAAGGTTTTTTCGTGGCGCTGGCAGCGCTACTGATGGTGGCTTGCGGACAGCAGAGCGGCCCCAAGGAGAAGCAGCCCATCCGCGTGACGGTGGAGACGGTGCAGAGCAACGCCCCTGGGGGCGAAGGCCGCACTTATGTGGGCGTGGTGGAAGAAAATCAAGCCACCATTGTGAGCTACACGAGCATGGGCACGCTGAAGCTCGTCTGCGTCAGTGAGGGGCAAGCGGTAGGTCAGGGACAGCTCATCGCGGAGCTGGACGACACACAGGCGCGCAACCTGCTGGCCACTGCCGAGGCACAGAGCCGACAGGCGGAGGACGCACTCGTGCGCTACAAGCTGCTCCACGACGAAGGGGCGATGACGGAGGCGCAATGGGTGGAGGTGCAGAGCAAGGTGGATCAGGCCCGTTCGCAGCTGGCCGTAGCGCAGCGCAATGTGGAGGACTGCCGCCTGACAGCGCCCGTAGGCGGCATCATCGGGAAACGCTATCTGGCTGCCGGCGAGACGGCACTGCCCTCGCAGCCCATCGTGAGCATCCTGGACATCAGCAGCGTGAAGGTGAAAATGGCCGTACCCGAGGGGGAGATGAAGGATATCAAGTCCTCCACGCCTACCACTATCAGCGTGGAGGCCATCGGCCGCAGTTACCAAGGAGGTCTCATCGAGAAAGGTGTGCAGGCTGACGCGCTGACACATACATATGATGTGCGCGTGCGCGTAGATAATAAAGATAGGGAGCTGCTGCCGGGGATGGTGGCGACAGTTTCATTGAAGAATGAAAAAATAAGAATGAAGAATGAAAAATTGGGAGAGAAGAATGAAGAATTCTCCCTTCCGATTACAGCGGTGCAGAAACGGGCGGACGGGACACTGTTCGTGTGGACGGTGGCCAAGGACAGCACGGCGCACCGCACGACGGTGACCATCGGCGCCACCATGGGCAACCGCGTGGAGATCCTGTCGGGGCTGACTGACGGGCAGCGCGTGGTGACGGAAGGGTACCAGAAGTTGAGTGAGGGGACAACGGTCAGACTCACCCCCTAACCCCCTCTCTTTCAAAGAGGGGGGAGCCTGCGGTTGTGGGCAATTCTTTTCTCGTAATAACGTCATATCGTAAAATCGAAATATCGCAATGTCGAATCATATTGAATCTACGCGCCAGCCTTCCCCCTCTTTGAAAGAGAGGAGGCTAAGGGGTGAGTCCTGGTACGCCTGGCCGCTGGAGCACTACCGCATCTCGCTGCTCATCATCAGCCTACTGTTCCTGTTAGGCATCTATGGCATGTACGTGATGCCGAAAGACGAGTTCCCTCACGTCGTCATCCGTCAGGGCGTTGTCGTGGCCGTCTATCCCGGTGCCACCTCTGAGGAGGTGGAGCAGCAGGTGGCGCGCCCGCTGGAGCGCTACCTCTTCACCTTCAATGAGGTGAACCGCAAGAAGACCACGACGACCTCGCAGAACGGCCTGTGCATCATGATGGTGGAACTGAACGACGATGTTCACAACAAAGACGAGGTCTGGAGCAAGCTCAAGCTGGGTTTGGAACAGTTCAAGAGCGCGTTGCCGCAAGGTGTGCTGGCGCTCGTCGTGAACGATGACTTCGGCAACACCTCGGCCCTGCTCATTGCCATCGAGAGCGGTGAGCGCAGCTATCGCGAGTTGCGCCAGTACAGCGACCAGCTCGGCGACCGCCTGCGCCGCATCCCCTCTGTGGCCAGAGTCAACCTCTTTGGCGAGCAGCGCCAGCAGATTACACTCTATATCGACCGCCAGCGTCTGCAGGCCTACGGCATTGGGCAGCAGGCCCTGTTCTCTTCGCTGCAAGCTGAAGGCCTGACCACCATGAGCGGCATCCTCGAAGATACCGACCAGCAGATACCGATTCACCTGGCCTCCACGGGCAACGACGAGGCACAGATTGCCGCACGGATTATCTACAGCGATGCAGCAACGGGCAAGACGGTGCGCGTGGGTGATGTCGCCCGTGTCGTTCGTGAGTACGATCCCCAAGCCAGCCGCATAGAGCACAACGGGCATCCCTGTGTGCTGTTGTCGATGGAGATGACACCGGGCAACAACGTCGTTGAATATGGCCGCCAAGTGGAAAGCGTTCTCAACAGCTTCACCGCAGACGTACTCCCCGACGATGTCACCATCACCCGCATCGCCGACAAACCCAAGGTCGTGGAACTGAGCATCCATGACTTCCTGCGTGACCTGTTGCTATCGATGCTCATCATTATCATCGTGATGATGCTGCTCTTCCCGCTACGCTCCGCCCTCGTGGCTGCCATCACGATTCCCGTCAGCACGTTTGTCTCGGTTGCCATCATGTACATCGCGGGCATTGAGCTGAACATCGTCACGCTGGCAGCGCTGATTATCGTGCTGGGAATGATTGTCGATAACAGCATTGTCATCATCGACGGCTATCTGGAATATGTCGGCAAGGGCATGGCACCACGTGATGCAGCCATCACTGCCGCACAGCAGTATTTCATGCCGATGCTCCTGGCTACGGTGTGCATCTGTGTCATCTTCTACCCCCTGCTCTTCACGCTCAAGGGCCCTTTCTACGATGCCCTTGTGGATTTCCCGTGGACCATCTCCATCAACCTGATGGTGTCACTACTGCTGGCGGTCGGAGTGATTCCGTTCCTGTGCATACATATTATCGGAGTACCCGATAAAGCCAAGGCTGGCAAGCGTTTTACGGATCGTGTGCAAACACTCTACAATCACGTCCTCGACGCCATCTTCCGCCATCCCTACCTGACAATCGGCTTAGGTGCGGCTGTCATCGCCGCCTCGCTGTTGATTGTTCCTACGCTGAAGCTGCGCCAATTCCCCTTTGCCGACCGCGACCAGTTTGCCGTGGAGATATTCCTGCCCGAGGGCAAGGGGATGGCCGAGACGGAAGCTGTGGCCGATTCCGTGTATCAAGTGCTGAAACAGGACGACCGCATCACGGCCATCACCGCCTTCATCGGCTGCTCGTCGCCACGTTTCATGGACAGCTACGCGCCGCAGATGGCGGGCAAGAACTATGCCCAGTTCATCGTCGGAACGACCTCCAACCAGGCCACCCTTGACCTGCTCAAGCACTATCAGCCCCTGCTGTCTGAAGCATTCCCCAATGCTTATGTCCGCTTCAAGCGCCTCGACATGCTCAGTGTCAACGAGCTGGAATACCGTTTCTATGGCGAGGATCTCGACTCGCTGCACATGGTAGCTGAGCGCATGATGGAGCGTATGCGCACGATGCCTGAACTCGAATGGGTACACACCGATTACCTGCTGCCGACGCCCATTGTCAACGTGCAGCTCGACCCCGTCAAGGCGTCACAGATGGGCATCACACGCGCCTCTGCCGCCCTCTCCCTCAGTGCCGCTTCCGGCTCGCTGCGCGTAGGCCAGATCTGGGAGGATGACTACGAGGTTCCCATTGTGGTGACCGACGACACCGATCAGACTTTCTCCGCCGTCGAGGACTGGGCGGTGACGACACCTCTTTCGATGCTTGCCGGAGGACTCGGAGGTGCCAACAGCAGTATAGCGTTACGCCAAGTCGCCAACGTCAAACCGCTATGGAGCGAAGGACGCATCGTGCATCGCAGCGGTGAGCGCTGCATCACTGTGACGGGCCAAATGCAACAGGGCGTCTATGCCGAACCCATCGAGAGACGACTCGCAGCAATCATGAAAAATGAAATCGAACTGCCCGAAGGCGTACGCACCGAGGTGGGCGGCGAACTGGAATACAATGCCGAGGCATTGCCGCAGATGTTCTCCGGCATCCTCATCGCCTTGGTCATTATCTTTTTCTTCATCCTCTTCAACTTCAAGCGTTTCAAGATTACCTTCCTCTGTATGGGAGCCCTCATCCTCATGGCACCGGGCGCCCTCATCGGGCTGGGACTCATGAACAGCACGCTGGGCTTGACCTCCGTGATGGGCGTCATCACGCTCATGGGTATCATCATGCGCAACGAGATCCTCATCTTCGAACATGCCGACAACCGCATGAAACAATTCCATGTGGAGCATCCTATGCCCGTGAGCCCCACACCCGAGGAGCGTAATGCCTACCGCAATAAGTTCAACTATGCCATTCAGGAGGCTGCCTACAATGCCGGACATCGCCGTATGGTGCCTATCTTCCTGACGACGGCCACGACGGCCGTGGGCGTGGTTCCCATGATCATCGCGGGCTCCTCGTTCTGGAAGCCCGTGGGTATCACCATCTTCGCCGGAGGCATCGGCACGCTCATCCTCGTGGTCACTGTGCTGCCGGTGCTGTATTGGAAATTAAGTAAGAAATAGGACTACAGAATGACGAATGACGAATGACGAGTGATGAATGACGAATGATGAATTAAAAATGAAAGATACATGAAAACAAGAATAATTATCTTCAGTATTTTCAGCCTTATCATCTCTACCGGCTTCTCAATAGCACAGGTGACCACCCCCTCCCTCACAGGGAGGGCGGGGAGCGGGTCTTTTTATACCCTTTCCGCCCTCAAGGACTCAGCCCTGCAGAACAATATCGCCATGCGCAAGGGCCGCCTGCAGATGGCTGCGGCCAAGGAGCAGCGGCGCGAGGCGTTCACGAAGTATTTCCCCAACATCAGTGGGGCTGGAATGACCTTCCGCGCCAACAAGGAGATGGCCGAGATGACCATCGACCCACAGGAGATGCTGGCGCCCGAGGTGAAGTCGTATATTACAGAGATGGCTCCCATGATGGCACAGATACTGCCGGCCGAAGTGCTGGCCGGACTGAGTAGCCCCATGACGATGGCCATGATGAAGAAAGGTACGATAGCTGGTGTGAACGCCCTGCAACCCATCTTCGCCGGCGGTCAGATTGTCATCGGCAACAAGCTGGCGCGCATCGGCGAAGATGTCAGCGAGTTGCAACTGCAACTCTCAGAAAAAGACGTCGAGGCGCAGGTGGAGCAGTACTACTGGCAGCTGGTATCGATGCAGGAGAAGACGCGCACGCTCGATGCCGTTGATACCATGCTCATACAGATTCAGCACGATGTGGAGACAGCCATCCGTGCGGGCGTGGCTCTGAACAACGACCTGCTGCAGGTGCAGCTGCGCCAAAACGAAATCGTCAGTCAACGCCTGAAGCTCAACAACGGCCGTGCCCTGGTGAAGATGCTCATCGCTCAGTTCTGCGGAATAGGCCAATTCGAGATTGAGATGCCCGATATGTCACAGAGCCTTTCACTCCCCCTCTTTGAAAGAGAGGGGGACAGGGGGGTGAGTCTCCTACCCGAATACCAGCTCCTGGAGAAAAACGTGGAGGCTGCCAAGCTGCAGCGCAAGATGGAGGTAGCCAAGAACCTGCCGTCGGTAGCCGTCGGTGCGGGCTACAACTACCACAACCTCCTCGACAACGACCGCCACTTCGGTATGATCTACGCTACCGTCAACGTGCCCATCACCGACTGGTGGGGCGGTGCCCACGCCATCCGCCGCAAGCGCTTCGCTGAGCAGGAAGCAAAGGAGCAGCTCGCCGACAACGCACAGCTGCTGCAGATACGCATCCAGAAAGCCGCCAACGACGTGGCCGAGGCCGAGAGCCAGCTGACGCTCACACAGCGCAGCATCGAGCAGGCCATGGAAAACCTGCGCATCCAGCGCAACACCTATCGCGCCGGCACCTCCACCATGACAGACCTGCTACAGGCACAACTGCTCCTGCAACAGGCCCAGGACAAGCACACCGACGCCTTCATCGCACTCCAGAACGCGCGCACAGCCTACCGCCACGCCACGAATCTGAGCGATTGAGAAGGACTAGATACTCAGTTCGTCCAACACCGTGATGAGACGCTTGTCGAAGCGTTTATCGGTGCGGATGCACTCGGAGAAGGGCACATAGACGATTTCGTTGTTGCGAACGCCTACCATCACATTGCGCTGCCCCTGATTAATCGCCTCGATGGCTCCGACGCCGGTGCAACTGGCCAATACGCGGTCGCGGGCTGAGGGAGAGCCGCCGCGCTGCAAGTGACCAAGAATGGAAACACGGACGTCGAACTCGGGGAACTCCTGCTTCACGCGGTCGGCGTAGTAGAGGGCGCCGCATTTGGGGCTCTCGGAGACAATGACAATACACGACTTCTTCGACTTGCGAATGCCACGCCCCATGAAGGCGGCCAGCTGATCGACATCGGTAACCTCCTCGGGCACAATGGCGGCCTCGGCGCCACAGGCGATGGCGCAGTTCTGAGCCAGAAAGCCGGCATCGCGCCCCATCACCTCGATGAAGAATATACGCTCGTGCGAGTTGGCGGTGTCGCGGATGCGGTCCACACACTCCATGATGGTGTTCATCGTTGTGTCATAGCCGATGGTAGCGTCGGTACCGTAAAGGTCGTTGTCGATGGTGCCAGGCAGACCTATGCAGGGGAAATCAAATTCCATCCCGAAGTTGCGAGCGCCCGTCAGCGAGCCGTTGCCGCCAATCACCACCAGCGCATCGATTTCCTCGCGCTGACAGGTCTCATAGGCTTTCCGCATCCCCTCAGGGGTCATGAACTCCATTGAGCGAGCGGTCTTCAGGATGGTGCCGCCACGATTGATGATTCCGCTGACGTCCTCGGTCGTGAACGTCTTCACCTCACCTTTTATGAGGCCGTCGTAGCCGCGGTAGATGCCTTTAATGGTAAAACCGTTATATATGCCAGAGCGCGTCACGGCACGGATGGCAGCATTCATGCCCGGGGCATCGCCGCCCGATGTCAGAATGCCAATCGTCTTAATCTTTGTCATAGTCTTATATCGTTGGTGATTTCACGTCAAAGGTAAGCATTATTTGCGATACATGATGTACATTTTTCATTTTTTTTATCTTTACTCATATTTTTTCATTTTCCATTTTTCTTTTTTCATTTAATAATTGTACCTTTGCCGCGATATAATTATTCTCAACCATCGTCGTCGCATGACCATCGCCATTCTCAGCCTGATTCTATTCGGCTACGTCTTAATTGCCTACGAGCATCTCACGCATATCAATAAGGCCACGATAGCGCTGTTTGCCGCTGTCGTGGGCTGGATTCTCTTTATGTGCACGGGAACCGATTTCGTGCTGAAGAGCCACGGGCCGGAGTTCATGGACTTCACGCAGGGCGGCGCCTTCGATTCCGAGACCACAAAGGAGTTCATCGCATCGCACGTGTTCATCCATTACAGTGCGGCGCTGTGCAGTATCGTGTTGTTCCTGCTGGCCACGATGAGTATCGTGACGGTGCTGAATGCCAACGGCTGCTTCGACTTTATCACGGACACCGTCCGCGCCAAAGACAGCCGCGTGCTGCTATGGGGGCTGGTCGGGTTCACGTGGCTGCTGAGCGTCAACCTGGACAACCTGACGACAACGGTGCTGATGCTGATGATTATGCGACGCATTGTCCAGCAGACGCGCTGGCGGATGTGGATCGGCGCGGCCATCGTGATAGCTGCCAACTGCGGCGGCGCGGCGAGTGTCATCGGCGACCCGACGTCGCTGGTGGTGTGGACCAAAGGTGCCATTACGCCCACCGACTTCACGGCAGCACTGCTGCTGCCCACGCTGGTAGCAACCGTCATCCCCACAGCCCTCATCGCTCAAGCACTACCCTCGCACATCGACATCATCCGTCCGGCCACGCACTATCGTGGCGACGACAGCACACTGCACCTGTGGCAGAAGGTAGTGATGCTGGTAGTAGGACTCGGCGGCCTGTGGTTCATCCCCACCTTCCACCGCATCACGCTGCTACCGCCGTTCCTGGGCGCGCTGTGCGTGCTGGGTGTTCTGTGGGTGATGCATGAGGTGATGAACCACCGACGCATCAAGACCAACCAACCGCTCTTCAACGCCGAGGACCGCCAGTTCCAGTTCACCAGCCTGCAGATGGTGATGTACTTTGTGGGCGTCTTCATGTGTGTGGCGCTGCTGATAGAGACCGGCGTGATGACCAGTATCTCCACCTGGTGCGACGAGTGGATCCACAATATCTATATCATGAGTGTAGCCATGGGTGCGCTGAGTGCCGTGTTGGACAATATAGCGCTGGTGCTCACGGCAATCAACATCTACCCTGTGGCCGAGAGCACCGCTGTCCTCTCTCCCACCCTCGACCCTGCCTATGCCGAGGCGTTCCTGCAGAACGGGCAATACTGGCATCTGATCATCTACAGCGGCTGTGTGGCCGGCTGCCTGCTCCCCATCGGCAATGTCAGCGGTTTCACGCTCATGAAAGCTGAGGACGTTAGCATCGCCTGGTATGCGCGCCACATTATGCCGAAAGTGCTACTGGGCTGGGGCGTCGGTTTAGGTGTTTATTTCCTCGTGGACCTGTGGCTAAGATGAAAATGTCGTTAAAAGTTCTGAATAAATCAAACTTTATTTGTACGACCCAAAGAAAATCACTACATTAGCGGCGAATTTTCACATAAAGGAGTATTACTATGGCAAAAAGAAGAATCCTCAAGAAAGCTGTGAACGGAGTGTGCGCAGACTTGCTGCAAGAATTACTGGCGTATAAGCAGAATAATCCCAGTATCCCAGATGCCGATGTGGAGAACACTGCTCAGAGCATCATCCTCATGCAAAACGATTTCGTGGCGCGCCTGAGCCATGTGGACAAGCACCAGGTGAAACGCTTCTTTGATCAACTGCAGGATGACCTGGCCGTGAGCACCAACGAGATCATCGACCACATCTATCATCTGTCATAACCTATGATGCAGCGACTTTATCGTTTCATCCTATACCGCTTGCTGGGCTGGAAGACCGAGGTGACCGTTGCCCTGCCGCAGAAGTACATCATCGCCCTGGCGCCCCACACCAGCAACTGGGACTTCATCATGGGCTTACTCTATAGCCGTGCCGAGGGCTTCCGCTGTGAGTTCCTGATGAAGAAGGAATGGTTCTTCTGGCCCTTGGGCCCCATCTTCCGCAGCCTGGGCGGTATCCCCGTGCAGCGCAGTAAGCACACGAGCATGACCGATCAGCTGGCAGCCATCGCTCGCGAGCGCGACAGCTTCGGACTCTGCATCACCCCCGAAGGAACCCGCAAGCGCACGGCGGAATGGAAGCTCGGATTCTACTACATTGCACTCAAGGCCGAACTGCCGATTCTGCTTTTTGGACTTGACTACGGGCAGAAACGCATCGTCTGCACAAAAACCGTCACTCCCGATGGCGATGTGGAACGACAGATGGCCGAGATCAAACAGTTTTTCAAACCCTTCCAAGGCAAGTTCCCCGAGAACTTTACCGTATAGCAACACACACCTTTCAACAAAGTGAAACTACGACACATCGCACTCATAGGGCTTCTGTTCACCGCAGGAGCCGTTTTTGCACAAAGCGCCAAGGACATCCAGGCTGCGCTGACCACTTTCTTTCAAGGATATGAGCTGAGCTGCTCCGCCAGGGGCGAACAGATCCGAGTGGAGAAGGTGGTGCTGCTGGAGAAAGAATTTCGCATCTTCACAAACGAGACACTGGGCGTACAGCCCTACGACGAAACGCGTGTGGCAGCCGTTTACGACGGGGTTCGCAGTGCGCTGCCCGCAAGCGTGCGAGGTCATCAGCTTCGCATCTACACCAAGGGCGTACTGCTCGAAGAGCTCGTCTGCGGAGGCACGAAGGACGGCACAGGGCCCGTCCGCACTTGGAAGGACAGCTACAGCGGCAACGCCTGGGTGACACCGCTGCAGCGCCCCTATCCCACGGACAAAGGCCTTGAGGGCCGCCACATCAGCGTGTGGGCCAGCCACGGCATCTTCTATGCCATCAAGGAGAAGGTGTGGCGGTGGCAGCGTCCACGACTCTTCTCGACCTGCGAAGACCTGCTCTCGCAGACCATCGTCATCCCCTACCTGATTCCTATGCTGGAGAATGCCGGCGCCATCGTCTTCACCCCGCGTGAGCGCGACTGGCAGAAGCACGAGGCCGTGGTCGATAACGATATCCCCGAACAGCAGGGCATCTACACCGAAGCCGACGGGCAGCAGCCCTGGAGCGATGCAGGCATCGGTTTCGCCCATCGCAAAGCCACCTACCGCAATGGCGAGAATCCGTTCCTGGACGGCACCGCCCGACAGGCTGCGACCCAATCGCGCCAGAGCGGACTCAGCACTGCACAATGGACGCCTAACATCCCTGCCGACGGCAGCTATGCCGTATATGTCTCCTACTGCACCCTCCCCAACAGTGTTCCCGATGCCACCTATACTGTTCACCACAAAGGACAGACCACCCAATTCCGCGTCAACCAACAGATGGGCGGCGGCACATGGGTCTATCTGGGAACCTTTGAGTTCGGCGCAGGAATCAGTGCCGACAACTGCATTACGCTGAGCAATCAGAGCAGCCATCACGGTGTTGTCACTGCTGACGGCGTTCGCTTCGGAGGCGGTATGGGGAACATCGTCCGAGGACCTGCCGGTGGCGAGCACACCAGCGGTCTTCCGCGCTTCCTTGAAGGTGCTCGCTACGCGGCACAATGGGCCGGAATGGCACCCGAGGTATATGCCAATAAAGAGTTCACCAATGACTACGCCGAGGATATCAATGTGCGTTCGCTCATGACCAACTACCTGGCCGGAGGGTCTATGTATCTGCCGTCCGACACAGGCTTACATGTGCCTATCGAGATGAGCCTTGCCTTCCACACCGATGCAGGCGTCTCCACCACAGACAGCGTCATCGGCTCGTTAGGAATTTACACGCGCGACTTCAACGACGGTATCTACGCTGGCGGTCTCTCACGCCTCACCTCGCGCGACGTCTGCGACAAGGTGCTTTCTCAGGTTCACAAAGACCTCATCGCCACCTACGGACAGTGGACACGACGCCAGACGTGGGATCGCAACTACAGCGAGACACGCGAGCCGAACGTCCCCTCGATGATTCTGGAGATGCTCTCGCACCAGAACTTCAGAGATTTGCGATTTGGCCACGACCCCAGCTTCAAGTTCACCCTGGCGCGTGCTGCCTACAAAGGAATTTTGCGCGCTAACCATGCGCTGCACGGCAGTCGCGACGTGGTTGTGCAACCCCTGCCTGTGACAGCTCCGGCGGCCTACATCGTCCCTAACACACGCGAGATTAAACTCAGCTGGCTGGCCGTAGAAGATCCCCTGGAGCCCACGGCGATGCCCACAGGTTTCGTGGTCTATCATGCTGAGGATGATGGCGACTGGGACAACGGCACGCTCGTGCACGAGGCCCACCTCACCATCCACAACGCAGCCCCCGAGACGCTGCACCGTTTCCGCATTACGGCTTGCAACAGCGGCGGCCAGAGCCTGCCCTCCACCGAGGTGTGCGCCTACATCCCCCTGCGCGGCTCACGCCACATCGTCATCGTGGACGCCTTCGACCGCCTGGCAGGGCCACAGAGCGTCGATAACGACAGCCTTCAGGGCTTCGACCTGCAGGCCGACCCTGGCGTTCCCATTGGACGAATGCCTGGCTACTGCGGTCAGCAACAATGCTTTGACCCCACAAAGCGAGGGCTGGAAGGCCCTGGCGCTCTGGGCTACAGCACAGCCGAATTGGAAGGAATGATCATTGCCGGCAACACGCTGGACTGGACCACACGTCACGCGCGCGACATCCTCGCTGCCACCGATGGTCACGTGACCCTCAGCAGCTGTGCACACAGCGCTGTGGGGCGTGCCTCCTTTGACACACGCGACATCGACCTGTTCGACATTGTCTTCGGACTGGACAAGATAGACGGCTACAGCACCCGCCAGAGCAAGGTGTTCCCCGCACAGCTGAAGCAAGCCGTGGCAGAGTTTGTGCGCACGGGCGGCAGCCTGCTGGTGAGCGGCGCTTTCGTGGGATCGGATATGACCACGGAAGCTGACCGTCTCTTCACACGTTCTGTGCTCAAATACGAATATGCCGGCGCCCTCGCCTCCGACTCCATCCTAGGGCTGAGCGGACTGGGCACCGACTTCGACATCTATCGTCAACTGAATGAACAGCGCTACAGCGTCCCTGCCGTCGATTGCCTTGCTTCCACGAGCGAGAGCTTCTGCTCGATGGTCTATGCGCCCAGTGGGCAGTCGGCAGCTGTCGCTTACCAAGGGAGCAACTATCGTAGCTTTGTGACGGGCTTCCCGCTGGAGTCCATTTCGGACCAGGAAAAGCGGGTGAGCATACTGGGCGGCATTCTGCAGTTCCTAATTCCGTAAGCAGCTGTCGCACATGAGCAATAACTACTTTCAGTTCAAGCAGTTCTTGATACACCATGACCGCTGTGCCATGAAGGTTGGAACAGACGGTGTATTGCTGGGGGCTTGGGCACCGCTCATGCAGCCGCGACACATCCTTGACATTGGCACGGGTAGCGGACTGATAGCCCTCATGCTAGCCCAACGCTACCCTCAGGCGCAGGTGTTAGGAATTGACATCGACGCCGACTCTGTCCTTCAAGCGCGCGAGAATGCGGCGGCATCGCCCTTCACCAAGCAGGTGGGCATTGAACATTGCGCGCTGCAGGAGTTGGCTGCCGCGCCCGCTACGTTTGACGCCATCGTCTGCAACCCTCCCTTCTTCGAGGAGACGCTGCTGCCCCCTGACGCCAGCCGCGCTGCAGCTCGCCACACCACGTCACTGCCCTTCGACGAACTGATTACAGCCAGCGCACAGCTGCTATGCGATGGGGGCCGTTTCTGCGTGGTCCTGCCCACAACGGCTTTCGACGCTTTCCGTCTGATCGCCTTTCGCGAAAGGCTGCTGCTCGATGCTCGCTGCGACGTACAGACCTCCACACGCAAAGCATCCAAACGCACCCTCGCCTGCTTTGTCAAAGGCGAAGATGCCGTCGCGAGCTCCACGCCACAAACAGAGCACCTCGTTCTCACCGAAAATGGTTGCCGTAGTGTAGAATACACTACACTCACACGCGATTTCTACCTTGATTGAACAGCGAAAAAGAGAAACGAATATCTCATTTTCACTTTTTAATTTTCATTATTCAATTCTTATTCGTACCTTTGCGCCCTCTTAAAGGCGAAATATGAATCAAGATAACCAAAATCCCTTTTCTTTCATTGCCGAATACGATGGCGATGCACAGTCCATCTACGAGGCACAAATCCCTGACACCTTGCCAGTGATGCCGCTTCGCGACATCGTCCTCTTCCCAGGTGTCATTCTCCCCATTGCCATCGGCCGCAGAGGTTCCATGCGCGTATGCCGCCAGTCGTTCGACAACGGCACCTTCATCGTGTGTGCTTCCCAGCGCCAGGCAGACATCGACGAACCCACAGGCAAAGACCTCTACAACATCGGCGTCGTAGCACGCGTCATCCGCATCTTCGAGACGCCCAACGAGACGACCACCGCCATCGTGCAAGGTTTCTCCCCTGTGAAACTATTGGACGTCACCTCCGACGGCGTCACCATCATGGCACAAGTGCGACGCCTGAAAGAGCGTTTCGAGGAGATGGGAATGAGCAGCTATCGAATGCTCTGCGACACACTGCACAGTCGCCTCCGCGAGTACGTGCAGCTAAACGAGTTATATGGCGCTGAGATGCAGTCAGCGCTGTCCAACGCCGCCGGGATGCGCTTCTTCGTGAACTTCGTGTGTGCCAATATGCCCATCGATATGGAGATTCGCATTCGACTGCTGCGCGAGATGAGTCCTATCCAACGTGCTACGGACCTGCTGCGCGAGGTGTCGCGCGAGACGCAGTACGCTCGCATCCGCAGCGACATCCGTCAGCGGACACAGGTGGATATTGACAAGCAACAACGCGACTACTTCCTACAAAAGCAGTTACAGAACATTCAGGAGGAACTCGGCAATGCGCCCTCGGACGACATCGCCAAGCTGCGCCAGCGCGCTCACAGTCTGCCCATGTCGGGCCCCGTCCGCGAGACTTTCAACAACGAGCTCTCCAAACTCGAGCGCATGAATCCGCAGAGTCCTGACTATCAGGTGCTCCTCACCTATCTCGAGACACTTGTGCAAATTCCTTGGAACAAGCGCACCCAATGCAACTACAACCTGCCGAAGGCCGAGCGCATCCTGGAGAAGAACCACTACGGCATGAAGGAGGTGAAGGAGCGCATCCTGGAGCATATCGCTGTGCGCTACTTCAGCCACGACAAGGCGCGGCCCACCATCCTCTGCCTCTATGGTCCTCCGGGCGTGGGCAAGACATCGCTGTGCCGCAGCATCGCCGACGCGATGGGGCGCAAATATGTGCGTGCTTCGTTGGGCGGTCTGCATGACGAGGCAGAGATTCGTGGACATCGTCGCACCTACATCGGCGCGATGCCTGGCCGCATCATCAAGAGTCTCATCAAAGCCGACAGTAGCAACCCCGTCTTCGTGCTCGACGAGATTGACAAGATCACGGAAAACACACACAACGGCGACCCTGCCAGCGCACTGCTCGAAGTGCTCGACCCAGAACAGAACAAAGCCTTCCACGATAACTTCCTCGAAGTGGACGTGGACCTCTCTGATGTGATGTTCATTGCCACGGCCAACACCATCGGCAGCATCCCACGTCCGCTGCTGGACAGAATGGAGCTCATCGAGGTGAACGGCTATATCACCGATGAGAAGATTCAGATTGCCAAACGTCATCTGGTTCCTCGCGTCAAGGAAGGTTGTGGCCTGAAGGACGACAAAGACATTAAACTCAACAAAGCTGCTTTGGAGTTCCTCATCGAGAAATACACCCGCGAGAGTGGCGTTCGCGGCTTGGAGAAAGAGCTCGACCGCTTGTTCCGCAAGATGGTGCTCGCCCATGAGCGCAACGGCGAATGGCCGTTCAAGAGCGTGACGCCCGAGGATATCGAGCAGCTGCTGGGTAAGCCCAAGTTCCAGCGCGACATCTACCAAGGCAACGGCTTCGCAGGTGTCGTCACAGGACTGGCATGGACCAGCGTTGGCGGCGAGATCCTCTTCATCGAGACCAGCCTCAGTCGCGGCAAGGGTCAAAAGCTCACGCTCACTGGCAACCTGGGCGATGTGATGAAGGAGTCGGCTGTGCTGGCGCTTGAGTTCATCAAGGCTCATGCTGAGGAAATCGGCGTGGATATGCGCATCTTCGACAACTACAACCTCCACATCCACGTGCCTGAGGGCGCCGTGCCCAAGGACGGTCCCAGTGCCGGCATCACGATGGCGACCTCCCTCGCCTCGGCACTCACACAGCGCAAGGTGCGCCACAGCATCGCCATGACGGGCGAAATCACGCTGCGCGGCAAGGTGCTGCCCGTGGGCGGCATCAAGGAGAAAATCCTCGCGGCCAAACGCGCAGGCATCAAGGACATCATCCTCTGCCAGGACAACCGCAAGGACATCGAGGCCATCGATGCAATGTATGTCGCCGGCCTCACCTTCCACTATGTCGAGAATGTCCTGCAGGTGCTCGACCTCGCGCTACTCAAGGAGAAGGTGGAACATCCCATCAAGTTTAATTTGGAAGACAGCGAAAAGGATTGCAAATGACATTTGAGTTAAAGGGAAAAGATATACAAAGCGAGGCTCGCGCCGGTCTCATCCACACCGACCACGGCGACATCCACACGCCCATTTTCATGCCCGTAGGCACTGTAGGGTCTGTGAAGGGTGTGCAGTTGCGCGATCTCTACGAGGACGTCAATGCCGAGATCATTCTGGGCAACACCTACCACCTCTACTTGCGTCCAGGCACGCCCACGCTGGAAGCTGCAGGCGGCCTGCACAAATTCAACGGCTTCGAGCGCCCAATGCTCACGGACAGCGGTGGTTTCCAGGTGTTCTCGCTCACAGGCATCCGCAAGCTGCGCGAGGAGGGTTGTGAGTTCCGCAGCCACATCGACGGCTCAAAGCACTTCTTCACGCCTGAGAAGGTGATGGACATCGAACGCAGCATCGGCGCCGACATCATGATGGCCTTCGACGAGTGTCCTCCAGGCACAGCGCCCTACGACTACGCCAAGAAGAGCCTCACCCTCACCCACCACTGGCTTGACCGCTGCATCCATCGTTTCAACGAGACCGAACCCAAATACGGCTATCACCAAGCCCTCTTCCCTATCGTGCAAGGCTGCACCTATCGCGACCTGCGCACAGAGAGTGCCGAGTTCGTCGCCTCGAAGAACGCAGAGGGCAATGCCATCGGCGGCCTGGCTGTGGGTGAACCAGCTGAGGTGATGTACGAGATGATTGAGCTCGTCAACGGCATCCTGCCCAAGGAGCGTCCGCGCTACCTCATGGGCGTAGGAACACCCGTTAACATCCTCGAGGCCATCAGCTTGGGGGTGGATATGTTTGACTGCGTAATGCCTACTCGCAACGGCCGCAACGCGATGCTCTTCACCAGCGAAGGCACACTGAATATGCGCAATGCCAAGTGGGCCAACGACTTCACCCCCATCGACCCCAACGGCACCAGCTATGTGGATCACACATACACGCGCGCCTACCTGCACCATCTCTACAAGTCGCAGGAGCTGCTGGCCCTGCAGATTGGCAGCATCCACAACCTGGCGTTCTACCTGTGGCTCGTGCGCGAAGCCCGCAAGCATATCATTGAGGGTGACTTTAGGACGTGGAAGGATGGGATGATTCCAAAGTTGAGTCAGAGATTATGAGTTTTTTGAAGGACATAAAGCGCAACTTCTTCTCCAGGTTCGACCGCTATATCATCGGCAAGTTCCTGGGGACATACTTCTTCAGCATCATCCTGATCATCTCCATCGCCGTGGTCTTCGACTTCTCTGAGCACTCGGACAAGTTCACGATGAACCACGCTCCGCTGGACGGGTTGTTCTACTATTATCTCAACTTCATTCCCTTCTACAGCAACCTGTTCTCAGCGCTCTTCGTGTTTATCTCCGTCATCTTCTTCACCTCGAAGCTGGCGGAGAACTCCGAGATTATCGCGATGATGAGCACAGGCATCAGCTTCAGCCGTCTGCTGCGACCCTATATGCTGTCGTCGGCTGTGCTGGCTGTTATCACCTTCTATCTCGGCACAGAGATTATTCCTCGCGGTTCCGTCAAACGCCTGGAATTCGAGATGGAGTACAAGAGCCGCAAGAAGCCACAGATGGCAGAACACGTTCAGTTACAGGTGGATACAGGTGTCATCGCCTACATCGACCACTTCGACGGCCAGGTGAAGAGCGGCTATCGTTTCTCGCTCGACAAATTCCAGAATAAGAGCCTTGTGAGCCACCTCACAGCCCAACGCATTCAGTATGACACGCTGGCCGATGAGCGCTACCATTGGAAACTCTACGACGTGAAGATCCGCACCCTCCAAGGTCTGCGCGAGGAAATCACACGCAAGAACTTCGTGGACACCGTCATCTTCATGGAACCCAAGGATTTCATTGCCACAAAGAACCAACAGGAGACGCTCACCAACTCTGAGCTTGTGGACTACATCGAGCGGCAACATCTGCGAGGGGCTGGCAACGTGAAAGTGTTCGAGGTAGAGTACCACAAGCGCTATGCCTCTTCCTTCGCGGCCTTCATACTCTCGACCATTGGCCTCGCCCTTTCCTTCCGCAAGCGCAAAGGCGGAATGGGAACGGCCCTGGGTTTGGGCATCGCCCTCTCAGCGTCCTATATCATGTTCCAGACGGTGAGTGCCACCTTTGCCATCAACAGCAACTGGCCACCGATTCTGGCTGCTTGGATGCCAAACATCATTTTCTTTTTCATAGCCCTTGGGCTCTATCACAAAGCACAACGATAATGCAATTCGAAGAACTCGACCTCAACTACGACGTGCTCGACGCGCTCGATGATATGCACTTCACAGAGTGCACCCCCATTCAGGAGCAGGCCATTCCAGCCCTTCTGGACGGGCGCGACCTCATCGGTGTCGCACAAACCGGCACAGGCAAGACGGCGGCCTATCTCCTACCCGTCCTCTCGCAGCTGCGCGACGGCGGCTTCCCACGCGACGCCATCAACTGCGTCATCATGGCGCCTACGCGCGAGCTGGCTCAGCAGATCGACCAGGCGATGGAGGGGTTCTCCTATTACCTCGACGACATCTCCAGCGTCAGTGTCTATGGCGGCAACGACGGCATCCGCTACGAGCAGGAGAAGCGCGCCCTGCAGCTTGGTGCCGACGTGGTCATCGCCACGCCCGGCCGCCTCATCAGCCACCTGAGCCTTGGCAATGTGGACCTCTCGCGCGTCAGCTTCTTCATCCTCGACGAGGCCGACCGCATGCTCGACATGGGCTTCTACGAGGACATCATGCAGATTGTCAAGTTCCTGCCGCGTGAGCGCCAGACCATCATGTTCTCTGCCACGATGCCCGATAAGATTGTGGACCTCGCAAAAACCATCCTCACCAACCCCGTGGAGGTGAAGATAGCGCTCAACAAACCCGCTGAAGGCATCCACCAGAGCGCCTACGTCTGCTACGAAGCCCAGAAGCTCCGCATCGTGGAGCACCTCTTCCACGAGCGCAAGCCCGAGCGAGTCATCATCTTCGTGGGTAAGAAAGTGCACACCAAGGACGTGGCCATCGCCCTCAAGCGCAAAGGCTACAACGCCGAAGCCATGCACAGCGACCTGATGCAGGAGCAGCGCGACGATGTCATGTACCGCTTCAAGGCCGGCCAGATAGATATCCTCGTGGCCACAGACATCGTAGCCCGCGGCATCGACATCGACGACATCCAGCTCGTCATCAACTACGACGTACCCCACGACGAGGAAGACTACGTCCACCGCATCGGGCGCACCGCCCGTGCCGGCCGCGACGGTCGCGCCATCACCCTCGTCAGCGAGAAGGACCAGCCCCTCTTCGCCGCCATCGAGCGCTTCCTCGAGAAAGAAGTTCCCAAGGAAGCCATTCCCGCAGAACTCGGCGAGGCACCCGCCTACACCGGTCGAGGCTCTGCTTCGCGCACCGGCGGCAAAGGGCGTGGCCATGGCCGAGGACAGGGTGGTCATGGCCGAGGCGGTCATGGCCGAGGGAACGGACGCGGCAAAGGAAAAGAACAAGGTAAAGGACAAGGACAAAGCAAAGATAAAGGGCAAGGTAATGCCCCGAAGGCTGAGAACAGCGGCAACAGCGCCAACGCCAGTGACGGCAAGAAGAAGAAACACCGCGGCGGGCACCATCGCCGCAAGGAAGCTGAATAATTCCGAGAAATTCACCAATGAAGTATGCCTTCATCCTGATAACGATGTTCCTCACCCTGAGCGTTCATGCCCAAGATGATGATGACATCGCCTACACGCTCGACATGCCCGAGGCGGTGGTGCTGGCCAATGGCATGAGCTTCGAGGAATATCTGCTGCAGCAGGTGCTGGAAAATGCCAAGCCGCTCAGCGCACGCACCAAGACACTGGACTATTCTGTGACGTGCAAATTGGAGAAAGACATCGACTTGAAGAAGTTCCCCCACCGCCGCGTCGTCACCTTTGCCGCCCGGCTGGCAGGATATGGACCTATCGTGTCAGCCCTTCGCGAGCACAAGCATTTCGGTATCACGATGGCGGAAGACGTTCACTATGCCGACGGCAAGACAACATCCTCGAATGTACGGATGGTGGAGATGAAACAGAAGCTGACCGACAAGCAGGTGGCATCGTTCCTCAAGCATGATAAGATGCTCAGTGCCAACGTCTATGACAAATTCTATAAGAAGGTTCGCGAGAAAGTCAAGGACCTGCAGAAGAAACGCAAGAAGAAACAGGAGACAGGCATGAAATACGTGGGCAGCTACACCGCCAACGAGAAGACCTTCTTCGTCGTGAAGCTCGACAACATGACGGTTCATATCGCCGACGGCTGCTGGCAGATTGCACGCCTTAGCTATAACGAAGGGCAGAACTACATGCAATATGAGTTCCGCGAGATAAAGCCCAACCTCTACCTGCTCTCACACGGCACTGCGAAGTTCTACATCGACAGAGCCAAATGGCCCAAGGGCTATACGCAAATGAAAATCAACTACACCTACAGATAGCGCATGAAAAGAATCCTCTTTGTCTGTCACGGCAACATCTGCCGCAGCCCGATGGCGGAGTTCGTGATGAAAGACCTCGTGGCGAAAGCAGGTCGCGAGGCTGACTTCTATATCGAGTCCGCCGCCACCTCCACCGAAGAGATCGGCAATGGCGTCTATCCCCCTGCACGCCGCAAGCTCGCGGAGCACGGCATCGGCTGTGCCGGCAAGACAGCACGTCAGATGAAGAGAGCCGACTACGACCGCTTCGACCTCATCATCGGAATGGACTCCTGGAACCTCCACAACATGCATCGCATCTGTGGCGGCGACCCCGAAGGCAAAATCCACCTCCTCCTGGACTTCACCCAGCGCCCCGGCGATGTCGCCGACCCCTGGTACACGGGCGACTTCGAAGCCACCTGGCGCGACGTCCTTGAAGGTTGCAGCGCTATCCTAAATTCCTAAGCTCTTATTATTTTACGAGGCAGGCGTCGAGGGCTGCAGTGATGGCTTCGCGGTCGAGGTGCTGACCGATGAAGACCAATTTTTGCATGCGGTCGCCATAGCGCTCATCCCAGTCGCGTTCCAGATCGGGATGCTCAGCCTTGAAGTCTGCCAACTCATCAGCCGGCATGGTGGCATACCACTGTCCTGCATCGCGCAAGGATACTTGCTTGCCAGCCTGCTCAAAGACGTAGCAGGTGTCAGGCTCGCCGTAGAACCAGCAGATACCCTTCGCGCGAATGATGCTTGCCGGCCAATGGCGCGCTACGAACTCATCGAAGAGTCCCATATTCAAGGGGGCGCGACGATAATAGACAAAAGTTCCTATTCCATATTCCTCGGCTTCGCCCTCATCGTGGTGATGGTGATGATGGTGGTGATGGTCGTGGTCATGATGATCATGGTCGTCATCATCATCATCGTCGTCGTCGTCATCGTCATGATGATGTTCCTCTTCCTCATCGTCATGATGTCCTTCAATGGCATCAATCCATGCTGCTGAAGTCGCCACCTTGTCGAAGTCGAAGGCGTGGGTATTGAGTAGCTGGTCGAAATCCACGTCGCAATAGTCACACTCGATAATCTCTGCCTTGGGCTGCAGGGCACGGATGATCTCGCGGATGCGGCCCAGCTCGTGGGGTGTGACCTCGGAGGCTTTGTTCAAGAGGATGAGGTTGCAGAACTCTATCTGCTGAATGACGAGGTTCTCGATGTCGTCCTCGTCGAGGTTGGGGCGCAGGAGGTCCTTGCCGCTGCCAAACTCATCGCGCATACGCAGGGCATCCACGACGGTGGCGATGCAGTCCAGTACGGGCACGCCGTCGCGCATGTATTCCATACCCATCGTGGGGATGGAGCAGATGGTCTGTGCGATGGGAGCAGGCTCGCAGATGCCACTGGCCTCGATGACGATGTAGTCGAAGCGCTGCTGACGTGTGATGTCGCGCAGCTGCTCCACGAGGTCCATCTTCAGGGTGCAGCAGATACATCCGTTCTGGAGTGCCACGAGGCTGTCGTCCTTCTGTGTGACCATTCCACCTTTCTCGATGAGGTCTGCATCGATGTTTACCTCGCCGATGTCGTTCACAATGACGGCGAAGCGTATGCCACGGCGATTGTTGAGGATACGATTGAGGAGTGTGGTCTTGCCACTGCCGAGATAGCCGGTGAGGAGAAGGACAGGAATGGTGTTCACGATGAAAATGAAAAATTAAAAATGAACAATGAAAATGAACAGTGAAAAATGACTTAAAGACAAATGGCCACCATTACTGGTGGCCATCCGTGTGACTGCTGAACAGCTGTAGTGAAGAGGAGGAGACTCGAACTCCCACGTCATAATCGACACTACCCCCTCAAAGTAGCGCGTCTACCAATTCCGCCACCTCTCCAAGAAGAACTCATGACTCACATCGCGGACGCAGTGCCCAGAACAGGACTCGAACCTGCACGTCTCTCAACACTCGCACCTGAAACGAGCGCGTCTACCATTCCGCCACCTGGGCAGGCTCTGTGCGACGATATCGTCAATCATTCAAGGTTGGAGCGGCAAACGAGACTCGAACTCGCGACCCCGACCTTGGCAAGGTCGTGCTCTACCAACTGAGCTATTGCCGCAAAATTGATTCCAACCAGCTGTTCAAACTATCAAAATCAAAGGCAATCCCCTGATTGCGGATGCAAAGGTACTGCTTTTTCTTGAACTGGCAAGGGATTTCTCCGACTTTTTTCAAGAAAACTTTAAATTTCACCTCTTGCAGGCAACAAATAGTATTTTTTCTCAACGAATTAGACGAAATCAGTCCATGCGGTCGCGATAGTCTTCGTAGTGGTATTCGCGCAGGAGTTCGATGGTGCCGTCGAGGCGACGTAGGGCGATAGAGGGATGGTGAACGCCGTTGAACATGGTGGTCTTGACGGTGGTGTAGTGGATCATGTCCTCGAAGATGACCTCGTCGCCAATGGCAAGGGGTTGGGGGAACTGCCAAGAGCCCATGTAGTCGCCAGAGAGGCAGGAGTTGCCGCCTAATCTATAACAATTGAGGGTTGAGGGTTGAGGGTTGAGGGATGAGGGTGTAAGGTACTTTGCTCCTCGCACCTCCGGATAATACGGCATCTCGAGGCAGTCGGGCATGTGACAGGTGAAGCTGACGTCAAGGATGGCGGTTTTGATGCCGTGGTTCTCTACGATATCTACGACGGAGGCCACGAGGGGGCCCGTCTGCCAGGCGAAGGCGCTGCCGGGCTCGAGGATGACGCGCAAGTGCGGATAGCGACGGCGGAAGTCCTGGAGCGTGCGCACGAGGAGTTCCACATCGTAGTCGGCACGTGTCATCAGATGGCCCCCTCCGAAGTTGATCCACTTGAGCTGTGGAAACCACGGCTCGAACTTATTTACAATATGTACGAGCGTACGCGCGAAGGCATCAGCACCACTCTCGCAATGGCAATGGATGTGGAAACCTTCGAGTCCTGTGGGCAGCTGCGCCGGCAGGTCCTCGGCCAGGACACCAAAACGGGAGCCTGGGGCGCAGGGGTTATAGAGCTCAGTCTCTATCTCGCTGTACTCGGGGTTGACGCGGAGGCCGAAAGAGGGAAAGTTGAAAGTTGAAAGTTGAAAGTTTGAAGTTGGCGCGAAGCGGTGGAACTGGCTTAAGCTGTTGAACGTGATGTGTGAGGAGCAGCGGAGAATCTCAGGGAAGTCGCGCTCTGTGTAGGCAGGGCTGTAGGTGTGGGCAGGGCTGCCGAACTCCTCGAAGGCCAGACGGGCCTCGTCAGGCGAGGAGGCTGTGGTGTGGTGGATGTACTCGCGGAAGATGGGGAAGGTCTTCCACAGGGCGAAGGCCTTGAAGGCGAGGATGATTTCCACGCCAGCACGGTCGGCCACGTCCTTGATCAAGGCAAGGTTCCGTCGCAGCTTGGCTTCTTCAACAAGGTAATAGGGCGTGGTCATCAGTATATCAGCTTCACATTATCCACCCACAGCGTGGTGCCTTCAGCACCGATATAGGCGCCGCCGAAGCTGCTGGCGAACTGTAGGCAGAGGTGTGTGGGTTTGTCGTCGGCAGTTCCCCACTCCACTTCCTGCACAGGCACCATCTTGCCTTTGCTATTCATCGCATACTTCTGGTCGTCGCCGCCGTTGAAGAGGTTCATATAGGACTTGTAGAACGGCTCATGAGTGATGTCGCCATAGTGGATCTCCAGCTGCTTGGCGTTGACCCAGTCGGTGTTCTTGGAGAAGCGCTGGATGGCCGTTCCAATGCGGCGAGCATAGATGTTGCCCTTCTCGTCCTCCCAGCGTTTCTGCAGCAGACAGATGACATTGGGCATGTCGGCGCCAGCCACTTTCTTGACGGCGCTGAAACCCGTCTGTCGGATGCGGTCGGGTTTGCCGGAGAGCTGCACCTTGTAGTCGAACTGCACGGCCTTGGGTTTCTCTGAGAAAGGGATGCCGTAGTTGAGTTTAGACATGGGATTGGAGGAACTGGTGATGGGCTCCACCATCTCTCCCAGATAGACCGAACCGGCAGCTAGGACATGAATGTTGACGATGCCGAGCACTTTCACGCCCTCGACATGCGTCAGCAGTTTGGCACAGTAGCCGCCACCACGCGCTTCGCGATAGACGCTGGTATTGGTCTTGACAATGCCGGCAACCTTCGCCATCACGTTGCTAGTAGCCCAGGGCGACCCGCCCTGATTGACATAAGCTTTCTTGCCGTCCCATTTCTTGGAAGGTGCAATCTCGTAGAGCGTCTTCGTCTCACCGCCAATGATCTTGCTTTCCTTGATGTCGCGCGACAGCCAGGAGTCGAAATCGCCGTATTTCAACTGTTCCTGAGCCGAGACGCCCAGGGCGATAAAGAAGAGGAGGAGTGATGTTACTCGGTATTTCATTGTGATGAAGGATTTTATTGTATGGTGTCTCTTCTGAGAACGTTATCTTCTTGCAGGGTGAGCGCCTGTAATTGCTGGAGGCTGCCGTTGAAGATGTTGCAATCCACATAGCCGCCAATGCCATCAATGTGACCCACGTCGGTGTATTGCCAGAAGGTCCAGGGGCCTTTGTATTCCAGACGGTCCACATAGTAATGGGCAATCCAGTAGGGATAGGCGTCGAAGGTGCCGTCGTTCAGATATTGCATCTTGAAGCGATAGCCGGTATAGAGGATGGGCTTCATGCCGTAGTGGCGTTCGACGATGTCGAGCCACGTGTGCACAGCCTTTCGCAGTTGCTGCGCTGACAGCATTCCTGCTTTTTCCACATCAAGGATAGGTGGCAGATCACCTGGCTCAGCGTGGACCTGTTTCATGAAGAAGCGAGCCTGCTGGGCTGCGTTGGCGTCAGGAATAAAGAAGTGGTAAGCACCTCGTATCAAGTCGTTTTGGTGAGCTTGATAAAAGTTTTCATTGAAGTTCTCGTCAATCATGCTGACGCCCTCAGTGGCCTTGATCAACACGAAGCGCAGGGGTTTGCCTTTGATTTGTGCATTGCGCACGCGCGACCAGTCGATGCGGTCTTGGTAGTGGCTGATGTCTATGCCGCGCACCTCGAAGCCATCGGGGTCAACACCCTCGCCGTAGATGGCATTCCAGCGGAACGAGAAGGGATTGACGAAGACGCGGACAAAGATGAAGATATACAAAGCTATCGCCAAGACGATGCCCAAGGCTGCCACCCACCAGGGGTAGCGTCGCCACAGGGGCACGCGCTTGCCACGCTTGCGTGAGCGATGCTTTGCATGGGAAGCGCGTGGCTTCGTTCCCTGAGAGCCAGAGGACGATGCCACGCGCCGTGGTGCATTATTGGATTTAGGCTTGTTCAAGCTGCAGGGTCTTGGTGCTCTGGTCGCAGACCTCGGTGGGACCGAAGTACTGGATGGGACCAGGATAGACATAGCAGGTGTTCTTGGCCCACTCCTCGCGATGAGCGGCGAAGAACTTGAAGGGCGCGCCGTCGAGCTCCACGAGGGCCTTGCGAATCACGGGCTTGTCGGCACCGTTGCGACGCTCGATGTTCATCATCATCGTGATGGGCACACCACCTGCGATCCACTCGGCAGCGGGTGCCGTGGTGTTCTTGATGATGCTCATGTAGCCCGTCTTGCCGTTGGCGATGAGGCGGCTGGCGTTGAAGCCGAGGCTGTAGCAGTAGTCGGCATCGTAGTTGCTGGGAGCAGCGCAGCGGCCTTCGTAGCCGAAGAAGTGGTGCTGGGCGCTGAACTTGGGAGCGCGGCCTGTCTCCTTCAGGCGCTTGGCCACCATGCGGCTGAGCAGCTTCTCGGTCTCGATGAGGCTGACCTGCACGTTGCCGTGGGGGTCGCGGTCGAGGCAGAGCTGGCGTGCCACATCCTCGGGCAGGCTCTCGAGCACGGCGAGGTTGTCCTTGGCGATGCTATTCTTGACGAAGGCAATCTGTGCCTCGGGGCTCTCAAACTCGCGGCTCTCGCCCGTAGCGGGATCGGTGAGTACCTCGTTGAGCTCCTTGATGAGCTTCTTGATGGCGGGGATGAATTCGATGAGGCCCTCGGGGATGAGGACGGTGCCGAAGTGGTTGCCCTGCTCAGCGCGGGCTGCCACGATGTCGGCGATGTAGTTCACCACGTCGTCGAGGCTCTGCTCCTTGGCCTCCACCTCCTCGCTGACGAGGCAGATGTTGGGCTGTGTCTGCAGGGCGCACTCCAGGGCGATGTGGCTGGCGCTGCGACCCATGAGCTTGATGAAGTGCCAGTACTTGCGGGCGCTGTTGCAGTCGCGCTGGATGTTACCGATGAGCTCGCTGTAGGTCTTGCAGGCGGTGTCGAAGCCGAAGCTGGTCTCGATCTGCTCGTTCTTCAGGTCGCCGTCGATGGTCTTGGGGCAGCCGATGACCTGCACGCCGTAGTTCTTGGCAGCGTAGTACTCTGCCAGCACGCAGGCATTGGTGTTGCTGTCGTCGCCACCGATGATGACGAGGGCCTTGATGTCGAGCTTGCGCAGGATCTCGATACCCTTCTCGAACTGGGCTTCCTTCTCCAGCTTGGTGCGGCCGGAGCCGATGATGTCGAAGCCGCCCGTGTTACGGTACTCGTCGATGATGTCAGCCGTCAGCTCCATATAATTATGGTCCACGAGGCCGCCGGGGCCGAGGATGAAGCCGTAGAGCTTCGAGGCGGGGTTGATGCTCTTGACGCCGTCGAAGAGGCCGCTGATGACGTTGTGACCGCCAGGTGCCTGTCCGCCGCTGAGGATGACACCCACGTTGATGGCGGGCAGCTGCTGAGCCTCACCGGCCACGAACTCGATGACGGGGAGTCCGTAGGTGTTGGGGAACAGCTCTTTGATCTTGGCCTGGTCGCCGACACTCTGTGTGGCAGCACCTTCCTGAGCCTTCACGGGACCCTGCAGGGCCTTGGGGAGCTTGGGCTGATAGGCAGCCCTTGCGATTTGCAATGCGCTTTTTGTCATATTATTTAGTTTTTAAGTTGAATATTTAATATTAATGTGAAATGCTGATTTTTAATGGCGGAATCTGGAATGAGACGATGTGAGACGTTCGATGTTTCTTAACTGCGTACAAAGGTACGGATTTTTTCGCAAAGCACCAAATGTTTTCAATGATTTTTAACCTACTTTCAGAAGACCGCGGTTTTCAGGCCGCAAGACCGCGCTTTTCGGGCGATAAGACAATAGTCTTATTGGGTTAACGGTGTATCGTCGTATCACTTGCCCATCAATGAGAAACGATAGGTGAAACTGAGGAGGATATAGCTGGAAACGCTGTGCGGATAGGTGGCCTCCATGCGCTGCGATGCCGATGTCTGCGTGCGTGCCAAATCATGCTGGCGCAGCAGGTCGCACACCTGCAGCCGCACCTCTGCACTACGGCCTTTGAGGAAGGCATAGGCCACCTCGAGGTCCACGAGCCACTCGTCGTCGTTGTCAACGGCCTCCGTGAATCCGCGACGACTCTGCCGCGAGGCGTCGATAGCGGCGCTCCAGCCATTCAGCGACTCCAGACGGCAGAGCAGGCCCACGCCATAGAGCCACAGATTCGACGGGTCTTGATTGATGTAGCGCGTGCGCAAGGCATTATAGGAACAGAAGCCATACGGCTTGACAGAAACGACGCCAGGGCGCCACTGCAGGGCCACATACTGGCGCAGGAGCGTCTGATGAGTGACGAAGGGTTTCTCGACAAAGGAGACGGTCGAGGACGAGATGGAGCCCTCGCGTTCCTCTTGCAAGCCAACGCGACGGGCATGGGTGATATCTCCCTGGAAATCAAGCGTCCAATGGGACTCCGGGACGAAGTCCGAAGAGACGTTCCACGAGCCCCCGAACTGGCGACAGCCATCGACATTGGCCACCGAGGTGCGACGGATACCCTGCACGGGGTCGAGTTCCACGACATCCGTCATCGCACGGTACTCCCACTGCCCCATTCCCTGCAGGTTGAGCTGTGTCTGCGTGTCCTGGTCGAAGTAGAAGAGCGTGGCGTTCAGCTGGTGGAGAAACGAAGGTTTCAGGGACGGATTGCCCACGCGCAGGTGCAGCGGGTCGGTGTCGTCCACGATGGGCAGCAGGTGGAGCAGCGCCGGCTGGCGGCTGTTGCCCGAATACTGCGCCGTGACGTTCCAGCCGTTCTTGCCGCGGAAATAGAAGCTCAGCTCCGGCGACCAGTTGGCCACCCTGCGCGTGGTGGTCAGCTCGTAGTCCTGCTTGCGATAGTGGATGGAGGAAATCACGGGGTTATAGCGGCCTCCGGCTCCCACGAAGATGTTCTCCGACGGCGACCATTGCAGCAGCAGGCGCGCCACCTGGTTCAGGTAGCGATAGGTAGCATCCTTCGAGCGCTGTTCGGAATAGACGGAGTCGGCATAGACCCGCTCCTGGATGCGCTCGTGGCGATAGGAGACACTGTATTCGCCCTTCAGTTTCAGGTGCTTGGCAAGCGGCTCTATCCACGCCACACGCAAGCGGATTTGCTGGTCGCGGTCAGGGGCGTCGGAGTAGCGCGACTGGTGGCTCTCGACGCTCGTGCGGTAGTATTTCGTGTCGGCCAATGTCGAGGAGTGGGAATTCATGTCCGAGAGCGTCCAGGCCGCCGTTGCCGTGAGCGCACGTCCCTTGGCGCTCAGTCGTCTGCGCAGCCGCATGGTGAGCGCCGCATCCCACGCCCGTGTGTTCTCGCTGTTCGTGGTAGTCTGGCGATTCAGCAGGTATGGCGACACGGACGTAGCATCGGCCCACTCCAGTACGTTCTGCAGCGAACGGGTGGACGAGACACCCAGGTAGGTGTTGTCGCCACGTAGCTTGGACCACGACAGCTGCGGGTCGATGGTGATGGTCGTCATGGAGTCGCGCCGCTCGATGTGGCCGGTGGCAACAATCGAATGGGAACGGTCGTCGCCTTCAGAGGACGCACGCGAGAACAGACGGCCCGTGGAGAGGAAGTGCTCCGTCATGCTCTCCGAGCCCTGTTTCGTGCGCGTGTTGGTGTAGGACACAGACCCCGAGGTGTCCCAATGCGAGGTCTTACGGCCCAGAATCACGCTGACGTTGCGGTGGTGTGAATCGCCTGTCTGCGAGGACTTTTCGAGCTTGTCGTAGAACGATTCCCCCAAGCCAAACGCCTCGGGGAGGTTGTCGAGCGAGACGGAGAGCATGTGCTGGTATTGCTCGTCGAAACGGCTGGCATTGGCATTGCCCGAATAGCGACGGTCATAGCCTCCAGCTCCTGTGACATCGGCAAACCAGCCGCGGTTGTTGTCGGGCGTGGTCGTGAGGTCCATCACGCGCTCTGTGCCGCTGCGCATACCCGTGTCCTGCTCGTCCTTCTGCACTCGCTCATAGACGCGGACGTCCAGCAGCACCTCAGCGGGCAGGTTGTCCAGCACGACAGCATTGTTGCCCGAGAAGAAGTCGCGACCGTTCAGGAGCAGGTAGCTGACAACCTTTCCCTGGGCCATAATCACGCCATCGGCCGTCACCTCGATGCCCGGCATTCGCTGCAGGAGCTCGCGCAGTCGGGAGCCCTCGGGCAAGGGGAACGACGCCACGTCGTAGATCAGCGTGTCGCCACGCTGGACGACGGGGTGCAGCGCCCCTGTCACCGTCAGCTCGCGGAGCATGATGGTGTCCGCGGCTACCGTCAGGGTATCCTCTTGAGTATCAGCACGTGAAGCCACCACCGTCAGCAGCGCCGACAGCAGCAGCATCACACGATGCGTATGGGAGCGGGTTGAAAACATGGTAAAGTCGGGGGCAAAGATACGGCTTTCTACGACACGCCATAGCATAAAAAGTGGTAAGAAAAATAAAATGTGAGGGGGGCAAATGATAAATTGTGCAAAATGTATGGCAATCCCAATTATTTTTCGTACCTTTGCAACGGAAATCAGAATGTATGATGAAAAAGATTTGTTCGCTTTTGTTTTTTTTAATGTTCGCGTGCGCGTTGACGTCCGCGCAAAGCGGCGGGCCCGTGAACGTACAGGTGGCGCAGAAAGCCGTGAGTGGCCACGATGACCTCGTGGATCTCGTCTTCACCTTCGCCATCGACGGAGGCTGGCATGTCTATGGCCCCGACAACAACGGCGGACCTGTACCCATGACCGTCAACCTGGAGACGCTGGAAGGCGCCAAGAAGGAGGGTGGCATCAAGCTCTCTCCCACCCCCACCAGCATCATAGACCCGCTGTTCGACTGCGAGGTCACCTACGTGGAGCATAGCGCCAAGGCCACCCAGCGCCTCCGTGTCACGGGCGGCAAATGGAAAGCTATCGGCTATCTGCAATACGGCGCCTGCAACGACATGAACTGCATGCCGCCGACAAGTGTGGAGTTTAGCTTTGAGGGAGAGAGAAAGGCGGCCCCCTCCCCCGCATCGCCTTTAGGGGAGGAGTTGTCACCTGACAAGAATGGGGGGCAGGCTGATATTGAACCGGAAGGAACAGACTCCACTGCTCAAATACAAACCACTCTCCCCCTTGAGGGGGAACGGGGAGACGGGCTCTGGGCCCCCGTCATCTCCGAGCTGAAAGCCCTCGACGCAGAAGCCGACACGCAGTCGCGCTCGCTGCTGAGCATCTTCCTGCTGGGCATCCTGGGCGGACTGATAGCCCTGCTGACGCCCTGTGTGTGGCCCATCATCCCCATGACCGTGAGCTTCTTCCTCAAGCGTGCCAAGGATGATAAGAAGAAAGGCATACGCGATGCGATTCTCTACGGCCTCTCCATCGTGGTCATCTACGTGGGCCTCGGCCTGCTGGTGACGCTCATCTGGGGTCCCTCCTCGCTGAACGCCCTCTCGACCAACGCCATCTTCAACCTCTTCCTCTTTGCTTTATTAGTAGTCTTCGCGGCCTCCTTCCTGGGTGGTTTCGAGCTGACGCTGCCGTCGTCGTGGAGCACGAAGATGGACGAGAAAGCCAGCTCGACAACAGGCCTTATCAGTATCTTCTTCATGGCACTGACACTGGTCGTTGTAAGCTTCTCCTGCACAGGCCCCATCATCGGCCTGCTGCTCGTGGACATGGTCACCAGCGGCAGCGTCATCGCCCCCACCATCGGCATGTTGGGCTTTGCCCTAGCGCTGGCAGCGCCCTTCACGCTCTTCGCCATGTTCCCCACCTGGCTGAAGTCGGCACCCAAGAGCGGCAACTGGATGAATGTCATCAAGGTGGTGCTCGGCCTTGTGGAGCTGGCCTTCGCACTGAAGTTCCTCAGCGTGGCCGACTTGGCCTACGGCTGGCGTCTGCTGGACCGCGAGACGTTCCTCTGCCTGTGGATCCTCATCTTCGCCCTGATGGGCTTCTACCTCTTAGGTTGGATTCGCCTGCCTCACGACGAGGATGAATACGACGACGAAGGCAATGTGGTGGCCCGTCCGAAGATTGGCGTCGCGCGCTTCCTCTCGGCACTCTGCGTGCTCGCCTTCGCCCTCTATATGGTGCCAGGCCTGTGGGGCGCGCCCTGCAAGGCCGTCAGCGCTTTTGCACCTCCCATGTGGACACAGGACTTCAACCTCAACAGCAACACCGTCGAAGCCGTCTATACCGACTACGAAGAGGGCATGGCAGCAGCACAGAAAGCAGGCAAGCCCGCGATGCTGGACTTCACCGGCTTCGGATGCGTCAATTGCCGCAAGATGGAGGCCGCCGTGTGGCCCGATGCCAAAGTGCGACAGCTCATGACCGAGGACTACATCCTCGTGAGCCTCTACGTCGATGACAAGACTCCGCTGCCAGAGCCTGTGATGGTGACAGAAACCGACGGCACACAGACGAAGCTGCGCACCGTGGGCGACAAATGGAGCTACCTGCAGCGCTCCAAGTTTGGCGCACAGACACAGCCCTTTTACGTCCTCGTGGACCACGAGGCCCGTCCGCTGGCACCCGCCTACAGCTACAACGAGGACGTGAACGCCTACGTGCAATGGCTGGAGCGAGGCATCGAGCGCTTCAAACAACAGAAATAATGGAATCTATATCCAACGCAGCATACAACAACAACTAACTATTTCATCCTATGAAGAACTTTAGAACCTTATTAACCAGCGCCCTGCTCTTAAGTGGGGTTGCGGTGGTGCAAGCTCAGGACATCTCGTGGGACAAGGAGAAATATCCTGACTACAACCCCACTCCACGAGTGAACCAAGTGGATATTTCACGCATGAGCAAGCGCATCAAGAAGCAGACGGCCGAAGGCAAGAAACGCCCCGACTACTGGAACAACGCGCTCTCCAGCGCCTTCCCACCCGTGATGAACCAGAGCGCCGGCTCCTGCGGCTCGGCATCGCGTATCTATTACATGTTCACCCATGAGATGAACGCCTCCCGCTGGGCTGACGGCTCCAAAGCGGAAAACATCTACCCGACACACTTCACCTGGCTGCTCACCTGGACACCCGGAGGCCAAGGCAAGGAAGTCATCGCGCAGCACAATGGTGTGCCCAACAGCGCCGTCTATGGCGGTTACACCTATAGCGATGTCTTCGGCTATCAGGACTGCGACGACGGCCAAAGCAACTATGGTTGGATGCAGGGCTACGACAAATGGCTCCACGCCATGAACAACCGCATCACAGGTGCAGCCAACTTCCCCTCTGTAGATACAGAGGAAGGACGCGAGTTGGTGAAGAACTACCTCTGGAACCACTGCGGCGACGAGACATACAGCACGGGTGGTATCGTCGGCGTAGGAGTGGCTGCCAGCCTCACCACCGGCTTCATCGGCAATACCACTGCGAACAAAGCAGCTGGTGTTGTTGGAATGTATTATGTGAAGAATTGGGGCGCCACTACGGACCACGCCCTCACCATCGTTGGCTACGACGACCGCATTGAGTTCGACCTTGACGGCAACGGCGTTTACGGCGAGACAGACAAGGACGAAGTCGGCGCCTGGATTATCGTGAACTCTTGGGGCACAGGCTTCTGCAACGGCGGCTTTGTCTATTGCCCCTACGCCGAGGCACGCCCTGTCAAGGACGATACATCCTATTGGGGACCCGAGTACTACACAGCGCGTCGCGACTACCGTCCGCTGCGCACCCTGAAGGTGAAGATGGACTACAGCCACCGTTCAGAGATGGCGCTTTACGTGGGCGTGGCCAAGGACCTCAATGCCACAGCACCTGAAAAGGAAACGTGGCTGCGCCATTTCTACTACTCGGGACTCGGCAAGGGTGTCACCGTCAATGCCGAAAACCCCGACCCCGCCATCCCGATGCTCGGCAAGTGGGCCGACGGCAACCTGCATACCGAACCGATGGAGTTCGGCTATGACCTCACCGACCTTGTCAGTGACTACGAGAACGGCCAGCCCCTGAAATATTTCTTCCGCGTGGAGACACGCGCCTGGGCACAGGGCACCGGTAAGATCTACAATGCCAGCATCATCGACTACACCACCGACCGCGAAGGCGTGGAGATTCCCTTCGACATCGCTGCAGATGGCCAGGCCATCGCCAATGCCGGCAAGAAGACCACCATCACTACGACAGCTCGCTACGAGAACATCCCTACACCTCGCAACCTGAGCATCAACGGCACAGAGCTTGAATGGCAGGAGCCTGCAGACGCCCCCTATGCCATCAAGGCGTATAAGATATACCAGGGCGGAGAACTGCTCCAAAGCGTAGAAGGCACCGTACTCAATGCCACCGTCAGCGAGAATGGCACATACGCCGTGGCTGCCGTCTATCAAATCGGCAACAACGAATATGAGAGCCAGAAGTCATCGCCCATCATGGCTGGCACAGCTGCAACACCTGAATCCTATAACATACTGAACCTGACCAATGCACAGTTCACAGTGCCCGCCTTCAGCACAGGTGGTCTGTCAGAGTTCACGATTGAGCTCTGGCTTTATGCTTCCTCCTTCACTGACAAATGTTGTGGAATCAAGGCTTCATCAGGCAAGTTCCTGTTCTATGTCGATAAAGACGGAAAAGTGGTTGCAGGCTTCGACGGTGGCGACTTCAGGACCTCGACAAAGACACTTACGCGCAACAAATGGCAACAGATAGCCATCGTCGTTAAGGGCAACTCCTACTCGGTCTATAAAACAACATTATTAGCTGGTCAGGCTTCTACGGAACAGCTCCTTTCATACAACAGCGTTTACAACAGTGGCATTGGCGGCAACAACGACCTCTGGTTCGGAAAGACAGAGGACAACACCAGAGCCATCGTGGATGCACTATGGACAGGACAGATTGCCGACCTGCGCATCTGGAACACTGCACGCACCCAAACTAAAATAACGGCTAATTGTGCCGACCTCTATGTGGTATCGGCCAACTACCCCGCCCTCACCCACTACTATCAGATGAATACGCGTGAAAGGGGTGATGGAACCCTCTTGCTCGTGAACGACAAGGGACAGAACGACGCCACCTTCACCAAGGGCGAAGGAGCCCCCGAGAGCAACGCCCTCACGGGTACAGCTCATCCTCACGGCGCTGTGACTTCATCCGCCAAATTCTCATGGGATGTGGACGTCCCCGCTGTCGGACAGCCCGTGACGCTCATCGATGAGAGCAGCCCCAGCACCTCACAGTGGACGTGGACCATCCCTGGCGCTGATGTGACAACCAGCAATGCCTGCAATCCTGTGGTCGTCTTCACAGAGGCTGGAGACCATCAAGTGGAATTGTCCGTCACGAACATCAAGGGAAAGACTGCCACCTACAAGAAAAAAATCGTCGTCGTGGATGCTGAAATGCCCGTGGCTGACTTCCGCATCTCAGCAGAGACGATTGCAGCTGGCGAACACATCTCCTTCATCAACACCTCTACACCACTTGACAAAGCCACCTACACGTGGACGCTCGAAGGTGCAGAAGTGGAGATTCTCAACAGCATCAACGCAGCAGCTACATACCCAGCAACAGGCACCTACACCGTACGCCTCGAGGCCAAGACTGCTGCCGGTTCAGATTTCATTGAGAAGCAGATCAACGTCGTCAAGGTGGCGCCGCAGTCGGCATTCACCATCCAAAACAATGTGGTCCTCGTGAACGAACCCATCAACCTCATCGACGCCACCAAGTATGAGCCTGAGACATGGGATTGGATGATTGCAAACCAGAACCACACCTACATCACCAGCGGCCAGAAGGGAAGCATCAAGCTGCCGAAGCCGGGCATCTACGACGTCACACTGACCACCTCCAACGAGAAAGGCTCCAGCAAGATCAACCGTTCACGCGCCATCACCGTTTGCAATGCCGACGGGCAGACGGGTCTGAACTTCGACAACGCTGACGACGAAGTCGTGTCAGGCACACCATTGACAGGCACCGTCTTAGCCTTTACAGTGGAATGGTGGATGTACCCAGGCACCATCAATAGCACATGCTGCAGAATGGGCGACAGCGAAAGCACCTTCCTGCTCACCACGGAAAGCGATCGCAGCATGAAGATCACGATAAACAATAAGACTGCACAAACAAGTCCGGCCTACGTGATTGAGAACGAATGGCACCACTATGCAGTCACCTATAGCGGCTCTTCATCCACGGCCACCTTCTACCGCGACGGTGAGGTCTTTGGAACTGTCAAGCCAGCTTCGAGCTATGCTGCATGGAAGGCCTTCACCATGGGTGGCGCAGATGGGCCGATGAACGCTATTGTCGATGAGCTGCGCATCTGGAGAAAAGCGCTTTCAGCCAAAGAGGTTCGTCAGTACGCCAATGAGCCCATCGCGGATCCCGAAAGCATCACGACCCTCAAGCTTTACTACGACTTCAACCAGTCCACAGGCGATGTCATCGACCGCTCGGCCAGCAACCTCACTGGCACGCGCAACAACTTCGGCCCCGACGGCGACGCCTGGACCAGTTCACGTGGCATCTTCTACCTCGACTTCGATAGCGAAGCCACCGATGTGACAAAGACCTATTTGAAGAACTACGTGGCACCGTTCGCTACAGGTTCGGGCTATGTCAACACAACCACCGCCAACCGTTTCAAGAAGTTGGCAATGGGAACAACAGCATCCCCCTGGGTACAGGAGAACAGCGTGGTTGAGAATGGTATTACCACTGAGTTCCACGTCGATGCCAACAAGAGCAACTATCTCACACTCGCAACGACCCATGACAGCTTTGCCAGCGAGGTGAAGAATCTCAAACTCTATCAGACCATCACGCTGCCTGCAGGAGCTTATGAATTCGGCTCATGGTCCGACAAAGAATACAGTGCCAGTTCCAACTACCTCGTAGCAGCTGCTGGCACAGGCCTGCCGGACTACGCCGACCTGTCCTCCAAGGCACTGGGCTATGCACGTAGTTCTACGAGTTGTAAGTTCATCCTTACAGAGGAAACAACGGTCAGCCTCGGCATCCTCAGCATGATGAGTGGACGAGACTGCCACACCGTCAAGCTGTTCGCCCTCCAGCACTCTCCCGTGACGACGCTTGAGATGGGCGAGATCGTGGACAAAATCGAAGCCGTTGAGGATGAAGTCATCGTGACACCCGACATTCAAGCCATGGGCGGATTGGGCGTCATCAAGATCATCGTCGGCGAGCCACAGGAGGTCCGCATCTACAGCCTCTCAGGACAACTCGTCTGGCAAAACTTCGTGAACAAGGAGGCCAACGCTCGACTACGTCGAGGCATATATATTGTCGGACAACAGAAAACGAACGTTAGATAATTGTCCAAAATCATAAAATGCATTAAAGCAGTGTCTAATTAGGCACTGCTTTTTTGCTGAAATAAGCAAAAAAGTGTACCTTTGCACCCGATTTCAAGCAAAAAGAATATTAATCATACTTTTTATAGTGTAAATAAACATGAAAGCAAGCATGAAATCTTTCAGTATGTTAGCGGCCATCATGACAGTCGCTCTACTCGCCTCATGCGGAGGTAAGAAACAGAATTCTGCGAGCAATGATCCTATCGCCTACAAGACCTTGAAGGTAAAGACCGAGAGCCGCACGATTGACACCAAGTACAGCGCCACCATCCGTGGTCGTCAGGACATCATGGTACTGCCACAGGTCAGCGGTCTGCTCCGCCAGCTCTGCGTGACCGAGGGTCAGCAGGTGCGCAAGGGCCAGACGCTCTTCATCATCGACCAGGTTCCTTATCAGGCAGCATTGAACACAGCTAAAGCCAACCTCGAAGCCGCGAAGGCAGCCGAGGCCACGGCCAAGCTCTCCCTGGAAAGCACACAGAACCTGCACGCACAGCAAGTCGTCAGCGACTTCGACCTGCAGACGGCTACCAACGCCTACGCCCAGGCCAAGGCCACTGTGGCACAGGCTACCGCCGCTGTCACCAATGCCGAGAACTCATTGAGCTACACGGTTGTCACCAGCCCGGCTGACGGCGTCGTAGGCACACTGCCCTACCGCGTCGGTGCCCTCGTGGGTCCGTCCATGGGCACACCCTTGACCACGGTGTCTGACAACCATCAGATGTACGTCTATTTCTCCATCAACGAGATGATGATGCTCGAGAAGACCCGCGAGGCAGGCAGTGCTGCCGCCGCCGTGAAGGCGATGCCCCCCGTGCGCTTGCAACTCGTGGACGGTTCTGAGTATGACCAGACTGGCGTCATAGAGACAGCCAGCGGCGTCGTAGATCAGGCCACGGGCAGTGTCTCACTGCGTGCTGTCTTCAACAACCCCACCGGTTTACTCCACAGCGGCAGCACAGGCAATGTCGTGATTCCCGTAGAGTACAAGGATCAGATTATCGTGCCGGCAGCCGCCGTCAAGCAGATCCAGACCGTTCATCAGGTCTTCGTCGTTGAGAACAAGGATGGGCAGCGCACAGCCATCGCCCGCAATATCGAGATTGCTCCCTACAACACTGGCAAAGAGTTCATTGTCACCAAGGGTCTGAGGGCCGGCGAGGAAATCATCGCCGACGGTGCAGGCATGGTCAAGGAAGGAGCACTGGTGAAGTGAAAAACTTACGCTACGCGCGAAGTTGAAAGTTGAACGTTGAACGTTTAAAAGAAAAGAATGAAAGGCAACATATTTATCAAGCGCCCGGTGATGGCACTATCCATCGCCATCCTCATCCTCATCTTGGGCGCGATCAGCTACTTTAGCCTGCCGGTGGAACAGTTCCCCGACATCGCACCGCCTACGGTCATGGTCACCGCCACTTACCCCGGCGCATCGGCCGAGACGGTCACCAAGGCTGTCATCCAGCCGCTGGAAGAGAGCATCAATGGCGTGGAGAACATGACCTACATGACTTCCACCTCCACCAACAACGGTTCTGCCACCATCACCGTCTATTTCAAGCAGGGTTCAAACCCCGATATGGCAGCCGTGAACGTGCAGAACCGCGTTTCCATGGCGCAGGGTCTGCTGCCGCAGGAAGTCACAATGATCGGTGTGACGACCTTCAAGCGCCAGACCTCCATGCTGCAGATCAACGCCATGGTGAGCGACGTTCCGGAGTACGACCAGAGCTTCATGTCAAACTACATGAACATCAACGTGACTCCTCAGCTCAAGCGTATCCAGGGTATCGGCGAGGTGCAGGCCATGGGTGCCAACTACTCACTGCGTGTTTGGCTCAAGCCCGAAATTATGGCACAGTACAACCTTGTGCCTTCCGACATCACGGCTTGCATGGCTGAGCAGAACCTCGAAGCCGCTGTAGGTAAGCTGGGTGAGAAGCCCGTGCAAGGTGGCCATGGTGCAAACGTCGATAACGTTTTTCAGTACACACTCCGCTATACGGGTCGTCTGAAGGAAGTCGAGGAGTTTAAGAACATTGTCATTCTGGCACGCCCCGATGGCTCCCTGCTGCGCCTGAAAGACATAGCCGAGGTGGAGCTCGGGCAGGTTGACTACGGCTTCAACGGCACCGTCGATGGCAAACCCTCCGTGGTTTTCCTGGCCTACCAGATTGCCGGTGCCAACGCTAAGGAAACCAACGACCGCCTGACTGCAGCCCTCAACGACATCGAAAAGACGTTGCCCAAGGGCCTCCATTTCGTGCAGATGATGTCCACCAACGACTTCCTATTGGAGTCCATCGCCAATGTGGAGGAGACGCTCATCATCGCTATCCTCCTTGTGATTCTCGTGGTCTATTTCTTCTTGCAGGACTTCAAGGCCACGCTCATCCCCTCCATCTCCATCATCCTCTCCCTCGTCGGTACCTTTGCAGCACTGGCCGCAGCGGGCTTCACTCTGAACCTGCTGACGCTCTTCGCCCTCGTGCTGGCCATCGGTACGGTTGTGGATGATGCCATCGTCGTCGTCGAGGCCGTGCAGGCGAAGTTCGACGCCGGCTACAAATCAGCTTATCAGGCCACAAAGGACGCCCTCAGCGATGTCACCATGGCCGTTATCTCCTGTACCTTCGTCTTCATGGCTGTGTTCATCCCCGTGACGATGATGGGTGGTACCAGCGGTATGTTCTACACCCAGTTCGGTGTCACGCTGGCCACGGCCGTAGGTATCTCCTGCGTCAGCGCCCTTGTGGTGTGTCCCGCCCTCTGTGCGATGATGATGCGGCCTGCCAAGGAAAACCGCACGGCCAAGAATGGTATCAATGCCTTCTTCATTGGTCTGAACAAGCGCACACGCACAGCCTACGAGGCCAGCTTCGGCGCCATCATGGGTAAATACACCCGCAACCTGCACGGTATCATCAACCACCGTTGGGTCGCTCCTATCTTCTTCGTCATCGCCGCCGTCCTGCTCTACTTCTTCATGACGGCGCTACCCAAGGGCCTCGTGCCTCAGGAAGACCAGGGCGTGCTCATGGTGAATGTCACCTGTCCTCCGGGCTCCAACCTCTCCTACACCGATAAGGTCCTCGACCGCGCAGAGGCAATCCTTGGTGCCGACAAAGACATCGAACGCGTCTCTCGCGTGGCCGGTTTCAGCTTCATGGGCGGTCAGGGCGCTGCTAACGCCATGTTCATCCTTAAGATGCAGCATTGGAATAAGCGCTCTGGTGTGGACCACATCTCCTCCAACAAGAAGATCCTCTTGATGTTGCAGTTGATGAAGGAGATTCCCGAAGCACAGATCTTCGTCTTCGAGCCGGGTATGATTCCCGGTTACGGTATGGGCTCCAATGTCGACCTTCACCTGCAGGACCGCAGCGATGGCGACAAAGGCGTGTTCCTGGAACAGACGCAGGCCTTCCTCGCAGCCCTCAACGAGCGTGAGGAGATTCAGACGGCCATGACCACCTACGCCCGCAACTTCCCGCAGTTCAAGGTGGAGGTGGATGCCGGTCAGTGCAAGCTCGCAGGCATTTCTCCCGCCGCCGTCCTCTCAGCCATGAGCGGCTACCTCGGCGGTGCCTACGTCAGCAACTTCAACCAGTTCGGTAAAATCTACCGTGTGATGCTGCAGACCGACCCGAAGTACCGCACTTCCGAGGCCGACCTCTCGAATATGTACATCCGCAACGGTCAGGACATGGCACCCCTCTCGCAGTTCGTGAAGCTCACGCCGGTGCTCGGTCCTGAGGTCGATACCCACTTCAACCTCTTCTCCGAAATCTCCTGTATGGTGCAGCCCGCCAGCGGTTTCACCACCTCCGATGCTATGAAGGCCATCGACGAGGTGAAGAACCAGCTGTTGCCCGACCATATCACCTATGAGTACGGCAGCATCAGCCGCGAGGAGTACCAGCAGATGGGGTCCAACCAGACCATCCTCATCTACGCCATCTGCGTCGTCCTCATCTTCCTCATCCTCAGCTGTCTCTACGAGAGCTTCCTCGTGCCCTTCGCCGTCATCCTTTCTGTGCCTATTGGTCTGATGGGTTCCTTCGGCTTCGCATGGCTGTGGAACATGATTTCCGGCGGCATCTCAGCATTCAAGTACCTGGCCTTGCATGTTGCCATCCCCTTCTCCCCGATGGGTCAGATTGAGAACAACATCTACCTGCAGACCGGTGTCATTATGCTCATCGGCCTCTTGGCCAAGACCGCCATCCTGATTACCGAGTTCGCCCTGGAGCGTCGTCGCAAGGGTATGGGCATCGTCGAGGCAGCCTACGCTGCTGCCGAGGCACGTCTGCGCCCGATTCTGATGACCGTCCTCACCTGCGTACTGGGTATGCTCCCACTCGTCTTCGCCACCGGCGCCGGTGCCAACGGTAACCGCACCATCGGCTTGGGCGTCATCGGCGGTATGATTGTCGGCACCATCGGCATTCTCTTCACCGTTCCCGTCTTCTTCATCTTCTTCGAGTACCTGCAGGAGAAGATCCGCCCCGCCATGAAGGTCGAGGCCGACCAGCAGTTCCTCAAGGAGCAGGCCCGCAGCCAGGAAGAGAAAGAGGAAGAGTATAACAAGAGCGAGAAATAAAAAGCCCCACCCCCCGACCCCCTCTCCAAGGGGCGAAGGGGAGTGATGACTATCAAGCAACAGAACAAAGGATTCTAATACATATTTTATTCATCATGGCAATACTTTCCATATCTCAAAAGTATATACTCCCCCTCGCCCCTTGGAGAGGGGGGCGGGGTGTGAGGCTTATTCTCCTGGCCTCATGCCTCATCCTCACCTCTTGCGGCCTCTACAAGTCCTATGAGCGTCCTGCAGACCTCCGCACCGACGGCCTCTACGGCTCCGCCCAGGTAGGACAGAGCGAGCAGGGACTGGGCGCCAAGGCCTGGCGTGAGTTCTTCACCGACCCAACCCTGCAGGCCCTCATCGAGCGCGGCCTCAGCCAGAGCACCAATATGAAGCAGGTGGATCTCCAGATTCAGGAGGCACAGGCCTACCTCAAGGTGGCCAAGCTCGCCTACATCCCCTCGCTCTCGTTTGCGCCCCAGGGCCAGCTCTCGTCGATGGACTGGAACAAGCCGCTGAAGTTCTACACCATCCCCCTCACAGCCTCATGGCAGTTCGGCAGCCTCGGCAGCCTGCGCAATGCCAAGAAGTCGGCGCAGGTGGCTGTTGAACAGACCAAGACCGTGCGCGAGGCCGTGCAACAGAACCTCGTGGCCAACATCGCCAACCTCTACTACACCCTCTGCTCCCTCGACGCACAGCTCGCCATCAGCACTCAGACTGCCAAGAACTGGCGCGAGAGCGTAGAGCTGACCAAGAAGCTGATGGAAGCCGGACGCTCCAACAAAGCCGCTGTGTCGCAGACCGAGGCCAACTGCCTCAGCGTCGAAGCCAGCGTGCTGGACCTCGAGGACGCTATCCGTCAGACCGAGAACGCCCTCTGCACCATCCTCGGCGAAGCACCCCATCACATCCAGCGCACCTCCCTCGCCTCGTTCCAAGCTCCCGCCGTCATCGAGACAGGTGTGCCTATAGCACTCCTGCAGTACCGTCCGGATGTGAAGCAGGCCGAGCTGCAGCTGGCCAGTGCCTTCTATGCTGTCAACAGCGCCACAGCCAACTTCTTCCCCTCGCTCACCATCAGCGGAACGCTCGGCTTCACGAACAACGGTAGCAGCATTGAGCTCGACCCCGCCAAGTGGATATGGAATGCCCTCGGGCAGATCCTGCAACCCATCTTCCAGAACGGACGTCTGCGCGCCCAGAAAAAGGTGGCCGTGCTGAAGCAGGAAGAAGCCAAGCTGGCCTTCCAGCAGAGCCTCGTGGCTGCCGGCAACGAGGTCAACAGCGCCCTCGCAGCCCTGCAGACGGCTGAAGCCAAAAAGAGTTATATGGCTCAGCAGGTGGCAGCCCTCACAGATGCCGTCAATGCCACTGAAGCCCTCTACAAGGACAACGTCAGCCGCAGCGTCAACTACCTCAACGTGCTGACCGCCCAGACCGGCCTCCTCGGTGCCCAGATGAGCCAGATTGGCAACGACCTCACTGCCATCCAAGCCACCATCAACCTCTACACAGCCCTTGGCGGCGGCTCACTCCAAGTCCAAGAATAAAAAAAGACTTACATGAAGGTTGCCATCGTCAAGTATAACGCAGGAAACATCTATTCCGTCATCCACGCACTAAAGCGCTTGGGTGTGGAGCCTGTCTTGACCGATGATGCAGAGATGCTACGCACAGCCGATAAGGTGTTGTTCCCTGGTCAGGGCGAAGCCAGTCAAGCGATGAGCTACCTACGTGCTCATGGGCTGGATCAGGTGATTCGTGATTTGAAACAACCCGTCTTCGGCATTTGCGTAGGGCAACAACTACTCTGCCGTCACTCCGAGGAAGGCAATGTGGATTGTATCGGCATCTTTGATGCTGAAGTGAAATTGTTCCGCCCTGAACGCCATGAGGACAAGGTGCCCTGCATGGGATGGAACCAGCTGCGTGACCTCCGTTCGCCACTGTTCAACGGACTCAACGAAGGCGACTACGTCTATTTCGTACACAGCTACTATGTCCCCCTATGCACTGAGACCATCGCCACCGCTGACTACATCCTCCCCTACTCGGCCTCGATGCACAAGGACAACTTCTACACCTGCCAGTTCCATCCTGAAAAAAGCGGAGCCGTAGGCGAAAAGATTCTCAAGAACTTCTTGGACTTGAAAGATTAAGAGAAACCATCGAATGTCGAAATAACGATTCATTCTCAACTCTCAACTAAACAATGCTCCTCATTCCCGCCATAGACATCATCAACGGCCGTTGCGTTCGCCTCACGAAAGGTGATTATGCGACAGAGAAGGTGTATGCTGATGACCCCGTGGAGGTAGCTCGCCAGATGGAGGCTCTGGGGTTCCGCCGCCTGCATGTGGTGGATCTGGATGGTGCTCGTTCGAAGCATGTCGTGAACCTCGACGTCCTGCAACGAATCACCCGAGAGACACACCTTGTGGTAGATTTCGGTGGCGGCGTGAAGACGGATGAGGATATGCAGAAGGTGATCGAAGCAGGCGCACAGATGGTCACCGTGGGCAGCATCGCTGTCACCGACCCCGAGCGTGTGCACGACTGGCTGCAGAAGTTCGGTCCTGAACGCATCGTATTGGGCGCCGATGTGAAGAACGGACTCATCAGCATCAATGGCTGGAAGGAAGAGAGCACATTGAAATTGTTTCCCTTCCTAGATAGCTATATGCAACAGGGCATTCGCCACGTGTTGTGCACAGATATCGGCAAGGACGGCATGTTGCAAGGCCCTGCCACCGTCCTCTATCAAACCATCATGCAAGCATATCCCGATTGCCTGCTCATCGCGTCTGGCGGTGTAAGCTGTATTGAGGACATCCGTGCCCTCAACATTGCTGGCATCCCAGCTGTCGTCTTCGGCAAAGCCATCTACGAAGGGCGCATCAATCTACAAGAACTTATCGCTGAATTCCCACAAGATTGAAGCGAGAAAAATGAAAAAGCGAAAAGTCAAAAATAAAAGTTTTCCTGAACTCTTGAACTCATTAAACTCTTAAACACCTTAGAACTCAAACAATAGTGCTTGCCAAACGCATCATACCATGCTTAGATGTCAAAGACGGCCAGACCGTCAAGGGCACGAACTTTGTGAACCTGCGTCAGGCTGGCGACCCTGTGGAACTGGGTAAGTTCTATTGCGAACAGGGCGCTGACGAGTTGGTTTTCCTCGACATCACAGCCTCACACGAAGGCCGCAAGACATTTGCGGGCATGGTGACGCGCGTGGCCGCTACAGTGAATATCCCCTTTACAGTAGGTGGTGGAATCGCTGAGCTGAAGGACGTGGATCGTCTCCTGAATGCAGGCGCAGACAAAGTGAGCGTCAACAGCGCCGCCCTGCGGAATCCGGCCTTGATTGACGAAATCACGAGCCACTTTGGTTCACAAGTCTGCGTCGTAGCCATTGACGCGCGTCAGGACGAACAAGGAAAATGGATGTGCTACCTCAATGGTGGTCGCATCCCCACAGAGCACTCGCTCTTCGATTGGGCCCACGAGGCACAAGAGCGTGGTGCTGGCGAGATTCTGTTTACCAGCATGAACCACGATGGCGTGAAAACAGGTTTTGCCAACGAAGCCCTTCGCCAACTCTCCGACAGCCTCTCCATCCCCATCATCGCTTCAGGTGGCGCCGGCGCGAAGGAGCATTTCCGCGACACATTCCTCGAAGGACACTCCGATGCGGCCCTCGCCGCCTCCGTCTTTCACTTTGGAGAGATTAAGATACACGCACTCAAGAAATACCTACAATCTGAAGGAGTTAACGTAAGATTATGAAAATAGATTTTGAGAAATGCGGTGGGCTCGTACCTGCCATTATCCAAGATGCCGACACGCGTCAAGTGCTGATGCTCGGCTATATGAACGAAGAGGCGCTGAAGAAGACACTCGAGACTAAGAAGGTGACCTTCTGGAGTCGCAGCCGCAACTGCCTTTGGACGAAAGGCGAAACAAGCGGCAACTTCCTGCACCTCTTGGATATCAAAGTAGATTGTGACAACGATACACTGCTCGTAAAGGCTCACCCCGACGGCCACACGTGCCACACTGGTACTGACACATGTTGGGGCGAGACGAATAGCGCGCCCGTCAATTCCGCCGCTGGGAACGACAACCCCCTTCTCTTCCTCTCCGATCTCCAGGACTTCATCGAGAAGCGCCACGAAGAGATGCCTAAGGGCAGCTACACTACCTCCCTGTTCAAGGACGGACTGAACCGGATGGCACAGAAAGTGGGCGAAGAAGCCTTGGAGTTGGTCATTGAAGCCTGCAACGGAACCGATGAGCGTATGATCTACGAAGGTTCCGATATGCTCTACCACCTCATCGTACTGCTCACCTCAAAAGGATTGCGCATCGAGCAGATGGCAAAAGAATTGCAAGAAAGACATCAACCCGGATGGAAGAAGCACTAATCATCAACTACAAGGATGTTGACATCCAGCGTGATGACAATGTCATTCTCTATAATGTGAACTTCCAGGTTCACGCTGGTGAATTCGTATATCTCACGGGCCTCGTGGGCAGTGGCAAGACATCACTCTTGAAGAGCATATATGGCGAATTGGACATCCTAACAGGTGAAGCCGAGGTGTTGGGACGTGACATGTGCAGCATCAAGCGTCGTCAGATTCCAGCCTTGCGCAAGCAGCTGGGCATCGTGTTCCAGGACTTCCGTCTGCTACCCGACCGCAATGTTCGCGAGAACCTGGACTTCGTGCTTCGCGCCACGGGGTGGGAAACCCGTTCCGATCGTGCAAATCGCATCAGCGAGGTCCTAAATATCGTGGGACTAGCAGACAGACTCGAGGCGATGCCCCACGAGTTGTCGGGCGGCGAGCAGCAACGTATCTGCATCGCGCGCGCCATACTAAACTCTCCTCGTCTCATCCTCGCCGATGAAGCTACAGGCAATCAAGACGCTGAGTCTGGCATCCGCACAGTACAACTCCTTCATGAGCTCTCGCAACAGGGAACAGCCGTCATCATGGCAACTCATAACGATGCGCTTATCAACCAATTCCCTGGAACTGTCTATGAGTGCAAGAACCACCGACTAAACCAGATACCCGACGCTCCCGTGGTTGTTGGATATACCGAAGAGGCCGACATCCCTGTAGCAACCGTTGCCACATCCAATCCAGAAGAATAATCATTAAACACACATACTACAACATGAAAGTCATGAAATTCGGCGGCACCAGCGTAGGCAGTGCCCAACGCATGAAAGAAGTGTCGCAGCTCATCACCTCCGACGGTGAGCCAAAGATTGTTGTCCTCTCGGCCATGAGCGGTACCACGAACACCCTCGTGGAGATTGCCGACTATCTCTACAAGAAGAACCCCGAAGGAGCCCACGACGTTATCAACCGTCTGGAACGAAAATACATGGAGCATATCCAAGAGCTATACACCACCAACGAATGGCGCGAGAAGACGGCCAAGTTCCTGCGTGAGGAGTTCAGCTACCTGCGTTCCTTCAGCAAAACGTTGTTCACGTCGTTCGAGGAGAAGGTAATCTTGGCACAGGGCGAAATTATCTCTACGAACATGGTCACCAACTACCTGCTCGAACAGGGTGTCAACGCCGTGTTGCTCTCAGCCCTCGACATGATTCGTACAGACAAGAATGCCGAGCCGGACTTCAACTACATCCGCGAGAAAGCCGTTGAGCAGCTGGAAGTCAACCCGGGCTATGAGATTTACATCACGCAGGGCTTCATCTGCCGCAATGCCTACGGCGAGATTGACAACCTGCTTCGTGGTGGCTCTGACTATACCGCCTGCCTGATTGGCGCTGCCATCGAAGCCGAAGAGATTCAAATTTGGACCGACATCGATGGAATGCACAACAACGACCCGCGCTTCGTGGAAGGCACCGAGCCTGTGCGCCAACTCTACTTCGAGGAGGCCGCTGAGCTAGCTTACTTCGGAGCCAAGATTCTGCACCCCACGTGCATCCAGCCTGCCAAGTTCTCCGGTGTTCCTGTGCGACTGCTTAACACAATGGACCCACAAGCTCCTGGCACCATCATCAACAACCAGATGCACCGTGGTACCATCAAGGCTGTCGCAGCCAAGGACAACATCATCTGCATCGGCATCCAGAGTTCACGAATGCTGCTGGCTCATGGTTTCCTGCGTAAGGTGTTCGAGATCTTCGAGACCTACAAGACAAGCATCGACATGATTGCCACCTCCGAAGTGGGCGTCAGCGTGACCATCGACAACCAGTCACACCTGAGCGCCATTGTCGATGAGCTGAAAAAGTACGGCACCGTCACCGTCGATAAGGACATGTGCATCGTATGTGTCGTGGGTGACCTCACCAGTCAGAACATTGGCTTCGAAACTCTCACGATGGACGCCCTCAAGCAGATTCCCGTGCGCATGATCAGCTATGGTGGTTCGGCTCACAACATCTCGTTCGTCGTCGCACAAAGCGACAAGCAGCGCACCCTTCAGGCATTGCAGCAGACTCTCTTCAAATACGACGGACATGTCCGTCGCAATGTATGACGCGAACCATGAACATTGATCCAACGCAACTCCAGGACCTGCAGACGCCGTGTTACCTCTATGACACGCAGCTCCTCGCCGCCACACTCAAGGCCATCAGCGCTGAGACTACCGGCTGCGCCAACTACCACGTCCACTATGCCATCAAAGCCAACGCACACCCCGCCATCCTACGTCAGATAGCTGCCGCAGGTCTGGGTGCCGACTGCGTCAGCGGTGGCGAGATTGAAGCCGCCCTGCAAGCGGACTTTCCCGCTAAGGAGATCGTCTTTGCTGGCGTGGGTAAGGCGGATTGGGAAATCAAACTGGCACTCAAGCACGGCATCGGCATGTTCAACGTGGAGAGCATCGAGGAACTGCAGGTTATCAACGAGCTGGCCACCTCTTTAAATATTCGCGCGCGCGTGAGTTTCCGCATCAACCCCAACGTTGGCGCTCACACACATGCCCACATCACAACGGGTAAGGCCGAGAACAAGTTCGGCATCGACATGGAGGATATGGTGCGCGTCATCCGTCTTGCAGCAACCATGCCGCTTGTGGAATTCACGGGCCTCCACTTCCACATCGGCTCACAGTTGTTGGTGATGGACGACTTCAAAGCCCTCTGCGTCCGTGTCAACGAGCTGCAGGAAGTGCTTGATCGTGAAGGCATCTACGCGCCCAACATCAACGTTGGTGGCGGCCTCGGCATCGACTACGACACGCCCGATGCCCACCCTATCCCCGACTTCCGCGCCTATTTCGATGCCTTCAAGCAGGGCCTTCAACTGCGTGAGGGCCAACAGGTTCACTTTGAACTCGGACGCGCTGTCGTGGGACAGATGGGTTCACTGCTCACCCGCGTGCTCTACGTGAAGCATGGCAAGCAGAAGCAGTTCGTCATCGTGGATGCCGGCTTCACGGATCTGATACGTCCAGCCCTCTACGGCGCACACCACCACATCGAGAATCTAACAACCACTGCCTCCGAGACTGCCGTCTATGATGTCGTAGGTCCCATCTGTGAGTCCTCCGATGTCTTTGCCAAGAACCTTGAGTTGCCCCTCACCCATCGCGCCGACCTCATCGCCATCCGCTCTGCCGGAGCCTATGGCGAAACAATGGCTTCATGCTATAACTGTCGCGCCTTGCCACAAGGAGTTGTAGTATAAAGTTTACAGACAGATGTTACTCCTTTTTAAAGTAGTTCTACTCGTAGCCTTGATTGTTTGGCCGATGGCAATCATATCCGCCTATCAATATGGTCGACTAGGGCGCCTTCTCTTGCGACTCGACAAGAAAAAGACAGGCACGGAGTCTGATTTGCCACCGCTTTCTATCATCATCGCTGCACACAATCAGGCACCTGCATTACGTCGCCACCTCCCAGTTATCCTCAATCAAGATTACGACCGTTTTGAGGTCATCGTCATCGATATGGCTTCCACCGATGAGACCAAGTCTGTGCTGGAGCGCTTAGAACTACAGTATGCCAACTTGCGCCACACCCATACGCCGGCATCGGCTCGAGACATTAGCATAGCACGTCTGGCACTGACATTGGGATTCCGCTCTGCCGCGAATGAATGGGTAGTCATCACGCACCCCGACTGCGAGCCCATCTCATCGTTATGGCTTTCACGCATCGGCGAGGCCATTTCCGCGCCCAAGCATTTTATTCAGAGTACACTACTCGCTTCCCCCGAGATGGTACTCGGAATGGCGCGGTACGACGAACAGCGTTCCTCTTGGTTAGACTATAAAACAGGCTTCTATCGTCTATGGAACACTATGGCCACTGCACAGCATGTGCTCAACGGACATGCAGCCGTTCGCGCAGATGCGTGTAATTTAGCGTTCCGGAAGAGCTACTTCCTCGAACATGGCGGCTTCGCTGAGGCACAGGATTTGAAGGCAGGAGCAGAAGAACTCCTTGTGAACCATACCTCAACCCCCTATAACACAGCCCTACTATTAGCACCTTCTGCAATGGTCATACAAGACCGTGTCAGTTCTGAACAGACATGGGCTATGCAGCGCTTATTCTACGCTGAGACTCGCCGCCACCAGCATCACGCTCACCTCTATCGCCTTGAGCAATCATGGCGCCAATTGCTGCCATGGCTTGTGGCATTCGCCCTTGTGCTGCCACTGTTTGTCTGTTGTGCATTCTTATTCATGGAAATGGAGCCAATAGAGACCCGCTCCATCATCATTCTCATTGTTGTTCTATTTCTCCTAATCATCATATACACCATCACCAAGCTCATTAGCTTCAACACCACAACGCGTGCCCTAGGTTGCCGCAGCTATTACCTCTCACTGCTTCTTTTAGAATTCCAGCTACCTTTGCAGAACCTCTCTGCACGCATAAGTCGCCGTTTCACTTCTCAGAACAATTTCCGGAAGAAATTCATCTAGAAGATTTTTCAAATTTCTATTATACCATATATGTCTTCATTTATAGCCTGGTGCTTTGAACATCTCAACTATTGGACCATCACTTTCCTCATGACCTTGGAAAGCACCGTAATACCCATCCCCAGTGAGCTAGTAGTTCCTCCCGCCGCCTACAGAGCCGCATCCGGAGATGGCAACGTATTCCTTGTTATCCTTTTTGCCACCCTAGGAGCTAATATTGGAGCAACAATCAACTATGTTGCAGCACGCTTTTTAGGTCGTCCAATCATTTATGCCTTTGCCAACAGCACACTGGGTCATTTATGCCTTCTCAACGATGAGAAGATCCAGAAAACCGAGCAATACTTCAACGCCCACGGAGCTGTTGGGACCTTCATTGGACGCCTTGTTCCAGGTATACGCCACCTCATTTCCATCCCCGCAGGCTTAGCTAAGATGCGTCTCTCCTGCTTTTTCCTCTACACGACTCTTGGTGCAGGTTTATGGAACATCATACTCGCAGCTATCGGCTATAGCCTACAGAGCGTGGTCCCGGAGGATCAACTTATGGATAAAGTCAATGAATACAGCCATGAACTTGGCATTGCAATGATTGTCCTCTTCCTTGCACTCATTGCATTCCTCATCTACAAGGGCAGCAAAAAGAAATAAGCAGCATCACCCAGCATTTGGCCATTGCCCATAAACACGGTAATAATAATAGTCATAGTATTCGTTGGACTGCACGTATGGAAATATATTGGAAAAGAGTTCACGTAGTTTTTCCGGGGCCGCGGCCGCCTGTCCAATATAATTCAAAGCATTGGTATCATCATCTAATGCCATAAAGCAGTAGGCCATATATGCATAGTTAGAGGCTTTCTGTACTTCAGAGTCAGAATGATTAGCTAGCGCAGCGAACATATCCTTTGCCAACTCGTAATATTCACACTCAAAGAACATTTGTGCACCCTGAAGATAAATTTCCCAATTTTTGTCTTGGTTATGGTTGCACGCTTGTTGTATGTAGCCGAGCGCCACGTCGGGATGACCGTTCTCCGCTTCCACTCTTGCTCGTAAGATGTCAAGGTCCAGTAAGTCATCGTCAGCTTCAAAGTACGTCTGCGCTTTGTCCAAAAAAGTCAATGCACCCTCAACATCGCCCTTTCGGCTGAGAATCTGGGCGTGCTGTTCATAGATGCCAGCCTGCTCTACGCTCATGTTTTCGGCTAGCGTCTCAGCACGTTCCACCGCCTGGATTGCCTCGTCTAGGCGATTCGCATCCAAGAGACAATATGATGCATAAAGCCAGTTCTGTGAGTTATCTGGTGACAACTCTATCAGCTTCTCGTAAAGCAGCAGTGCATCTGTAAAATGACCCAACTGTATTAGTATCCACGCCTTTAGTTGTAAGGCGCGTTCATTTTCGGGATCAATGGCCAAGGCATACTCTGTGCTACTGAGGGCTTCATTAAATTTAGAGCTCCCACATAGTGCCTCGGCGCTCCAGTTCCATGTTTCAGTAGAAAAAGGGTCTATGTCGAGCATTCGCTCTATGTAGTTGTAAGCCACCTCATTGTTCTCCAGGCCTAGGTGTACATCCGCCATAATCTGCCATGTCTTATACCAATCAGGAGCAAACTCCTCCAACTGGTTGGCAAAGAGCAATGCTTGTTCATACAAATGGTAATCCAGAAAAATATATGCAGAATCGTAAAGGAAATAGTCGCAGTCCTCACTAATCGACTCTTTCACCTCTAGAAGCATCGTAACAGCTTGTTTAACAAAATCTTGTCTGATAAGGAGTTCTGCCCGTAGGAAATAGACCTCACGATGTTGTTGATCCTCAATAGCGTTACATAGCTCCTCGGCAGAACCTATTTCACCAGAAAGCATATACTGCCGTGCTTTGAAGACCTGTGGATCCACCGCATCAGGATGTAGCTGTAGTGCAAGACTGATGGCTTCATCTGCTCGCCCGTCATCATGGCAAACCATCGCATAATACTCTGCAATATCGGTAAGTTCGTCGGCCTCCATATACACCTGCGAACCCGCCTCTTGGGCGGATTCGTAAGTCACAAGGATTTCCTTGAACTCCTCGCTCTCAAAGTATTTCAGATCGTCATCAAGACGCATTATTTTTTAAAACTATCCTTCAGTCCTACAGTTTTGTTGAAAACGAGATGATTGGGCTTGGAATCAAAGTCAATATTGAAGTAGCCGATGCGCTGGAATTGTAAATATGTCAATGCTGGCATATCCTTCACAAACTTCTCCACATAGCAATTTGTAAGCACATGAAGTGAATCGGGATTCATCATCTGCGACATCGCATCTATGGCCGAGAGTCCTTCATTCTGAAGTCTTGCCAATTCATCACGTGGGTTCTCCACATTCCATAAGCGCTCATACATACGAACTTCTGCTGGCAAGCAGTGATCGCAACTCAGCCAATGGAGTGTTTTGCCTTTTATCTTGCGGTCGGCGCCAGGCTGTCCACTGCGCGTTTCTGGATCGTAAGTAGCATAAATGGTTGTCACATTTCCCTCTTTATCCACGTCAAAGGGATGATTACCTTCCTCATTACACTTAATGATATATGCATTCTTCAGCCTCACCTCTTTTCCAGGTGCCAAACGCATGAATTTCTTTTCTGCTACAGGCTGGAAGTCATCACGTTCAATCCACAGTTCGCGACTGAATTCAATTGTATGTGAACCAGCCTCTGGGCATTCAGGATTGTTCACAGCGTCCAATTCCTCCACCAATCCCTCAGGATAATTGGTAATTATCAGCTTCACGGGATTCACGACAGCTGAGACACGAGTCGCCCGCTGGTTCAGGTCCTCACGTACGGCACTCTCCAAAAGAGCAAAGTCGTTCAGCGCATCGTAAGTGGTGTAACCAATCTTATCGATAAACTTCACAATACTCTCAGGAGAATAGCCACGACGTCTGAAAGCACAGATTGTTGGCATACGCGGGTCATCCCAGCCATTGACAAAGCCGTTCATAACCAATGCCAGCAGATTGCGTTTCGACATCAGCGTATAGTTGAGGTTCAGTTTGTTGAATTCTGTCTGTCGAGGACGGTTGTCCTCGATATTATCCGTTTCACCACGCCACTCCTTCATCCATGTGACAAAGAGGTCGTACAAGGGCCTGTGTTCCACAAACTCCAGCGTGCACCACGAATGGGTGACACCCTCAAGGTAGTCACTTTGTCCGTGCGTGAAATCATACATCGGATACGCATTCCACTTCGAGCCGGTGCGCCAATGTGGAATATTTAGCACACGATAGATAAGAGGATCACGGAAATGCATGTTGGGGTGAGTCATATCTATCTTTGCACGTAGCACGAGAGTACCCGGTTGGCAGTCACCACTGTTCATATATTCAAACAGTCGCAGGTTCTCTTCGATTGGGCGATCACGGAAGGGGCTGTTGATGCCCGGTGTTGTGGTTGTACCTTTCTGCTTGGCAATCTCCTCAGCACTCTGTTCATCCACATAGGCACGTCCTTGCTTGATGAGCCACACTGCGAAGTCCCATAGCTGCTGGAAATAGTCAGAGGCGTAGTAGATGTTAGCCCATTCAAAACCGAGCCAGTGAATGTCACGCTCGATAGCTTCTACATATTCGGTGTCCTCCTTCTGTGGATTAGTGTCGTCGTAACGCAAGTTACATTGTCCACCGTATTTCTTGGCGAGTCCAAAGTCAAGAGCTATAGCTTTGGCATGGCCAATATGCAGATAGCCATTGGGCTCAGGCGGGAAACGAGTCTGCAACCGTCCACCATTCTTACCCTCTGCAAGGTCGTTCTCCACTTTCTGTTCGATGAAATTCAAGCTTTTCTTTTCCTGAACCTCAAGATTCATATTTTCTGCCATATACTATATAATCAAATGTTCACTTTAACTATTCATTCTTCATTTCCATCATTCTAGACTGATATTGAGCGATGTACTTTCCTAGGATATCAAACTCGATATTGACAACTGTGCCTTCATGAATATGGTGGAAGTTGGTGTTGTCAAAAGTGTAGGGAATAATACAGACCGAAAAAGTGTTCTTCGTCGGGCGGCACACCGTCAACGAGACGCCATTGACTGTCACTGAACCTTTGTCTACGGTAAAGTATCCTCGGGCAACCATCTCAGGATCTGCATCATACTCGAATGTATATTCATGACTGCCTTCTTGGTCCTCTACACGGATGCAGCGCGCGGTCTGATCAACATGGCCTTGCACGATATGGCCATCCAAACGACCTCCCATTTGCATGGAACGTTCTACATTCACCTCATCCCCGACCTTTAGAAGACCAAGGTTTGAACGGTCCAGCGTCTCACGCATAGCAGTCACTGTGTAGGTGTCGCCCTCTATACGAACTACAGTAAGGCACACGCCATTGTGGGCAATGCTCTGGTCTATCTTCAACTCATCTGTAAACGGACAACGTAGCGTGAAATGAATATTTTCCTGCTCACGTTCAATAGCCGCAACAACGGCTGTGCTTTCTACAATACCTGAGAACATAGAAATGAATGATTGTTAACGTGTGCAAAGGTACGACAAATAAATGGGACGGCCACACAATCTTTGAAAAAAATAATATACCTTTTGCGCACTGAAATGAAAAAATGCACACACACACAAGCTAAAGCATTATCTGCACTTCTAACGTTCTGCATTGCGTCTTCTACAATGCGAGCGCAGTCGGTGCCTGATTCTGCAGATATTTTCTACCAACATCTTGAACTCAACGAAGTTGTTGTCACTAGTCCTGTCGGCCAGATTAAACGCAAACATTCCCCCACCCCAATCTCGACAGTTACCCAGAAAGCCTTGCGACAAGTAGCTTCTTCGAATATCGTCGATGCCATCGCAAAACAACCAGGGATGGCACAAATCACTACAGGCAGTGGCATCTCCAAGCCTGTCATCCGCGGTCTTGGCTATAACCGCATTGTTACAATTGCTGACGGTGTACGACAGGAAGGACAGCAATGGGGAGATGAACATGGACTAGAACTTGATGGGGCCAGCATCGGACAAGTTGAGATTCTTAAAGGACCAGCCTCACTCATGTACGGTTCCGATGCTATGGCCGGTGTCGTTATTTTCCATCCCGAAGCCATTGACCCCGATGACCAGATGAGTGCAAGCTTTGGCACTGAATACCAGACTAACAGTGGACTCATTAACTATACCCTGCGTTTCGGCGGAAACAAGAATGGCTTTGTATGGAATGGACGCTACAGCGATAAGTTCGCGCACGCGTACCATAACAAATATGACGGCTACGTCCCCGGCTCGCAGTTTCACGAGCGTGCTGCAAAGGGTCTAATTGGTCTGAACAAGGACTGGGGATTCTCTCATCTAACATTTGGATACTACCATCTCACACCTAGTATGATTGAGGGTGAGCGCGACGAGGTCACAGGCGATCTGCTCTACAATGGCAACGTCAAGACCTACAACCGAACGCCTCCCTTCCAGCAGATTCACCACTACAAAGCAGTGCTCGACAATTCGATTGCTATTGGCAACGGTCTCCTGAAAGCGATTGTTGGATACCAGCACAACCGTCGCCAAGAGTATGAGGATGCTGATGAGGTAGCGCTCGATTTTCTCCTTCATACCGTTACCTACGACGCCCGTTATGTGATGAATGAACAGCGCGGCTGGCGAGTGACGGGTGGTATAGGAGGTATGTTTCAGCGTTCACTCAACAAGGGCGAGGAATTCCTCATCCCTGCCTATCGACTGTTCGACATCGGTGTCTATGTCACTGGCAGCAAAACGCTCAACCGTTGGACAATCAGTGGAGGCCTGCGTTTTGACAACCGACATCTCCACAGCTTTCAACTCATCGCAGACGACGAAGAGCGATTTCCCGATTTCACTCGTAACTTCAACGCCCTCACAGGTTCCCTCGGTGCTGTCTTCAACGCTAACCGCCACCTGAACATTCGTGCCAACGTAGCACGCGGATTCAGAGCCCCCAATCTAAGCGAGCTAGGTAGTAACGGCGTCCACGAAGGCTCTTTGCGCTACGAAATGGGCAACCAAGACTTGAAGCCTGAGCATAGCTGGCAAAGCGACCTCGGTTTCGACTACAACAGTCGTTACCTCTCTGCCGAACTGTCCCTCTTCCTCAACCGCATTGACAACTACATCTACGCCGCAGCCCTATCATCTTCCGAAACAGCAACGCCCTCGCTGCCCAGCGAGAACCACTACCGCCGCTTTCGCTACACCCAAGGTGATGCTCTTCTAAAGGGCTTTGAGGCTGGTGTCGACATTCATCCCATTCACCAGCTACACCTTGGCGCCACATATTCGATGGTGGACGCCCGACAGCTGAATCAGCCCCCTGAGATGCGTTATCTTCCACTCACGCCAGCCCCACGATTGACAGGCGAGATCAAATGGGAGTTCACTCACAATGGTGATCACCATCGCACAATACCTCACCATGCAGGAGAAAGCAAACGCCACCATATTCTCGGCCACATTTTCGACAATGCCTTCGTTGCCTTCTCCGTAGAGCACTACTTCCGACAAAATCACTACTACATGGCAGATGATACTGAGACCTCGACTCCTGCATTCACCCTCCTCAATCTGTCTGCAGGCACCGATATTCTCCTCAATAACGGCCGTAAGCTCTGCGAACTATACCTGATTGCCGACAATCTACTCGACTGCGCCTACCAAAGCCACCTCAGTCGCCTTAAATACATAGGCTTCAATCAAGCATCTGGCCGCAGAGGTATCTATAACCCAGGTCGCAACATCACCGTCAAATTAATCTTCCCCTTACAATTTTAATACATAAAGAAAGAGGCAGGGAGCGTCCCTGCCTCTTATTCATTTCATGTGCCAATACTAGTCTTCTTTGGAACGGGTCAGCACCAGAGCAGAACGAGCCGGGAGATATAATTTCAACCAACCCTTATTGTCGCGAGCTAACATGGGGTCATAATTAGTAAAGTGTCGCAGTGAGTCGTCGTTCAAACCATGACCTCCGAAAGCTGTATCATCGGTGTTGAGCAGAACATTATAGGCCCCCTGACGCACCATAAAGCCATAACCCGTGTAGCTGCGGTTGTAGCTGAAGTTGAAGACGAAGAGCAGGTCGCCACGCTGGAAGGCTAGAACCTGGTCACCATCGTTATGCCAAATCTCCGTGACAGGCGTTTTCTGGATATCCTTCTGCATCTTCAGCGTCTTGAGCATCTGACGGTCAAAGTCGCCAAGGTAGTGATAGCAGAGTTCGTGATTGTCCACGAGATTCCATTGACGACGAGCGTACTTGTAGCTCCAGCCGTTTCCCTCGCGAGGGAAGTCAATCCATTCGGGATGACCGAACTCATTACCCATGAAATTCAGGTAGCCGCCGTTGATGGTGGATGCGGTGAGCAGGCGAATCATCTTGTGGAGCGCGATACCACGTTCTACGGTGTAATTCTCATCGCCTTTCTTGAAGTGCCAGTACATGTCGGCATCGATGAGTCGGAAGATGATGGTCTTGTCGCCCACAAGTGCCTGGTCGTGGCTCTCGCAGTAGCTAATGGTTTTCTCGTCTGCCCGACGGTTCTTGACCTCCCAGAACATGCTGCTGGGTTTCCAGTCCTCATCGCGGAGTTCCTTGATGATCTTGATCCAATAGTCGGGGATATTCATGGCCATGCGGTAGTCGAAGCCGTAGCCGCCATCTTTGAAGGGTGCTGCCAGTCCGGGCATACCGGAGACCTCCTCGGCGATGGTGATGGCCTTGGGATTCACTTCGTGAATGACGAGGTTGGCGAGTGTCAGGTAGGCAATGGCGTTGTCATCCTCGTTGCCGTTGTAGTAGTCGCCGTAGCCGCAGAAGTTGTCGCCGAGGCCGTGGCTGTAGTAGAGCATTGAGGTGACACCGTCGAAGCGGAAGCCGTCGAAGTGGTACTCCTCGAGCCAGTATTTGCAGTTGGAGAGCAGGAAGTGCATCACCTCGTTCTTGCCGTAGTCGAAACAGAGGCTGTCCCATGCGGGATGCTCGCGACGGCCGCCTGCGTAGAAATACTGGTTGGGGTCTCCGGCGAAGTTGCCAAGGCCCTCATTCTCGTTCTTCACGGCGTGGCTGTGCACGATGTCCATGATGACGGCAATGCCAGCAGCGTGAGCGGCGTCAATGAGTTCCTTCAGTTCCTCGGGTGTACCAAAGCGTGAGCTGGCCGCAAAGAAACTGCTGACATGGTAACCGAAGCTGCCATAGTACGGGTGCTCCTGAATAGCCATGATCTGGATGCAGTTGTAGCCGTCGTTGATGACACGCGGCAACACCTTCTCGCGGAATTCGGCATAGGTACCAACGCCTTCTTTATCCTGCGCCATTCCAATGTGACATTCGTAGATGAGCAGCGGAGACGTGTTGGGCTTGAACTTTGTGCATTTCCACTCGTAGGGTTGTTCCGGTGCCCAAGCCTGGGCTGCGAAGAGTTTCGTCTGGTCGTCCTGTACGACGCGCGTTGCCCAAGCGGGTATGCGCTCGCCTTGGCCACCTTCCCAATGAATCGAGAGTTTGAAAAGTTGACCGTGCTTGATAGCTTTTGCAGGTAGCTTTAATTCCCAATCGCCAGCAGTCTTAGCAAGGTGTTTCATAGCATATGCCTTGTCCTCCTGCCAGTTATTGAAGTCTCCGACCACATAGATAGCCGTAGCGTTAGGAGCCCACTCTCGCAAGATCCATTTTTTATCCTCGAAGTGAAGGCCGTAGTATAGATATCCGGTTGCGAACTCGCTCAGTTTCTGTTTGCCTCCATTCGTAAGTTCAGACATTTTGTCAAGTACGTGCTGGTGACGCCCTGCTATAGCTGGTTCAAATGGAGCGAGCCATTCATCTGAACGAACAATCTTTAGTTGCAAAGGTGCCGCAACCTTTTTTTTGTCTGCTGTTTTCTTGGAAGTTGAAGCAGATTTCTTGGAAGGAGTTTTCGTTGTCATATAGTAGTTGTTAGTATTCACTTGTTAGCGTTAGTACCTTGTCGGCGATATCAAGCTTTCACTTTAATGATAGCCTTTCGCAATCCTGTCGGCGTAATCGCAGGCGCGTGTCCGTCCTCGGGGAAGAAGATGGCGAACTGTCCAGGGTGCAGCGTGAAGTAGGTGACGGCTACATCCTCTGGGGTCTTGGGAGGCTCTGGGTCGTGGAGCGTCATATCGCAAGCCTCATCATAAGCAGCGGCCGGCAAGGCATCCGCTGGCGCCCAACCGTACTCCTCGCAATCCGAGAAAGGAACTTGGATATCTATCATCCTACGATGCGTCTCAAAGCGAGCCTGTGAGCGCGTCTTCACAGGAGCTTGCTGAACGTTGATGAAGAGGTCGTCACCCTGAATTTTTGTGATACCTGTGGGAAGGGAGTTGAGGTCCGTTGTGCGTAAGAATTCTGCCACAGCGGGAAAAAGCGGGTTCAAACCAAGATAGCGGTCGAACGCCTTGAAGTCATCAATAATCATATGAAACAGATGATGTCTTTGTTTTGCGCGGCAAAGGTACGTTTTTTTTCCCATTGGAGAAAATAAAAACGAATGAAAATGCCCAAAAGGAGATTTTGAGACTCCCTTTGGGCTATTTAATTTACCAAAAAGCTCAAAAGAGTTGATTATCTTTCAATGGTACCGTTGGTATAATGTCCCCGTCGTATGACATTCCCGTTGCGATCTTTCTCCACGAAGTCGCCATCCCTGATGTCATCCTTGTAGCCTCCTTCGAAGCGTAAGCCATCGGGGGTCTCCATGATGCACTTACCATTTTTCTTTCCTTGGCGGAACTGCCCGCGGAACTTAGTGCCGTCCTTCTGCCGCAACACGCCCTCACCGTCCATCATGTCATCCTTCCATTCACCATCGTAGATGTCTCCGTTGCGCCATATATATTTTCCCTTGCCCTCTTTACGGTCACGCTGCCACTGTCCTGTGTAGCTGGTACCATCGGGTGAGGTAAAGGTGCCGGCGCCGTGCTTCATTCCACCTTTGAGCTGTCCCACATACTTGTTGCCGTTGGCATAAGTGAAAATTCCCTCGCCCTCACGCTGGCTGTTGTGGTAACTTCCCTCATAGACATCGCCGTTGTTGTAACGATAGATACCCTTTCCTTCCAGGGAGTCATTCACGAAAGTACCTTTATATACATCGCCATTGGCATAGTTATAAGTGCCGCTGCCGTTCATCTTGCCCTCGCGCCACATACCGTTATAGCGAGCACCATTAGACCAGACGAACAAGCCCTGTCCATCTTTCTTGTCGTCCTTCCATGACCCTTTATAGCTATCGCCCGTGGCAAAGGAGTATGTCCCCTGCCCCTCGCGTTTATCATTTTGCCAATCGCCTTCATAGACGTCGCCATTGAAGTAGTACATCACACCCTTGCCGTGCTGGAAGTCGCGGAACCAGAGTCCTTCGTAACGGTTGTTATTCTTAAAGTAAAACGTGCCCGTTCCGTGCTGCTGGTCCTGATACCAATCGCCTTCATAGCGTTCACCATCCACAAAAGTATAGACGCCGGCTCCCTGACGTTTACCTTTCACATACTCGCCTTCATAGACATCGCCATTCTTATATGTTGTACGACCTTTCCCATAAGGCTTACCACGAAATAATTCGCCTTGATATACGGCACCATCCTTGAAGGTGTAGGTACCAGTAGTGATGTCCTGCGCCAACAGGCACAGAGGCAAGGAGAGAACGACCGCCGCCAATGAACGTCGGAACAGACCGTGTGCAAATGTGTTTATGTAGCAAAAAAGAGGACTCATGTATGTCGGATTGTAAAATTCGAAGGACAAAGGTATGAAAAAAGAACGAGGGCATAAAATTCCTTAAGACCTTTTAACGGACGCTAAGGACATTTCACGGGCCTACAATCTCTCAAAGGCGAGTGACACTTTTTACACCACGAACCCCTTCGAGCTTTTGAATCAGTTGCTTCAGTCGAGCAGTATCCTCGAGCATGATGGTTAGTGTTCCACTGAAAAGGCCATCATGAGAATCAATAGAGATGCTGCGCAGTAGCAGACGTTCATCCTTGGAGATGATACTGGTTATATTGTTTACGATACCCAGGTCATCCTGTCCTACGACTCGTAGTGTGATGGCATATTGACTTCCGCCCTTCCCTGCCCAGCGGGCATTGATGATACGATATCCATATCGCACACGCAAAGCTGGCGCATTGGGGCAATCCTTTCGATGAATCTTGATTCCCCCGCCTGCGGTGAGAAAGCCAAACACCTCATCACCATAAACAGGTTGGCAGCAACGAGCCAGTGTGTAGCCGATGCCACGTAGGTTCTGATCAATGACCAGCACGTCTGACTTGCGCCCGACTTGCGATATCTTGTCATCCATCTGCGGCTGGTAGTTCTCTGCGCTCTGGGCCTGGTTCGTTAGCTCACCACGGTCGTAGCGCTGCTGTAGGGTGTAGGCTTCCAGCACCTGGTTAACATCAATAACGCCTTCAGCCAACGCATTGTAGAACTCCGTGACAACACGATAACCAAGTCGTGTCATCGTGTGCATGAGCGTAGCCTCGTCCAAATCCAGTTTACGGTTCTTGAACTTACGCTCCAACTCTTCCTTCGCGAAAGCAGCCTGTGTAGCGGCCATCTCCTTAAGGGCCTGACGGATCTTGGAACGAGCACGTCCCGTCTTGACAACATTCAGCCAGTCCTGTTTTGGCACTTGGTTGGCATGGGTCATGATCTCCACTTGGTCTCCGCTATGGAGCACCTGTCGCAGCGTCACCATCTTGCCTCCAATGCGTCCGCCCGTACAGTGATTGCCGATCTTGGTATGAAGGGCATAGGCGAAGTCCAGCACTGTTGCCCCCTGAGGCAGCTTGAAAAGATCACCTTTAGGCGTAAACGCGAAGACCTCGTCCTCGTACAAATCCATTTTGAACTGATCCATCAGTTGCAAATCATCACCAGCTTCCAAAGCGCTGCGAATTCCTTGCATCCACGCCTCCACGCCAGCTTCGCCACCCCGAACACCCTTATAGCGCCAATGGGCTGCCAAACCACGCTCAGCCACCTCGTCCATTCGCTCTGTGCGAATTTGCACTTCTACCCACTTGCCTTCTGGTCCGAGCACAGTAATGTGCAAACTCTCGTAACCATTGGACTTGGGGATGCTTAGCCAATCGCGCATTCGTTTTGGGTTGGGCTGATACATATCCGTGATGATGGAAAACACCTGCCAGCAATCTTGTTTCTCACGTTCCATGGGCGAGTCAAGAATCACACGAATAGCAAAGAGGTCGTACACGCCTTCGAATTCACATCGCTGCTTCTTCATCTTCTGCCAGATGCTGTGGATGCTCTTTGTGCGACCCTTCATGTGAAACTTTAATCCAGCAGCATTAAGTTTCTCTTCTACAGGCTTGATAAATCTTTCGATATAGGCGTCACGACTCTTCTTCGTAGCATTCAGTTTTTCCTTGATATGATAGTAAGCATCACGTTCCAGATACTTCAGCGACAAGTCCTCGAGCTCACTCTTCAAGCGATATAGACCCAACTTATGTGCCAATGGAGCATAGAGATACGAAGACTCCATAGCCACACGGCGGCGTGCCTCGTCGTTCTCTGCATCCTTGATCTGTCGCATTACACACACGCGGTTGGCGATAACAATTAGGATAACGCGCATATCCTCAGCGAATGACAGCAACAGCTGCTTGAAGTTTTCGCTCTGCACGATAGGATTCTTGGTGTACAGTTCTCCTATGCGCCGAAGTCCCCTGATAATGGTTGCCACATCATCACCGAAATCAGCACTCACCTGGTTCTCCGTAACCAGTCCCAGCATCACCAGCCTGTGAAGCATCACGCCCAGGATTGCCGGGCGTGACACGCCAATCTCCGTGGCCACAATCAAGGCCGTCTGCATAGAGGTCAATAACGGATGCAAACCAAACACATCGCGCTCCATGACCTTCGTCTGTGAGGCCTCTTTCAAATAGCCTTTCACGAGGTTGTAATCCTCCGGGCGCAAGTCAGGGCGGACGATCTGCATCAAGTCGCGATAAAGCCCGGTTAATGCCTTCTGCTCTTCCTTTGTGAGCGCAAAAGTATTGTTATTCATACACACTCTCTTTCTAAAAATCTTCGCGAAGATAGAGATTTTCTACGAAATATGGTGCATGATTGAACCATTTTTACTACTTTTGGGCGCATTTTTGAAACTCTTTAAGTTTTTAACGCCCGCTTAAACGTTAAACGATAAACGACAAACGACCATCATGATCACATCTGAAGACCGTAAACAACTTGCCGCTAAAGGCATCAGTGAGCAACAAATCCTACGTCAACTCGAACAGTTTCGTCAAGGCTTCCCCTATCTAAAACTGCGCGCTGCTGCTGCCATCGGCAATGGCATCGTAGCGCCCACCGAAAAAGAATGCCAGGCACTCGTGCAGGCATGGGAGAGCTACAAGTCAGAAGGCCACCATATCACCAAATTCGTGCCTGCCAGTGGTGCCGCTTCTCGAATGTTCAAAAACATGTTTGAATTCCGCGATGGAGATCACGACGCGCCCGTGAGCGATTTCGAGCACACCTATTTCGACCACATCCAGGACTTCGCCTTCTTCCCTGCCCTTGACGACGCCTGCCAAGTGCTCTACGGCGAAGGAGCCCTCGCACTGATGGATGCCGGACACTACAAGGACGTCGCCGCAGCGATGCTTGACGAGGAAGGCCTCAACTATGGCCAGCTCCCCAAGGGGCTGCTGCAGTTCCACGCCTACGAGGAAGATGCCCGCACACCGCTGGAGGAGCACCTCGTGGAGGCCGCACAGTATGCCGTGTCGAATGGCGAGACCGACATTCACTTCACCGTCTCCACCGAGCACCGCGAGCTCTTCGAGCAGCTCGTCGAGCGCGTCCTGCCCGCCTATGAAGAGAGGTTCAAAGTGAAATACCACGTCTCCTTCAGCGAGCAGAAACCCTCCACCGACACCCTCGCCGCCACCATGGATAACGAGCCCTTCCACACCGACGACGGCCAGCTACTCTTCCGCCCAGGTGGTCACGGCGCCCTCATCCAGAATCTCTCTGATCTGGACAGCGACATCGTCTTCATCAAGAACATCGACAACGTCGTCCCCGACCGTCTGAAACCCGCCACCACGCTGTGGAAGCAGGTCATCGCCGGTGTGCTGGTCAATGCCCAGCGTCAGGCCTTTGCCTACCTCAACCGGCTGGACGAAGGAGGCGTCGGCCGCGACGAGTTGAAAGAGATGTGCCGTTTCCTGCGCAACGACCTCTGCACCGAAGTTCCCGGCATCGCCGAGATGGGCACCGACGAACTCATCGCCACGCTGCGCCGCAAGCTTAACCGCCCTATGCGCGTGTGCGGAATGGTAAAGAATGTGGGCGAGCCCGGCGGCGGACCCTTCCTGGCCTTCAACCCCGACGGCAGCGTCAGCCTGCAGATCCTCGAGAGCTCACAGATTGACACCCACAACCCCGCCTATATGGCTATGTTCCAGAGCGGCACACACTTCAACCCCGTGGATATCGTCTGCGCCATCCGCGACTACAAGGGCCAGCGCTTCGACCTGCCCCGCTTCGTCGATCCCGCCACCGGCTTCATCTCTTACAAGTCCAAGAGCGGCAAGGAGCTCAAAGCCCTTGAGCTGCCAGGCCTTTGGAACGGCGCCATGAGCGACTGGAGCACCATTTTCGTCGAGGTACCCCTGGAGACCTTCAACCCCGTCAAGACCGTCAACGACCTCCTGCGCCCGCAGCACCAAGGTTAATACGACGCCCCACACATCTTCAACAGGCCATTTTTGCTCCTTCTGCAGCAGAAATGGCCTCTTTTTTATGCATACAAGCAAAAAAATCAACTCGAAATGCAAAAACTTTAAACATTAAACATTAAACATTAAACTTTTTCCTTACCTTTGCGCCCGCTTTGCGCCGTTATGCGTGTCTTCCCCACTCCTCCCTCCATCCATCAAGACACGTGGCGCAAAGCTTTTGGCTCCGTAGCTCAGTTGGATAGAGCAACAGCCTTCTAAGCTGTGGGTCTTGGGTTCGAATCCCAACGGAGTCACCTAACAGATAAAATATTTTTGAATGCCATGAGTAGAGTAAAATTTGGAGCTTTTGCCGTCAGTTTGTTTTTATGCGGCGCTTTTTTATTTACCAATTGCACAAACAACACCCCTGCAGCCTCCCCCACTGATGACAGTAGCCAGTTCGTGGCTATAAGCGATGTCGTCCCCGATGCCATCTTGGAAATCCGCTACTTCGGGACTTACAACTTTGTTGGCACGCGCATCAATGGCTACGAGGAACCCATTGCACTCATGACCCGCATAGCAGCTGATAGCCTTCGAGCAGTCAGCGACGACGTGAAAGCGTTAGGCTACCGACTGAAGATCTACGATGCATATCGCCCACAGGGAGGCGTGGATCACTTCGTTCGTTGGGCTGCAGATATACCGGACACACTGATGAAGACCTATTTCTATCCCGACCTTGATAAAAGCGTTCTTTTTGAACAGGAATATATCTATGAGAGAAGCGGACACACCCGTGGGTCCACAGTCGATCTGACGCTCTTTGATATGACGACCGAGAAAGAGCTGGACATGGGTGGCACCTTTGACTGGTTTGGCCCCGAGAGCCACCCCGATTTCTGCGGAAACCCTGAGACCGGCGAATACACAGGCGATAACAGCAAGAGTCCCATTGGACGCAGTATCACCGAAGATCAATTTGCCCATCGTATGATTCTCCGTCATGCCATGCTCCGCCATGGTTTCAAGGCCATCGAAACCGAATGGTGGCATTTCACCCTTCGCGACGAGCCCTTCCCCGAAACCTACTTCACCTTCCCCGTCAAGCGCCTCCAGTAATTCCGGCCTCCGTTCTCGGAATCCAACTATTACTCAATGCTTTCTATTTCCACTCCATCGAGTTCCAGAAGGAGATGGAGAAGGCTGTCGCTGTACTTGCTATGAGCAGCTTTCATGTCGAGCTTCACGACGAGTCGTCCTGCTGCATCAGTGGAAGATGAGAACCCCGAGATGGTCACGCCGTCAGACTTCAGCTGCGCCAACAGTAGATCTACCTGACGGCGTTCTTTAGCTGTAAACGTAGCCGTAATGGCACGATTGTTGACGTGTGGCAGCAGTGAATGGAGCACCTCTAACCCTATCAACACCAACAACGTCGTGAAGGCAGCAATAACGTAAAGGCCTGCCCCCGCAGCCATACCGATGGCAGCCGTCACCCATAATCCAGCAGCCGTCGTGAGACCATGTACCGCGTGGCGTTGGAAGATGATTGTTCCTGCACCAATGAAACCGATACCAGAAACCACCTGCGCCGCTATACGCGACACATCCAGACGGTAGCTATCAGTAAACACCACGTCATCAAAGCCATGGGCCGACAAGATCATGAACACCGCCGCTCCCAAGGCAACTAGGAAATGTGTGCGAAATCCCGCTTCCTTAGCGCGAAATCCTCGTTCAATACCTATCAATCCGCCCAGCAGTGCTGCCGCTGCAATTCTAAGAAGAAAAGATGTAAGCATCGTTAAAATATTTTTTCAAAAAAAACGCATGTCAGCGCATGACATCCGACACAGTTTTTCGCGCCAAAGTTACACATTATTTTCGTACGCTTGCCCTTTCTCCCCTCATTTTCTTTGTTTCCACAAAAAAAATGCCGATTGATAGAGACGTTACCCAAGAATTATTCGTATCTTTGGCGTCAAAACAACTATAACAGATCACTACGTAATGACCACATTCATCTGGATTGTCATCATTCTGCTCATATGGATCTTCCATGAGCAACTTATTCAGGGCGCCGTCTTCATCGGTTTCTTTGCCGCTATAGGAGCCCTCCTTTTCTGGATTTTCGGAGGCGATGCAAGCACCGGTGCCACTATCGGTTTTTGGTTTGGCGTTTTCATTGGTATCAAAGTCCTGATGGAATCCCTCGGAGCAGAGTATTCCACCATATTTGAGTATGCCTACTATCTGCTCTCACTGCCTCTATGGTTCTCCAACCGCTTGCAGCACATTCTTTCGGAACCATGGCGCTATATCTTCAAAACCAACTGGCTCGGCGAAAGTGCTCGCGAAGTAGTACGCCCAACGCTCTTTGTTATCCAGATCATCCTTTACGTGCTCATCACGCCCCTACGTTTTGTCAATGCCGTCTGCTACAACATCATCGTCTATGGCGTCACAGAGCTCTACGACCTCTTCTTCGAGGTGCTACAGCCTAGCCAGCACAACGAGGGGCGCGGCAGTTGGTGGACGTGGTTGTATATGTTTCCCGTCCGACTCATCCACTACCCCATCTTCCACGGGTCATTGGTTCTGATTGAGGGTTTCGTTTGGACGGTCATCGACACCTTTGAACCCGCCGTCACCCTCTACCACGGCACCGATTTGACAGCAGGTCAGGCCATCGCCCGCAAGATAGGAACCCGCTGGACCGATGGCACTTTCACCTCCAGCCGTGGCGGTTGGGGCGGCTATGGTGTCTATTTTGGTTCCAGACGTAATACCGCAAAAGGCTATGCCTACGACAGCTGGCGTCTGAGCGACAACAATCCCGTGATGATTGTATGCCGTGTTTCTTTAGGCACCATCCTCAACTATTCATTGGCACCCGACTACGTCTATAGGAACGCAGGACAATACGGAGATTCTGCAGAGCTGAATAAATACGCTAACAAGCATGGCTACACCACAGGCGAATGGTGGAACAGTAGAGGCGGCTACTGGGAATTTTGCCTCTTCGACTGGCAGAACCGCTACAACCATCCTTGGCGTATTCGCCCTATCTATGTCTTCAACTTCCGCACAGGCCGTGCCGAGCACATCGAGAGCGGCCTGCGTCACTGGCTATTCTCAAAGCCAGTCATCAATGACATCACCAACAACGCGTGGCTTGCCACCTTACTCGTCGTGGCCGTCATCGCCTTATTCGTCTTTGGTTACTATCTCCTTGACAACTGGACACTTCTGACCTACCGTTTAGGCTTTTATTTCTAGGTCTTATTCTACACGAACCCCACCTTTCCTCTCACCTTGCCGTCCCATTTGAAGTGAGAGACGTCGTGGAGGGTGACGAGCCTTTCACCGTCGGCACGAGCCATGCGAAGCTCGGTGATGTGGGCGATGGTTTGCGCCAGATGATAGACGGTGCGCGCATTGGCAGGCGTCTCCTTGGTCTCATTGCTCTTGACACTCTCAATGTATTTCTGGATCTTCGCTTGTGCATCGGGCGTAATCTCAAGATGAAACTCCGTTTTGAGCAGATAGGCCAGAATCTCTGAGAGTTCAGTGGCCGTGAAGTCATCGAACACAATGGTGTTGCCATAGGCGGCGATGCCATTGGTGGCCAGGTTCTGGGCTATCGTGTCCTCCGATGCCTGTATTTGTGCGAAGACGAGCGCCGTCGTCTGATGGGACTCGCGCAACTTGTTGGAGATCCACATCCGCAGGTGTCCCAGGTCGTAGTTCTTGGCACTGGGAGCGTCCATGTCCAGGAACAGGAGTCCGTCCTTGGCCTCCTTGATGGCCCGTTCAAGCACCAGGTAGCCATCGCTTCCAGTCAGTTCCTCAGCATTCACGCAGATAGTCTTTCCTCGTTTCAGAATACCTAAGCCCTGCAGGATTCTCCCGAGTAGTTCTGCTACCGTGCTCTTTCCGGTGCCAGTCTTTCCGATGAAGTACCAACACAGGCTCTGCGGCATCACCTTCAACATTCCTTGCTGATGGTTATGTCTGGAGAGGGCCACGTAATCGTGCAGTGCCTGCTTGGCATTCTGCAACGCTGTCAGCGCATCCAACCTTTCGAGCGCCTCCGACAGGATGGCCTCATCCATGTCAGATGCCTTGTATTCCAACGTTTCCACATCGGGAATATCGCAGGCGTCGATAGTCATCATCTCCTCGTCCGTGATTTCGTCCGCGGGTTTCATCAGCAGCCTTCGGCTCAGAGAGGGGATGATATGGGTCGTAATCAGGCGCGTGATAAAACGCCCATTGCCGAAATGGTCGTCTTTGTGATCACATTCATGAATCACATACTTGGCCAATTTGCGTTCCGCCTCAGGCGACATTACATAATGTTCACCTTTGAGAACAAGGTTGCCAATCTGCATTAACTGATCTGGCGTATAATCCTCGAAATTAAAGATGTATGGGAAGCGACTCTTCATGCCAGGATTCGATTCCAGCATCTTTGTCATCTCGTTGGTATAACCTGCCAAGATGACGATCATGTCCGCATCGTCAGAGCTCAGGAAAGTCAACAGCGTCTCTATCACACGCATTCCGAAATCCTTCCTGTCGGAATCTCTCACAAACAGGTTGTAGGCCTCGTCGATGAACAGCACGCCACCGCTGGCGCTCCTGATGGCGCTGATGGTCTTGCGCTCTGTCTCGCCGATGAACTCACCCACGAGTTTGGAGCGTTCCGTCACCACCACATGCCCCGACGACAGTACGCCGATGCTGTGATATATCTCACCCAAATATTGCGCCACGGTCGTCTTTCCCGTCCCCGGGTTACCCGTAAACACCATGTGCATAGGCGGCATTTTATTATAGACACCACGCGAAGCCCTCAGTCTGTTGAGTTTGACGAGCGCCGTGTGGTCCAGGATCTGCTTTTTTATGCCGTCCAGTCCAACCAAAGCCTCCAGCTTGCGGATAGCCTCCGCCGTATTCGTTTTCTTAATGCCGGGCAAGTCCTCTTGCAGGATCGTACACAGGTCCATCTGCTCCACGGGAACATCCTGCTTCATCACCCGCTCGGACATTCTCGGGACAATCTCCTTGTCGAAGATATCCTGCAGGAAATAGATATTCCTGAAGCTCGATCCACGCTGTTTATACGTCTGGTACAGGAAGTCCTTCAGCGCCCCGTCCGTAGCCACATCCAGCATATAGTTCTTGCTATTGACATACTCCCACATGTATGCATATAGCGCGTCTGGGTTCAGGTCGTCGAAATGGAAGTGATGCGGGAACCACTCGCGGGCCTTTTCGTGCCCCCTTACCAGCTCCACCAGCTGGCTGCGTTTGCCGGAGAGGATGACCACGCCGCCTTCCATCTGCGGCATTCTCGCGCAGAGCTCTTCAATTCCGGTACGCGTATTGACATTGCCCTTCATAGCCAACATTTCGGCGTTCTTGATGTATAGCAGGGCATGGCTGCGGCACGCCTCCACCATACTGCTGCCGAAGCCATCGTTGACATCGAACATCATCATCGCATCCTGTTCCACATATTCCGTGATGTCATAGACATCCGCGATGCGCTGGTAGATCTCCTGCACGGCTTCGCCCTTCCCCACTCCGTCGTTTCCCGTGATGATATAATGCTGCAGGCTCTTACTGACACCCAGTTCACAACTCTGTCGGGCCTTGTTGAACTTCGCAATCCGCTCCAGGAGCAACAGGTGCTCCTTAAATGCCTCTGGTGCAAAACTTGTCAATTTCATCTTCTCGTTCTTTATGATGATTAGGTCTGTTCATTGGGGGTTGGCCGGGTGCAAAGATAAGTATTTTAGTTGAAAGTTGATGGTTTAAAGTGTAAAGTTTTTCCTTTCCTCCTATTTTTTCTCTCTTCATTATTCATTTTTCACTCTTCATTATTCATTTATAATTAAAATCCCTACTTTTGCATTATGAAAGCATCCTACGACGACCTCCGCAGAGCCATCCGCACCCAACAGGACCCGCAAGCATTCCTCCAGCTTGGCATCTGCTATGCCCGGGGCATCGGCACCAGCAGGAACCACGTCCTTGCCTGCTATTTCTATGAGAAAGCCCGTGCCATGGGCTGCGCAGAAGCTGTCGCCTACCTCGACCGGGAATACGACCTCGGGACTCGGAACATCGCCCGTGAGATCCGGACCGCCTTCGAATCGCCAGAGACGATACCTCCTGCCACCATGGAGCGTTTTCGCAAGCGGTTAGAAAAAGAACGTTGCCAACACAACTACGGTGTCTTCTTTCAAATCCGCGACCTCCTACCCACTTTCTATCCCACGTACAACGAGGAGAAAGCGATGGACGATATCCTCCACGGGCGCGACACCTTAGATGCAGACCTCTTCTACGCCACTGGCACCGAAGACAACAGCCAAGAAGTTTCGACCGTCACGCTGGAGCACTTCCTCCAGCAGTTCTACGCCCCCGTCATCCAGGATTCCGCCTTCTCCCAGATTCCCAAAGAGGCCGACCTGACCACCCTCCTGAGCGATGATGAGAAGGAGCTCCTGCACTGCGCCGATAAGTTGGGGTACATGTATGATTCCCTCTGTGCTGCGCATAGCATCAACCGGCAGGAGCTTCAGCGAACCCTGAACCTCATCTCCATCCCGTATTTCCCCGTTCCCAACCTCATCCTGCTCCGACGCCAGGCGTTCAGATGCCTTTTGTCCCTCCAGCAGATTGACCCAGCGTCGTTCGGCACCTATCTGAGTGAACGAACCAACGATATGAGATTGTTGGAAATCTGCGAGCGTGTCCTAGAGCGCGACCTTCAGGCATTCCTCATCTTCTTTGTCGAGCTAAATGTCGATATCAACCTCGTTGAGGAACAATACCACAAGCTCCTCACCGCCTTCCGCGAGAATCGGCTAGACCAACTCGCACGCCATCTCAACGACTACGCCAGCCGTCTGACCGCAATCGGTATCGATCATCAGCTCCCCACGTTCACTCGCGAGAGCATTCAGATTCATTTGATATAAGATAACTTCCCTTGCAGCAAAAAGCGAGACCAATAAGTCGATTGGTCTCGCTTTGCTATGACGGTGCTAACTCTGGGTTAGAAGAGAGCGCGGATAGAGGCGATGAGGCGCAGGATAAAGATAATAGTGCAGGGAAAGCCCACAACACAGAAAATCCACCACATGACACTATACATTGTCGTGTGGATAGGAGCCTGAAGATAAATACCGTCAAAGAACCACGAACGGATCCAATTGTATGGAACCCATCCGCCATTGAATTCACATCTTCCGGCGGAAGTGCGGATGTTCTTTGTAGAAATTGAGCAAGAACGCTTTCACGCGTTCATCATTGTTCTCTAAGTCCACTTGATATTTGTTGAGCTCGGCATCCGCACGATTTACAATTTCCTTAGTCTTTGCATCATCGGCGGCACTGAACTCCTTCATTAATTGTTTGTGCTTTTCCATGAATATCTTATGCGCTTCGTCACTAGGCATTTTCGCTTTTAGGTCGTTGATTTTATCAACGAGTTCTTTTTCTGTGACTAATGTACCCACGGTTTCATCCACTTGCTGGAGGGCTATGTCATACTCCTCTCTGATCTTCTCCTTCGACTCTTGGTGCTCCTTTTTAAAAGCATCTATCACATTTTGGTCGGAAATGTTTGCCATCAGGCTCTGGTAGGTGGAATCTACTTCATGTATTCTTTGATCTCTGATTCTTCTGTAATATACCTCATACATCCGTCGCAGTTCCGGCCTATCCAAAGAATCGAATAACACTGTGTACACGGCATGGTTTTTTTTGCGTTCTACGTTCAATTCTTCATCCATCTGCTTCTTCCACTCAACAGCGTGCGCTTTTATTTCAGGGAAGTTCGCAAACAATTGTTTGATATATTCCTTCTCAGCTGCAATGGAGTCTTGAAGGAAGTCCTTCCGTCGGTGGTAGTACTCACTTTTTGCCTCCATCTGCTTCAAATTAAGCCCTCGGTTGGCGAGGAGAGAGTAAGAAAGCATATAGTTCACCGGAGATGCATCCTGAGCAATCCAAAACGATTTGAAGCCTCCTGTGAGTATCATATCTTCGATTTCCCGGCGTGTCTTTCCACAAGCTTTGGCGATGTCATCTAGCTGGAAGGTGGTGGTCTGCCAATGGGCTACAAACCAGCACGATTTATAAGTGGCGTCCTCTAAACCAGATGAACGCTCAATTTTATACATCCCGTTCCCATGCGGAACTTGAATCAATCCCAAATCCACAAACTTAATGTAGTGCTTGTTGCAGACACTGGTGCCTTTTACCGTGAACTCACCCGGGAACTTGTTGAACTTGAAATCCGCTTCAGTTGTGGTCTTTCCATTTACGCGACATTTCAGATGTCTGTTAAACGGGTCGCCCAAGCCGACGATATGGCCTCCCTTTCCGTCGAATGGGGATATTTGGTAATCGTAGTAGGTCTCAATAATCAGTTGATTTGCGTTGACCTTAATGGTGGCCTTCCCCTGTGGGCGTGGCTTTGTGCCATGTCTTTCACGCCCTGTGTAGTCTCCACCGATGACATACGGGAACGACTGATGAATATAGTGCTCACCAATCCAGCCATATAAGTATGGGCCTACACCCCAGAACGTGAAAGAAGTGGGCACCCTATTGGCATTGCGCACAACATAAGTTGGAGGTTCGTTGGGGCCAAAGGGATACGTGTAGTAATAGTCCAAATCCCCACTAGAAATCTCTCTTTCGTATGAAATGCCACCATATTCGGTTTTTATCATTTTCCCCTTGCTTCCGACAGGGCCATTCGCCTTGTCATATTCAGGCTGATCATATTCGGCACGTGCCTTCTTGATATATTGGCACATCTGATCGAGCTTCTCCAGATCTTCTACCGTAGTTATCGTCTGGGCAGCAGCGTGCTCATTGCCCAGAGCAAAAAAAGCCACTATAACAAGTGAAAGTCTTTGCATGAATTTCATATCCAAATACACTTTAGGTTCGTTTTCCGCCCCAAAGATAGGGAGAATAATTAAAAGAGAAAAATGAAAAGGGAAAAATGAGATAGAAGAGAGAGAAAAAGACCCCTTTCAGCAAAACATCACCCGTTTCCACAATTTCTTTTACACACCTCGCAGCCGCTCCCTGTCCTCAGCAGAGGAGTGCTGCCTCGGTCGCAGCAGGCGGCGCAATATTGATTGCCCCACTTTTTCCGCTGCTACAGTTCTCCTGACCTATTTTTTTTCGATGCCACTAGGAAAAAATCGTAGTTTGTAAATCGTTCAATCGTAATTTATCATTATCTTTGCCGCCGAAATAGGCCGATTGAATGATGAATTGTTATGATTAAAAGATACAAGACCGAGTTGATCGCTTTGTTTCTGGCGCTGGTCATGAGCATGACCGGTGTGTTCATTGGCAATTTCCAATATTCGATTCTCGATGAAGTGGGCTGGCTCTGCGTGGCCGAGAATCTGGTACGCCGTTGTTTCGGAGGAACCCACGACACCGAGGATGCCTACTTCGTCAATGTCGGCTATGACAAGCAGATTGTTGAAGTACAGGTGTCTCCGCTCGACAGTGGTCACGTGGTCATCACCGACCGCAAGGTGCTGCTCGATTTCCTCCGCATCGCCCAGCGCGCCGACTACAAGTATATTTTCCTCGACATCCGCTTTGAGAAAGGCTACGATACAGCTTCCGACTCTGCCCTCTTCGCCCAGATTGCGGGCATGAGGGACATCGTCGTGGCCCACCACTACGAACCTCTCAAGGACGAGCAGGGCAACGTATTCAACGGCTTCGAGATTGCCGACTCGGTGCTGCTGCCGAAGACGGCCTACAACGACTACTATACATCCGTGCTATCCAACAACTTCACGCGCTATCCCTATCTGCTGGACGGCCGTTCCTCCGTGGCACTGCGCATGTATCAGGACATCGACGGCAAGACCCTTCGGCGGTGGGGATGCTTATACACAACCGATGGCGCGCTCTGTGAGAGCTGCCCCTACATTCCCATCAAGGGAGGTGTCGGCCCCGTGACCATCGATGACGCTACGACCGCACAGTACTACAATCTAGGGCCGTTCCTGATGACCCTGCCCGAGCAGCAACTCATGGAGGACATGAAAGGGAAAATCGTGGTCGTGGGCGACTTCGACGAGGACGTGCACGACACCTACATGAGTATGCAGCCCGGTCCCTACCTGACCTATCTCGCCTATAAATATCTCGCGCGTGGCGGCAACAAGATATCGTTGCCCGTCATAGTGCTCATGACGCTGGTCTTCTTCTTCATCATCCGGCGAATCCTGCAGGGGCACCCGCTCTCCCCGTTTGGCAAGCACCGCATCGACCGAATCGTCACGGCCATTCTCTCCTGGTCGCTCCTCCTCGCGCTGTTGTGCACGATCATCTATCTCCTGACGGGTTACACCTTCAACGTGCTGGTCCCCTCGCTCATCATCTCATTGGTCAGCACCGTGAAGGAATCCGAAGAAAAGCCCACAGAAAAAAAAAGCATCCAAATGAAACGCATATTCTCCCTGTCTCTGTTGTTGTTCGTGGCCGTGACCTTGTTTGCGGCCAAATATAAGATTGTGAAGCTGAACACCCCCACGATTGTCATCGCGGGCAGGACCTGCAAGGTCGGGAACGTGTTCGACGGAAACGACCCCATCAAGTGGTCGAGCGACGATCAGGTCTTCTGTGCCCGCAACATGGATGACAACACCTACAAGTACTTTGCCGCCAGAGCGTTCAAGGCGCACAACGCCACGACCGTCTTCGAGTACCTGCGCACCAATAAAATGTCCACCCGCAGCGGAGGCTTCGACCAGGTGGTGCCGCGCGACACGCGATGTGCCATCAGCGAGCGGCGCATCGCCCTCGTCATCGGCAACTCCAACTACGTGGCCGAGAAGAGCCTCAGCACCCCCATCCCCGACGCCATCGCGGTCTCTAAGACGCTCTCCTCACTGGGCTTCAACGTTTATGTCATGTTCGATGCCGGCGTCGATGCCATGAACGATGCCATCAAGCGCTTTGCCAGCTTCGCCAGCCAGTACGAGACGGCCCTGGTCTATTATGCCGGTCACGGCAGCCAGTTCAATGGCGATGCCTATCTGATTCCCGTCGATGCCGTGGTGGAGACCTCCTACGATGTCCTCCAGCGCGAGCGTTGGATGGCGACGAAGCGCATCGTCTCCTTCCTCAACGACGTGCCGTCGCTCAAGACCCGCATCCTCCTGCTCGATGCCTGCCGCACCGACAACAACCTGCTGGCCTCCCGCGGCGAAGGCGAGGAGAATATGCTCAACACCGACGAGCTCAACGAGGGCATCATCTTCTATTCCACCAAGCATGGTTACGTAGCCTACGACGAGGCCGGCGCAACGGCGCACAGCCCCTTCGCCACAGCTGTCATGAAGCACATCGTCTCGCCCAACCTGTCGATGGGCGACTTCATCACCGACGTGATGAACGAGGTGAAGGTGCTCACCAGCGTCGCCCCCTACCCTCACCCGCAGGAGCCGCGCTCTGTTCCTACGCTGACACACCGCTTCTACTTCAATCCCGCACGGGCAGGACAGCAGCCAGCAGCCGCCACACCCAGCGTGACGCCAGCCCCCGTCAGAACCCCTGCCCCCTCGCGCGCCAGCAGCACTGCCACTACCACCACCAGCTCCGCCGCTACCACCTCCTCCACCTCCGCAGCCGATGCCGAGTTGGTGGCACAGGGCAAGAAAGCCATGCGCGCCTTCGACTACACCACCGCCAAGAACAAGTTCTCCACCGCCGCCAGCCACGGAAGTGCAGAAGGCGACTATCAGCTGGGACTTCTCTACAGCAACAGCAACTACGACGGCTACAACCGCGAGACCGCTACCACCTACTTCGTCCGAGCCGCCAATCAGGGCCATACAGAGGCCATGTATCAGGCGGGGATGATGTATCTCGGCATCAACAACCAGACGGCGAAGCAATGGCTCCAGAAAGCCGCCAATGCCGGCCATCAACAGGCCAAAGCACAACTCTCCCGATTCTCGCAGAAATAGGAAACAACTAAGTTCAATAAATCTAAAATTAATGATTATGAAAAAGCTACTATTCATCATGATGGCGATGCTCACTTTCGCCTTCCAAGGCCTGCAAGCCCAGGCTCCCATGAAAATCGTGACCAACCACCCCGATTTCAAGATCAAAGTCAAGCGCTGCGCCGCCAGCGGCAAGACCGTCGTCATCGACCTTATCCTCACCAACGAGGGAGCCACTGACGTAGAAGAGATTTCAGGATGTGGAGGATGTGGGGGGTCGGAAGCATACGACAATGACGGCAATATTTATCAGGGATACGCCATTAAAGTACGTGTCGCCAATAGACAGGATTACTCATGTCATGGCAGCGGTGAATTCAAGATACCCGTAGATGTTCCCATGAGATACAGCATCCTCATAGAGAACGTACCCGCATCCACAGAGAGCATCGCCCGTCTCAGTTTGATCTTAAATTGCAATAAATGGGGATTGAACGGAGATAAGCGCGTTAAGATCTCCAATATCCCCATCTCCCGCGACTGACAACGAGAGAAGGAACTTTCCTTTGCAGCAAAAAGGGGGTGTGTCAAAATAGGCACATCCTCTTTTTTTATCGCAAAGCCCCGACTTTCTCAAGCCAGGGCTTTGTTATGTCGTAAAATTGTTGTACCT
>CAJOCU010000005.1 GCA_905233765.1 uncultured Bacteroidaceae bacterium | reverse complement strand
GCCTTGTTCTGGCTGCGGTACTTTGCGACATACGCCTTCAGGCGCTGTGCAATCAATTCTTTCTGTTTCTGTTCCATGTCTCTTATGCTTAAAAATTCAGTTATATGTTTCGTTTATTTCGCCGTGATTGCATCGCGGTATCTTATAGTTTCCCTGCCACCTTCTTGAAGTCAACCACGATGGGCTGCTCTTCAAGGTCACTCCAGTCCATCTTGCTGACCTTCTTTGTCACTCTGCCAAGGCTCAGTTCCTCAGGCTCCTTGCTATACTTCCGTGTCCTGCGGTCTATCTGCCTCTGAACGTCTGCGGTCACTCCCTTCAAGTCTGGTGTACTAAGACCGTGCTGCTCAGGTGCTACGCCTTCGGCATACTCAATGGCCTTGGCTGCTACCTGACGTTCTATCCGGCTTTCCTCAGTGGCTTTCTGCTGCTGCCTGATGAAGGTTGCCTCGCCTTCGGTCTGCTCCTGGATCGCACGGTGTATCACCATATATGGCTCTGCCACGCGCTCAAATCTCAGTTCACCGGCCTTGTCTTTCCTATACAGGCGAATGCTGCCAAAGTCGTATGGGTCATACTTCACCACAAAGCGCTCGTAGGTGTGTTTCCTGCGCCACTCTATATCTGGAACACCGGCTTCCGTCATCACCTCATACACACGCTTATTGCCCTTCACGGTAATCTCTATGCCGCTGCTGGTGAAGGTGCTCATGCGGTCGCACTGTACCCAGAACATATCAATCATGTTGCTTGTGGTCACCACAGGCGTTTCGGGGTTCTCACTCTGCTCATACATCTTGATGCGCTGCTCTCCGGTTGCAGGATGCGCCATCTCGTTCCATTCTGTACGGGCTTTCAGATAGGCTGCTTTCAGTTCGTCGTAGGTGTAGAGCTTATCCTTGTTTGCCTCGATAAACTCCATGTTCGGACGGCTGCTGTCTTTCTTGGCTGTGATGTTCTGACCGGTAAAACGCCAGTCCTTATGAAGTACCTGCATCTGGAAACGTCCAAACACACTTTCAATGGTCTTTGAGGCACCGTTGTAGGGGGCGGTGGTTCTGTGGATGTGACAGAGCTTGTCAAAGAACTGCTGGTTCTGCAACTTCTTATGACCGCCCTGATTGTCATGCACAATCTCGTAGGGCTTGTGACCGCTTACCTGAATAGCCATTCTGTAAGCCATATATTGAGCCTCGTAGTCCTCATTGTCGCTGATGCAGAAGCCTAAGAACACTTCCGTTGCAGCGTCGATGACCTCATACACGCTTGTAGTCCTAACCTTGCCTTCATCGTCACGGTAGTAGAGGTTAATCTTCGTACCGTCACCATACCAGAGGGCATCCCTCATTGATGGCAACTGGGTCTTGTGTCTGCGGTCAAACTTCTGATGGGCGCTCATCTCGCCATATACGGCATCATGCCACAATGGTTCAATGGCTGCACTCTCCAGCCAAGTCTTCAGGCTTCTCACGCTCTTCAATGGCTTCCAGCCCTTAGCCTCGCACTCTTGGTTGAAGGTCTCGAATATCTGGCTGTCGGTCAGTACCGGCACACGGCTACGCTTCAGGGCTATCAGCCTGCGTCCTGCATCCTCGGTTATCTTCAAGGTGTTCTTATTGCCTATCTTGCCACTAATCAGAGACTCATAGCCGTTCTTCTTGAACTGCGACATCTTCTCTTTCAGACGTGCCAGGTTCTTAGGAAGGGTGTGGCTTGTCACCTCTCTCAGTTTCTCGCTCTGGGTGAAAACGATGTCCCAAAGGTCACCGCGTCTGCCACCCCCCAGGGCGTGGGTCGTACTGGTCAGCTCGTTCATGCGCTCCCAGAGCATCTTCAGCACACTGGCATTGCTCGTGTACTCATCTATAAGCTTCTGGCTGAGGCGGGTTTGAACGCCGTTCAAATCATATTCAAACGCCTCGTAAAACGCTCTGGCATCACCGTCTTCTTTTACCCACTCCTTCAGTTCCTGAGCCTTCAACACGTCTGCGGGTTTGCCATACTTAGCTTCAAACATCATTCTGTACTTCATAGGGAGCGACGCGTACACATACAGAGCATAGTTGCCTTCACCTTTGCCTTGACGCGCACACTGGATGTTGCCACGCTTCATATTCTGACGAAGGGTGTCTGCCTTAATGACAGGCGTAGCACCACTTGTCAGTTCATCAAAGGTTACGCACAATGTCTTATTGTAATACTCCATAGTTTGCTCACTCCGTTTAGTGTTCCTTACGGTTCGCCCGTAAGGGTTATCTCAGTTTCATCACATCTGTTAGCTTGTAATACCCTGGCACCATCGCAAAAGAGTAAACGATGCCGATGCACTTCTCTAAGGTGCTCATGTCATCAAGACTCCACTTGAAGCTCAACAGAAACCACATATACACCAACCCCATTGTAATAGCTATCAGGAAACAAACGCCTGCTTTCAGAATTGTTCTCATAACTGTCTTCTTGTTAAGTTTGTCGCTATGCCATAGCGACCTCATTACTTGTTACCTATCTCAATGCCGCCATACTGCTCTTTGGCAACAAAGCGGATCTTACGCGCAAGCATAGAGTCCTTCTTGAAGTTCAGGGCCTTGCTTACCATCTCACGGGTGCAGTTCATAGTCTTGGCTATCTTCACCACATTACCGCGATCCATCACAATACGTCTGTTCATGTCTTTACCTCCTTATTTTAAGTGTTCGTTGATATAGTTCTTGTCTTTCTCACTCAGGTCCATGCCCATCTTAATCTTCCTCAGCACAACCTCCTTGGCTCCCACCAGCCACCATGCCTTGCGGTCAAGCAGCTCAGCGGCAAACACCTCTCTCGCAGTGTGCTCTTCACCATCAAGCAAGCCTTGTTCTATCTCCAGCATCGCATCAGCAGCATCACTACAAATCTCCACTGCCTCCTTGTGAAGCAGCTCCAGTTCCTGAACCTTCTTGCCCTTCTGGTAGGCTGTTTCAAAAAGGCCCTTCACCAATGCGCTGCTGCCAATCTTCAACCATTCCCTACAGAATGTGTCCTTGTCAATGTCACCGGCTGCCATATACATGGCGTTAGCCTCAACATACTCTTGCTCTGTCACTGAGCGCCCAATGCGCTCTTCAAATTCCTTCTGTAACATAATTCTCTATTTTTATTGTTAATTATCTGTCTTTTTTCTCGCGTCTCAGATATTTTTTGTACCTTTGTCGCGACGTTCACTAAATGTCTGATGATATGACTCAAAATCCTAACGATTACTACGATTGCACCACTATCGTAATGGGCAAATACGTTGAGAACTGCGACGGCCAGCATGAGTACGCTCTTGAAGAGGCTACTGCCAAGCATTTCGTTGAGGCCTTCGCGCTCTGGTACGAACTCGACTTCTTCGATGAAAAGAAGAATTGGCTTGCTATCAGGATTTCATACCCTACAAACCATTTCTTCAAGGAAGAGCTGCTGGCAGCCATCAAATTCTTCATGCAGTTTCACGATTACAGTATCATAAACACATTCAGTTGCCGCAAGCCAATAGACTAAGGTATTTCTCTGGCACACTTGCACGCTCTACCAATGTGTAGGGCGAACGTCTCACTATGCGGATAACACCACGCAGGGCAAGCATCCTGTACGCTCCGACGCTCATTACCGTCAGGAGCTCCTTTACCGTAATTGTCTTTTTCTCATCCATAATCCTCAATTTTTAAAGTTATTATTATTGTTTCTCGCGGAAAGTTTGTACCTTTGCCGCGCTGTTCACCATGTGAATACGGCTGCAAAGATACAGAATTTCTGTAAAACGACAAAATTTTTCTTCAGAAAATTACAATTTATTTTCAGAAAATATGGAAAAAGGGCAGATAAATAGTCGCACAATAGGCGCAATCAATGCTTTGTTAGAGCAAGATTCAGCCCTAACAAAGACCGCTTTGGCTACATCTCTCAATGTTAAGCCTGCAAAATTTTCAGAAATTCTGAACGGTCGCATGATGGCAGGCGCAGATATGATGGCATTGCTGTGTTCCGAATACAATATTTCGGCTTCATACCTTCTTACAGGTGAGGGTACAATGTTTAATAATGGGATTAAGTTGCCTGTAGCTCATCAAGCCACAAGTCCTAAAGAGGGCATCCCACTCATTCCGTTGAGTGCAATGGCAGGGGCACTTACAGGCGAACAAACTGTTCTCGAATATGAGTGTGAGAGGTATGTGGTACCAGCGTTCAACGGTGCAGACTTCCTTATACCCGTAAAAGGCAACAGCATGACGCCTACCTATGTGTCTGGTGACATCGTTGCCTGCCAGCGTGTCCCAATGACAGGTCTTTTCTTCCAGTGGAATAAACCTTATGTGCTTGATACTGCCCAGGGAGCACTCATCAAGCGCATAAAGCCTGGATCTGACAAAGATCATGTCCTGATCGTGTCCGACAATGAGGCATACAATCCGTTCGAACTGCCTTTATCAGACATCCATGCCGTTGCCCTCGTAGTCGGAATCATTCGTCTGGAATAGTGGCGTGTGGTCAGCGGTTCCCCCGCTGACATCAAACGAAATGCGCACCCAAATTTCACGTCAATCCACCGAAACCCCTATATACAAAGGAAAGTTGATGAATTCCGCCCCTCGAATCATTGCGCCACACCGCATTTTGCCCACCGAAAACACACAAAAACCCCGTTTTTCGCCCGTTTTTGTACCGTTTCCCCCATTTATCGCCCTCCAAAAGTGTTAAAAGTGTCACCCTAAATGTCACGCTATCCATAACATTTCGTTTTTGTAATCCCAAAACTGTCACCCTAAACGTCACCCTAACTGTCACCCTAACCCCGTTTTTGGCATAAAAAAAAGACCATCTTCGTAATGTCACGAAAATGATCCGTAATGCCGTCCTGTATGGTGCTATGTTATAGCACCCTCAGAGCCTCTTTCTTATTCGTTATAGGTACATATACGTGCGCGTGTAGAAAACGCCTCAGAACAAGCCTATACAGGGCTTACAGCCCATCTGCCTGCATCTGTTCAGCCTCATCCAGAATGCCACATACAAAAAAAGCGATCCATCCAGACCGCCATGTTACATTTCCCCTCTAAAACGCCGTTCAAACGCACCTCAAACGTAAAGCAAACGTAAAGCCAATGTTACATTTCGTTTCTGCGTTTTGTCCAGCTCACATCAAGCCTCAACACCTCTCAACTCCTTTGTTTACAAGGCTTTCACTACATTCTAACCTCATCCAACCTTTTCCACATTTCGTTTTGCCCCCCTTATCACAGCCGATGACAGGACGCCCTGCGGTGTGGCCGTAGCGCGAGACAAAGAAGGGGCGTTCAATGGAACCATAGTGGCTACGCGCCCAATATTCACTCATGGGAAGGTCGAAAGACAGGCCATACGCCTTACGGTCAAAGTCGCCGTTGCCGTATGGTTCCCCCACTAACTGCAGGCCATAAGCATGCAGTTTCTCCCGCAGCGGCTGCATGAACTCCTGCTGGAAAAGCTTTTCCTTGGTCCGATTGGCCTTGCCGATGCCGCCAGTGAGGAAGTCAGAACCATCACCGGTCATGATATAGTCGGCTCCCAAAGATTCCGTGTAATCCTGTCGGCCTGCCTCCCAGCTGTCCAGAACAACCCAACGGAGCGTAGTGCCACAATATTCCTTCAGCTCATTGAGCAAAGGAGCCAAAAAACGGTCGAAATGGGCTTCCACACACTTGCGAGATAGCTTGTCCACTTCCAGACCTATACCAGCCTCTGAAGCGGCTGTCACCATTTGACCGGTGGTGGTGTAGCCCACACGCCGATAGGTGGTGCCGCACCCAGGAGCCGTCAGCACCTCGATACGGTCGAGATTTGTACCTCGGTTGCTGGTCAGGCGGAGATAACGACAGTTGACCGCTGGAAGCTTACAGTAAATGGGGATATCATGGGCTTTCAGTCCTATGCCGGAAGCGGTGCCGACAGCCGTCCACCGCACATTGTCGCTGCTCACCTCAACGGTCAGCACAGGGGCATAGTCCCGAGGACCATCATAGGGGTCTAATGGTTCCTCGCGCTCCCCGCGCCAGAGATTGAAACCCGTGACAGGCTTCTCCTTCTGTAAGGCGATGGTGAGAGATTCTCCTTTCTCCAAACGCCGTCCGATATGCTGCATCTCATCGGCACAAGTGGTGCGGAACGTCTTGATATCACGATAGAACCCCATCTTGTGAGGAGGCACCGGCGGGTTCTTCTTGGAAGAAACACTCCACGTGAGCTGCTTCATCGATTCCTCGGGACGTATCCACGGGCCACCCATGGCTGTATATCCAGGCGAGTTGTGAATACCGAGGGTGATGCCCAAACGCTGCGCCTCCTGGCAGGCATGTTTCACGCAGGAAATCCATTCCGCAGAACCGTAGTCCACAGGACCGCGCTCCACACCAACCCAAGCATCGAAGATAAATGCCGACTCGATACCTGCGGCTTTCATGTACTCCAAGTCCTTGGTGATACCTTCCTTAGAGATATTGCCGTTCATCCATTCCCAGTAGCAGCCAGTAGCCTGCGCCGTACTGAACGACAAACATAACAAGAAAAAAGAGAAACAAAGAAACAGACGTTTCATATCGGAATTCAATTATTTCGTGATTCTTATCCAATCCACATCCAGCCAACCGCGGTTGCCCTGTGGTTCGCGACGCTCGGCGACGAAGCCGAACTTGGCGCCTATCCATTTGCCCTGGCGCATGGCAAAAGGCTCGCCGGCGTCCTTGAAGCGGCGGCCATCGGGGCTGTAGGCGAAAGTGCACTGCCCGTCGCGCACGGTCACCCGCAGGTAGAGGTCGAGATAGATAGCGGGGCTGTAGGGGATGGTGTCGCGGTCGGTGGGAGGTAGCGTGACGAGCGTCTGCTGCGCCTCGGCCTTACCCTCATCGGCACCCATACAGGTGTGGCGCTGCAGGAGGAAACTGTCGCCCTGACGCAGCACGACGAGGGCGCTGTAATCGCGACCCATCATGACGAGGCCGCCATACTGACCATCGCCTTTCGAGGCGAAGCGCATCTTTGCCGTGGCCACGAAGCGCGGCGCTGCGGGCTTCTGCAGCAAGAGGTTGGGGACATCCCACAAGCTCTTGAACCCCTCGGGAAGATCGGCGGTATAGAGGCGATAGCAGCCGTAGGCGGTGGGCATCCCGTAGGACTCGTGGTAGTTAGCGTGCCATTGCCACTGCAGGCCCAGCTGCCCGTCGCTGAACTCATCGCTCTCTTGGCCCTTGGCTATTGGCCCTTGGCTATTAGCTTTTGGCTTGCGATAGGTGGCATAAGGCTCGCCATTGTTACCCATCATAGGCCAACCGCTGCTCCAGTCGATAGGTTGCAGATAAACCACACGGCCGTAAGCTCCCTTATCATTGAAATGCAGGAACCAATCCTCGCCGCAGGCCGTGTGCACCCACGCCCCTTGATGAGGGCCGTTGATGTCGGTCTTCCCTTGCCACATCACCCGCTGCCATTCGTAGGGGCCATAGGGTGAGCGGCTACGCATGGCCAGCTGCCATCCCATGGCCACACCGCCCGCAGGGCACATAATCCAATAGTAGCCATCGCGCTTGTAGAACTTAGGCCCTTCGCTGGTGTGGTTCTCCTGGCCACCGTCGAAGACGATGCGGGGAAGGCCGATGGCATGGGTGCCGTCGGCTGACAACTCGCGCACGGTGAGCACGGAGTTGAAGCCTGCACGGGACGCGGCCCAGCCGTTGACGAGGTAGCAGCGCCCGTCAGTATCCCACAAGGGACAGGGGTCTATCATTCCTTTGCCCGGGATGACACAGAGCGGTTTGCTCCATTCCCCCATCCTTTCAGGAGCATTCAGGGGGAGGGCCGCTTTCACCATGAAGATGCCCTGGTCGGGGTCGCCCCAATAGATATATAAGGTGTCGTTGTGATGACGGATGGCAGGTGCCCACACGCCCTTACCGTGCTGGGGCTTATCGAATATTTCCTTGGGCTCCTGCTCCTGCAGGGCGTGGCCAATAATCTCCCAGTTCACGAGATCGCGGGAATGGAGGATGGGCAGTCCAGGAATACAATTAAACGACGAGGCCGTCAGGAAATAGTCATCGCCAACGGCACACACGTCAGGGTCGCTGTAGTCGGCATAGAGGACGGGATTCGTGTAGGTGCCGTCGCCACAATCCGGCGACCACACCTGAGAGTGATACTGAGCCATTGCACCAGAAGCGCAGCAGATGAGCGCTATGGCAGAGAGGATCTTCTTCATCTTACGGAAGTTTCTTAAAATGAAGGGCGGCACCGCCACTGGGCTGTAGATACAATGTCAGCGGTTTGCCCGGTTTGCGATTTGAGGCCCGCTTAACGATTTGCGTCTGGGCGCGTACCTTCGTGCGTGAGTCCATCGTGGGGTCATCATTGTAGATTGTCACCTCATACTTTCCTGCGGGCAGGAAGTCCGTTGGGACTGTAACGGTGCGCCCCTCTGTATTGGTCATGCAGCCCACGAACCAGTCGTTGGCAGAGCGGCGCGCCTGGATGATATACTCCCCGGGGATGCCGTCGAGGGCGATGCTCTCATCGAAGGTGGTAGGACAGTCTTTCCAGAACTGCAACTCTGCTTCACCCTTATCCACAAAGGGGGCATCGTACCAGAAATAAAACTGCAACGGCGAGTAATAGACGGCCGCCATAGCCAGCTGATGTCCCTTGGTATTCTTCACGCGGTTGTTGAAATAGCAGAGTGTATAGTCGGCGGGACCGCAGAGATAGCGCGTAAAGGGCAAAAGCGTGTTATGGTCGGCATCGGGCATCTCCTCGTTGCCGCGTATGCCCTCCTGTGTCAGCAGATGAGGGAAGGTGCGCGAGAGGCCGGTGGGGCGATATTCATCGTGGATATCTATCATCAGATGGTATGCCGCACACTTGGCAACGGCATCATGCAACCACGTACTCCACTGCTGACTGCCTATGTGCACGAAGCCAAACTTAATGCCGCTGATGCCCCATTCCTTATACAAGGGTAGCAGCTCATCAAGCTGGCGATAGAGGGCGCGCTGATTGACATATACCCATACTCCGATGCCCTTTGACCTGGCATACTGACAGATTTCAGTCATCGTGAAGTCGCGCGTCTCCGCCACCTTGGTGGCATCGCTCTCCACCTTCCCTTCGGGACCATACCAGCCCGCATCCAGTTCCACATAGTCGAAACCGAAGGCAGCACAGTAGTCGATACTCTGCATGATGCCCTCTCTGTTGAGGCGTGTGCTGCGGAAGGCTTTACCGGGGCGCACCCACGACCAGTCGCCCCCGGCATGCTCGCCATTCAGGTTCAGGACAATCTCCTTGTTATTGATGAGGTCCACAGCCCGCTCCCCGGTCATGATGACGCGCCATGGCGTGTCGTAGGGCGAGATGATATCAGCACAGCCGTACATGGCCACCTGCAGCTCGTTGTCGCCCTTCAGCCTGAACTTGCCGCGCGCATAGTCCTTCATGCCGGCCTCCAACAAGGCCACAAACACTCCATCCGGCAACTGCAGCAGCATCGGCCGCTCACTCTCATACCAAGATGACTCGGCATCTCCCAATGTCTTCTTCTGGTATGGTCCCTGAGCCCACTCCTCGTACCATGCCCTCGTGCCCTCGGGCATCTTGAACGTCGTCTGCTCACCCGTGACATGGAGGAACAGACCGTTGGATGTCTCGGGAAAATGATAGCGGAAGGCGATACCTTCATCATAGGCACGCACGATGATGTCCATCGCGTAGTACTTGCGCTTATCATAGCCATCGCTCACCGTGCCCTGGCCGTTGCTGCCCTTCTCATAGTGCAGCGTCAACTGGTTGTAATGGTCGCGGATACGGGCGTTCTCGCCGTAGAGCGGCATCCATGTGGTGTCCACAGCTGTTCGCTCCTCGCTCCTCAGTTCCAAGTCGCTACACCAGTCCTCGTATTCCCCGCGCGGCACACCCAGCGCTGATTCAAACAGACGGTTGTCGATGTCAACACCCAATCGACTGTTCTCCACCACCACCTTGTCATTATAGGTGACGCGATAGGTCATTCCATCGATGGTCATGCAGTATTTCCCATCGGGCGACACCACGCTTTGTTGAGCCAGAGCGATGCTGCATTGGCTGATAACCAATGCCATACCTATTACACGTTGCTTTATCCGCAAGCTGCCAAAGTAATGTCCTTTCTTAACTTCCATCGTGGATGTCTTTTTATTTCTTAAACTGCAGGTTGTCCACATGAGACCCCACAAACATCGGCACATAGTCACTGGTGGCATGCCACTTGGGTTTGCCGGGCATATCATCACTGATGGTTCTGCCGTTGATCTTCAAGCCCTCGAAGGTGACATTCTTCACCTTGCGCTCTGTATCGTAGCCGGTGATGACAGAGGGGTACAGCGCCCCCGCTGTCTGCGAGGTGTAGAGGCGGATGGTGCGGAACATGATATCCTCTACCCCCAGCCCAGGCGCCTTGCAGTATTTCGGGTTCCAGCCCACCTTCACATGGGTAAGGCAGCCCTGCAGGATGCCTTCCACACGGATATTGTCGAAGGTCACATTGCGCACCAGATTGTTGTCACCGCAGTTGATAGCGAGGCAGCCTTGGTAATCAACCTGCTGTTCAGCCTGACAAATGATGTCGATATTGTCATACCTCAGGTTCTCCACCGTGTCGCATAGCTCAGGATGCGGACCTGCCGCCGCGCCATGCAGACCGATGAAAATGGGGTGTGCCACATCGGCCCACAGCGTGGAGTTGGTCATACGAACATTACGCACTGAACCGCTGAAGCCCTTACGGGTGGCATAGGCCGTCGTGCAGTCATCGCTGTTGCGGCAGAAGACGCGGTCGAAGAGAATGTCCGAACAACCGCCGAAAACATTCAAGCCGTCGCCCCACTGGGGATGGGAGATGCTGCGCACATCGTGCAGTTTCACGTGGCTGGACCCACCAATGGGACAGGTGTTGAGCACGAGGCCATCGATGAGCACGTTCTTCGAGCGATAGACATGGGCGCCCTCGTAGCCGCGCTCCGGACGTGCTATGCCACGGCCCAGGATACTGACATTTTCTGCATCCTCGATGGCAAAGGTGCCCGTGCAGTAAGCACCGCCCGCAAGGTAAATAGTAGTACCGCTGCCGACCCCTGCCTGAGAATTGGACAGTTTGGCATCCATATCAGCTTGTGAATAATAGCCAGGTGGGAAATAGATGAACTTGCGCCCTTCTTTCCGTGCCTGTGCCTCAGCATCCTCCTTCGCCACAGGTGGTTTGGAGGTGAAGACGAGGAGGTTGGAGGTGATGTCACCATCAAATTCCACGCTCACATTCTCGGGTTGGAAGAGGAGAAACTGAACGGTGGAATCGTTCTGCACCTGTGCGATGGTGCCACGGTAGTCAGGACGTATGCGGGCACTCTTGAACTTACGGTGCTTGCTGACAACCCTGACAAAGACATCGCCTGTGAAGTCAAACATGCAATAGGATATCTCGCTCACCCGGTGAGCTGTCACGCCCCCCACTTCTCCCCTCTTTGATGGAGCGAGGTCGGGAGTGAGTTGTGGGGCATTCACCTTAGCCATATACGTGTCAATCTTCGTCCACTCCTTCTTCCCGCGAGGCTGGATGAAGACATCATAGTCATCCTTCAGCGGTGCACCTGCAGGGGCGGGATAAGTATAGATGGAATGAAGCTTGGCACCCTCCTTCACACCGGGTACCTTGAAATTATTGGCTTCGGGGTTGTACTTCAGCTCTCCATGCTTCTCAGCCCGTTTCTGCAATGCCAACACCTTCTTGGTGAAGGGCATTTTCAGGCCTTTGCGTCCCACATAATGCTGATAGGGGAGGTCATAGATGCAGCGGATGATGCCGCGTCCCATCTCTCCCGGCTCCGTCCAGTCGTTGTAGAGCCCCGTGCAATCGGTCCATGTTTCAAAAGGCACTTCGTAGCCAAGGTTATACTTGGCGGTGTATTCGATGCCCTTCATCAAACGGTTGTCAAGTGCGCCCCACAAGTCATCGCCCTGACCCCATGCCAGCTCACAGGTCTCGCACAACGCCCCCAATCCCAGTTGGGCATGACCCTGATCGCGCCCGGTCTCCTGACACTGACCCGTTTCACCGACATATTTGGGAAGTGAGCCGTTGTCGTTGGCATGCAGGAAATAGTCGATGGAAGACTGATAGAGCACGGTGTCCTTCAGGAAAACGGCACACGCCATGCGACAGCGGTTGACAATAGCACCCCAGTTGCCGTTGGCATAAGGGCTGTACGCCTCAAAGCGCTCCAACACAGGCAGGATGGCACGGCGTACCATCGCTGACCACACCGGCATATCCATCTCCTCCTTGTTCCCTTCATTTCCATCTCTCACCTGTATCATCGCCCTTACGAGCCAGTAGGCCTGTATGGTGCAGAGGGGAGCGTCATGACCCTCAAAACCTTGGAGGGTGTTGGCGTAGGCATTGATGAAGGTCAGCGCCGTGGCGGTGTCACCGGCCTTAGCACTCTGCCATGCCTGCCACATATCGCGCTCGCTGCCACCCTTGGTTTTGGCATAACGACCGTCGCGGGCTACAATCTCATAAGGGCCTGCCATCTTGTAGTCGCTCTGTGCTACGCAGGCACAACAGCAGGCAATGAGAAGAAACAAGTTCAGAAAATGTCGTTTCATAGGTCTTCCGTTTTCTTATTTATACGTTTTACCCTGCAAATATACGCAAAGACACATAATATCACAGCATTTTTTGCGTATTTATATAAGGTGATTCGTATAAATAAGAAAAATACATAGCAATGACTATGAGAAAAGTATATCTATACGGAACCATCATTTGCATGATGATGGGATGCCAAAATCAGCCCATTACCATTGATGCCGAAAAAGAGCTGGAGTATTGTTCTTCGCAGGTCTGTAAGGCACTAGAGGCTTTGCAGGACAGCACTGGCAACTATAACTTCACGATGATGCCTCGCAATATCTGCCCCACGCCAGCTCAGGAAGGCAAAGAAATGCCCCACGCCTGGAACCTGCGACAGGCTTCCAATGTGGAATGGTGCTCAGGTTTCTGGCCCGGAATACTATGGATGACGTATGAGTACGAGGCAGCAAAAGCGAACCAAAGTAAAGAGCATGCCTGCGTGAGCCCAGACTCATTGAAATCGCTGGCCGTGAGATACACAGAAGCTCTGGTTCCCGTGGTAGAGGCACCCGTCTATGACCACGACCTCGGCTTCATCACCATCAACTCATTCCTGAAAGGCTACGAGGCCACAGGCTGCAAGCACTATCGCCAAGTGGCGCTGCGCGCTGCCGACTCCCTCGCCACACTCTATAATCCCATCACCGGCACCCTCCTCTCCTGGCCGCGCCACGTGAAGGATTACGGCGGCCATAACACCATCATGGATAATATGATGAATCTGGAGTTGCTATTCTGGGCCAACCAGACCAGCGATGCCTCAGAGGGCGTGGATAGAAAGCACCTCTATGACATTGCCGTGAAGCATGCCGAAACCACGATGCAGCACCAGTTCCGCGAGGACGGCGGCTGCTACCATGTCGCCGTCTATGACACCCTTGACGGCCATTTCATCAAGGGACAGACTCATCAGGGGTATGCCGACTCATCCATGTGGAGCCGCGGACAGTCCTGGGCCATCTACGGCTACACCATGGTTTATCGCTATACCCACGACCCGCGCTTCCTTGACTTCGCCCGTAAGGTTACAGATATCTATCTCCAGCGTCTCCGGGAAACGAGCGATGACTGGGTGCCCCTGTGGGATATGGACGCGCCCTCACCCGCTCCCAAAGATGCCTCTGCCGCCTGCGTGGTTGCCAGCGCCTTACTGGAACTCTGCCAATATGATGTGGCAGGAGAGAGGAAAGACGTGAATGGTAAATCCGTAAATGCTAAATACTACGATGCTGCTGTCGCCATGCTCCGCGACCTCAGCACCGACCGCTACCAGAGTCGCGACAAGAACACAGCCTTCCTCCTCCATTCCACGGGCCATCATCCCGCAGGCAGCGAGATCGACGCCAGCATCATCTATGCGGATTACTATTACCTTGAAGCACTGTTAAGACTGAGAGAATAAAAAAAGGCGCTCCAAACATACATTCTACACGACAAAGTCACATTTCAATACCCAAAACAAAAAAGTTCGCTCATATATTTTCTACTTTCATTTTTTCGTTGTACCTTTGCGCCGCAAAAATAAACAGGTAACAAATTAAGTTCTGCGCGTGAGCGCACCATTGCTATGGAATTGACAGCCCTAACGGCCACATCACCTATTGACGGCCGCTATCGTTCGAAAACAGAGTCTTTAGATCAGTATTTCTCCGAGTACGCACTCATCCGCTACCGTGTGCGTGTAGAAATTGAATACTTTATCTTTCTTTGTGAACTGCCTCTGCCACAGTTGGCAGGCATCCCTCATGACCTCTTCCCCACCCTGCGCGCCATCTACCAGGAGTTTTCTCTCGAGGATGCACAGCGCGTCAAGGACATCGAGGCCGTCACGAACCACGATGTGAAGGCGGTAGAGTATTTCATCAAGGAGAAGCTCAAGTGTATTCCGCGAGTCGCGGGGAATACACTTGAGTTTATCCACTTCGGGCTCACCTCGCAAGACATCAATAACACGAGTGTGCCGCTGAGCATCAAGGAGGTACTCACGGATGTGGTGCTGCCCCTCATGCAGAAGCTGCTCGCACAGCTTGAGGCTTTTGCCGAGGAGTGGAAAGACATCCCCATGCTGGCAAAGACGCACGGACAGCCGGCCTCCCCTACCCGTTTGGGCAAGGAGCTGGAGGTGTTCGCCTACCGCCTACGACAGCAGCTGGAGGCGCTCAACCGCACCCCCATCACCGCCAAGTTCGGCGGCGCCACAGGTAACTTCAACGCCCACCACGTGGCCTACCCCGATATGGACTGGCGCGCGTTGGGCAAGGATTTCCTTCGCAAGCATCTGGGACTGGAGCGCGAGGAGTGGACCACACAGATCTCCAACTACGACAACCTGGCCGCCCTCTTTGATGCCCTGCGCCGCATCAGCACCGTCATCATCGATTTGGACCGCGACGTGTGGCAGTACATCTCGATGGGCTACTTCCGCCAGAAGGTCAAGGCCGGCGAAGTGGGTTCCAGCGCTATGCCCCATAAGGTGAACCCCATCGACTTCGAGAACTCCGAGGGTAATCTGGGCATTGCCAATGCCATCCTCGGCCATCTCTCGGAGAAGTTGCCCATTAGCCGCCTACAGCGCGACCTCACGGACTCCACCGTGCTGCGCAACGTGGGTGTGCCACTCGGGCACATCGTCATCGCCATCCAGAGCACGCTGAAGGGCTTAGGCAAGCTGCTTCTCAACGAGGCAGCCCTGCAGCACGACCTCGAGCAGAACTGGGCCGTCGTGGCAGAGGCCATTCAGACTATCCTGCGACGCGAAGGATACCCCAACCCCTACGAGACCCTCAAGGCCCTGACGCGCACAGGCGCTGCCATCAGCCAGGAGAGCATCGCAGAATTCATTGAAACACTCGACGTCAGTGAGGCCGTGAAGGCTGAGCTGCGCGTCATAACACCCACTAATTATACAGGTATTTAAACACTCCTATGGAAAACAACGACGAAAAATGGCGCGAGAACTTCGCGCAGAACGAAGGTAAAGAAGAGAACAACCATGGCACACCGGGCCGCACACCGCGTCCCCGTATTCAACGCCCCGTCTATGGCAGCAGTGCCGACGGCGAGCGTCGCACCTTCCAACCCCGTGAGGGTGGCTATCAGTCACGATTCAACCGTGAAGGCGTCTATCAGCAACGTGAAGGCGGTTACCAGCCACGCTTCAACCGTGAAGGCGGCTATCAGCAGCGTGAAGGTGGATACCAGCCACGCTTCAACCGCGAAGGCGGATACCAACAGCGTGAGGGCGCTTACCAGCCACGTTTCAACCGTGAAGGCGGTTATCAACAGCGTGAAGGCGGATTCCAACCGCGCACCAATCGTGAGGGCGGCTATCAGCAGCGTGAAGGCGGATACAAACCCCGCTTCAACCGTGAAGGTGGATATCAGTCACGCGAAGGCGGTTTCCAGCCCCGAGAGGGTGGTTTCCAACGTGGAGGCTATGGACAGCGCGGAGGTTATCAGCGCGGAGGTTTCCAGGGCCGTGGAGGCTATGGACAGCAGCGCGGAGGCTTCGGCGGGCCACGACGTCAGCGTAGTGCAGACTATGATCCCAATGCCAAGTATAGCCACAAGAAACGCATCGAATACTCCGAGGCACACATCGACCCCGAAGCACCCATTCGTCTGAACAAATTCCTCGCGAATGCCGGCGTATGCTCACGTCGCGAGGCCGACACCTTCATCGAGGCAGGCGTGGTCACTGTCAACGGCGTGGTCGTCACGGAACTCGGCACTAAAGTGAAGCGCATCGATGAGGTGAAGTTCCACGACCAGCCCGTAAAGATTGAGAAGAAGGTCTATGTGCTCCTGAATAAGCCCAAGGACTACGTCACCACCAGCGACGACCCCCAGAACCGCAAGACGGTGATGGACCTCGTGAAGGGAGCTTGCGATGAGCGCATCTACCCCGTAGGACGTCTGGACCGCAACACCACTGGCGTGCTGCTGCTCACCAACGACGGAGAGCTGGCATCGAAACTCACCCACCCCAAGTTCCTCAAGAAGAAGATCTACCACGTCCACACCGACAAGAACGTGACCGCTGCCGACATGCGTCAGATTGCAGAGGGCATCACCCTTGACGACGGCGACATCCACGCCGATGCTATCGAGTACACCTCCGACACGGACAAGAAACAGGTCGGGATTGAGATCCACAGCGGCCGCAACCGCATCGTACGCCGCATCTTCGAGCACCTGGGCTACAAGGTCACCAAGCTCGACCGCGTCCTCTTCGCCGGCCTCACCAAGAAAAACCTCAAGCGTGGCGACTGGCGCTACCTCACCGAGGACGAAGTCAACATGCTGCGAATGGGAGCGTTTGAGTAAGAGCTCACGCAAAGCGTGAAGTTTAAAGTTTAAAGTTTAAGGTTTAATGTAAATACCTTTAGACCTAAAAGACTTAAATTATAAACTGTAAACCGTAAACTATAAACCAATATGAAAAGAACAAAGATAATTGAGCTCCTTGCTGCCCAGCCGGGGGGTGAGGCTGGTACTGTCTGTGCTAAGGGCTGGGTGCGCTCGAAGCGCGGCTCTAAGAGCGTGTACTTCATTGCCCTGAATGACGGTTCCACCATCAAGAACATACAGGTGGTGGCCGATGCCGAGAAGTTCGATGAGAATCTGATGAAGGACGTAACCACAGGTGCCTGTCTCAGCGTAGAGGGGCTGCTGGTGGAGAGTGTCGGCAACGGACAAGCAGTGGAGATCCAAGCCACAAAGATTGAGGTGCTGGGGACGTGCGACAGCACGTACCCGATGCAGAAGAAGGGACAGAGCTTCGAATATATGCGTCAGCACGCCCACATGCGTCTGCGCACCAACACCTTCGGCGCCGTGATGCGCATTCGCCACAATATGGCGATGGCCATCCACACCTATTTCCACGAGCACGGCTTCTTCTACTTCCACACGCCGCTTATCACCGCCAGCGACTGCGAAGGTGCCGGCAATATGTTCCAGGTGACGACGAAGAACCTGTACGACCTGAAGAAGGATGCAGAGGGTAAGATCATCTACGATGATGATTTCTTCGGCGAGCAGACCAGCCTCACCGTGAGCGGACAGCTCGAAGGCGAGCTCGGCGCCACGGCCTTGGGAGCCATCTACACCTTTGGTCCCACCTTCCGCGCCGAGAACAGCAACACACCGCGCCACCTGGCCGAGTTCTGGATGATAGAGCCCGAGGTGGCCTTCCTCGACCAGGAAGAGCTCATGGACCTGGAGGAGGACTTCATCAAGTACTGCGTGCGCTGGGCGCTCGACCACTGCCAGGACGACCTGGCCTTCCTGAACCAGATGATCGACAAGACGCTCATCGAGCGCCTTGAAGGTGTGCTGAAGGAGACCTTCGTCCGCCTCACCTACACCGAGGGCATCAACATCCTGCAGGAAGCCATCAAGAACGGTAAGAAGTTCGAGTTCCCCTGTCAATGGGGCGACGACCTGGCCAGCGAGCATGAGCGCTACCTCGTGGAGGAGCACTTCAAGAAGCCCGTCATCATGACCGACTACCCCGCCGCCATCAAGTCGTTCTACATGAAGCAGAACACCCGCCAGGGCGAGGGCAGCGTAGGTTACAAAGGTTGCGTAGCACCCGGCCCCACCATGCAAGGTACCGATGTACTGTTCCCCAGCATTGGCGAGATCATCGGTGGTAGCGTCCGTGAGGAGAGCCTCGAGAAGCTGCAGGCAGAGATCCAGCACCGCCAGATGGATACCACCCATCTCGAGTGGTACATCGACACGCGCCGCTGGGGCTCCTGCCCGCATGCCGGTTTTGGTCTGGGCTTCGAACGCTTGATCCTGTTCGTCACGGGAATGCAGAACATCCGCGACGTCATCCCATTCCCCCGCACACCCAAGAACGCAATGTTCTAAAAAGAAAGAAGCGACGCAAATCTGCGTCGCTTCTTTCTTTATTGGAAACGGGCGGTTTGTTCCGTCACAAAGGAGGCATCGTCAAAATAGTCGAGACGCATGGCACGACGCACCTCGGACATGGTCTGGGCACCAGCCTCGCGAGCCGCCTCGGTGCCCTTGCGCAGGATCTCGATGACGGCAGGGATATCCTTCTCGAACTCCGCACGGCGCTGGCGGATGGGCTCCAGCGTCTCCTGCAGCACAGCGGTGAGGAACTTCTTGCACTTCATGTCGCCGAGACCACCGCGACGGTAGTGGTCCTTGAGGGCATCGAGGTTCTCATACTCGGGCAGGTAGCGCTCGAAATGCTCAGGACGACAAAAGGCGTCGAGGTAGGTGAAGACGGTGTTACCCTCGACCTGACCCGGGTCGTTGACCTGCAGGTGGTTGGGGTCGGTGAACATAGACTTGACCTTCTTCTGCACCTCATCGGCGCTGTCCTTGAGATAGATGCAGTTGCCGAGGGACTTGCTCATCTTGGCTTTGCCATCGGTGCCGGGCAGACGCAGGCAGGCAGCGTTCTCGGGCAGAAGGATATTGGGCTCCACGAGGGTCTCGCCATAGATGTTGTTGAAACGACGCACGATTTCGCGGCACTGCTCCAGCATGGGTTCCTGGTCCTCGCCCACGGGAACGGTGGTAGCCTTGAAGAGGGTGATGTCGGCAGCCTGGGAGATGGGATAAGTGAAGAAACCTACAGGGATGCTCTCGCCCGAGAAACCACGCATCTGGATCTCGGTCTTCACCGTCGGGTTGCGCTGCAGACGCGAGACGCTGACGAGATCCATGAAGTAAAACGTCAGCTCGCAGAGCTCGGGAATCTGGCTCTGGATGAAAAGGGTGCTCTTGGCGGGATCGAGGCCCACGGCAAGGTAGTCGAGGGCGACTTCGATGACGTTCTGACGTACCTTCTCGGGGTTGTCGATATTGTCGGTGAGGGCCTGTGCATCGGCCTCGAAGATGAAGATTCTATCGTAGAGACCGGAGTTCTGGAGCTCCACGCGACGGCGCAGAGAACCTACATAGTGTCCGATGTGAAGGGGACCTGTGGGACGGTCACCGGTGAGGATGATTTTCTGTTGCATTATCTAAAAAGTTGATCTATTTGTTCCTGTGGAAGAATGCTCACGATGGTATGCCCATCGGGAGTATAGTTGGGATTGGAGGTTGCAAAAAGCTGTGTCAAAAGGTCCTGCATCTCCTGTAGCGACAACACCTGGCCCGTAGGGATAGCTGCCTCACGCGCCATCGTGAGTGCCATATTGCCGAAAAGTTGCTCCGCCGTAAGCAGTCCACGGTCCTTCGACGCAGAGATGAGCTCACCTAGGAGTCGCTGGATATTCACACCCTCTAAACCGGAGGGATAGCCCACGATAGAGATGGCACCTCCACCAAGATCGTTGACATCGAAGCCGAAGCGTTGAAGCTGGGGGGAAATATCTGCAAAGACAGCCGCATCTGTAGGCGTCAGTTCCATCACCTCGGGAAAGAGATAGCGCTGTGAAGGCAGTGGAGCACTCTGCAGCAAGGTCATGTAGCGGTCATAGAGGACACGAAGATGGGCACGATGCTGATGAATCAACATCAACCCCTCCTCGACGGGGGTAAGGATGTAAGAACCTAAATATTGGAAGAAAGAGCCAGCAGACCCACTCCCAGCCCCTCCCGTCGGGGAGGGGAGCTGGTCCTCGGGTTGGGAGGGATCATTATAGAGTGTTTCCCAGTTTTGTGGGACTTTAATTCTTGGAGTTGTAAAGCCGTCCAGAGCGCCCGAAGCAGAACTCCTCTGCTGAGGGCAGGTAAGGTTGGGGGAGGGGCTATCGGGGCTAGTTCTAAACGGATTATACGTGGAATCAACCTTGACAGTAGGCTGCTGCACGTACGCCGTGGTACCAGGATCCAATGGATTGTATACCGGGATATTATCTGGACGGCCCTCTGTATCAAAATCTATAGTGGGAATAGCATTGAACCGTCCGAGGGCTTCGCGAACTGCTGCAAGAAGAATCTGCCAGATAGCCTGTTCGTTCTCGAACTTTATCTCGGTTTTAGTGGGATGTATGTTTACATCTATTTCAGCGGGAGGAACATCGAAATAGATGAAGTAGGGTACCTGCTCATCAGAAGGTATCAATCGGGCGAAAGCCTCTTGAACGGCGCGGTGAAAATAAGGATGCCGCATATAGCGGTTGTTGACGAAGAAGTACTGTTGCAGACCACGCTTGCGTGAAGCCTCTGGTTTGCCCACGAAGCCATAGATGCTCACCATCTGTGTCTCCACCTCAACAGACAACAGGTTATCAGCCAAGCGATTTCCAAAGACACTGGCGATGCGCTGTTTCAAGCCAGAAGGCGTGAGGCTGAACTGGGTGCTGCCGTTGTGGGTAAAGGTGAAGGCGATGTCGGGGTGCACGAGCACGATGCGCTCGAGCTCCGTCGTGATATTGGACAGCTCCGTCTGGTTGGTCTTCAAGAACTTACGTCGTGCAGGAACGTTGAAGAAGAGGTTCTTGACGATGAAGTTGGCCCCCACGGCGCATGCTGTGGGCTCCTGCGACACCACATGCGACCCCTCCAGCACCAGGTGAGTGCCTAGGTCACTGTCGCCGGTACGGGTAGTGAGTTCCACCTGTGCCACGGAAGCTATCGATGGCAGCGCCTCGCCGCGAAAACCCATCGTGGTGAGGGTGAAGAGGTCGGCAGCCTGCTGGATCTTGCTGGTGGCATGGCGCTCAAAAGCCAAACGAGCATCGGTCTCGCTCATTCCCTTGCCGTCATCGATGACTTGCAAGCTGGTGCGACCGGCATCCACAGCCACGATGTCGATGCGATGTGCACCTGCATCCACAGCGTTCTCAACCAACTCCTTGACGACGGAGGCGGGACGCTGAATGACTTCGCCAGCTGCTATCTGGTTGGCCACTGAATCGGGGAGGAGGTGGATGAGGTCCAAGGTGAGCTGTTTAAAGTTTAAAGTTGAGTGTCAGTTGAGAGTTTAAAGTTCCTTACTAAAAGCGGAAGCTGCCGGTGAGAAGGTAGTGCCAGAGGATGAGGAGAACGACGATGAGGGCAATGGCAATGCCGGGATGCAGGCGACGACGAGTCGGATCGGCTTTCTTGAGGTTTTTGGCAAACTTGCCGCGGTAGGACTCGATGTCGGGACGGTATTCGGGTGTCTCGCCACGCTCTATCTGTTCCTCACGCTTTGCCTCCTCGACAAGACGATCGAGCTTTTCCTGACGCTCAGATGTATAGATGTGTACGCCGCGAAAACGACGGGGTGAACGGGTGGAGAAGAGGGACATTAGTTCAGTTTAAAGTTTAATGTTTAATGCGAAATATTCTCAGATTTGCCTCGATCGCGATTCCGCTTGGGGCCTGCTCGCTTGATGGATGGTTTCAATTCCGTACCCGGCTTCTTGGGGCGCCAATTGAAGATATCATCTTTATCCACTGGCCGCACGTAATCAAACCACTGGAAATTGGAAAGATAACGTACATTCGGCGGAATAAGCGCTAAAGGATGCAAGCGACCCTCCGCAGCACCATCGAACATAATCTTGGTGACCTGGCGGTTTTCCATGAAAAGATACAAGAGGGAACCCTCTGCATGTAACAGCCCAATCATCAAACTATCAGAATCGAAAGGGTAGTAATTGGTCAGCACATTACCCTCTGTGACAGTGGTATGCATCTCGCCACCGCGGAAATAAGAACGCATGATTGCTCCTGTGACTTGGTTAAAGTAGGCAGAATCTATGCGTTCCACAGAAAGTGCTTGTCGGACAATATAAGTGGAGTCTATGGTGGAATCATTCATCCAAGCTTTGATTTCCTCGCCAAGAAGCTGTTGCCCATCTTGCCAAAGAATGGGGTCATGGTACATGGTCAGGCAAGAGTCGCGAGAGATATAAACCATCGAGTCACAGACGGCCTGCACATCGCGACGGAAAGCACGCACATGGTGGTAGCCGTGCATCACGCGCCACACGCTGTCGGTGTCAATATTATAAGTAAAGAGTTTAAAAGTGTCGGCGTGGCAATAAAAACTGTCACGCTGCGAAAAATCGATGAGTACGGCGCTGTCGGCGGCTTCGGCATAGCCGAGGGAATCGGCATAGAGCATATAGTTGCCCGTAATCATGTTCTTGTTGACATTATCGACGCTCTCTGCATGGCCGAAGGCTTTGGAGATAGCACCCTCACCAATGTAGTCAAGGCTGTCGCCTGTGATGGTACGTCCCTTATTGCTCACGATGGATCGGTCCAAAAGAAAGGCGCGGTCGCAGCGAGTGTCATAGGTGCCTCGCTCACTATAGATGTGGTTGTCACCATTGTCGATGTTCGAGGGACCTACGATGCGAGCAATCTCCGTACCCGTGTTGTAGTGGAGGGTGTCACTAAGGAGGGTGAACTTGGGATTACGCAGATCCACATTATAGTTGAAAACGGCCTCGCGCGTAGGAGGGCTGTACTGGCCCCATTCACTGGTAAGCGTGTTGTCACCATCGACTAATTTACCCCCCTGAAAGAAGTAGCCGAGGTTATAGAGGCGGTCGTAGTCGAGACTGTCACAGAAGAGGCGGCTGTCGAAATGTTTCAACACCACGTTGTAGCGCGCCATCGCCAACTGGTCAAAGCCATCGTAGTAAAGAACGTCGGAGTTGAGGATAAGCGTGTCGGCCTGGTTCATCACCACATGACCAAACGCATCAAACGAATTGCTGCTCTCGTAGTAAAGAGCGCTATCGCAGGTAAGGATAACATCATCGTGGCGGAAACGCACATTGCCCACCAGAATCTGTGCCTCCCGATGGATACATTGGTTGTGATAGAGTTCGTCGGAGTGCAGCAGGATGATGCGGCTGCCACCTCCCCTACCCTTCTTCGGCTTGGAAGAGACGGACTCACCCCCTTGTCCCTCCCTATAAGGGAGGGGAGTAGTCACACTTGCCAATGAACAAAGTGCTGTAATACAGAGGATGAATATGATTGGGAGTTTTGACTTCAAAGCCTGCAATTCTTGTGTGTCCCTCCTTTTATTCCTTCACCCACCCCGGATACTGGAACTCACAATTTGACCATTCGGGATTGATACGTATATAAGTGGTACGCTGCTTATCGCGAATCCAATTATTAATGTATTCCTCGGAGCGCTTGTTCTTCACAATTTTGCTCAGAATCTGGAAATCTTCTGTGATTGTTGCTGTATGTGCAGGTATTCGATTCTTTAACTTGACAATGCAACATTGTTTCTTTCCCTTCTTGTCAATCATAGAGAAAGAGTTGGAGACCTCGCCAACCTTAAGGCCCTCGACAACTCTAGCGATTTCTACAGGCAACTCGCCCATCTTGAAACGGGAGGTACGGATACGCTCGCCAGTGGCCTGATCTTGTGTGACATTGAACATCAGACCTTTGTTCGCACGAGAGTCCACATCGTCGGAAAGTCTAGAGGCTGCATCTTCAAAAGTGAAGGCCTCTTTACGAATATCGCTCGCAATGGAATCCAACCGTGCAAGGCTGGCATCAATGTCGGCCTGTTCCACACGTGGCTTTTTCAGAATATGACGTAGTTTCAGCTTATCGCCACGTTTATCCACAAGTTGAATGATATGATAGCCGAACTGCGATTCCACAATTTTTGAGACCTTTTTGGAATCCGTAAGACTCCATGCAACATTTGCAAAAGCGGGGTCTAGTTCCATCTTTCCCATGTAGTCCATTTCGCCGCCCTGTCGCGCTGAACCAGGATCCTCACTGTAGAGGATTGCAAGTGTTGAGAAACTAGAAGAACCATTCTGGATGCGTTCCGTGTAATCACGGAGTTCATTCTTCACACGATCTATTTCCTCTGGTTGAACACGGGGGTGTTCCGCCAATAGCTCCACCTCTACCTGCGCCGGAATCATGGGCAAAGAATCTTCTGGGATGTCCTTGAAAAAATGGCGCACTTCGGCAGGCGTCACTTTGATATCCTTTGTCAAATGATCGCGCACCAACTCCATAATCTGATTGTCACGGACAATCTCGTAGGTTTCCTCACGAATCTGAGACATTGACATATTGCGATACTCCTCCAACTTTTCCTTGGAGCCCGCGGCCTGAACCCACTGGTTAATCTGAGCTTCAACATAGCGGTTGATGTTCTCGTCTGCGGCTTCTATACTATCAATCTGCGCCTGATGAAGGAAGAGCTTTTGAATGGCCAGATTCTCGGGTATGGTGCAGTACGGATTACCGATGACACGGGTCATCTGGGCACGTACCTTCTCAACATCACTACGCAGGATGGCCTCATCGCCAACAACCCATATGACCTCGTCAATGATATTGTTGCCTGTTTGTGCAAAAGACGACATTTGTGCTCCTATCACAAGAAGCACAAATGACATAAAACGTTTGATTCGGTTTTTCATCAGTGTTGATTAACTGTATTTATTGCATCCTGGAAGACTTCTACATTGTAGCGACGACGGAGTTCTTCGACAAATTCTTGTTCCTTGACGGCCTGATAATCGGTGACGACCTGGGCAGCAACATCGGTCCATCGCTGTGGGCCTTTCTTGAGTTTACGTCCACAAATGCCCACCGCAGGGTATTTTTTATTGATGCGTGTCTTGCCCGCCTTGACGCCAAAGGCCAAAGAATCTACGAGGGCATTCTCGCCTTGGACAAAAATACGACGATCAAAGCGCACCTGAACGCTATCCTTATTGAACTGAGCTTTGACTATCTCCGCCCAATGGTCTTCATCCTTACCTTTCAACGTCTTCTGTACCTGTTTCAGCACATCGGGGTTGATAGCTTGCAGGAGTGCGCCGGCATAGTGAGGTTTTTCGAAGGCATAAGCCTTCTTGTTCTGTTTGAAGTAGCTCTCCAAAGCAAAGGTGTCCTTGGAAGCTGGCTCCCACACCTGACGCTGACAAATCTCATAGAAAAGAAGACCGTCATGATACTCCTTGATGAGATACTTGAGCTCGTCATCCTGCGCAGACAAACGCTCTGCCTCCTCGTCCATGACCTGTTCCATCGTTTTTCCATCACGCTTTGCCAGACTATCAACAAATGTGTTGGCAATGCGATCCTTCATACCACGCTGTTCCAAAAAGGCGCGGATGCGAGGAGCCAAGGTGTCATAAGGCTCCAAAGGCTTCTTGTCCATGAGTTTCAGGATATGCCAACCCACGGTGGAGAGCAAAGGCGATCTCACCTCACCCACCTCCATGGCATATAGGGCATCCTCCAACTCCTTGAGCAGTTGCTTGGGACCAATCCATGAGATGACACCTCCACGCTGGGCAGTACCCTTATCATCGGAGGTCTTCATGGCTAGTTCAGCAAAGTCCTCGCCGGCTTGTAAGCAAGTATAGACAGAGTCGATACGAGCTTTGGCAGCAGCCTGCTGCTCGGGCGTTGCCTGTTGCTGGACATGCACAAAGACATGCGCAGGCAGCAGCAAATCTTTGCCTTCAAGCTGGGCGAGCATCTGGTTGTAGTAGTTGACAACCTCCTGTTCTTCGGCTGCAGGAGAAACGAGCAAAGGGCGAATCTGCTGGTCGCGATAGGTACGAAACTCCTGTTGGTAGCTGGTGAGTGTATCAAGGCGAGCATCCAAGGCTGCCTCGACCTTCAGCTTATAGTTGACAAACAGCTCCACATATTCCTCGACAGTTTTTTTGTCGATGACACCATCGGTGTTATTCTTATTGTAGTTATACTCGAACTCTGAACGCGGCACATCTTTGCCATTGATACGCATCACGATGGGATCTGCAGACTGCGCGAACGAAGTCTGAGACAAAAGATAAAAGATAAAAGATAAAAGGAAGGTGAATCTTTTCATAATTGCTGTTTTTTAGGGAGGCTCATAGGGCCTATAGGACTTATGGACCAAACCGTCTTATTGAGGTCTGCTATAATTAGGAGCTTCACTGGTAATAGTAATATCATGGGGATGACTTTCCAATACGCCAGCATTGGTGATGCGCACAAACTTGGCATGATGCAGGTCGTCGATGGTGGCGGCGCCACAGTAGCCCATGCCTGAGCGTAGGCCGCCCACGAGCTGATAGATGACCTCCTGCACAGTGCCCTTGTAGGGGACACGTCCGGCGATTCCTTCGGGCACAAGTTTCTTCACATCCTTCTCGCCAGCCTGGAAGTAACGGTCCTTGCTGCCATTCTCCATGGCTTCGAGCGACCCCATGCCACGATAGCTCTTGAACTTACGACCATTGAAGATGATGGTGTCGCCCGGCGACTCCTCGGTGCCGGCCACCAACGAGCCAATCATCACGCAGTTGCCACCGGCGGCAATGGCCTTCACGACATCGCCCGAATAGCGCAAGCCGCCATCGGCGATGAGGGGTACGCCCGTACCCGCGAGCACGCTGGCCACATCATAGACGGCAGAGAGCTGGGGAACGCCCACACCGGCCACCACACGCGTGGTGCAAATGGAACCCGGACCGATGCCCACCTTGATGCCATCGGCACCTGCCTCCACCAACATCTTGGCAGCTTCGCCCGTGGCGACATTTCCTACCACGATATCCACGTTGGGATAGAGCGCTTTGGCCTCGCGCAGCTTCTCGATGACGCCCTTGCTATGGCCATGTGCCGTGTCAATGACAATGGCGTCAGCACCGGCCTCCACCAGCGCCTTGATGCGGTCGAGCGTGTCAACGGTGACGCCCACGCCGGCAGCCACGCGCAAACGACCTTTCTCGTCTTTGCAGGCCATGGGCTTGTCCTTGGCTTTCGTAATGTCCTTGTAAGTAATCAGGCCGATGAGGTGGTTCTGGTCATCGACGACAGGAAGTTTCTCTATCTTGTTCTCCTGCAGAATTTGTGCAGCAGCGAAGAGGTCGGTCTGTTGGTGCGTCGTAACCAGGTTTTCCTTCGTCATCACCTCGGCGATGGGACGCTCCACACGACGCTCAAACCGGAGGTCGCGGTTCGTAACGATGCCAACGAGCACGTTGTTTGCATCAACTACAGGAATGCCACCGATGTGGTACTCAGCCATTAAATCAAGAGCATCTGCGACAGTGGCGTCACTCTGAATGGTGACAGGATGATAGATCATACCATTCTCTGCACGCTTGACGATAGCAACCTGCCGCGCCTGCTCCTCGATGCTCATGTTCTTATGAATCACACCTATGCCGCCTTCGCGCGCAATGGCAATCGCCATCGTTGCTTCTGTCACAGTATCCATTGCTGCAGTAACAAAAGGGACCTTCAGCTCTATGTGGCGCGAGAAGCGAGTGGAAAGAACTACGCTACGGGGGAGTACCTCAGAATAAGCGGGAACAAGGAGGACATCGTCAAACGTGAGCCCATCCATCACGATGCGGTCTGCAATAAAATTGGCCATAAGAAAAATGTTTTGCTTTTATTGCGTGCAAAATTACACATTTCCTACGAGACAGCCAAAGAAAATCGTCAATTTCCGAGTTCTGAAATGAATTTGATGCGCACAAGACGGATTTGTTCTTCATCATACTCATCACCCAACTCATCGAGTGCATCGTCAATATCATCTGTCTCGCTCTCGCGGAAGTACTCGAAGATATCCTCTATTTGATCAGCATCCATGATAGAGTTGAGGTAATATGAGATATCTAGTTTCGTACCGCTATCCACAATGGCATCCAATTCGTCTAGAAGTTCATCAAAATCAAGTCCTTTTGAACGCGCGATGTCATGTAAATCCACCTTACGATCAACAGCTTGAATGATGCTCACCTTGTTCTTACTCTTATTGGCGACAGTGCGTACGCGCAAATCTTCCGGACGTTCTATTTCATTCTCCTCGCAGTGCCTCATAATCAGTTCACAGAAGACCTTTCCATATCGCTTGGCCTTGCCCTCGCCCACCCCTGGAATATTTTTCAGTTCTTCAATCGTCACCGGATACACTGTTGCCATTGCCTCAAGGCTCGCATCCTGGAATATCACATAGGGAGGTATCGACTTCTCACGGGCGACCTTCTTACGCAAGTCCCTAAGCATGGACAACAACTCCTCATCCACGGCACTGGTGCCACCCGACATATCCATCCCATCATCCTCAAAATCATTGTCTTCAGATATCATAAAAGAGGTGGGACTCTTCATAAACTTTTTTCCCTCCGGCGTCAGCTTCAGCAAACCATAGTTTTCCACCTCCTTATAGATGAAACCACCTAGTAATGCCTGTCGTAGGATGGTGTTCCAGAAACGAGCTTCCTTCTGGTCGCCACTGCCAAAACAGTCGAGGTCATCGTGCTTATGAGCTATAACTTCTTCCGTGGGATTACCGGTTAACACATTGATGATATGGTCTACTTTGAAGTTCTCTTTCACAGCCTGGATGACTTCCAACGCCATCTTCAGCTCGTTCATGGCTTCAACTTTTGACTTCGGATGGAGACAATTGTCACAATTATGGCAGTTATCTTCGGAATACTCCTCACCGAAATAATGCAACAACACACGACGACGGCACACACTCGTTTCGGCATAAGCAGCGGTCTCTTGAAGTAACTGCCTTCCTATGTCCTGCTCTGCAACAGGCTTGCCCTCCATGAATTTCTCCAATTTCTGGAGATCCTTATATGTATAAAATGTGATGCACTTTCCTTCACCGCCGTCTCGTCCTGCACGTCCCGTTTCCTGATAATAGCCTTCCAAACTCTTGGGAATGTCGTAGTGGATGACAAAGCGCACGTCAGGCTTGTCAATGCCCATACCGAAAGCTATCGTAGCTACGATGACATCGATTTCTTCCATAATGAAGTCATCCTGTGTCTGCGTACGTGTCGGTGTGTCCATGCCCGCGTGGTAAGCTCGCGCATTGATGTCGTTTGCCCTTAGCACTTCTGCTAATTCTTCCACCTTCTTACGGGACAGACAGTATATGATACCACTTTTTCCAGGATTTTGGCGAATGAACTTGATGATATCCTTATCAATTTCCTTTGTCTTCGGACGCACCTCATAATAAAGGTTGGGGCGATTGAAGGAGCTAACAAACTCCGTAGCATCCAACATGCCCAGATTTTTCTTGATATCACCTCGGACTTTATCTGTGGCAGTCGCTGTAAGAGCAATCACGGGAGAAACGCCTATCTCGTTGATAATCGGCCGTATGCGACGATACTCCGGGCGAAAATCATGTCCCCATTCCGAGATACAATGTGCTTCGTCAACCGCATAGAATGATATCTTCACCTGCCGCAGGAAGTCAATATTCTCATCCTTTGTCAACGACTCGGGAGCTACATATAGCAACTTTGTACGGCCTGACAGGACATCCGTCTTAACCTGATCTAAAGCTGAACGGTTCAGGGAAGAATTCATGAAATGTGCAATGCCGTCATCCGCACTCACTTGCCGGATGGCATCAACTTGATTCTTCATCAAGGCAATCAAAGGTGAAATCACAATAGCGGTACCCTCCATCATGAGAGCAGGAAGTTGGTAGCACAAGGATTTACCACCACCTGTCGGCATGAGAACAAAGGTGTCATTCCCATTGAGGACATTGTGGATAATGGCTTCCTGATCACCCTTAAAGGTATCAAAGCCAAAATAGTGCTTCAGTTGCTCTGTCAGGTTAAGGTTTTTCTTCATGATTATACCTTTGCGTTACAAAGATATACACAAATCTCTCTATTATCCAAGTTTTTTTCCGCTTTTCTCCATGTTGTAATGCATTTTTTTATAAAAAAAGCTCCAAAAGCTGTTTATCACTACTTTTGGAGCCTTGAAAGATGTTTATCCTTGCATCGCATTCAACGTGGATTTCTCTAATTGACACCGTGCGTAATCTAGAGTCACGCGGAATTCTTTGTCTCCCGAAGAGGGGAGTTCAAATTGAGGAGTCATCATGATGGCCTCTACTATACTACGTAAACCGCGAGCTCCCAATTTGTATTCGACGGCCTTATCGACCATATATTCCAACGCATCCTCGTCAAAGGTCAACTTGATACCATCCATTTGGAACAGTTTCTCTTGTTGACGGATAAGCGAATTCTTTGGCTCCGTGAGAATCGCACGGAGTGCTTTACGGTCAAGTTGGTTCAAATATGTAAGCACCGGCAAGCGGCCAATAATCTCTGGGATTAGGCCAAAACTCTTCAAGTCCTGAGGAACGATATATTTCATCAAGTCGCTCCTGTCGATGCGTGCCACATTCTGAACAGAGTTGTAGCCCACCACATGAGTGTTGAGACGCTGTGCTATCTTACGCTCAATACCATCGAAAGCGCCACCGCAGATAAACAGTATATTACGTGTATCCACATGAACGTAATCCTGATCTGGATGCTTGCGTCCGCCTTTGGGCGGAACATTCACAATGGAACCCTCGAGCAACTTGAGCAAGCCCTGTTGCACACCCTCGCCACTGACATCACGCGTGATGCTGGGATTATCTGTCTTGCGAGCAATCTTGTCGATTTCATCGATGAACACGATGCCACGTTGCGTGGCTTCAACATCAAAATCTGCCACCTGAAGTAGTCGCGACAGGATGCTCTCAACATCCTCGCCCACATAGCCTGCTTCCGTGAAAATGGTAGCATCGACAATGGTAAAAGGAACCTTCAGCAGCTTGGCGATGGTACGTGCCATCAGGGTCTTTCCCGTTCCGGTGGGACCAACCATGATGACATTGCTTTTCTCGATTTCCACACCGTCATCTTCCACTGTCTGACAAAGTCGCTTATAATGATTATAGACAGCTACGGAGAGATAGCGCTTGGCATCATCCTGTCCTATGACGTATTGATCCAAATAAGCCTTGATGTCAGCGGGTCGGGGCAACGATTTCCAATTCATCGAGGCCCACTTGCCCTTCATGCTTGCGTCTGGAGACGATTGTGCCTCCTGGACAATCGTATAGGCTTGCTGAATACAGTCATTGCAGATAAAGCCGTTGATACCACTCACCAACAATGCAACTTCATCGTCGGCGCGTCCGCAAAACGAGCAGCGATTCTTTTTCTTTGTCATTTAAAGAACTTTATTATATAATAATGTTCGCGCGCGAGAAAGAACTATTGCTTACGGCTGAGTACCTGGTCTATCATACCATACTCGCAGGCTTCTTCGGCCGTCATCCAATAGTTGCGGTCGCTGTCAGCCCAAACCTTGTCATAAGGCGTATGGCTATGGTCTGCTATAATCTGGTACAGCTCTTTTTTGAGTTTCTGAATCTCACGGGCCTCGATCTCGATGTCGCTAGCCTGACCCTGAACGCCACCCAAAGGTTGGTGAATCATTACGCGGCTGTGAGGTAGCGCACTGCGCTTTCCTTCCTTGCCGGCCACCAGGAGTACGGCAGCCATTGAGGCTGCCATACCAGTGCATATAGTAGCCACATCAGAGGTTATGAACTGCATCGTATCATAGATGCCCAGGCCAGCGCTCACGCTACCACCGGGAGAGTTCAGATAGACGTTAATATCCTTGCCAGGATCCACGCTGTCCAAGTATAGGAGCTGCGCCTGCAGCGTGTTAGCCGTATAGTCATCGATGGCGGTTCCCAGGAAAATGATGCGATCCATCATCAAGCGAGAGAACACATCCATCTGCGTCACATTCAGCTGACGCTCCTCCAGAATGTAGGGGTTCAGATACTGGTTCTGCACGCTAACGTAGTCGTCCAGGACTTGTCCGTTCAGGCCAAGATGGCCTGTAGCGAATTTGCGAAAATCAGAGTGCTGCATAGCGCCTTATTTCTTCTCGTAGAGCTTGTTGAACTGTTCCATGGTGACGCTCTTCTTGGTGAGTTTCACGATGTCCTTAATGGCTACACCGAGTTTCTCTTCCACGCAACGGGCTACCAGGCCCTCCACCTGCTCCTTCTTCTTGAGCATCTCGTTGGCGTAGTTGGTAACTACATCGTCGGGGATATTGCCCATACCGTACTGAGCGAACTGCATCCGTGTCTGACGCTTAGCCACTTCGAGGACGTCGTCCTGCTCAACCTTGATGCCAGTCTGGTCGGCCAATTGCTCCTTGATGAGGTGCCACTCCAGCTCCTTGATGCTACCGGCGAAGTTGTCCTCCACGTACTTCTCGTCCTTGTCAGGATTGTTGGCACGCATGATGCGCTTCAACAGTTCCTCCGGCCACTCCAGTTGGCCGATGCGCTCCTCAAGGTACTCACGGACGTCTGCCATGAAACGCACCTGCGCATTGAAGGCAAACTGTTCCTCAATCTGTGCCTTGATGGCAGCGCGGAACTCCTCTTCGCTCTTCACTTTGCCCTCACCGAATACTTGATCATAGAGATCCTGAGAGAGCTCAGCGGGGACATAACGAGTGATTTCAGTAATCTGATAGCTAAAGTTGCCCTGGATACCTTCAGCCTCTTCCTTGGTGATGCCCAGCAGGCTGCTCAGCTCGATGGCACTGTTCTCGTATGCCACGGCGGGGTTCCATGTGATGACGGTGTTCACCTGCACGCCGTCGAACTTCTTCTTCTCGTCGGCATTCTTGAAGTAGCCAGGCAGGATTACAGCGTCCTCTTTCTGTACGCCACCTTCCTTCACGCTGCCATCAGCATCGAGTTCTGCGAGATGACCTTTTATCATGTCACCTTCCTGATAGCCATCCACCTTGTCATAATGGCCACCACGCTGGCGGTATGCTGTCACCTGACCATCTACCATATCATCCGTTACCTTAATGGTGTAGTAAGGAATCTTGTCTGCATCGGTCAGTTTGGCATCAAACTGAGGAGCGAGAGCAATGTCAAAGATAAAGTTGAGCTGCTCAGCTTCGAAGTCAACCGCCTGCTGCTTCTCGCTAGCGAGGGGGTCACCCAGCATATCAATCTTATTTTCACGCAGGTAACCATAGAGTTTCTCACTCAATAGCTTCTGCACTTCCTCAGCGGTGATCTCACCACCAAAGCGTTTCTTCATCAAGCTCATAGGCACCTGACCAGGGCGGAAACCCGGCATTGCAGCCTTCTTGCGATAATCCTTAAGCGCTTTTTCCACGCGTTCCTGATAGTCAGCTTTCTCAAAGGTGATGGTCAACTCAGCGGCCACCCCTGATGTTTTCTCAAATTGAATGTTCATAATGTTATTGTACGATTCTATGTTTTTTCGTTTTTACTCTTCTGCAAAACCCGTGCCAGAAACTGCTGCATCTGTCTTCAAGCGTTCTCTGTTCATGCCTTCGAAGTCTTTCGGACGCAGCACAAAACTGTTTGTCAAGTACTTGGCGCGTACCACTTCATTAGCGGCCAATTCTTCCGGCGTACCCTTGAAGTGAATACGGCCTTCGAAGAGCATATAGGCACGATCTGTGATACAAAGCGTTTCTTCCACGTTGTGGTCAGTGATAAGCACGCCTATGTTCATCTGCTTCAGTTTCCACACGATGAGCTGGATATCCTCTACCGCTATAGGATCGACACCGGCAAAGGGTTCATCAAGCATCACGAACTTGGGGTCTATAGCCAGACAGCGAGCGATCTCTGTACGGCGACGTTCCCCGCCGCTGAGGCGGTCACCGAGATTCTTACGCACTTTCTGCAGACGGAACTCACGGATGAGATCCTCTAACTTCTGTCGCTTATACTCCTCCGTGCAATCGGTACGCAGTTCCAGCACACTGGCGATATTGTCTTCGACCGACATCTTTCGGAAAACACTGGCCTCCTGCGCCAGATAGCCGATGCCCTTATGTGCACGCTTATATACAGGCAAATCTGTTATCTCCTCATGCCCGATGAAAACCTGACCTTCATTGGGAATTACAAGCCCCGTAGTCATATAGAACGAGGTCGTCTTACCCGCCCCGTTGGGACCCAGCAAGCCCACAATCTCACCCTGATCAACGTGGAAATTCACGTCATCAACCACGGTGCGCTTTCCGTAGATCTTCTTCAGATGCTCGGCACATAAGCGCAAGGGTTCCCGTTGATGCGGTGCCACATAGGCAGTACTTAGCGGGTCAGAAATTGTCTTCTCGTCAGACATAGGCACAAAATGAGTGCGCAAAAGTACATAATTATTACCACAATCTACTATTTCATGCAAAAAAACTGTCCTCCGATGGCGCTCTTTTAGCCTTTTTTGACTACTTTTGCCCCCGAAATACAAGAATCTATGCATTTTATCACAACTCCTATTGCCACTTTTGGCCACTACCTGCTCCTCATGGGAAAGGTCTTTAGTCGTCCCGAGCGCTTCCGCATGTACTGGAAACAATACATCAAAGAGATGCAACAGCTCGGCATCGACAGTATCGGCATCGTACTGATGATATCCTTCTTCATTGGTGCCGTGATTTGTATCCAGATGAAGATGAACATCCAGAGTCCTTGGATGCCACGTTTTTCCACGGGTTATACCACCCGCGAGATTCTGCTTCTTGAGTTCTCCAGTTCTATCATGTGCCTCATCCTCGCGGGTAAAGTAGGTTCCAACATCGCATCGGAGATTGGCACAATGCGCGTGACGCAACAAATCGACGCATTGGAAATCATGGGCGTCAATTCCGCATCGTTCCTTATCCTGCCCAAGATCTTGGGCTTGGTGACAATGATTCCGCTGTTGGTCACCTTCTCAATGGTCGCCGGCTTCGGCGGTGCCTATGCCATCTGTCTTTCTGGTATCTTGACGACGGAAGACCTCACCTATGGCCTGCAACACTCCTTTAATCAATGGTTTGTATGGATGGGCTACATCAAGTCCTTCTTCTTCGCCTTCATTATCGCCTCTGTCTCAGCCTTCTACGGCTACACCGTCGAAGGCGGCAGCGTAGAAGTGGGTAAGGCCAGCACCGATAGCGTCGTGCACTGCTCCATGCTGATTCTTTTTGCTGATATCTTCTTGACAAATATTCTCTCATGATTGAAGTACGCTCCATCCGAAAGTCCTTCGAGGACAGGGAAGTCCTCAAAGGTATCACCCACACCTTCCCCGCCGGGCAGACCAACCTCATCATCGGACAGTCCGGTTCCGGCAAGACCGTGCTGATGAAGTGTATCGTAGGCCTGCTGGAACCCAATGAGGGCGAGATTCTCTACGACGGACGTGACTTCGTCACCATGAATAAGCGCGAAAAGGCACTCCTACGCCGCGAGATTGGCATGATTTTCCAGTCCGCAGCCCTGTTCGACTCGATGAGCGTGCTGGAAAACGTCATGTTCCCCCTCGACATGTTCTCCTCCATGACCCTGCGTGACCGCACCAAGCGCGCCCAACAATGCCTTGACCGCGTCAACCTCATCGATGCCCAGCAGAAGTTTCCTGATGAGATCTCGGGCGGCATGCAGAAGCGCGTAGCCATTGCACGTGCCATCGCCCTCAATCCCAAGTACTTGTTCTGCGATGAGCCCAACAGCGGCCTCGACCCCAAGACATCGCTCGTCATTGACGCCCTCATACACGACATCACTGTGGAGTTCAATATGACCACCATCATGAACACCCACGACATGAACTCCGTCATGGGTATCGGCGACAGTATCATCTTTATTAAGGAAGGTCACCAGGAATGGACAGGCGACAAGACCCAGGTGGCCAATTCCAACAACCAAGCCCTCATCGACTTCATCTTTGCCTCCGACCTTCTCAAGAAAGCACGTCAGACATTCATCTGACCCTCTAAAAAGAACCAACACGGTTTCAAGAATGGACTTTTTCGACGCAATAAGCTATTAAAGGATTTTCCACATGGTCTCCGTTGAGCACCTTACCGTAGAATTCAGCGCCCGTCCACTGTTCACAGACGTGAGTTTCGTGGTCAACGACCGCGACCGCATCGCCCTCACTGGCAAGAACGGTGCGGGCAAGAGCACATTGCTGAAGATCATCGCTGGACAACAGGTGCCCACTGAGGGCGTGGTGGCCGTGCCGCGCGACACCGCCATCGGCTACCTGCCACAGGTGATGGAACTCGCCAACGAGCGCACGGTGATGGAGGAAGCGTTGCTGGCCTTCGACCATATCCACGATCTTCAGGCTACCATTGAACGCCTGAGCGCTGAGATGGCCGAGCGCACTGACTACGAAAGCGAAGCCTACATGGAACTCGTAGAACGCTACACGCGGGCCGAAGAACACTTCCAGATGATGGGCGGCCTCAACTTCCACGCCGAAGTGGAGCGCACACTCATGGGGCTCGGCTTCGAGCGCTCAGAGTTCAACCGTCCCACACGAGAGCTCAGCGGCGGCTGGCGAATGCGTATTGAGCTGGCCAAGTTGCTGCTGCGACAACCCGACGTGCTGTTGCTCGACGAGCCCACGAACCACCTCGACATCGAGAGCATTCAGTGGCTGGAGCAGTACCTGCAACAACGGGCTGGTGCCGTAGTGCTGGTCTCGCACGACCAGGCCTTCATCAACAACGTCACCAACCGCACACTCGAAATCTCATGCGGGCGCGTATGGGATTATAAGGTGAAGTACGACGAGTATGTCCTGCTGCGCGCCGAACGCCGCGAACAGCAGCTGCGGGCCTACGAGAACCAGCAGAAGGAGATTGCCGATCTCAAGGAATTCATCGAGCGTTTCCGCTACAAGCCCACCAAGGCGGTGCAGGTACAAGAACGCATCAAACAGCTGAATCGCATTGTGCCCATCGAGGTAGATGATATCGACAACAGCGCCCTCCACCTGAAATTCCCGCCCTGCCAGCGCAGCGGCGACTTCCCCCTCATCGTGGAAGACCTGCGCAAGGCCTATGGCGAGAAGGAAGTCATCGCCCATGTCAACCTCACCATCCGACGTGGCGAGAAGGTGGCATTTGTCGGGCGCAATGGCGAGGGTAAATCCACCCTCGTGAAATGTATCCTCGGCGAGATACCCTTCGAGGGTTCACTGAAAGTGGGACACAACGCACAGATCGGCTACTTTGCCCAGAACCAGGCACAGCTGCTCGACCCAGAGCTCACCGTCTTCGACACCATTGACCGAGTGGCACGAGGTGACATCAGGACGAAGATCCGCGACATCCTCGGCGCCTTCATGTTCGGCGGCGAAGCATCGGACAAGAAGGTGAAGGTGCTCTCGGGCGGCGAGCGCTCGCGTCTGGCTATGATCAAGCTGCTGCTGGAACCCGTCAATTTCCTCATCCTTGACGAGCCCACCAACCATCTCGACATGAAATCCAAGGACGTGCTCAAGGAGGCCATCGCGGCCTTCGACGGCACGGTCATCGTCGTCAGCCACGACCGCCAATTCCTCGACGGCCTCGTTGACAAGGTCTATGCTTTCGGCGACGGACGGGTCAGAGAACATCTCGGAGGAATATACGATTGGTTAAATAAGACAGCGGCTTCGGTCTTTCCTGTTTTTGAGGGCTCAAAAACAGGAAAGACCGAAGCTGCCGCCGCCTCTTCTTGGGAAGCCCAAAAAGCAGCTGCCCGCCAGCGCAAGAAACAGGAGAAAGCGGTGCAGGAGGCAGAGGAGAAGGTGGCACAACTGGAAGCCGCCATCCATCTACTCGAAGACCAGCTGGCCACTCCCGAAGGCGCCACTGACACGCAACTCTACGAAAGATACACCCGATTTAAGCAACAGCTCGAAGCCGCTGAAGAAGAATGGATGACCGCCTCCGAAGCGCTCGCAGCCTTTACTACATAAGTTCCAATTACAATCACAAACAATATGAAAGTCAAGAATCTATTTCCTCTTATCGCCCTCTCACTCATGACTGCTTGCACAGGCCAGCAAACTCTTCAGACAGGCATTGACCTTGCCAACCTCGACACCACCGCCGCCCCCGGTACCGACTTCTACCGCTTTGCCACGGGCGGTTGGGCCGACGCGCATCCGCTCACGGCAGAATACTCGCGCTTCGGCAGCTTCGACCAACTGGCAGAGAACAACAACGAGCAACTGCGCGAACTCATCGAAGGCGTAGCCGCCCAACAGAATGAAGAAGGCTCTGTGGCCGACAAGATTGCCACGATGTACAATAGCGCCATGGACAGCATCAGCCTGAACAAGCAAGGCCTCGAGCCCATTCGCGAAGATCTGCAGCGCATTGACCAATGCTATGACAAGGACGAGCTTTTCCGTCTCTACTCTTCCCTGCAACTCAAGGGTATCGACGGCATGTTCGGTTTTTACATCGATGCCGACATTAAGGACAGTAAGAACAACCTCCTGCAAGTCATGCAGAGCGGGCTGCACATGGGACAGAAGGACTACTACCTCGACACTGACTCGGCCACGACAGCTATTCGCGAGGCTTACAAGGTCTATATGGGTAATCTCTTCAAGCGCTGCAAGGTAGCATCCGAAAGCGACCTCGCAGCGCGTGTGAACGATGTCCTCGCCATTGAGACACGTTTGGCCAAAGCCTCAAAGAGCCGCACGGAACTGCGCGATGACGAAGCCAACTACCACAAGATGTTCATCAACCAGTTCTACGAGCAGTACCCGTCTCTTCAGCTCAAGCACTACCTCAGCATCCACGGTGCCAAAAAAGCCAAGGAGGTGAGCGTGGGACAGCCCGAATTCATCAAGGAGGTGGAGGCCGTGTGGAACGAAACATCCCTCGACGCTCTCAAGGACTATGTCCGCTGGCAGCTCATCGACGGCGCCGCCAGTTACCTCGACGATGCTATGCGCGCGGAGAGTTTCGGTTTCTACGGCAAGGTCATGAGCGGGCGTGAAGAGGACCGCCCCCGCTGGAAACGTGCCGTGAGCGCCACAGAACGCGCACTCGGAGAAGCCGTAGGCCAGCTCTATGTGGAGAAGTACTTCCCCGCCGCAGCCAAGGAGCGGATGGTGCAGTTGGTGAAGAACCTGCAGGTGGCACTCGGCGAGCGCATCGATGCACAGGAATGGATGTCGGACAGTACCAAAGCCGTTGCCCACGACAAACTCAACGCCTTCATCATCAAGGTCGGATATCCCGACAAATGGAAGGACTACAGCAAGCTGAAGATCGGACGCAACTACTGGGAGAACATCAAGAACACCGCCGTCTGGAACAACTTCGACGAGGTGGAGCGCAAGCTGAACAAGCCTGTAGATAACACGGTATGGTACATGACTCCCCAGACAGTCAATGCCTACTACAACCCCACCACCAATGAGATCTGCTTCCCCGCTGGCATCCTGCAGCCGCCCTTCTTCGACATGAATGCCGACGATGCCTTCAACTACGGTGCCATCGGCGTGGTCATCGGTCATGAGATGACCCACGGCTTCGACGATCAAGGCGCCAAGTTTGACAAGGATGGCAACCTGCGCCAATGGTGGACCGAAGAGGATACACGCCGATTCGAGGAGCGCACCCACGTGATGCGCGACTTCTTCAATAAGATCGAGGTGCTGCCCGGGCTCTATGCCAACGGTCAGCTCACACTGGGCGAGAACATGGCCGACCACGGTGGTCTGCAGGTTTCTTTCCAAGCCTTCAAGAACGCCACCAAGGACGCACCCTTGAAGGAGGAGGACGGTTTTACACCTGAGCAACGCTTCTTCATCGCCTACGCCGGCGTATGGGCCGGTAATATCCGCGACGAGGAAATCCGCAACCGCACCAAGAGCGACCCACATGCTCTCGGACGTTGGCGCGTCAACGGAGCCCTCCCCCACATCGATGCATGGTACGAAGCCTTCGGCATCACCGAATCTGACCCCATGTTTGTCCCCAAAGCCAACCGCGTGACTATCTGGTAAGTCATTATAGTTTAAAGTTTAAGGTTTAAACATTAAACCTCAATATGCCATTAACCCTCCCCGATAGGCTACCTGCCATCAACCTCCTCAAAGAGGAGAATATCTTCGTGATGGACACCTCGCGTGCCACCTCGCAGGACATCCGCCCCCTGCGCATCGTGGTGCTCAATCTGATGCCCATCAAGATTACCACCGAGACCGACCTCGTGCGGGTGCTCTCCAACACGCCCTTACAGCTCGACCTCACGCTGATGAAAATCAAGAGCCACACCTCCAAGAACACACCCGTGGAGCACATGCGAGCCTTCTACAAAGACTTCGAGCTGCTGCGCCACCAGAAGTTCGACGGGATGATCATCACGGGAGCTCCCGTGGAGCACCTCGACTACGAGGATGTAACCTATTGGGACGAGCTTTCCGACATCTTCACCTGGGCTCGCACCAACGTGACTTCGACGCTCTACATCTGCTGGGCCGCGCAAGCGGGACTCTACTATCACTACGGTGTTCCCAAATACCCGCTGTCTGCTAAGATGTTCGGCATCTTCCCACAGACACCCCTGCAGCCAGACCTACCTATCTTCCGCGGCTTCGACGACGTCTTCCAGATGCCACACAGCCGCCACACCGAGCTACGCCGCGAGGACATTGAGAAGGTGGAAGGCCTCACCATCATCGCCGAATCTGAGGAGTCGGGCGTCAGCATCGTGATGGCGCGCGATGGTCGCGAATTCTTCATCACGGGCCACGCCGAATACTCACCCCTGACGCTGGACACCGAGTATCGTCGCGACCTCGGCAAAGGCCTGCCCATCGCCATGCCGCGCCACTACTATCGCAACGACGACCCAGACCAAGGGCCCCTCGTCAGCTGGCGCGCCCATGCCAATCTCCTCTTCACCAACTGGTTGAACTACTACGTCTATCAAGAGACGCCCTACAATATTGAAGAGATCCATTGAGCTTCTTGCTCCAGCCCGCAACCTGGAGTGTGGCATCGAGGCCATTCGTCACGGCGCCGATGCTGTCTATATTGGTGCTCCACGCTTTGGTGCCCGCGCCGCAGCAGGCAACAGCGTAGAGGACATTGCCGAGCTCGTGCATTATGCCCATCCTTACGGAGTGAAAATCTATGTGACGGTCAACACCCTACTTTACAATGAGGAGCTCCCAGCGGCCCAAGCCCTCATCAACGACCTTGCTGCCATAAGCGTGGATGCATTGATTGTCCAAGACCCTCAACTCCCAACTCTCAACTCTCAGCTCTCAACTCCTCTACCCCTGCACAGCTCCACACAGATGGACAACCGCACGATTGACGATGTTCGTGCGCGTGCCGAGGCTGGCTACGAACAGACCGTTCTGGCCCGCGAGCTCTCCCTGGATGATATCCGCGCCATCCACGAGGCGGTGCCCGAGATGCCCCTTGAAGCCTTCATACATGGTGCCCTCTGCGTCAGCTACAGCGGACGCTGCTATGCCAGCGAGTACTGCTTCGGACGCAGCGCCAACCGCGGAGAATGCGCCCAGTTCTGCCGCCTCCCCTTCGACCTCATCGATGCCGATGGGAAGGTTTTGGAAAAGCAGCGCCATCTCCTCTCGCTCCGCGACATGAACCGCGCCGCCGACCTCGAAGCCATGATGGATGCCGGCGTCAGCAGTTTCAAAATCGAGGGACGCCTGAAGGATGTCGCCTACGTCAAGAACACCACGGCCTACTACCGTCAGCGTATTGATGAAATCATCGCGCGACGTCCCGACGACTATTCCCGCGCCTCCTACGGCACCTCAGCCATTACCTTTACTCCCGACCTTCAGAAGAGCTTTAACCGCGGTTTCACCGATTACTTCTTGCACGGTCGCGCACGCGATATGGCCAACTTCGCCACGCCGAAGTCCATTGGAGAAAAGCTCACCGAGGGTGGGGCCGCTATTCATAATGGCGACGGCCTCTGCTTCTTCGATGCCGAAGGCCGTCTGCAGGGCTTCCGCGTGAACCGCGTGGATGAGCAGGGACGCATCTTCCCCACCGACCCTTCCATCCTTGCGCAATTGCCTAAAGGGGGACCTCTCTATCGCAATCTCGATGCTGATTTCGAGCGACAGCTTGCTCGACCCACTGCCGACCGTCGCATCCCCGTCCGCTGGCTCCTTGAAGACACTGACGACGGCTTCCGCCTCACCCTGCATTCGTCATTCTTCACTCTTCATTCTTCATTCTCCTACCCTCACGAACTAGCTCGCACCCCACAGGCCGACAATATCCGTCGCCAACTCATGCGCCTCGGCGACACACCCTATACCTGCACCGAAGCAGACATTGAAATCCAACTTTCCGACAACTGGTTCATTCCTGCCTCTGTGCTGGGAGAATGGAGGAGAGAGGTGGTGTCAGAGAATATCCTCTCCCCGCTCCCCCATAAGGGGGAGGGTTTCGCTACCGCTCATGAGCTGTGCGCCAGCCTCTCCCCCTCCCTAACGGAAGGGGCCGGGGGTGAGTCTCCTCTCATGACCTGCCGCTACTGCCTCCGCCATGCCCTCGGTTACTGCACGCGCGACGGGCGGGGCCTCCCCTTCCGCGAGCCCCTGCGCCTGCGCCTGGCCGACGGCCGCACCTTCCCCCTACGCTTCGACTGCCGCCGCTGTGAGATGCACGTATTGGCCGGAGAAGATTCAAAGTGTTCTTCGCAAGCGAAGCGAGCAAGCTCAAGCGCAAGGGTTTAAGAGTTCAAGAGCATTATCCGCTATGAAAAGAATATTTCATTTTTCACTCTTCACTTTTCATTTTTCATTCATTATCGCAGCAGTGATAATGTTCTCCTCCTGCTACGCTCCACCCCAGCACATCATCATCGACTCCCCTGATACCGACAGCACCGCCCAGCGCCTCAGCCGTCCCTACGGCGTGGGCTACAACTTGTTAGTGCACGCCGATAGTCTCCTGCTTGTTGAGGATCGGCCCATGCACTGGAGCGGAGGCGTTGCCGAAAGTAGCGACAGTATCTGGATTATGAAGCACAACCAGCTCGTCATCGCAGCCATCACCACCATTCCCGAGGATTCTGTCGATAGCGTCTGGATTAAGGTGGCACGTGATCAAGAGACGATGGGCTGGCTCCATGAGAACGACCTTCTGCAAGCAACCACACCCGACGACCCCATCAGCCAATTCATTCATTTCTTCTCCGACGGCCACGTCTTGTGGTTCCTCATCGTGATGGCTGTCGCAGCAGCCTTCGCCCTGGTGCATATCCTTCGCCGGAAACGCTTCCGAATGATTCATCTCGACGACATCCCCAGCATCTACCCCACCCTTTTGGTCGTCACCCTCACTGCCACCGCATGGCTCTATGCCCTCATCCAGCACAGCTATCCTCAAATGTGGGTGCAGTTCTACTACCATCCCACGCTCACACCTTTTTCGCAGCCTCTCCTGCTGTGCCTGTTCCTCTGTGCCGTTTGGGCTTTGTTCCTGCTCACCCTCGTCGTCATCGATGATGTCATGAAGATGCTGCCTACCGGTGCTGCCATCCTCTACCTGCTGGCCCTCTTGGCCGTGTGCATGATTGCTTACCTCGTCATCTCCCTCACGCCGCTCTTCCTGACCGCCATCCTCACCATCGCCTACATCGTCTTTGCCCTCTACCGATATATCGTATATGCACGTCCGCGCTACCTCTGCGGACGCTGCCACCAACGCCTGCAGCAGAAGGGTGTCTGCCCCTACTGCGGAGCTATCAACGACTAGGAACATATTTAAAAACACTAACACCTTTAAGACCTATGACCAACCGAAAAGTAAACATCTATGAAGAAGCCAGCCGCTGCCTGTTGTGTCAGGACGCTCCCTGCACACAAGCCTGCCAGACTGGCGACCCGGCACGGGCCATCCGCGCCATCCGCTTTGTCAACCACAAGCCAGCTTTGCGCTGGGTGAAGAACTGTACCGACGCCGATCTGGAACGGGCTGAGCAGGCCTGCATCCACTACAACTGGCCCATCCGAATCAAGGAGGTGCTGCGCAGCATCCATGAGGACGACGTGGACGACAGCCACTATCCCACCCTCGACATCACGTTCTGCGGCATCCCCTGCGAGAATCCGTTTTTCCTCGCCTCATCTGCCGTGTGCACCAACTATGAGATGGTGGCCAAAGCCTTCGAAGCCGGTTGGGCAGGAGTCTTTTACAAGACCATCTGCCTGCAGGAAATCAAGGAGGTGTCGCCCCGCTTCGATGCCATACACAGCAACGCTACCCACGGCGACTTCTACGGTTTCCGCAACATGGAACAGCTGAGCGAGAACCCCTTGGATATGGACTTCGACATCCTGCGCCGCCTGAAACAAGACTACCCCACCAAGGTCGTGGTGGCCTCCATCATGGGACAGACCGAAGAGGAGTGGATAGCGCTCGCCAAGAAGGCCGAGGCGGCAGGTTGCGACGCCGTGGAACTGAACTTCTCATGTCCGCAGATGACACACAAGGGGATGGGCAGCGACGTAGGCCAAAGTCCCGAACTGGTGAGGGCCTTCACCGCCTGTGTCAAGCGTAGTGTCCATATCCCTGTCATTTCCAAGATGACCCCCAACATCACCCACATCGCAGAGCCTGCCCAGGCATGTGTGGAGGCGGGTGCTGATGCCATTTCAGCCATCAACACCATCAAGTCCGTAACGATGGACGAAGATGCCGAGGTTGCTGGCCATCGCGCCGTTTCCGGCTACTCCGGCCGTGCCGTCCGTCCCATCGCCCTGCGCCATATCCTGGAACTGTCAGAGGTGGACTGCGGTATAAAGGGCAATGTTGAAAATCCAAGATTAGCGCTCAGCGGCATCGGCGGCATCGAGACCTGGTGCGATGCCCTGGAATTCATCCAGCTGGGCTGCAGCAACGTGCAAGTCTGCACTGCCGTCATGCAATATGGCTACCGCATCATCGACGACCTGCAACTGGGCCTGCAACGCTATATGGCCAAGCACGGCATCACCCGCTTAGAAGAGCTCGTGGGCGAGCAGCTGCCATCATTCCTCAAGCCGGATAATCTGGATCGCGGCTCCATCATCTATCCCAAGATCAACCGCGAACTGTGCGTAGGCTGCGGGCGCTGTGAAATCTCATGCAACGACGGCGGTCATCAGGCCATCGTCTTCAATCATGAGACCCGCCAGCCCCGCATCGTGGGCACCAAATGCGTCGGGTGTCACCTCTGCCGCCTGGTATGCCCGGCGGGTGCCATCGGCGTGACAAAGCGCATCCCCAAGAAACAACCGTAGAAATTTATAAATCAGCTTGCTGGTGTCGTAGCCGTGCCGAGTAGCCTACTTGAGCGTAGCAATGCCGAGTAGCCTCCTGGAGAATGGTTCTCTTCGCCTTTTCCGTGCGCATAGGCTTGCTCGACTGAATCCAGAAGACCCGTCGCATCGCATGATGCGATGGGTTCTTTCGTTCAACACATCCTTATCTCCTCATCATTCCATCATGATTGAATAATCATTCCATCATCATGGAATAATCAAAACATTTAGACAAAACGACTCCTAAAATGCGTTGCTTCGTCAACAACAATGCATCGAATCATCCCCTACAACGTATCGAATTTTCCTCGTCATCCTGTCCACTCATGTCTTTCATCCCATTCTATATCATTAGCAATGTTCCGCCAGAGCGTTCATAGGGTTTTACGCAAAAGTTTTTCTTTCGACAGATTCCCGATAGGATGACGGCGGAGCATGTTGTAGGGAAAAGTCGGAAATGTTACAGCCAAAATGAAGTTTCTGTCTTCTTTATGATAAGAGATTGGAGATTTTTCGCTATTATTGTCCACGTAAGATCAAGAAACAGTTTGAACTGGTATTGCTACCATTAACAAGAAACCTATGAAAGCGTTGAAAGGAACCAAGACCGAGCAGAACCTCAAGGAGGCATTTGCAGGCGAGAGCATGGCTCGCAACAAGTACACATATTTTGCATCGAGGGCTAAGAAGGACGGCTTCGTGCAGATTGCTGCCATCTTCGAGGAGACGGCAGCCAACGAGAAGGAGCACGCCAAGATGTGGTATAAGTACCTGAACGGCGGCAGCGTGAGCGATACCGCTACGAATCTGGCAGATGCCGCCAACGGCGAGAACTTCGAGTGGACTGATATGTATGCCCGTATGGCTCAGGAGGCTCGTGAAGAGGGCTTCGACGAGATTGCTCAGAAGTTTGAGCTTGTAGGCGCCATCGAGAAACACCACGAAGAGCGCTATCGTCGCTTGCTGAAGAACATCGAGGATGCGGTGGTCTTCTCGCGTGAGGGCGATGTCATCTGGCAATGCTCCAACTGCGGACACATCGTCATCGGCAAGCAAGCGCCCGAGGTGTGTCCCACCTGCGACCATCCCCAAAGCTACTTCCAGATTAAGGCGGAGAACTTTTGATAGTTTGACACACGCCATCGACTACGTGCAGTAGGCACACGCTTCCTAATGAAGAATAATAACTGCCGCAGCACATGCTTGTCATTATGAACAAGAAATTCATCATCACCGCAATGTTCGCAGTATCCGCCGTCCTCATAGCGAACGCGCAGCAGACCAATGGCGAACAGCCCATGTCAACTTATGAGGTATGCCCACGTTTCCCTGGCGGTGATAAAGCCGTATTGGACTATATTAAACGCAACATGTGCTATCCAAAATGTGCCAAGGAAGAGGAAGTAGAGGGACGCGTTGTCGTTAGCTTTTATGTAGAAAAAGATGGAAGTCTCACAAATATCAGCATAGCAAAATCGTCGGACTCAAGGTTGAATAAAGAAGCTCTTCGTATTACAAAGAAGATGCCCAAATGGAAACCTGGACAGTTAGGAGGGAAAATAGTACGAATGAAATACTATCTTCCCATTGAATTTAGCTGCAAAGGCTCAACTAATGATAGCACGATGATTCTTTTACCAAATATGCATGATTAAAGGAGGGCGTAAACTCGATGTTGCCCTATGTACACGCCGTGATGACGCGGCGGGGCAACTTTCAGAGCCTCTTTATCTCTGCATCCACCACATAGAGGTCATAGAGGTCGCCTTCCTGGTCAACCAATACGTTGCGAGGTAACAAATCCCAAGCCTCATAAACACCGTTGGTGAAACGCCCTTCACGGTCAGTCTTCGTGAAACCGAGAGCCGCCATATAAGTATCTATCATCACTTGCGTAGCAAGACGAGCATTGGCTATATGCTTGCTGCCAGCTCCATGTTGTGTCTCATGTAGTTGGCAAAGTCTTCGGAGTTCATCGGCGACTGCATGGATTCTTCGATTTTCCTCATCTTGCGCTCCGTCGCTTCCTTGTGGAACTGGTTTAAGTAGGTCATGATTCTTAATCCTCTTGGTTTCTGTCTGCAAGTGTGCAACAATTCTCTAAATCATAATCATAAAATGTAGAAAAAAGAAGGATGAGGAGGGAAAGAGGGGAAAAATGCAGTATTGGGGAAAGAAGTTACGTAAAGGTTGGCGTTTTCTCTGGAAAAGAGTGTACTTTTGTGGTGATTTCCGTGAACGGTTTCCGTTTTCGTGTGTATGCTGTAGTAGAAAGGCAAACGACGTCATGCTGCTTTCCAAAACAGTAATACTAAAAAACGGAATCATTAAGACAATGAAAGCAAATAGAATCATCTCGAGCCTCGCTGGATTGGCTCTTACCCTTGGGGTATGGGCACAGACGAAGGCTGTAAAGGTGGAAAGTCCGATTGTAACGGAGAAGGACTTCGTATGGTACGTGGAACAGAAGAATGCCTGGCAGGAGGCAACCCGTAAGAGTCCCGATGATGAATGGGCCTGGTTGAACTATTACCACGCAGCACGTTACATGCTCTGGTTCCAACCCGAAGATACATCAGTCCGGCAGGTCATCCGTGAGATGAGCCAAGCCATTCCAGATAGCTACACTTATAACTATTGTGCCTACAGCGCCATTGTTGGTGGCCATGGCACTGGAGGAACCGACGGCGATCGCTATGCCGAGGCGGCGCTGGCGAAGTTGCCTGATGAGATGGAGTTCTTCGACTACGACCGATGGGTGTGCTACTTAGCTATGAAAGGCGACGTGGCTCGAATGGCACAGCTGGCCAAACGATACTTCGACAGCGGCATCTATTCTGAAGCCGTGCTGCGCTACAACTACAATGAACTGGCAGGAATGGACTCCGGCGGCATCATCTTCGCCAGTGGCGACGCTGCCATCATCCCCAAATGGCTTATCCAGGAAGGTATGAAAAAGCATTGCGACAAGACAGTGGTATGTGTGTCGTTCCTGGCTGTGAAAGAGTATCGGGAATGGCTGTCCAAGAAGCTGGGTGTTGCATTGCCATCATGGGAAGAGGGTGACTATGGTTCATATAACGAATATGAGCAGGCGCTTTTACAAGTCATCATTGACAAATATGGCAGCAAGGTGTATTTCTCCTCCACTACGCCTTCAGAGACGATGAAGCCCTGGGAAGAGCACCTCTACAATGAAGGGTTGACGCTGAAATATAGCAAGAAGTCCTACGATAATATGGCAGTGAAGCGTCGCAACGTAGAGGAACGCTATATGCTGGAGTACCTGCTCGTGTCGTTCCGCCCCGATTGGACTGCCGGACAGCGGCTGTCTGCCAATTACGCTGTGGTGTTAGCGGATCTACTGCCTTATTATGCCAGACATGACGAAAAGCGCTATGATTGGTTGATAAATCGATTGATAAGTGGTGTGACAAATACGTCACTCAGTGAAGAACGAAAACAGGAGATTTTGCAGTTGTTGACACGAGACGAATAAGTCATGCTGAGACGATTCCTTCTTTCAAGTCAGTCCGACGAGCAGCTGATGCTGCGCGTCGGCGCTGGCAGTGATGCGGCCTTCGATGAACTTTATCGCCGCTATGCCCGTCGGCTGCAAGGTTTCTTCTTCCGCCAGCTGGGCGGCGATGAAGATGCAGCGGCAGATGCCACGCACGACACCTTCCTTCGCCTCTTCGAAGCTCGTGACCGCTATGTCAAAGGGCGCGACTTCGCCACCTGGCTGTTCACCATCGCCTACAACCTCTGCCGTAACCGTTATCGCCGCAATGCCTACGAAGCCTATTTCCTCGCCACCATAGATGCAGAGCCAATGACCACAGAAAACATCGAAGTGGAGATGGATCGTGAGACGCTGAAGCGCACCCTTGCTGCCGTACTCGACAATCTCCCAGCACCTTTGCGCCTCCTTTTCTCCCTCCGCTACGAGGAAGAGCTCACTGTGCCGCAGATAGCCGTCATCCTCGAAATACCCATGGGGACTGTCAAGAGCCGATTGCACAAGACGATGCAACTCATACGGAGGCAGTTGAAAGAGTATAAAGAAATCTCGTTTAACGTTTAACGTTTTATTTTTGAATTACAGATTATGAAGCTTCAAGATTCTGATATCATCTCCGCCGCCCGCGACCTTCGCGACGAGCAAAACGAACAACTCAACGTGGCGCCCAGCCCCTTCGAGCGAAGCAAGGTTCTCCCCCCTCACGGGGGAGCGGGGAGAGGGTCTTTTCCCACTCCGCTATGGTGGGGCGCTGTCGCAGCTGCACTGGTGGTAGGATTCTTTGTGGGAAAGGGAATAGGAAGCCCCACCTCCGACCCCTCCCGTGATGGAGGGGAGATGCTGCGCGCAGCTATTGAGCGTAGCGAGACATCCCTCCCTTCACGGGAGGGACAGGAGGGTGGGTCTTCAGTCATCCACGACACCATTTACGAGACCCGCATCGTCCGAGTTCCAGTCCCCACATCGCAACTACAAACCGCACAGGCCGAACCGGCCCCCTCCCCTGGCTGCTCCATGCTCTGCGATGAGATACGCTATGATTTGCTGGCCGGCAACTGACGCGCCAGTTAATATTGCTCAGCTACTTTACAATAAAGTTCTATCTTTGCAGATGCTTTTGAGAAAGAAAATACGATTGGAATGTCACCTTTTGTCTTTCTGACTTGTTATATTAGTGACCAGGTCAAGAAAACAAAAGTATAAACCAATAAATAAACAAAACTATGAATTACGTTGTTTTAATGGAGTCGATCGTTAAGATCATTGCTATCATTTGTGGTATTGGGCTTCCCATCTTAATCGTATGGCTAGATAATCGCAAGAAAATCAACGAGACAAGCCAACGCACACAGATTGTGCTGGCTGCCATTGAGAAAAATGCAGAGACAGACATTGAGGATTTACTCAAGAAAATGGCTCCCCAGAAGAAACTGCTGAAGGAAAAACTGCTCACGAAACTGCTGTGGGGATGTCTCATGGGTTTCTTAGGGCTTAGTATTTTAGCATTCTGTGCTTGTGCAGGTATAGTAGGCGGAGCACCTACTGAAATGCTTATAATGTGCAGTTTAATAGGCTTCCCGCTATTGGCTATCGGCATCGCCTTCCTTGTCAATTACTTTGTAGGAAAGATGTTGTTGGCCAAGGAGATAGAGGCTGAACAAGCGAAACAGTCGGAGCAGGCATAACCCGTGACTCGCGAAGAATTCATAGCACATGTGGAGCGTGAGCAGGAGGCACTGAGAGGCTTCTTGCTCGCCCTCTGCTGCGGCAACCAAAGCGATGCCGACGACCTGGCGCAAGACGCGCTGGTGAAGGCTTATCTCTCGTCGGCTGGCTATCAGGACAAAGGACGCTTCCGTTCGTGGCTCTTCAAGATTGCTCACAACACTTTCCTAAATCATCGGGCAGGCCAACGGACGATGGAGAGCATCGATGACCCACGGATTCAATCCCTCCCCCTCGGGAGAGACGAAGAGGGGTCTTCCACTTTCGAGCACCAAGACCTCTATCTGGCCCTGCGCGCCCTGCCGCCCAAGGAACGATCAGCTATCACGCTTTTCTACCTCAATGGCTATAACATCAAGGAGATAGCCAAGATCACTGATGCCTCGGAAGATGCCGTCAAGAAGCAACTCTCACGAGGACGCGACAGACTCAGAGAGCAATTGAAAATTGAATCTTAAAACTTGAGACTTGAATTGGATATGGAAAAAGATAAAGCCCTTGAGGAACTCTTCCTCGCTCAGAAACCGCAGTTCTCGGACAATGCCGACTTTATGGCAGCGCTTACCAAGCGTCTTGATGCTGTAGAGTTCATCAAGCAGCATCAGGAAGCAACCATCCGTCGCTACAAGATGCTGATGGTGGCAGCCTTCGTAGTGGGCATCGTCAGTGGCGCAGTGTCTATTGTATACGTGCTTTCAACACCTGCCGATGTGCCCCTTTTCACCTTCCAAGTTCAAACAGGCTTCCTGCTCTGTCTGGCAGAGAATTCCCGTCTCCTAACAGCCACAGCCCTCTCATTACTGATGTCTTTTGGTCTAATCAGCATCATCAGCAATGTCCAGGACATCCTACAGATGCGAGTTCGTTTGGAGTCGTTATAAACGCCTATTCCACCGGAGGGTTCGTAGGGTTTTACGCAAAAGTTCTTTTTGCACGGACACTTATTTGCGGCTCATTTTGAGTCTGGAAGTGAAATAAGTACGACTTCTTTGGGTGAATTACCGAGAGAAGTCGTATATTTGTGGCCTAATCCTGCTTCCGATGGCGCCAGCGCTGATATCGGTGAGTGCACTATCGCAGACTGCTGGCAGAAACAAAAGAAATCTCTGAGATGATAAAACCTGTAAAATTATGGATGCTCGCCGCCATCCTCGTAATAAGCGGCACAACGGTGCTGACATCGTACAGCAAGGGCGACGGCGTAATAAAGACCGACTTCTCCTTCCCCATCGACACACGCCAACTGACCGAGTGGCAGGCTGGGCGCACGGTGGGTCAAGCAGATGTCGAGGCCTTCGGCGGCATTGACAAGTGTTTCGCCGCCGAGCCGATACCCGATGGTGTGTGGGCGCGGATGCAGGGAAAGACATACAAGAAGAATCCCTACATCGGGCGCGATGACCTGCGCCATGTGCGGGCATTGCACTGGGATTACGACAACCAGATGCACGTAGGCGAGATGGTGTGCAATAAAGTGATTGCCGACCGCCTGGTCACCATTCTACGCCAGCTGTTCGATGCGAAATACCCCATCCAGCGTATGCTGCTGCCAGATGTCTATGATGCCGACGACGAGACGCAGATGCGCGACAACAACTCGTCGTGCTTCTGCTACCGCAAAATCGCTGCCACCAACATACTGTCGAAGCATGCCCGTGGACTGGCCGTCGATATCAACACGCTCTATAACCCCTACATCAAGACCCTAGCCAACGGTACGCTCCTCATAAAGCCAGCCACCGGCGAGCCCTACTGCGACCGTTCACGGGAATTCCCCTACAAAATCACCCACGACGACCTCTGCGTCAAGCTCTTCACCGAGGCCGGCTTCGAGTGGGGCGGCGACTGGACCACTCGCAAGGACTATCAGCATTTCGAGCTTGTGGAATAGTATGGACTGACGCTCAATCTAGTATCAGTGTCATCAGCCTTTCAGCTGATTACATGCAGGCGGAATAGACGCCGCGGAAGGAGAGCTCGTAGCCCCAACGAACACGACGTTGTTGATGGGCGTAGCCGTGGAGGCCGAGCTGATGGTAGAGTCTGTCGAGGCGTTCGGCCACTTCCAAGACGTCGGCATCATTCGTGCGCTCGTACCAGTAGCGATAGTAGGGATTGGCAGGCGACGGCCCGTTCTCATAGTAGTCCTCGGCCCGAAAGCTATCGATACGCTCGATGCGACTGATAGCAGTGTGATAGACGGTAAGCGCCTTCATAACGTGACCTGTGTTCTCGAGCATCTGTCCTACGCGTAGGGCCGTGGCCGCGATGACTCCCGTACTGCGGGTGGATACAATTTGCTCCATCGCCGCTTCCATCGAGCATTCGATCATGGGTGGATAGAGGGCTAGAATGCCACTTTGTGGGGTACAACGACAGAAACAATTCACTTTGGGACGACTGAAGTTTTTTCTTTTCAGCATAACGATAACAGTATTTAAAAGAACGACGTTGCTACAACTTGTCACCACATAGGTGGCTCATTGTGAGCAGTTAACCCCGACGTTATCGTCATGACAAAAAGACGCAACAATCCCGTCGAGTGCCACATGGCGTGGCCGGCTAGATTGTTGCGTTATCGTTTCTGGCGGCAAAGGTAAGATGTTTTTTCCTTACCGCCAAAATTTTTCAGGAAAAAAGAATGTGCTTAGGCGATTCTTTTAGAACAGGGGTGAGGGATAGACACCAGCATCCACAAGGGCTTTGATGCGTTCCACGGTGCCGGGACGGTCGGCGGCATAGGTGACGCCGAACCACTTGGAAGTGGTGTCGAGAACCTTGCAGGTGGCGGTGCCATCGTTGATGAGCTTATCGACCATGAGGGGGATGAAGAACTCAGCCTTCAGATTGGTCATGTTCTTCGGATCGGAGAGGAACTCTTTGAAGTACTCCTCACTATAAGCGAAGTAGTCGGGCGTGAAACCCCACATGTTCATGCTCACAGGGACATTCTCGCCACCCACGGGCACCCACTTGTCACCATCCTTGTAGCAGATTTCGCCATCGATGGTTTCAATCTCTGTGCGCTCGACGATGTCCTTGAGGTTGCCATTGGCATCGGTGCTGCACACACCACGTGCGACGCTACCGTTCTCGGAGAGGGTGTTGCCCACACGGAAACCGACCATCGCATACTTGCCCTTGCTGCCTTCGGGGAGGTCGGCCAGGAACTTGCCGATTGCCATGAAAGCGTCGCGGTTATAGAAGTCGTCGCAGTTGATGACGCAGAAGGGCTCCTTGATGACGTCCTTACCCATCAGCACGGCGTGGTTGGTGCCCCAGGGCTTGACGCGGCCTTCGGGAACCTTGAAGCCTGCGGGCAGGTCGTCGAGAGCCTGGAAGCAGAGTTCACAGGGCACGTGGCCTTCGTATTTCTTCAGGATCTGGTTGCGGAATTGATCTTCGAAGTCACGACGGATGACCCACACGATTTTGCCGAAACCTGCCTGAATGGCATCGTAGATGGAGTAATCCATGATGGTCTCACCATTGGGGCCGAGCGCATCTAGCTGCTTTAAGCCACCATAACGGCTGCCCATGCCGGCAGCGAGAAGAAAGAGGGTTGGTTTCATGTGATAAAAAGTTTTTTGAGTTAGGTACTTAGGGTTCTGCGTGCAAAAATACAAAGAAATCCGTTACTTGCATCACTTTTCACAAAAAAACTTTCATCAAACAGTCATTTTCGTCTGCCTGCATACCTCCCCCCTTTCATTTTTTATATATCTTTGTCCCCATCAAAACGAAAAAAATGCTAGCAAAAACATATAGCGCCACTGTCGATGGCATCGCTGCCATCCCCGTTACGATTGAAGTAAATACAGTCCCCGTGCAGAGCGAGAGTAGTGTGCGTAAGATTGTCGTGGGTCTTCCCGACAGTAGCGTGAAAGAGAGTTTCAGCCGCATTGAGGCGGCACTCACCAACAGCGGTTTCCTCGTGCCGCCCGAGCAGATTACCGTCAACCTGGCACCTGGCGATATCCGCAAAGAAGGCCCAGGCTTCGACCTCCCCATCGCCCTGGGCATCCTCATGGCCAATGGTCTCGTGCCCACGACCTACGCAGAGCGGTTCATGTTATTGGGAGAACTGAGCCTCGACGGAAGCTTGCAACCCATCCGTGGCGCACTGCCCATAGCCATCAAGGCACGTGAGTTGGGATATGAGGGCCTCATCGTGCCACAGCAGAACGTACACGAGGCTGCCGTCGTGAACCGCTTGAAGGTCTTCGGCGCGGACAATATCCAGCAAGTGGCCCTTTTCTTCTCGGGACAGGCCGAAGCCTTGGCACCCACACTGATAGACACACGCGCCGAATTCTATGCTCACCAGGGCGAGTTCAGTCTGGATTTTGCCGATGTCAAAGGTCAGGATAATGTCAAGCGGGCCTTTGAGATTGCAGCGGCTGGTGGGCACAACCTCATCATGGTAGGGCCTCCGGGTGCAGGCAAAAGCATGATGGCACGCCGATTGCCCAGCATCCTGCCCCCTCTCTCACTGGCCGAGAGTTTGGAGACAACACAAATCCACAGCGTAGCCGGACAACTCAAGGGTGGCACGGGACTGATCACCGAGCGTCCCTTCCGCTCACCCCATCACACAGTCTCGCAAGTAGCCCTCGTTGGAGGCGGCGCAAACCCCATGCCTGGCGAGATTTCCCTGGCCCATAACGGTGTCCTATTCCTTGACGAGCTGCCAGAGTTCCAACGCGCCACCCTAGAAGTGCTGCGCCAGCCCCTTGAAGACCGCAAGATTACCGTCACACGTGCCAAATACAGCATTGAGTACCCCTGTAACTTCATGTTCGTGGCATCCATGAACCCGTGTCCCTGCGGCTACTACAATCATCCCTCGAAGCCATGCCAGTGTACGCCTGGGCAGATTCACAAGTACATGAACAAGATCAGCGGTCCCCTACTCGACCGCATCGACATACAGATTGAAATTACGCCGCTCAGCTTCAACGAGCTCAGTCGTACACAACCTGGTGAGCCGTCGGCCACCATCCGCGAGCGAGTGATTGCAGCGAGGAAGATCCAAGAAGAGCGTTTCAGTAGTCTCACTGGGAAAGACCGCATCCACTGTAACGCCCAGATGACACCGGCGCTGATGCGCCAGTATGCCACCCCTGCACCAGAGGATATGACCATGCTGCGCGACGTAATCAATCGGCTACAACTCAGCGCCCGCGCATACGACCGCATTTTGAAGGTGGCTCGCACGATTGCCGACCTCGAGGGCGTTGCCACGATTCAGACCCACCACCTGGCAGAAGCCGTGGGCTACCGCAACCTCGACCGCGAGACTTGGGGGAATTAATCAATTAATCTATGAAGGCTCTTATTTTTACAATCATTATTTGTGGTGTAGCGCAAGCTTTGAACGCCCAGAGGGTTACCTCACCTAATGGTAGCATATCGGCAAAGACGTATAACAAGGATTTCGTTGTCTATTACAACAATGTCAAGGCGCTGGAGTTAGCCGACGTGCCGTTCGGCAAACTGACTTTCGTCAAAAAAGTGAACGACGAGTACCAGATGACCGCTGGCAAGCGTCTCCATTGTGCCAATGAAGCCAACGAGTATCAAGCATCCATCAGTCCCAATGCCAAAATCGTGATGCGTCTTTACAACGACGGCATCGCCTTTCGCTATGAATATACAGGCTTGCAAGACAGCCCCGTGCCCGAGGAACAAACAACCTACGTCATCCCCGAGGGAACCAAACGATGGATGCTGCAGTGGAGCGACGGCTACGAAGGATTCTTCCCCATGACGACCACCTGCAATGTAAAGACCTTGGGAGGATTAGGAAGTTCTCATGCCTTGGAGACCATCAACACACATTGGGGATACCCCCTGCTGATGGAACCCTCTGAAGGCGTGTTTGCACTCATCACAGAGGCAAACATCGAGCGGCAACAGAGTGCTTCGAGCCTGTTCAATAAAGGATCGTACTTCTGTGTAAAACAAGACCAGAACGATCTGCGGCTCACAGGCAGATGGCACACGCCTTGGCGCGTAGTTATCATCGGACACTTGGCCGACATTGTTGAATCGACGCTCGTAACGGATGTCAGCGAACCATCGAAACTGAAGGGCTCTAGTTGGATCAAGCCGGGAGTGGTGTCCTGGATTTACTGGGCCTACAACCATGGTTCCAACGACTTTAATATCATTAAGAAGTATGTCGATCTTGCTGTCATGTTGAAGCTGCCTTACGTGCTTATTGACGCCGAATGGGATGAGATGGACAAGATTATCTCGAACCAAGGAATGACCATTGAGGACGCCGTAGCCTACGCCCTCGCACAAGGTGTGAAACCGCTGATATGGTACAATTCATCCGTTGGATGGATCAACGGAGCCCCTGGTCCCAAATTCCGATTAAACAAAAGTGAAGACCGCGAGAAGGAGTTTGACTGGTGCGAGAAGATAGGTGTGGCTGGCGTGAAGATTGATTTTTTCAATGGTGACAACCAGATGAATATGGACTACTGTCTGGATCTTCTGGAGAGCGCCGCACGCCACCATCTGCTAGTGAACTTCCATGGTGCCACTATCCCCCGTGGATGGCAGCGGACCTACCCCAACCTGCTCTCCACCGAAGGTGTCTATGGCGCTGAGTGGTACAACAACGTACCTCATTTCACAGCAATGGCGGCCAGCCACAATGCCACACTACCCTTCACCCGCAACGTCATCGGATCCATGGACTATACGCCGTGTGCCTTCAGCGACTCACAGCACCCGCACATCACCTCAAAGGCCCACGAGTTAGCACTCACCGTGCTTTTCGAGAGCGGACTGCAACATATTGCCGACCGTCCGGAGAGCCTGCTGGCTCAGCCACAGCAGGTGAAGGCATTCTTTGCACAGCTACCCGCTGCATGGGAAGAGACCCGTTTCATCAGTGGCTATCCTGGAGAGAGTGCTGTGCTGGCGCGCCGCAGTGGCACCACCTGGTTTGTGGCAGGCATCAATGGCTCCGATGAACCAAAGGCCCTATCTGTACAACTTGATTTCATCAAAGGGAACGATCTCACGAGAACCCTCTTTGCGGATGACAGTACTGGCCAATGGCAGATTACGGACATCACGCAACTGCCCACTCAGATCAGCTGCCAGCCAAGAGGCGGATTCATGCTTGTCATAGCACCCACGAGACAATCATAGACATAAAAGAGGTTACCCACACAGGATTTCTCTTGCACGGTTTTCTTGTTCTAACGTAGGTACCGGCACATCTCGAAGTGTGTAGGGAATACCAAGGGCCTCCCATTTGTGAATGCCAAGGGTGTGGTAGGGAAGGACTTCGACCTTCTTGACATTGTGGAGGGTGTCGATAAAATGGCGCATTTTTAACAAGTGACCCTCGTCATCGGTGATGCCAGGTAAGAGCACGTGGCGGATCCAGACGGATATGTTGTTGTCAGAGAGGTAGCGGGCACAATCGAGTATGTTCTCGTTGCCTTGTCCCGTGAGCCATCGGTGACGGTCGGAATCCATGTGTTTGAGATCGAGGAGTACAATATCCGTGCTCTTCAAGAGCCGCTCAAACTTGCTAAAGAAGGGCTCGCTGCGCGTGAAAGGGTGGGCTGCGGTGTCCAGGCAGGTGTTGATATTGCGACGATGTGCTTCCTCGAAGAGTTCCGTGAGGAAGTCTATCTGCAGAAGTGCTTCGCCGCCGGAAACAGTGATGCCACCATCCCTGCCCCAATATTCTCTATAACGCTCGGCTCGGTCGAGGAGATTATTTACGGATGCAGATTGTTCGGAGTCTCCAGTTTGCCCAGTTCTCCATGTGTCCGGATTGTGGCAGTAGCGGCAACGCATATGGCAGCCCTGCATGAAAATAAGGAACCGAATCCCTGGCCCATCTACGGAGCCAAAGGATTCGGTTGAGTGAATAAAAGCCTTGCTCATTATAGTCTTTCGTGGGCCTGTCGCGCAATCACATCCTCCTGCTGCTCACGTGTGAGATCGATGAACTTGACAGCGTATCCTGATACGCGGATGGTGAAGTTGGCGTATTCGGGCTTCTCGGGGTGTTCCATTGCATCGCGCAGCTTATCGACGCCGAAGACGTTCACGTTGAGATGATGGGCACCCTTTGTGAAGTAACCGTCCATGACGCGCACCAGTGTCTGAGCGCGTTCCTCGTCATTGTGACCGAGGGCTGAAGGAGCGATGGTCTGTGTGTTGGAGATACCGTCGAGGGCGTACTCGTAAGGAATCTTGGCCACGGAGTTGAGCGAAGCCAGCAGACCGTTCTTTTCTGCACCGTAGCTGGGGTTGGCACCAGGTGACAGAGGTGCACCTGCTCGACGGCCGTCGGGCAGGTTGCCTGTGTATTTACCATATACCACGTTGGAGGTGATGGTAAGGATTGAGGTCGTGGGCTCGGCATTGCGGTAGGTGTGGTGACGCTTGATCTTGGCCAAGAAGGTCTTCAACACCCAGATAGCAACCTCATCGGCGCGCGGGTCGTCGTTGCCGTAGCGTGGGAAGTCACCTTCCACCTTGTAATCCACGTTGAAGCCCGTCTCGTCGCGGATGATCTTCACCTTAGCGTACTTCACGGCGCAGATGCTGTCAATGACGTGGCTGAAACCGGCGATACCCGTAGCAAAGGTGCGACGCACATCGGTGTCGATGAGTGCGAGCTCGGCAGCCTCGTAGAAATACTTATCGTGCATGTAGTGGATGAGGTTGAGCGTGTTGACATAGACATCGCACAACCACTCCATCATATCACGGAAGCGGGGCTCCAGTTCTTCCCATGTCAGGTACTCGCTGGTGATGGGACGGAACTTAGGTCCGCACTGTTCGCGTGTCTTAGCATCCACACCGCCGTTGATGGCATAGAGCAGCGTCTTGGCCAGGTTGGCGCGAGCACCAAAGAACTGCATCTCCTTACCTGTCTGGGTAGCGCTGACACAGCAGCAGATGCTATAGTCGTCGCCCCAGATGGGACGCATCACCTCGTCGTTCTCGTACTGGATGGAGCTGGTCTTGACGGAGATCCAGGCAGCATAACGCTTGAAGTTCTCCGGCAGGCGCGGTGAGTAGAGCACGGTGAGGTTTGGCTCTGGCGAGGGCCCCATGTTGATGAGCGTGTTGAGGAAGCGGTAGCAGTTCTTGGTCACCTGGTGACGACCATCCTGACCGATACCAGCCACCTCGAGCGTAGCCCATACGGGGTCGCCGGAGAACACTTCGTTGTAGGAGGGGATACGGGCGAACTTCACCATGCGGAACTTCATCACCAGGTGGTCGATGAGCTCCTGTGCCTCCTGCTCGGTGAGCGTGCCTTCCTGCAAGTCGCGGGTGATGTAGATATCGAGGAACGTGGATACACGACCTACGGACATCGCAGCACCGTTCTGTGTCTTGATGGCAGCCAGGTAGCCGAAGTAGAGCCACTGCACAGCCTCGCGGGCATTCTTAGCGGGCTGGCTGATGTCGTAGCCGTAGATTTCGGCCATCTTCTTCATCTCCTTCAGCGCCTTGATCTGCATGGAGATCTCCTCGCGCAGGCGGATGATATCCTCGCTCATCTGACGCTTACCGCAGTTGTATTTGTCAATCTCCTTCTGTTCGATGAGGAAGTCGATACCGTAGAGCGCCACACGACGGTAGTCACCCACGATGCGGCCGCGGCCGTAGGTGTCGGGCAGACCTGTCAGGATGTGGTTGTGACGCACACGTTTCATCTCGTCGGTGTAAGCGTCGAAGACACCTTCGTTGTGCGTCTTGCAGTACTTCGTGAAGATCTCGTGGAGCTTGTCAGAGGGCTGGTAGCCGTATGTCGTGCAAGCCTGCTCGGCCATCTTGATGCCGCCATAGGGCATGAAGGCACGCTTCAGGGGCTTGTCGGTCTGCAGACCCACAATCTTCTCCAAATCCTTGGTAGCGGGGTCGATGTAACCGGGACCGTAAGCCGTCATGCTGGAGACCACTTCCGTCTCCATGTCCAGCACGCCGCCCTTGGCGCGCTCGGCCTTCTGCAGCTCTTGCAGCTTGCCCCACAGGATATTCGTGGCTTCGGTGGGCCCCGTCAGGAAGCTCTCTCGCCGTCATACTGAGTGTAGTTGTTCTGGATAAAGTCGCGCACATTGACTTCGTCGAGCCATTTGACTCCCTTGAAGCCGCGCCATTCGTTGCGAATTGCCATGTTGAGGTAAGTTTTATAACGTTATTATTTGATAATGCGGGTGCAAAGATACGATTCTTTCTTGAACCATCTCCATATAACCGTTAGAAATTACTCTTCGTTGTTCTTTTTTCACTTTTATTACCGAAAAGGTGGCTTTTATTCCCCTTTTCCTAACATCGATTCCATCTCCTCATCTAGGCGACCACCCCACAAGTACTTCTTCGTTTCGGCAGCTGCGACTCCACTGAGCAGAAGAAGTGCCACGAGGTTAGGAATGGCCATCAGTGCATTCATGGTGTCAGCGATGTTCCAGATAACATCCAAGCTGATGATACTTCCGAAGAACAAGGCCACGATATACAGGATACGATAGAAACGGTTCATGCGTTGTCTCTCGATATAATTTACGGCACTTTCGCCGTAGTAGCTCCACCCCAAAATGGTGCTGAAGGCGAAGGTTAGGATACCAAAGGTGAGTAGTGGTGCCCCCACGTAGGGAATCTTTGAGAAGGCCACCTTCGTCAACGCTGCGCCGTCGGAATAGGTGATATCGGGGTAAGCCAAAATACTGCTCACAAGTACCAGTCCCGTGAGGGCACAGATGATGACGGTGTCCCAGAACGTTCCTGTTGAGCTCACCAGTGCCTGCCGCACGGGGTTGCGAGTCTGCGCTGCAGCGGCCACGATGGGAGCGCTTCCCATGCCGCTCTCGTTAGAGAATAGTCCTCGAGCTATACCATAACGAGCCGCCATCATCACCGTAGCACCCACGAATCCTCCGCCGGCAGCCGATGGGTTGAAGGCCGACTGTATAATCAGTTGTACTGCGGGCCACACGTAGCTGCCATTCATGCACAGTATAACCACACAACCCACCACATACAGCAAGGCCATGAAAGGAACGAGGATGGTGCATACGCGAGCAATGGAACGCACGCCGCCCATGATGACCAGCGCCGTCAGTCCGCAGATGAGCAGTCCGACAGCCCACGTGGGGATGCCGAATGTCTCGTTGGCCAGCAGCGCAATAGAATTGGCCTGCACCGTACAACCAATGCCGAAACTGGCAAGTGCTGTAAACACAGCGAAAAGCAACGCCATTCGTTTCATACCAAGTCCTATCTCCAGCGCGTACATCGGGCCACCATAAGTGCGACCGTCATTGCCTTTCACACGATACTTCACCGCAAGCAGCCCCTCAGCATATTTTGTGGCCATTCCAAAGATACCCGTCAGCCAACACCAGAGCACGGCGCCCGGGCCGCCCAGCGCCACAGCGGTGGCAACGCCCACGATGTTACCAGTCCCTATGGTCGCCGCCAGTGCTGTTGCCAAGGCTCCGAACTGCGTTACGTCGCCTTTTGCGCCCTTATCCTTTTGGACAGACAGGCGAATTCCGGTTAGCAGTTTACGCTGAGGCACACGCAACCGGAAGGTCAGGAACACATGCGTGCCCAACAACAGAATCACCATGGGCCAGCCCCATAGCACAGAACTCAGCAGTGAGAAGAGATGATTGATGGCATTCATATCACAATCGTTCTTAAATCATAATCTAGCAGTATCGCCGGCAAATATACAAAAAATATCCCACAACGCACTGTCATGGGAGACTCTTTTGTAAAATAATCTCAAAAAAAAAGTCCCAATTTTGTTGCTGCGGCGAAATATGATTACCTTTGTGCTGAAAAAAGTTTTTGCAGCATGACTAAGCTTCCTCACAGTATCCGCATCGCTTTCATCGGACTCGGCGAACGCGGTCGAAAGGCCCTTCGTCTCATTCTAGCCACGGAGGACGTCGAGGCGTCGGTTCTCTGTGACCTCTCCCCTTCACATGTTCAAGAGGCACTGGCGCTCCTGCCTCCATCCTGCCATCCCCTTTGTTTTGATGGCAACGAATCATACAAGGAAGCATGCCGCATGGATCGCGTGGATCTCGTGTATATCTGCAGCGACTGGGCCTCGCACACGCCCATCACCGTGGAAGCCATGCGCTGCGGCAAGCATGTGGCCATCGAGGTGCCGGCAGCATTGACGCTGGAGGACATCCGCCTGCTCCTCGCCACGGCCGAGCAGACGGGGCGCCAGTGCTTCATGCTTGAAAACGCCTGCTTCGAGCAGCAGGTCATGGAGGCTGTCGCCGCCATCCGTCGAGGTGACATCGGCGAGGTGGTACATGCCGAGGGCTGCTACTACCATCACCTCGGGGACCGCTGGTCGCCCTGGCGTCTGGACATCAACCGCCGGTTGCGGGGCGACCTCTACCCCACGCATGAGCTGGGCCCCATCTGTCAGGCGCTGGGCATCGGCACAGACGACCGCCTGCAGACCCTCGTCAGCATGGACTCCCCCGCCCTCACCGGTCCGCAGCTCTACCAGGAACTCATGGGCCAGACAGCCGCCGACTTCCAGAACGCCGACCACACCACGACGCTCATCCGCACCTCGCGCGGGCGCACGATTCTTTTAAAACACAACGTGCTCACCCAGCAGCCTTATGAGCGGCAGTTCACATTCATCGGCACGCGCGGCCGCATCGAGCTGCACGACCAAGGGCGCGCCTCGCATGAAGCCATGACGGTGGCCATGAACCAACACCTCATCCACAGCCTGCGCCACGGCACGCCGCTCGCCATCAGCCTCTACGACATGGCCACGTGGTGTGCCGCCATCCCCCTGTCGCGGGAGAGCATCGAGCGCGGTTTTGCGCCCGTGGCCTTCCCCGACTTCTACGCCTGAGCCCCTCCTACCCTCCCCTTTGCGACAAAACGACCACACAGGAAGCGACAAAATGTCCACATTTGCGACAATTTGTCGTGATAATGAGGTGGTTAGCTTATTCTTTGGCACAGTTTCCTCTTTGGCACACTCATTGCCATTTCATGGGTGTAACGCCGAAGCGAAAGCCGAGGCCCAACAAAGAAATTTAAGTTTAACCATTAAACAATAGGAGGTTTTAATTATGTTACCCGTAATGTTTAAGAACAGTTGGTTCCCCACCGTATTCGATGATTTCTTCAACACCGATATCGTTCCAACCACACACCGCACAGCACCCGCTGTCAACGTCAAAGTCGATGAAAATGCCTACACCATGGAAGTCGCAGCTCCTGGTCTGAAGAAAGAGTTCTGCCGCATCAGCATCAACGATGAAGGCAACCTGAACATCGCCATCGAGAACAAGTTCGAGCACAAGGAAGAGGACAAGAAAGAGCACTACCTGCGCCGCGAGTTCTCCTACACCAACTACCAGCAGGCCTACTCGCTGCCTGAGGATGTGCAGAAGGACGGCATCACCGCCAAGGTCGAGGACGGCGTTCTCACCATCGTACTCCCGAAGGTGAAGAAAGAGGAAGTCAAGGTCTCGCGCCACATCGACATAGCATAAAGAACAAGAACACACTATAGCGGTCTCAATTATAAGCCCCGAAAGCCTTTCATGCTTTCGGGGCTTCACTGATTTTTTCAAGATTTCCTCATGAAAAAGGCAATCAAAGCACCGCTGATATTATGCCATACACTGAAGAGGGCGCCAGGGATAGCAGCAAGGGGGTAGGCAGCAAAATGCAACGTGGCAAGACTACTGGCCAACCCAGAGTTCTGCATCCCCACTTCAATTGAGACGGCACGTTTCTTGGGTTCTGGGAGGTGAAGCAGACATGCTGCCAGGTAGCCAAGTCCCAAGCCACAGAGGTTATGAAGCATGACTACCAAAACAACAAGCAGTCCACCTACCAGCAGATGACCAGCATTGTGTGACACTATAACCCCCACCACAAAAGCAATGGCCAACGAAGAAAAAGCCGGCAAATAAGGCACCATGCGACACGTCGTTTTCGGTAGGAAACGCTGAAACAGCAGACCCATGACAATCGGCGCTATGACCACATAAACAATGCTCAGCAGCATTCCTATAGTGTCCACCTCGACCATGGTGTCAGCAAGAATCCAGACGAGTAGCGGGGTGAGAACGGGAGCAAGCAGTGTGGACGTGGCGGTCATGCCCACCGACAATGCCAGGTCACCCTTTGCAAGATAGGTGATTACGTTGGAGGCCGTTCCGCCTGGACAACAGCCTACAAGGATCACGCCCAACGCAAGTTCCTTTGAGAGCGAGAAAACCCACGTCAATGCAAATGCGAGCAAGGGCATAATCGTAAACTGTGTTAGGCAACCGATCATGATATCCTTGGGACGGCTTAGGACGACGCAAAAGTCCTGCGGCGAAAGCGTCAGGCCCATACCAAACATAATCACACCCAACAGCGGGTTAATCGTCCACGTGTCAATCCACGAGAACGACGTGGGCCAGCATAGCGCGATAGCAGCGACCAGCAGCACCATAACGCCCATGTATTCTGATATGTAATGACTGAGCCTCATTTTGACCGCACAGGAATATATGGCATGATTTGCAAGGATTGCGGGACTTATGCCGTGGCAGTGCGCCAGAAACGTTGCGTAATATCCTCAAAAGCACCTTCAGCAGTCTGACGATAGAGGCGCTGATTCGTCGTAGGACTGTTCAGAGGCCCCAGATGGCGGATGTAGGGACCTATCTTGATATAATCGAAATCCTCCTTGCAGACTCCTGGAGGTATCCTCAGGCGCCCGCTGTACCAAGCCACATGGTACAGCGGATGATTTTCATGGATATACTGGGCTAGTAGCTGCACGCTCATAGGATCATTGTCCCCCCCCATCATAGCGATACAAGTGATGTCGTGGCCATATTTACGTACAAAGTCATCAATGGCATCGGTGTCCAACGGCAACCCTATATCATCCCATAGGTAATGGCTGTGGCATCCCGGGCAGCGGCAAGGGCAGCCCGAGATGTTGATGGCCAGCGTTACTTCGTCGGGGATTTCCTGAAAGACGATTCCCGTGTTGACGTACTTGAGCATTCGTGTCTCGTTTTTACGAATTACGCATTAGCGTAGTAGCGACGCGCTGCTTCTTCCTGACGTGCCTGTGAGAAGTTGCTCACTCGCTTGAGATAGCCGATGATGCGGGTCATGTAATCGACGTTCTTCGAGTGGCAGTGGGGGCACTCCTTCAGGTAGCGCTTGTCGATGGTGCCGCAGTCGTTGCACACGGTGTTGGGAATGTTGAAGGTGAAGTAATTGCATCCTTCCTTGGCAGCCACCTTCAAGAGTTGCATGTACTGCTCCTTCGAGAGGTGTTCCTCGAGGTTCATGTGCAGCGCGGAGCCACCCGTGAGGTGTTCGATGTAGGGGGCGCCGTGGAGCTTGAACTTGTCGATGACGCTCAGCGAGTCATCCTCGACGACATAGAAATAGCTATTGTAGCAATCACGCGGCACGAAGTAGCCGTCCTCGCGGTCCCATTTAGCATGCTTGACACCCACATTCTCAGCCGGTATCATCTCGCAGTTGAACATGACCTCCTTGGTTCTATACTGCTTGTTGTACTTCTCAATGAGACCGAGGATGCCCTGAACGAAGTGCATGTAGTCGTCGTTGGGCGTGATCTTCAGCCCCATGAACTCTGCGGCCTCCACGAGTCCGTTGATGCCGATGGTCAGGTACTGACGTCCGATGTTAATGTAGCCGGCATCGAAGAGCGGCAGCATGCCGTGAGCCTGCAGGTCCTTGAGGTTCTCGTTGTAGGCCAGCTGCACCTTGTGGCAGAGGTCGATGACTTCGCCAAGGTATTCCAGATAGTCCTTCTTATGGTTCACAGCATACTGGATGCAGCGGTTCAGGTTGATGGTGAGCACGCTTTTGGAACCCGTTGAGACACCACCAGCGCCCAGCGTATAGCTGAAGCCGTTGTCGGTGATCTCGTTGCGCAGGCGGCAGCAGCTGCTGAGAGAGTCGGCGTTGTCGCTCATATAGGTGAAGAAGGAGTGACCCTCGCTGTACATCTCAGCCGTGAACTCGCCCCATTCCTTGTCCTTGCACTCGCCGTTCTCATCCACGAGCAGCGCCATCGTCTCTACGGGGAATGTCAGCAGGGTCTTCGTGCGCTCCTTATTGAACCACTTCATGAAGCGCTTCTGCAGCCATGAGAGGCCGTCCCAGTCGGGCTGCGAGCCGTCGGGAAAGTAGAACTCGCCGAAGATGCTCTCGAAGTAGTAACGGTCGTAGTAGGCCACGTTCCAGAACACAGCCTGGTAGTTGCGGGCACCTGTGGGCTGGTTCAGGGAATATACAATCTGCTCGAAATAGTCGGTGATGATCTTATCGATGGTGCGCTTCTTCAGGCTCAGGTCGGCCTGCTCGTCGGCACGCTTCCAGTAGTCCTTGCCATACTCCTTACCAATGAAGTAGTTCATGTACATCAGGAACTCCGGCGTTGCACACGCGCCGGCAAGCATGGAGCTGACCATGAAGACCATATTGATGAAGCCACCGGCAAACGACTTCAGGTTCGTGGGGGCTGTAGAGTTGCCGCCGATGTCCAGCGTGCCGCCGATGAGCCAGGGGTACATGGTGATGGAAGCGCAATAGTTGGCCAGCGAGGTTTCGTCGTTCTTATATATAAAGTGGTGTGTCAGCTTGTCGATATACTCATCGGCCAGTTCTTTTCCATACATCCTCTTGATGCGCTCGGTGAGCAGACGACGGTTCAGACGGATGAAGTTCGACTTGGGCAACTCGCCTATTAAAGTTGCAATATTTTTATGCTCCACGTTGGCGTTGGCGTCAAACTTTGATGCAGTTGCCGCATTAGCCGATTCCATATAATCGGAAAGGAACTGCAGCTTCGCCAGCGTCTCGCGATCCTCTGTATGGGCCTGGCGATAGAGCATGAACGACTTAGCAACCTTGTAGAAGCCCTCACTCATCAGCGCTTCTTCTACTTGGTTCTGGATATCCTCGACGGTGATATCATCCTTTATATCCAGACGGCTGATAATCTTTGAGATAGAAGCCAAGTCTGAGGGTTCTCCAACGCTCTCGAAAGCCTTCACGATGGCATTCATAATCTTGTCCAGCGAGAAGCTGTCCTTAGAGCCATCGCGTTTGGTAATGGTAAAGTTTTTGATTTCCATTTGGTCGTATATTTTCTTATTAGAGAATCGATGTTGGTAATCAGAAAGTTGTCCGTTTTGGAAAACTTTTTGCTTTGCTTTGTCGAAAAAGTTGTCCATTTTGGAAAACCAATTCGCGTGCAAAGGTACAACGTTTTTTTGTTTGTAGCAATATCTTCTTCATAAAAAATTATCATTTCAGAGAAAAGTTTTTGTTTTTTGTTTTTCTTTCACAAATAAAGCGTATATTTGCCACCAGAAACCCTTAAAAGGACTTCCCTATGACCTTGAGATCCTTATTTTTTTCCCTGCTATTCTTCGTGGCCGTTCTTTTGGCCCCCATTGCGGCCCGTCCGAAAAAGTTGGCACAACCGCTACGCGTAGCCTGCGTAGGCAACAGCGTTACCTACGGTTACGGACTCGCCGACCGTAAACACACAGCCTATCCTGTGCGCCTACAGGAGATGCTAGACAACACCTATGGCGCAGGGCGCTATGAAGTGGGCAACTTCGGCCATTCGGGCTCCACCTTATTATATAAAGGGCACCGTCCATACATCAAAGTGCCAGAGTTTCATCAGGCATTGAATTTCAAGGCGGACTGGGTGGTCATACACCTGGGACTGAACGACACAGACCCGCGCAACTGGCCAGACTGGAAGGAGGAGTTCATCCCCAACTACCGAGCGCTGATCGACTCGTTCCTGACGGTGAACCCGCAGGCGCGCATCCTCATCTGCCAGATGACACCCATCTTCGACCGCCATCCACGCTTCCAGAGCGGCACGCGCGACTGGCACGCACAGATTCAAGAGGCCATCAAGCAGGTGGCTCAGGGCGCCGGAGTGCAACTCATCGACCTCTACACGCCCTTGCACAGCCGCCCAGACCTATTCCCCGATGCCCTGCATCCCAACGCTGAAGGTGCTCAGATCCTGGCCCGCACGGTCTATGGTGCCCTCACGGGCGACCACGGAGGCCTGCGCCTGCCAGTGCTCTATGGCAACGGGATGGTGCTACAGCGCGACGAACCCGTGGTGCTGCACGGTACAGCCAACGCACGCCAACAAGTGGAGCTCAAGGTCATGAAAGACGGCAAGGTGGTTGAAGAACACTCTACCTTCACACAGACGGACGGCTCATGGTCCATGGAGCTGAGCCGCAAGGAGGCAGGAGGCCCCTATACGTTCACCTTCACCTCTTCGGCACTGCCTACCAATCACTACACATTTTACTACCCCACACGCTACCCACTGACACTCAGCAATCTCACAACGAAGGAAAAACAGTCTATCACACTCGACGATGTCTATTTCGGCGATGTGTGGCTGGCCAGCGGACAGTCGAACATGGAGTTGCGTGTCAACGAGTGCAACACGCAGGAGGCTGACCTGGCCGACGCTGCACGCCTCGGCAACCGGCTACACCTATATAATATGCCTGCACGCGCGAGGACTGATGCCGTGGAATGGGACGACAGCGTGCTCCTCTACACCAACCAGCTGCGCCACATGGATTTCCAAGGTTGGAAAGCGGCCTCACCCGAGGTGGTGGCCTGGTTCTCAGACGTGGCCTTCAACTTCGCCCGCGTGCTGTGTGACAGCCTTCAGGATGTGCCCATCGGAATCATCTGCAATGCCGTCGGCGGTTCGACAACGGAGTCATGGGTGGATCGTACGACGTTGGAATGGGAGTTCCCGAATATCCTGCGTGACTGGCGCAACAGCGACTACGGCCAGCCGTGGGCACGAGGGCGCATGAGCCAAAACATTGCCCACGCGCTGAACAAGGAAAGTGCGGCCTATAACACGCTGCAGCGTCACCCCTACGACCCCTGCTACCTCTTCGAAGCTGCCATACAGCCACTGGAACACTATGCCCTGAAGGGTGTCATCTGGTATCAAGGCTGTAGCAATGCCCATAACCTAGAGGTTCACGACCGCCTGTTCCGCCTGCTTCAGCAGTCCTGGCGCAAAGAGTTTGCCCGCACCTGGCGCAGCGAGTTCCAAGAGCAACCCAAGCTGCCCTTCTACTTCGTGCAGCTCTCCAGCCTGCCGCGCCCGTCGTGGCCCGCATTCCGCGACAGCCAGCGTCGCTTGGCACAGGAGTTGCCCGACACATGGATGGCTGTTAGCAGCGATGTGGGGGATATCGCCGATGTGCACTACCGCACGAAACGACCCGTGGGCGAGCGCCTGGCACTGCAGGCTCTGAAGCACACGTATGGACACGATATCGTCAGCGAAGGGCCCACCTTGCGCAGTGCGGTCAATGGACAGCACAACACCGCTGTGCTCAGCTTTGACAATGCTGACGGCCTCGCCTGCACACATGGTTTCGAAATGGCTGGCGCTGATGGTCTATTCTACCCAGCCACCATCCAGATAGAAGGCGACAAGATAATCCTCTCATCGCCTTTTGTCAAGTGGCCAAAAGCTGCGCGCTATGGATGGCAAGGTTTCACGAACGCCGATCTGCACAATGCCGCAGGCTTGCCCGGTTCTACGTTCTTCACGACGATTCCGAACCTCTAAAACACCAGATCCACTTCCACAGGACAGTGGTCGCTACCTAGGATATCCGTGTGGATTTGGACGTCCACAACTTGTTGGTACAAACGATTGCTGACAAGCCAGTAGTCGATGCGCCAACCCGCGTTCTTCTGACGGGCTTGGAAGCGGTAGCTCCACCAAGAATAGACATCGCGGACTTCTGGATTGCAAGCGCGCCATGTGTCGGTGAAGCCTGCAGCCAACAAAGCCGAAAACTTGGAACGTTCTTCGTCGGTAAAACCTGCATTCATACGATTGGACTTAGGATTTTTCAGATCGATTTCCTCGTGAGCGACATTCATGTCGCCACAGACCAAAACAGGTTTACGTGCATCCAAGCTTACGAGATAGTTCCTGAACGCATCATCCCACGTCATACGATAATCTAACCGTTTGAGACCATCCTGCGAATTGGGTGTATAGACGGTGACAACATAGAAATCCGGGTACTCCAGTGTGATGACACGCCCTTCATGATCGTGTTCGGCAATGCCAAGCCCATAAGCAAAACTCAGCGGGTGGTGTTTGGTAAATATTGCCGTACCACTGTAGCCTTTCTTCTCGGCGTAGTTCCAATAGCTCTCATAGCCATCGAAGGCAATATCCAGTTGGCCTGCCTGCATTTTGGTTTCCTGCAAGCAGAAAAAGTCGGCATTCAATGACTTGAAATAATCCCTAAATCCTTTCCCATCACAGGCTCTCAAGCCGTTCACATTCCATGATATGAATTTCATTGTCGCTCGTTGTTATATTTAGTTTCTTTATTACTTCATCCTTTGCTCAAAGGAACGCTCGTTTCAGGATTGCAAGAACGATGCCCACAGGGAGGCCTTCATAACTAGACCGAATTCGCTGATTCTTATGTTGCTGCATCCTTGTCAGGTAATCCTCAAAACGCTCAAGCGCTGAAGCATTATCTTGAGGCTCTGTCGAATAAAGGCCCATGCAGTTTCCGCGTTTGGGGTCAACGTACATAGGCTGATGATTGCGTACAAACCACCAATACGATTCGCGGAGGAGGTTCTGCTGAGGCACCGTCAGCACCCCCTCTACTAGCGAAAGGGCGCGTGGATTATTGAGAAATGACTCTACCGTCTCATCTTCACGATGCAGACCAAGGACCGCAGGATACTGCGCCCGATAATAGGGCAATGACGACAATATCTCGCCGACGAAACGATGCAATTGCGTCCGCGGTCCAACGCCAAAGTTCTCCAATGCCGTAAGGAACGTCAGAGCATCTGTTGCCACCTGTGCTGCCGCCAATAGGGCTACTTTCTGTTCATTATACCTGGCACGACCTAGACGGTAAGCCAATAGGATTACGTCTATGAAAGCGTAATCGGGAGCTGAAGAGTTTCTTGGTTGAGCGTCTATCATATTCCGTGGTGTTTCATAGAAAGGGATATTCGATTACGACGTCGATCCACTTCTAGGACCCGCACAGTTACATGCTGATGAAGATGTACCACATCGGTGGGATTGCTGACATATTTGTCCGCTAGTTGAGAGATATGAACAAGGCCATCCTGATGTACGCCAATATCCACGAAAGCACCGAAGTTTGTAATATTCGTAACAATACCAAGAAGTTCCATGCCGGGGATGAGGTCGTCGATAGAAGTAACACGGCTATCGAATTCAAACTCTTCGATTGCTTCGCGAGGATCTCGGCCTGGCTTTTCCAGTTCACGCATTATGTCGGTCAATGTGGGAAGTCCGACTTCTGGGCTAACATACCTATTTAAATCTACGCGCACACGTAATTCTTTTTTTTGAATAAGGTCAATAACCTTGCAACCCAGGTCCTTGGCAATCTGCTCTACAAGGGCATAGCGTTCAGGGTGTACAGCACTATTGTCGAGAGGATTCTCTGCGTCGTTAATGCGAAGGAAACCTGCGCACTGCTCAAAGGCTGAAGGTCCTAGGCGCGACACCTTCTTCAGTTGTGCACGACTAGTGAAGGCACCATTCTTACAACGATAATCCACAATGTTCTTTGCCAAGGCTGGGCCAAGACCACTGACATATGTGAGCAAGTGTACGGATGCAGTATTAAGGTTAACCCCCACACTATTGACACAACTCTCAACGGTCTGGTCAAGGCAGTGCTTAAGCATGCCCTGATCGACATCGTGCTGGTACTGCCCTACACCTATACTTTTGGGGTCGATCTTCACCAACTCTGCCAAAGGATCCATCAAACGTCGTCCTATGCTGACAGCTCCACGAACAGTTACATCCTCATCGGGGAACTCCTCGCGAGCTACCTTTGAAGCTGAATACACAGAAGCGCCATCCTCTGAAACAACATAAATAGCCGTTGAAGTGCCCAGGACCATTTCCACAAATCCTTTAGTTTCGCGACTGGCTGTTCCATTGCCAATGGCTATAGCTTCCACTTTGTATTTCCCAACCATCTCTGTCAAGGATTGTGCGGCCTCTGCGGGCTTGCGCACAGGCGGGTGGGGGAAGATGGCATCGTGATGAAGAAGGTTACCATGAGCATCGAGGCATACAACTTTACAGCCCGTGCGAAAGCCTGGATCAATGCCCATCACACGCTTCTGACCTAGTGGGGCACTTAGAAGAAGCTGCCGTAAGTTCTCAGCAAAGACGCGAATGGCTTCTTCGTCAGCACGCTCTTTACTAGATGCTGCAAACTCATTCTCTATGGATGGACACAGCAAACGCTTATAGCCATCGGCAACGGCCTCATTTATCAACTGCACGCAATCCCTCTCTTCCTTGACGGGGGAGGTCTGGAGGTTTGTTTTCCACTGACGTTGCAACTTTTGCACAGCCTCCTCGTCATCTATTGTTATGTTTACACGAAGGACTCCTTCTGCTTCGCCGCGACGCATGGCGAGCAGACGGTGACTGGAACAGCGTTTGAGCGGCTCGCTCCATTCGAAATAATCGGAGTACTTCTGGGCTTCTTCGGTCTCTGCCTTAGCTCTGACAACCTTCGCATTGATATATGCAGTGCGGCGAAAAGCGCCACGAACGGTTTGACGAGAGCGTTCGTCTTCACTGACCATCTCGGCAATTATATCCCGAGCGCCTTGAAGAGCTATCTCAACAGAAGGAGTTTTTTCATTGACAAAGCGTTGCGCTACGACCTCTGGGCGAGATTCGCCACGAAGGAGAAGAATCGCCAAGGGTTCCAATCCCTGCTCACGAGCCACCTGCGCACGTGTGTGACGTTTCGGTTTATAAGGGAGATAGATATCCTCAAGCGCAGTGGTATCCCAACAATCATTGATGCGCTCCTGCAATTCGATCGTCATTTTCCCCAACTCGGTAATAGTCCTGATGATAGTATCTTTTCGCTTTGCTAGTTCCTTAAGGCGTTCGTTCTGCTCGGCAATAGCTGCAATCTGCACCTCGTCAAGAGAACCAGTACGCTCCTTGCGGTAACGGGCTATGAAAGGTATAGTGGAGCCGTTGTCCAACAACGACAACGTACCTTCCACCTGCTTCTCGCGTATACCTAAGCGTTCAGCTATGAGCTTTGCAAATATATTCTGTTCCATTTTTGACAGAAGTAGTCGATTTGCCGACAAAGATAAGGGATTTTTTGATAGAAAAGGTATAATTCGCTAAAAAATTCCTACCTTTGCGCCCAAAAAAGTAAAAATAACGATGAAAATAGGAGATAAAGTTCGATTTCTTAACGAAGTAGGGGGCGGTGTCATTGCCGGCTTTGAGGGCAAGAGCATCGTGCTGGTCGAAGATCAAGACGGATTTGAAGTACCCATGCTTCGTTCTAAAGTGGTAGTCATCGAAACGAACGCCAACAATTTTGAAGTCAAGAAGAAACAGGCACCCGCGCCCAAGGTGCGCTTCTTGGAAGACGGCATCGAGGACGACCCATCAGCACGTCCTGTAAGTTACCAGCCCAAGGCGGTGGAGCGCAAGGGAGGCGATTTACTGAACGTGTGTCTGGCTTTTGTACCAGAGAATCCTCGTGAGTTGTCAAGCACTCGTTTCGAGAGCTATCTTATTAACGACTCCAACTACTTTATCAGCGTAGTGTACGCTAACAATGAAGGATCTGCGTGGCACCTGCGTTGGCAAGGCATTATTGAACCTAATACAAAACAATTACTGGAGACCTTCGACCGCTCACTGCTCAACGATCTGGAACGGTTGAGTGTGCAACTGATTGCCTGGAAGCAGGATAAGCCCTACTTGACAAAGCCCGCCGCGGGCGTAGAACTGCGTCTTGATACTGTGAAGTTCTACAAGCTGCACGTTTTCCAACCCTCACCATTCTTCCGCGAGCCCGCATTGGTGTATGACATCGTTCGCGACGATCGCCCTATCAAACAGGTGTTCACAGAAGCTGAAGAGGTATTGGATGCGATGCGTGGCATCGAATCCATAGCAGCGCCCGAACCAGAACAGCCTGAAGAGCCAACAGAATCCCAAGAGGCAACACCCGTTGCAGAAGCTCCGCTGCGAACACGTGCCGAGGAGCGTGAAGCACTGAAGGCTGCCAAGCGCGCGCTAAAGGAAGAGCTGCGTGTACAGAGCGAAAAAGAGATGAGCCGAAAGCAACATACAGAAAAGCGCAATGTCATTGAAGTGGACCTTCACATCAACGCCCTGCTTGATCACACAGAAGGACTCTCACCGGCTGTGCTATTGAACACTCAACTCACCGAGTTTCGCATTATGATGGACCGCAATATCCACAAGCGCGGACAGCACATCGTTTTCATTCATGGAAAGGACAACGACGTTCTTCGGGAAGCGATACTCAAGGAACTGCGCTACCGTTATCGCACATGCACTATTGAGAATGCGCCCCACCCAAAGTACGAGCATGGGGCAACAATGGTAACGATTGGGTGAAAAAGACGTTTTCAGCTGAAAATTAAAAATTAAAAAGTTGAACGACCCCAAAAACATACAAATCGCCGACTTTGCATACGAGCTGCCAGACGAACGCATTGCCAAATATCCTTTGGCTGAGCGCGACGCATCGAAGCTGCTGGTATACAACCACGGCGATATCAGTCATTATCATTTCCAAAATCTGCCAGAGCTGCTGCCTAAGGGATCGTTGCTGGTGATGAACAACACCCGCGTTATCCAGGCACGCCTTCGCTTCCACAAAGAGACAGGGGCGCTCATCGAGGTATTCTGTCTAGAGCCTGCAGAGCCTAACGACTATGCGCTGATGTTTCAGCAGACGCAGTGCTGCACATGGCACTGCCTCGTGGGCAATGCAAAAAAATGGAAGAAAGGAGTGCTCAGGAACACCGTGGTCTTCGAGGGGAAAGACCATTGTCTTACAGCCGAAAGAGTAGGGTCTTCAGATTTAATCCGCTTTACGTGGAACGACGCGGAACTGACTTGGGCACAGGTATTGGAAAACTGTGGCGAGCTTCCAATTCCGCCATACTTGAATCGTCAGACCGAAACCAGTGACCTAACCACCTATCAAACAGTCTATTCCAAAGTAAAAGGCAGCGTGGCCGCGCCCACCGCAGGACTTCATTTTACACCTCGCGTGCTAGAAGCCATTGACCAACGTGGCATTGAGCGGGTAGAGTTGACACTCCACGTAGGAGCGGGCACCTTCAAGCCTGTAAAAAGCGAACGCATTGAAGGTCATGAGATGCATTCCGAATGGATCTATGTTCATCGAAAGGTTATAGAAGCACTTCTGCGTCACGGATGCGAATGTACGGCCGTAGGAACAACCAGCGTTCGTACGCTTGAGTCGCTGTATTATATCGGCAAAAAGCTTCTTCAGAATCCTAACGCCGCCGAAGAAGATTTGAAGGTGAATCAGTGGGAGCCTTATGAAGATGCAAAAAATGATGGAGTGGAAAGCGAGAAATGCCTGGCCGCAATTCTTGACTGGTTGAACCGCAACCATTTGGACGCACTGCACACGGCCACAAAAATCATCATTGCCCCAGGATATGATTACCATATCGTTCGCAGAATAGTTACAAATTTCCACCAGCCCCAATCCACACTACTGCTGCTCGTATCAGCCTTCGTAGGCGATGATCACTGGAAAGACATTTACCGCTATGCATTAGATCACGATTTCCGTTTTTTAAGCTACGGCGACAGCTCGCTGCTAATCCCATAAAAATGAGACAAAAGGCTTAGATTTGAGGCGCAGACATATCATTTGGTGCGTTTTTTACACTCAAAACTTAAAAAAACGTTAATAATTATCGTGCGTTACAAAGATTTTCACTACCTTTGCCGCCGAAACGTGTAGTACGCACGTACGTAAAGAGAGTAAAAAGTCACATTAACGATATTTATGGAAACAACACTCGTCCTGCTCAAACCCAGTTGCGTACAACGCCAACTGATTGGCGAGATTGTCCACCGTTTTGAGCGCCGAGGTCTGCGCATCGCAGGCATGAAAATGATGCAGCTGAACGAAGCCATCCTTCGCGACCACTACGCACATTTGGTTGATCGCCCGTTCTTCCCACTTCTCGCAAAATCAATGATGGCATCTCCTATCGTGGCGATGGCGATTAGTGGTGTCGAAGCCGTTCAAGTTGTACGCGCCATGACGGGGTTCACCAACGGTCGTGCTGCCGATCCCGGCACCATTCGCGGCGATTATGCAATGAGCAACCAGCAGAACATCGTTCATGCCTCAGACTCTGTTGAGAATGCAGCCGTCGAGTTGGCCCGTTTCTTCCGTCCCGAGGAAATTTTTGATTATCGAGCGGGCATGCAGGACTTCATCTATGCTGTTGACGAGTGTTAAATCCTGAAAATCTTACCTTAACAATGCTGAATTTATTTATCCAACGCACAGCAGCCACACTTGCATTCATCGCCTGCATAACATCTGTTATGGGTCAAGACATGATTGCTCGTCAGGCCCCTGTCGATAAGAAAATGCGCGCTGTCGATAGCGTAGAAATCCAGCGCCTTTTCCACCAAGAGAATCTCGAAAACCCCGCTGCGGACCTATATCCAAGCTGGGAGGACGACTACATCAACATGTACGGAAGCGTGCAGCTTCCAAGTGAATACAAGATTGATCTGCGCGGTTTCTGTATGCCTACCAACAATCGAATCGTGACCTCCAATTATGGTTATCGCCCTCGTTTCCGTCGCCAGCATAAGGGCATTGATATCAACGCCTACAAGGGCGACACTATTCGTGCAGCCTTCGATGGAAAAGTGCGCGTTGTCACTTTCCAGCGTGGCGGCTACGGCAATGTTGTCGTCATCCGTCACCCCAACGGCTTGGAAACCATCTACGGCCACCTGTCCAAGCATTTGACCAAGAAGGACCAGACGGTGAAGGCCGGCGAGGCCATCGGTCTGGCTGGCAGCACAGGACGCAGCACAGGTACACACTTGCATTTCGAGACGCGCCTGCTGGGCGAGTACATCGATCCTGCCAAGCTCTTCGACTTCGAGCATCAGGACGTCACGGGTGACTTCTACATCTTCAAGGGGCGCGGTCGCGGACTGCTGCTGGGCAAGCACGACGTCAACGACGCCGGCACCGCTGAGGAAGATGTCGCTATGGCTGAGGGCGAAGGCGTAGAGGTGACCTACAACTCCTCCTCTGTGGCCAAGAACACCCGTAACCGCAGGGCCGCACAGAACACCCGCATTCACAAGGTGCGTGCTGGTGAGACGCTCGGAAGCATCGCCCGCAAGCGTGGAACGACTGTGGCCAAGCTCTGTCGCGCCAACGGCATCTCCACAAAGACCACACTGCGCGTGGGGCAAATCCTAAAGTATTCCTAAACCATTCCTGACTTCTCCGAACGATGAACACCGAGGCGCAGTTCCGTGCGGTCATGAAGGAATGCCGCGACGTCTTCGTCAAGAAATTGCACGACTACGGTGCCGCGTGGCGCATTCTCCGCATCCCCTCCCTGACAGACCAACTATACATCAAGGCCAACCGCATCCGCTCGTTGGAGATGAAGGGCGAGTCGAAAGTGGGCGAGGGCATTCGTCCTGAGTTCATCGCCATCGTCAACTACTCCATCATTGGACTCATCCAGCTGGAACATGGCATTGCTGAGACGCCCGATGACATGACCACCGACGAGGCCATCGCCGAATACGACCGTCTGGCAGAAGACTCCCTCCAACTCATGCTCCGCAAGAATCACGACTACGACGAGGCGTGGCGTGGGATGCGCGTGAGCAGTTACACAGACATCATTCTCCAGAAGATATTCCGAACCAAGCAAATCGAAGAACTCGGTGGCGCTACACTCATCAGCGAAGGCATTGATGCCAACTACATGGACATGATGAACTACGCCGTTTTCGGACTCATCAAACTGACCTTCGGAGAATGAATAGCAAGCTACAATGGACAGTGGTGAACACATGCCGGTTGGTGGTGTCCGCCACTTTTGTTTTTTCCGGGCTGGTCAAGCTCATTGACCCCAGCGGTACGGCGTACAAGATTCACGATTATCTTGAGGCGCTGAAACTCTCTGGCTTCTTCTCGGGCGATTACATTCCATTGTTCACAGCCATCGCCTTGGGAGTGACGGAGTTCACGCTTGGTATCCTGCTCTTCTGCGCCATCCGCAGGCGTTCCACCATCGTGCTCATGTCACTGCTGACAGCTATCTACACGCCCCTGACGCTGTGGCTCGCTGTCACCAATGCCGTCACCGACTGCGGCTGCTTCGGCGACGCTCTGCATCTGAGCAACTGGCAGACCTTCGCCAAGAATATCGTGCTGCTGGGGTTGTTGGCATTGCTGTGGTGGAAGCGCAAATGCCTCTCCCGTCTTGTCTCACAGTCGCTGCAGTGGTTAGTGTCGTTGTTCACGGTGCTTTATGCGCTGTTCCTGACGAGCTTATGCCTCTACGGCGAGCCTATCATCGACTTCCGTCCATTCCATGTCATGCAGCATATCCCGACTGCGATGCAATGGCCCGAGGATCCAGAGGCATTACCCGAGATTCTGGACTTCGAGGTGCAGCCTCTCGATGGCAATGCCGACAATACTACCGAGGCCATCCTCGCCGACCCATCCTACACGTTCCTGCTGATTGCACCGCACTTAGAACAGGCCGATGACAGCAACCTCGAAAGCATCAACGCGCTATGCGACTATGCACAACGTTACGGCTACCGTTTCCTGTGCCTAACCGCCTCCAGCGACAGCGTCATCCATCGCTGGCAGGACATGACAGGAGCCGAGTACCCCTTCGCATTCACCGACGAGCTCACTCTGAAGACCATGGCGCGCAGTAATCCTGGCTTGATACTCCTGCACGATGGCACCATCCTAGGCAAATGGAGCCATCGCACCCTGCCGAAGGAGAATCAATTAACGCGCTCTCTGGAGAAACTTGAGATCGCCCATCCGCGCGTAGAAACCTACCGTCGCATACTGCTCACACTGCTGCTATGGTACATCGGTCCACTCGCGCTGTTAATCCTTATGGATCGCGCTTACATGAGTTTCCAGTGGTGGCGTAAAAGGCGAAGTCACGTAGCAGAGAACTCGAAAAAATAGGGCAAAGCGCGAAAAACTTACGTTCAGCGCAACATCCAACGCCAAAAAGCACTATCTTTGCACCCGAAAAGGGTTGCTTAAGCAATCCCCACAAGGCCAATAGTCCCAAACCCATTCAAACCACTAATATAGAAAAATATGAGAAAGAAAATTGTAGCAGGCAACTGGAAAATGAACCTGAACCTGCAAGAAGGTCTGGCACTCGCCAACGAACTGAAGGCCGCTCTCGCAGCCGAAAAACCCAACTGTGATGTCGTCATCTGCACACCCTTCATTCACCTGGCAAAGGTGGCCGATGTGGTCGCTGGAACCGTCATCGGTCTGGGCGCAGAGAACTGCGCCGACAAGGAGAAAGGCGCCTACACAGGTGAGGTTAGCGCTGCTCAGGTCAAGAGCGCCGGTGCCGAGTACGTCATCCTTGGCCATAGCGAGCGTCGTGCTTACTACGGCGAGACCGCCGAGATTCTGAAGGAGAAAGTGAACCTCGCCCTGGCCAACGGGCTGAAGGTCATCTTCTGCATCGGCGAAGTGCTTGAGGAGCGCGAGGCCGGCAAGCAGAACGAAGTCGTAGGCGCACAGCTCGCCGACAGCCTCTTCGACCTCACCGAGGAGCAGCTCGCCAACATCATCCTAGCCTACGAACCCGTGTGGGCCATCGGCACCGGCAAGACCGCTACTGCTGAGCAGGCCGAGGACATGCACGCTTTCATCCGTGGCGTCATCGCAGGCCGTTTCGGCGAGGCTGCAGCCGAGAACATCAGCATCCTCTACGGTGGAAGCTGCAAGCCCAGCAACGCCAAGGAGATATTCTCCAAACCCGACGTGGATGGCGGCCTCATCGGTGGGGCTGCTCTGAAGTGTGCAGACTTCAAGGGTATCATCGACGCTTGGAACTAAACCTCGCGCTTTGCGCTAAAAAACATTTTGTATCCGAGCACATACAAAAAAGCTCGAGGACATGAATGTTTTTTATGAAGAAAGCGAAACTAAAATAAAAGATTAATGATAAATAAGGATTTCTTAAAGGCTAATGCCAAAACGTTGGGATCGAAGCGCTTCCGCGAGGGAGACCATACCCCTCATTTATTATTTATTTTTTCATATTTCTTATTTCTTATTTATCTTTTATTATTTCCCACTGGCGTTTACGCCCAGGAGACATTCACCCAGCACCTCACCCGTCAAACGGCGGGTGAGGGGCGGGTAACCCTCCGTCAGGATGCCGAAATTGAGGCCCTAGTCAATTCTCCGGTCTCCCATCCTGGCAACCACAGTGGTGCCGTCAAGCCCGTTCACAGCCATAAGACGGAGCCCGATACCACAGCCCTCTCAGCTGACTCCTTTCGCGAACAGCACCACGGACATCGCACACAAGCGGTGGGCTACCGCATCCAAGTTTATGCCGGCGGCAATAGCCGACAATCGAAGTCCGAAGCCCATCGGATGGCTGGCCTCGTACGCTCCAGCTTCAGCGACGTGTCCGTCTATACCAGTTTCATCTCCCCGCGTTGGGTGTGCCGCGTTGGCGATTTCAAAACGCGAGAGGAGGCCTTGGAACAGCTCCGCAAGATGCGCGACACGCAAAAATTCGGAGAAGCCAGCATAGTAAAAAGCAAGATTTATGTCTATTACTAAGCAGCAACGCCAGGATGCGCTCGCCGAACACTACGCGGACATCCTTCAACTTCTCGGCGAGAATCCCTCACGCGAAGGCCTCCTCAAGACGCCCATTCGCGTAGCACGTGCATGGCTGGAACTCACGCGAGGCTACGACGAGGACCCCATAGCCATCCTGCGTTCAGCTCTCTTCAAGGAGAATTACCACAACATGGTCGTCGTGCGCGACATCGAATTCTACTCTCTTTGTGAGCACCATCTCCTACCCTTCTTCGGGAAGGTGCACATCGCCTACATACCCAATGGCGAAATCACAGGGCTGTCAAAGCTTCCACGCATCGTCAACACCTTCAGCCATCGCCTGCAGGTGCAGGAGCGCATGACCCAGCAGATTGCTCATTGCATCCAGGAAGCACTCAACCCTCTCGGTGTCATGGTCGTCGTCGAAGCACGACACCTCTGCATGCAGATGCGTGGGGTCGCCAAACAAGAGGCCTACACAACCACGATGCACCACATCGGTGCTTTCGAGCAAAATCAGGTGCGCCAGGAATTCCTCCAGCAGCTTTTCAAAGAGAACACATGAAAACCTATCCTTTGCTCCAGTCACAGTTGGGCGTTCTTTACGACTGCCTGAAATATCCGCAGATGATGCAGTATAATATTCCGTGTATCATCAAGTTGAGTCCTGCGCCGTCTCGGTTTCCACTGGAGCGATACCCTCAGCGAATACATCATCCAGATGTTGAGACAGATTGCTGCATTCGGTTTCTTTGAGTAAACACGAATACAAGATGAATACAAAAGAGCAAAAGGAGTTTAATCTCCAGTTCTGGCGTTTCTTATGGTCGTCCATTCTCATTGCCCTCTCGGCCTGTCTGGGCAATGTCATTGACGCCATCATCGTGGGTAACCTGATTGACGAGGACTCAGTGAGTGCCGTCAACATATCGCGTACCATGATACAGTTTCTGTTTACCCTCAACATGTTGCTGGCGACGGGTGCCGGCATGCTGGTGGGTATTCAGCTGGGGAAGAAGGACACGCAGCGCGCCTCGTACATCTTCACCGTATCGATGATGGCCTGTCTGGTGGCGGGTCTCATTATCTCGGCCTTCGGTCTGTTCTTCCCCGATGCCTCCACCAGGTTGCTGTGCAGCAGCGAGGAACTCTTTGAGCCCACTAAGGCCTATCTGCGGGTGATGATGCTTGGTGCACCATTCTATCTGCTGATGTGGGGTATTGATACGATGGTCAGTGTCGATGGCAGTCCGAAGCTGGTGTCGGTCTCGATTTTCGTCGATAATGCCGTCCATCTGGTGCTCGACGTTGTGTTCATCAAGTATTTCGGATGGGGTATTGCCAGTAGTTCTACGGCTACCGTCATCGGCCACGTGGTGGGCATCGCCATGATGGCGTTCCATTTTTTCTCAGCCAAGAACACGCTGCGGCTCACCCTGAACAAGCCAGCGCGGCCGGTAAGTTTTATTTCTACTCTGAAAGATATCGTGTCGCAAGGCGCACCGCTGGCCATTGCTTCCGTCTGTCTGACAGTGCTGCTGTTCTGCTCTAACCACATCGTCGTTTCGGCACTGGGGCGGGCGGGTGTTTTCGCTTTCGCCATCTGTATGTACCTGTTGCAGATATACAACCTCTTCCTTGGGGGAGTCTGCCGCACCATCCAGTCGTTTGGCTCCATTCAGGTGGGCAAGGGCGACGATGAGGCTTTCATGCTGGTACAGCGTAAATCTTTTGGCTTCATCACCGTGGCAATGCTCATCACCTGCGTCTGTGTGTGGATATGGCCGGAGATGATCGTGCATCTATTCGGAGCCTACGAGGCAGACATGATTGCCGAGGGTTGCTACGCGCTGCGCATCTTTGCCGTCAGTCTCATTCCGTTCTGCTACATCTACACCATCATGATCGTCTATAAGCTCTACAACTACCACCAGATAGCGCTGTTCATTTCCTTTGCACTGTCGCTGACGGTCATTCCCGTGCTGTGGATCATGTCGTACATGGCGCCCCACTATTTGTGGTTCAGCTATCTGCTGGCCTACCTCATCGAGATGGTAGCCATCTTCGTCCTCCACAAGAAATACAAGGTTAAGTTTGAATTAAGAGAGTGTAAAAATTGACATATGAAGATTTCCGCGCCATTAACTAAAACGCAGTATGGTCTCTACGTGGAATGTGTCAACCACCAGGGAGAGGCTTGTTATAACATACCCTATGTTTACATCTTAGACGCCAGTTTGGACGAGGAAAAACTGACGGCGGCCATCGAGGCTGCCGTGAAGGCCCACCCGACGCTGTTTACGCGCATCGAGTTGAACGAGCAGGGCGATGCCGTGCAAACCATCTGCGATAGCGAGACATTCAGTCTCGAGGTCGAGACCGTTGACAACCCACAGATGACCATCGACAGTTTCGTCAAGCCCTTCGACCTGTATCATGACCGTTTGTTCCGAATCCGTCTGCTAAAGGATGCTGCGCACTATTATCTGCTGCAGGACATCCACCATATCATCAGCGACGGCACATCGAGAAAGGTGCTGCTGGCCGACATCGAGAAAGCCTATCGTGGCGAAACGTTAGAGGCCGAGGCATTGACTTTGGCCGAGGTAGCCCAGGCTGAGGCTGCGCAGCGCGAGAGTCCGGCCTTTGAGGAGGACAAAAAATGGTATGCAGAAAACTTCGATTGCGGCGACTGCTATTCACCGTTGCTGCCCGATTTGGACGGAGAAGAGCCTCAAGAGGGTCTGCTGACGCGGACGATGAATGTAGCCATCGATGCTGTCGAAGCCTATTGCAAGGAGCACGACATCTTTAAGAGCACTTTCTTCACGGCAGCCTACAGCTTTCTGCTGGCGAAATACAACAACGAGCAGCAGGTGCTGTTCAACACGATACACAATGGGCGAGCCGATAAGCGTCTGGCCCACTCGGTAGCCATGTTGGTAAGAACATTGCCCGTCTATACGAAGTTTGACAACGACACCACCGTGCTCGACTTCCTGAGGGCTGGGGAGCGGCAAATGATGGGGCAGCGCCAGCACGAGGCCTACGCATACGCTGACGTAGCCGCAGACTTGGGACTGCAGGCTGCCACACTCTTTGTCTGGCACGGACCCCTGTTCGATAGTCTGGAACTATGCGGCAAGCCGATGACAGCCCGACGTCTGAACAACAACACCCGCGAGATGCCGCTCTATCTGAAGGCATACACGAAGGACGGCCATTATTGTGTGGAGGCAGAATACAGCGCCAATATGTATAGCGAGTTGCTTATCACCCAGTTGATGGAAAGCTATGAGGCGGTGGTAGCGGGGTTCCTCAGTGAAGAAAAACTGAGCGACATCAATATTACCACAGCTTCGCAGGTGGAGCTTCTCGACTCGTTCAACGATACAGACCGTCCCTATGATGACACCCAGACGGTGGTGTCGCTGTTCCGCCGGCAGGCCAAGGCCACACCAGATGCCGAAGCCGTCGTTTTCAAGGACCATCGTTACACCTATGCCGAGGTAGATGACATCAGCGACCGCATTGCAGGCTATATCGTATCCAAAGGACTGGGCGTGGGCGATGCCGTTTCTGTCATCATTCCTCGCTGCGAGTGGATGGCTATTGCCTCACTCGGCGTGCTGAAGGCTGGCTGTGCCTATCAGCCGCTGGATCCCAGCTATCCGAAGGAACGCCTGAACTTCATGATGAAAGATGCCGGCGCGAAGTTGCTCATTGCCGACGAGGAGTTGCGTGACCTCGTTGACGAATATCAGGGCGAAGTGCTGCTGACCAAGGACCTGCTTTCGTTAGCTGCGACTCTGTCGCAGCCTACGGAACCGAAACCCGACTCTCTTTTTATCCTCCTTTATACCTCCGGCTCGACAGGCATTCCCAAAGGTTGCCAACTGACACATGCCAATCTGGTATGCTACTGCAACTGGTACTGGAAATATTACGACCTAAAGCCAGAGCATAATGTGGCTGAATATGCCAGCTATGGTTTCGATGTCCATCAGGAGGGTATCTATCCGCCACTGACGCGCGGTGCCACCGTGCACATCATCCCTGAGGAACTGCGCCTGGATCTTGTGTCGCTCAACGAATACCTGGAGCGCGAACACATCACCCATACCTTCATGACTACACAGGTGGGCTATCAGTTTGCAACGAACATTGAGAATCACTCCTTGATGCATCTCTCGGTGGCTGGCGAGAAACTGGCCAGTATCGCTCCGCCTCAAGGCTATCAGTTGCACAACGGCTATGGTCCTACGGAGGCCACCATCATCATCACTGTCTATCCTATCACAAAGAAAGATACGGATGTCCCCATTGGCAAACCTTTGGACAATGTGCGGCTTTATGTAGTCGATCAACAGGGACGTCGTCTGCCTGTGGGGGCTATGGGTGAAATGTGGGTAGCCGGACCGCAAGTGGCACTCGGATACCTGAACCGACCGGACAAGAACGCAGAAGTGTTTATTCAGAATCCCTTTACAGACAATGAAAAATATGCTCGGGTATATAAGACTGGCGACATCGTGCGCTGGCTGCCCGACGGCAACCTGCAGTTCATCGGCCGCAGGGATGGCCAGGTGAAGATTCGCGGTTTCCGCATTGAGCTGAAGGAGGTGGAAGCTGTCATTCGCGAGTTTCCCGGCATCAAGGATGCCACGGTGCAGGCCTTCGATGACGAGAATGGCGGCAAGTTCATTGCGGCCTATATCGTCAGCGACCAACAGGTGGACACCGAAGCTTTAAATAGCTTTATCCTTGATCAGAAACCGCCCTACATGGTGCCTGCAGTGACGATGCAGATTGACAAGATTCCATTGAACCAAAACCAGAAGGTGAACAAACGCGCCCTGCCGAAACCCGTCAAGTCTGTTGCGATGTCATCGCAACAAACCGAGCAGGCTCCCTTAAACGTCCTCGAGCAGGAACTGCATGAGATGATTGCGGCCATCGTTGGAAACACGGATTTCGGCATCACAACTGTTTTGGGCTATGCCGGACTCACCTCTATCTCAGCCATTAAATTGGCCATTCAGGTGAATAAGCGCTATGGCGTGACATTAGATTCAAAGTCTCTTGTCAAAAGCGGCACCCTGCAGAGCATTGAAAATGAGATATGGAGAAACCTCACAAAGGGCGAGGGGAGTGGTCACTCTCAAGAACAGAATCTATCTACGCCCCTCTACTGGAGAGGGGATGGGGGTGAGGCTGTCCCCCTGTCCTACGCCCAGACAGGTGTCTATTTCGACTGTTTGAAGAATCCGGAGACTACGCTCTATAACATTCCTAACAAGATTGCTTTCCCGCAGCAAACGGATACTGCCCAATTGGCAGAGGCCCTCAGGACGCTTGTGAAGGTGCATCCTGAGATGACCGCTCACTTCGGTAACGGAGACGAGGGCATCGTACAGACCGTTGATTTGGAGCAGGCTGTGGAGATTCCTGTGAAGCAGATGAGCGAGGAGGAGTTGTCATCATATAAGCACGACTTTGTACGTCCTTTCGACCTCAACAAGGGTCCGCTCTATCGTTTTGAGATAGTAACTACAGAACGGCAGACCTATCTGATGATGGATGTGCACCACCTGATATTCGATGGTGGTTCTGTTGATATCTTCCTCCAGCAGCTATGCAGTGTGCTCAATGGTTATTCCATTGAGGATGAAGACCAGAATTATGCGGCCTATGTGACAGCCGAAAAAGTTGCAGAAGGTGGGGCAGACTATCAGGCTGCCAAGGATTTCTTTAAAGAACGGCTGTCCGTAGTAGAAACCGCTACGGAGGTGCGTCCAGACCTGCCGAACCCCTCGAAGGGAACAATCGGCAAAGCCATCTCTTCTCTTGATTTCGAGGCTATCGATGCCTTCTGTCGTGGCAACCATATCACGCCGGCCCATTTGATTCTGTCGGCCATTTACTATTCTTTGTCGCGATTTGCCAACAACGAGCAGGTCTGCATTACCACCGTCTCAAGCGGTCGCTCCAACCTACACATCCGCAACACCGTGGGCATGTTTGTCAATACGCTGGCTCTGAGTGCTACTATCGGAAAACAAAGTGTGAAGGAGTTCCTGCAGGAGGTCAGCGAAAACTTCGACGAGACCCTTCGCCACGAGAACTATCCGTTTGCACAGATTGCTGCCGACTACGGTTTGACGGCTGAGATTCAGCTTGTTTATCAATTGGGCATGATCAGCCAATACGTCTGTCAGGGTACACCCTTGGAGATAGAAGGTCTGGAACTTCAAGTACCCAAGTTCCCCATCACTTTCTTCATCCGCGACATCAATGGTCAGGCATGTGTCTGTGTAGAATATGACAACGGAAAATACTCTGCCCGTTTGATGCAGAGTCTCGCAGATGCCGTGAAGGTGACGGTAGAACGGATGATAGCAAAGCCCGATGCAGCCTTGACCAGTATTAGCATTGTCAGCGACGAGGAGGCCCAGCGCATTATTAAAATAGGTACGGGAAAGGAAATCGACATCGACATTAGTAAGACCTTTGCCAACCTCTTCACCGAACAGGCCAAGCGAACGCCCGATGCCCCCGCTGTGGTGGATAGGGACAGTCAGTTGACCTACGCTGAAATGGATAATTACTCGAATGCATTGGCGCACCAGCTGATAGATTTCGGCGTACAGCCCAATGATTTCGTCTGCGTCATGCTCGACCGTTTCAAGGAGTTCCCGTTGGCCGTGCTGTCAATCCACAAGGCCGGTGCCGCTTATACGCCGCTGGACTTCGAATACCCCAACGAACGCTTGAGTTATATGCTGGAGAATTCGGAGTCGAAAGTGCTGATTACCACTCATGCCGTCCTTGAAGCAAAGCAGGCCGAGGGCGACTTCAGCACCGCTGCCGCCCGTACTTTCTTCATTGATGACTTCATGGCCAGTGCGGTCGGCGGTTTACCCGCCGACACACCCCTTGATTTATCTTCTCCCGATGGCCTTGCCTATATGATCTACACCTCCGGCTCCACAGGCAAACCCAAGGGCGCCATGCTCCATCAAGCCGGCTTGCGTAACTTCATTGCTGTGGTCATCGATATGGAGAAACTGACGGCTGCCGACCGCATCAGCGGACACCGCTCGTTCTCGTTCGATGCCCACATCGAGGATATGTATCCTGTGCTGACGCTGGGTGGCTCGTTCCATGTCATGCCGACGGAGATTCGCAAGGACCTTGCACAGATACGCCAGTTCCTCATCGACCATCAGTGTACGGGGGGCGGCTATTCCACCGCGATGACCAGTCTGCTGCTCAATGCCTTCGACGACCTGCCTATCCGCTTCACCACGGGTGGCGGCGAGAAGATGGACGGTGTCTATAGCGACCACATCGAGATCATCAATGTCTATGGTCCTACGGAGTGTACCGACGACACCTCTTACTACGCCATCGCTCCTGGCCGTCGTGTGGAGAATATTCCTATCGGCCAAAGCGTAGCCAACAACTGGAACTTCATCGTGGATACAGCTGGCAATCTCGTGCCACAGGGCGTAGCCGGTGAACTATGCTTTGCCGGTATTCAGGTGGGGCGCGGCTATTGGCGTCTGCCGGAGCGCACTGCAACATCGTTCGTCGATTGTCCGTTCGTGAAGGAAGACCGCTGGGGACGTCCCGTGCGGATGTACCACACCGGAGACCTCTGCCGCTGGAACGACGAGGGACAGCTTGAATACCTCGGTCGTATCGACACCCAGGTGAAACTGCGCGGCTTCCGCATCGAGCTGGGCGAAATCGAGAACAAGGCCCTCAACATCGAAGGCATCCGTCAGGCCGCTGCCGAGGTGCGCAAGGTGCAGGGCAACGAGCACCTGGTGCTTTACTATACTGTGTCCGATGGTTCTGCCATCGGAGACGAAGACATCTGCACCGCCCTCAAAGCCTCGTCTCTGGCCGACTATATGGTGCCCGATGTCTACATGAAGATGGAGGTGATGCCGATGACGCCCAACGGTAAAATCAACCGCAAGGCACTGCCTGTACCAGAGATGAAGCGTGCCACCGAGTATGAGGCACCAAAGGGCGAGATGGAAGAACTTTTCTGCACCATCTTCTCCGACGTACTGAAGATTCAGGAGGTAGGCGCCACGGACAACTTCTTCGAGATTGGCGGCACCAGCATCAATGCCATCAAGGTCATCGTGGAAGCCAGCAAACACGGCGTGCAGATTGTCTTCAACGACCTGTTCAATCTGAAGACACCCAAGGCGTTGGCTGCATTTGTGAGAGCCCCCCTGTCGTCCCCCGAGGGGGACACTATACAAATGTCCTCTGACAACGCAACAATAGAAGCCCCCTCGGGGGCCGTGGGGGGGGCTCCTTCCATCCTCACAAAGAACACCCTCTCTTCATTCCACAATGGAAAACGTCAGCCTATTGGCGATGTGCTGCTGACAGGGGCTACGGGTTATCTCGGGATCCATATCTTGAACGAGCTGTTGACGAACTACGAGGGGCACATCCTCTGTCCTATCCGCGCGAAAGGCGACGAGGAGGCCACGAGCCGTCTGAAGACGATGTACTTCTATTACTTCGGTAAGACAGAGGCCTTCCAGCATTTTGGCGAGCGCATCACCGCCTTCGCAGCAGAGGTCACACAGCCCAATGCCCTAGACAATGCTCCCCTCCCTAACAGGGGAGGGGGCGGGGGTGGGGCCTTAACGGTCATCAACTGCGTAGCCAACGTGAAGCATTTCTCTGCGGGCAACGACATAGAAATGGTGAACATTGAGTCGGTGCGCCACCTCATCACCTTCTGCCTGCGCACAGGTTCACGCCTGATTCATATCTCCACGAACAGCATTGCAGGCATCAGCGTCGACAACGTGCCAGGGCCTGAGGTGAAGTTGACAGAACAACTGCTTGATATCGGGCAGAATATCGATGCCAACAAGTACGTCTATTCGAAGTACAAGGCCGAGGAGTTGGTGCTTGACGCCATTGCTAACCATGGGTTGAATGCCAAAATCATGCGTGTGGGCAACCTGTCGGCACGTCAGAAGGATGGTGAGTTCCAAATCAACTTCAACACCAACAACTTCCTGGCCAAGTTGCGTGCCTATGTCGTGATAGGTATGGTGCCCTACGAAGCCCTCGACCAGCGTTTCGAGTTCTCCCCCATCGACGAGGTGGCCCACGCCATTATGCTGTTGGCACAGACACCGAAAGAGTGCATGGTGTTCCATCCCTCGAACACCCATCGCCAGTTCCTCAGCGATATCCTCACAGGCTTTTCCGAGGCAGGCATTACGCTAAAGCGTGTAGAGAACGAGGAATATCAACAGGCATTAGAGAAGATGATGGAGAATCCCGACCTCGTCACCCTGTTACGTCCGCTGATGGCCTACGACATGGGCATTGGTCATAAGACGCGTTGGATAGAGGCCGACAACGAATACACTACGCAGGTGCTCTATCGCCTCGGCTTCCAGTGGCCCACCACCGCTGCCGACTACGTCCACCGCTTCGTAGATACCATCGTCGGCTTCGACTTCTTCACTCCACCCGCTTCCTCCGATAGATAACCAGCAGCAGGACACTGACGCCCAACAACAACAACAATGCAACGGTCCGATAGCCCAACGGCTGACCGCCCAAATACTCGGCAAAAGGATACATCTGGTCCAACAGACAACTGATATCCCAAATGGCCGAGAAGAGCGTCAGCAACGAGAGACTGAACAGCAGCGTGTTCACCATCTTGTCGTTAGCCTCGTCGCGGCGGGTCTTCTCTTTCTCCATCATCTTGTATAGCTGCGCCATCTCCTCCTGAATCTCCAGCCCCTTGTCAATGCTGGCGGCAATTTCCAGCGGCAGGAAATTATAGGAAATCTTGTGAAAACAGCACTTCTGCTCAAACGATTCATACTCCTCCACCAACTGACCAACGTTCGTTCCTTGTATATGCAGGTTTCGAAGCTTCGACTTCCACGAAGCCGACGAGCGAGCCAAAGAGTTCCGGAAACGTATATTCAGGTTGAACAGATAACTCTTCTGGAAAATACTATGGATATAAATCATCCTGAAGTAACTGTCAACCCAGTTATTGACAAACCTCACAGACACACCAAAAGCATGAATCGTAAACGTGTCCATTAACGCCAGACCACTCCAGTTACGGAACACCGAGATCTTACTGCGCTCTATGATCTTCTCCAGATATGCCGCCGAAGCGCTGTAGTCATCCACCTCCCCAGGCCTCGTGATCTTCGACACTGTCGCCAACTCATACAGCACCTTGTCCTTATCTGCCTCTGTCCATGCCGCCATGTCCGCATCCATCGTATTGACAATCTGAAAGATACGCAACTTGTTACCATTGTCTATCAGCTCCGAGTAGCTCATCGCCTTCGCACCCGTCAGGACTTCGAACACGTCCATGAATGGTCGTATCGCCTTCTCCACAAACGCACCGTGCGCTTCCGTGTAATAGTCAATGGAGCGAAGGCTGAAAAGCAACGCCGTACAGTCGTCCAAGTCGTTCGTCGTCTGCTCAATATGAATCGAGAACATCGCCATCCTAAATGGCATCAGATAGAGCGTGATCTCCTTCACACCAAAACGGATGACCTTCTCCTTTACGCTGATCTCCAACTCCTCGTCAACATGCTTCACATACCTGGTGCAACTCTTGCCCGAGGCATCAGCATAGCAGAAATCCACGTATTCTGGATAGAAAAACCTTTTCTCTATCCTTCTCACGTTCTCCGGGAGATTGAACCTCTCCCATCCCAGACCCTGCAACGCCTTCGAAGAAGGGGCCCCAGAGACCTTAAAATGTCCACACAGGAAAGCAATATGTTGGTGCAACGGTTCCATGACTAAACAGCTTTTATTGCTGCAAAAATAATAATTAAAATGCATTCGTGCACCGAAAATCAAGAAAAAAGCGTATTTTTGCCACCAAAAAGAAGAAATAACTCCCTCTATGCCACTATTTCTCAATCAATACTCCGAAAACGAGACACTGGCCTACCAAACGCTCCTCGAACAGTCCATGGCCAAACTGCCCTACACCCTGGCATACCCTGTCCAAAAGGCTATGACTGCCATCCAACAGGGACAATATGGCAAGGCCATGAACCACGTTCTCGATTTCTTTGAGATCGCCACACCCTTCGTTTCATTTATCTTCTTGCGACTGTTGCAGGAGAAAGCAACGGAGACCCCACAAGTGCAAGCCGTCCTGGAAACCTATGTCAATAAAATCGACCTGAAGCGCCCACTCTCCCTCGGCGACTGGCTGGCCGATCTCCTGAATCCACTCCTACTTGCAGCCATCAAACACCTGCCGGACAACACCCTAGCACAAGCGTTTCAAGAGAACCTACTGGAGAAACACAAAAACATCCTCCTAGGCGACAAACGAACACCCAGCATCGTTCAGATCAGAAACGAATATCGAGGCCATAGCACAACACTCTCCGAGAACATCTATCGCGATGTCGTCACACAACTGGAGCCACGCCTTATCAAACTCCTCCAATCACTGCACCCCCTGACCCTCTGCGACTACGACATCCAAGAAAGCCGATATCGGATTTCCTATCCAAAATCCCTTCAGTCACAACCCATCTGGACCATAGACCTCTTCCCGCTCGTCTTTACCAACGCCAAGGACTACAGATACGTCTTCCATACACTGAAAGATGAACAGGCTTGCTACGTCTCCTCCAACGAGAATGCCGTGACGCTCATAACCCACGACATGAACGAAGCCATTGACAAGGATTTCCAACGCATCCTCCCCTCCTTCGACATCGCAAAGGACCTCAACTGGAAAGAAATCAAGCATCTAATGAAAGAAGAATCCTCCAGATATCTAGACCGGGTCTATGCCGAAAAAAAGTACAACCGTGAACTCTTCGTGGAGCGCGAGAACCTATCGCAAGCACTACAGTCTTTTTGGGAGAGCGATGCGACACTCTTCCCGTTGACGGGCGAAGCAGGTCAGGGAAAGACAAACCAACTCTGCTATTGGACCGAGCAACTCCTTGCCGAGGACAAACCGGTTCTCATCTTCAGTTCCTCTGTCTTCACCGACTGCACTCTGGAGAATATGCTGAAGTTGATTTTTGGATATAGCTACAGGAAAGACATCTTCCGTTTGCTGGACGTCATCCATGCGAAAGCCGTGGAAAATGGTCAAACGATCTACATTTTCTTCGATGCGCTCAACGAGTGTTTGAAATATGCCGAAGGAGAGAATGACACTGAGGGGCCTCTTGCGTTGTACCAATCTATTCGCAGGCTCTTGGTTTCACCCCGTTACGCCCATTTCAAAACGCTCCTCACCTGTAGAGTCTATACCTGGAAGAATGTAGTCCTGCCCGCAAGTGAGGAGAGCGACCCCCTCACCTTCACGACAGAAGAGGAAGGCGGTATGGTAAGAGGTTTTAATCGCGAGGAGACCCAACGTGCCTACAGCATCTACCAGCAGTTGTACCAGATGCATACTCCCTACGAGGAGCTGGACCGCCGCGTAACTCTACGCCTGAAGGATCCGCTCATCCTAAAGTTCACCTCTGCCAACTTTCTTGGCAGCGAACTGCCTGCAAGTCCAGACAGATATACGTCGTTGTCCCTGTTCTCCCACATGCTAGACAGCATCGGCAACTCCTATGCGGGGAACCGCCAGCGCGAAATCCTGGAGCGCCTCTCAGATTACATGCTAAAACTATATATGGAGGGGACGCCCGTCGATGGTCTTTCGGTCGAAGAGTTGAAGATGGCATTCCTAGACCCGTCGTCGGAGTTGTATTCGCTGTCTCATCTCATCTATAAGAAAGACGGCGTCAGCATTGCCTACGCAGAGCTGCTAAACAAGGCTGACAGGCCCCTATTGAAGGAAGTGCGCAGGGCCGACCATCGCGGCGAACACCAATACATACAATTCGTGTATGAGCGTTTCCTAGAATACCTATTAGGTGACGCTCTCCTGCGCTTTGGTTTTCGACAGTTCGGCAGCGAGCATATTCTGCCCGCGTCGTTCTATGTGGAGGTTTTGAAAGGCATGAAGCCCAATGTGGTATTCATGGGAGCTATTCGAAATGCGTTGCTGCGGGACAGTATCCACAATAACGATTTCTCGACGTTGGTGGATTTAGAGTACCAATGGGGCGAGGACTATTCCATCATGACACTCGTCACCGAGACCATCAACACCATGATTCGGGAGAACTACGAAGACGAGCTTTTTTTGCTTATTCCACAGTTGCTCGAATCGCGCGTCCATGAGTTGCCGCTCATTGATGCCTTCAACGATGTGGTTCGTGCCATCCAGTCCAACCAGGCCGACGAACAGATTATTGGCGAGCATAAGCGTCTATCGCAGCTGTTGGCACCAACGATGCGACTGAAGAAGCTTGCCTCCGTGAGTACCATCAACGGCATACTACTGACGGACTATTTCAACGAGCACCTGTACAGTCGCGACGCCTTCTCGCTGCTCTGGAAGATCATGCTAGACCCCATCTACGACATTCGCAACGATGCCTGTATGTACACTTATTATCTCTCGAACCATAAATACACCTTGGACTACACCCCTCTGCGAGAGAACCTTACAGTGCGCATTGTCAAGGAGATGTATGGCAATATCAAGGCTCGGGGACTACTGCGCAATTTCGGGCTGCAGAAGAACCGTTCGAGGTCGATGATGTACATTGAGACAGCCTCGCGATTGTGTGTACTGATGATTATTGACCACTCACGTGGCGAAGATGCGGCCTCGAAACAGGTTATGAGCGAAATGCTCAATGAGCTGCGTTCCATCTTCAGGTACCTCACCGGCAATCTCTACTTCGTGCGACTGTTCATGCCGATTTTCCAGATTGCCATGAAGCGTCAGATCACCTTCCAGTCCGACTACGTCAACAACGCAATAGAATACCAAACGTTCTGGGAGGAACCTACTTTTGAGGGCAATGATTATCAGGGTGTTTCATGGAAGAGTAGCGATGTGGACGAGCTCATGAGTTTCTCACACCACTACCAGCGTTTCGGCCATTTGAACGACAGCCCCGACAGCCTGGCCGAAGAGCAACGCTTTGCAGCGTTACACGCGAAGGTCCTCTCCGCCTACAAGACCGGTGACAGTTTCAGTCATTTCGTGCTTGAGCGGATGATGGTCATCATGGGAACGAGCAGATGGCAAAACATAGCCCCCATCGTTGAGACCTTCTTTACCGATGAGTTCCGCCGCGCCCCATGGTTCGACTACTGCCAGATGTCGATGCTCTACATTTTGTACCAAGTTGCCTACTACACCCCCGAGCAAAACGACCGGTTGCTCGCCATCTATGCCACAGAGTCCGCAGACTGGACCTGCCGCAACAAGGGCCTGTTCCGCGGCAGACGGAGCGACAAAGCCAATGCCGTAGGGTTATATAAGCGCAATGTCATGTGCTGGTATGCCGTTGTCTATTGCTCCCATTCCGGTGATGGAATCCCAATGGTCGGCGATGCGCGCCCGGTTCCGAAGTTCTATGAATTAATCGATCGCGCCATCCAGACCAACGATAAAGAGCTCCTCTTCCATCTCATCGAGAACATCTCTGAACTAATTACAGACATGGGGTATGTGCAGACAGCACTACAACTCCTGAAGCACATTCTTATCCAGTACGACACGCAGGAAAAGGTGGATCAGCTCGATGCCGTGCAACTCACCCGCGGGGGTATCTATCAATTTGATCTCGTGAAGCTGGTGGGCAATGTGTTCAGTACCGCCAAGAACTACTATGCTCAGCAAATCGATGCCTTCATCCAAAAGGAAATCATCGGTTTAAGTTTTCCAGGCGCCTCTACATACAGGGAGGACATCCTCAATTACCACCCCAGTGGCGAGAGCCTCTCCGACCTACTGACCCACCGCTTTGGCAATTTCCTGATGTGGGATTTGTTGAATGTAGCAGCCGTTGATGATTTCGCCGTGGAGGCCATAGGCGCCGCCACCAAAACGAAAGACTCATTTGGTTGGTATGAACAGGGAGTCAAGATTTTTATCAAACACTTTTTTGGCGTAAAGATATGAAAAAGAAAAAATGGTTACTAGCGGTTATCCCTGTTATGCTGGTTGCGTATATGGGATTTCCTGTCATGCTACAGATGTTTCATCATTGGGGTTATCAACAATCAGACTTAAAGAATATGGAGATTATTGCACACCGTGGAGGGGCTTCAATAGGTCCCGAGAATACGCTCGCCTGCTACAAGAAAGGAATTGAGGCGGGAGCGGATATCATTGAGATTGATATTCACCAGACGAAGGACAACCAGATTGTCATTTGCCATGACCAAAGCATAAATCGCACGACCAACGGCAAGGGTTTGATTCGCGAGATGACACTACAGGAGATCCGACAATATCGCGCCCTCGATGCCGACGGAAATCTAACCGATGAACAACTGCCTACGCTGGATGAGGTCTTTAATCTCTTTCTTCAGACGCGCGCAAGCGGCAACCCCTGCAAACTCCTTGTGGAGATCAAGCGCACAAACAACATCTACCAAGGCATTGAAGAGCGCCTCCTGCAAAAAATCGAGCACTACAGCGCCAAGGAGTGGGTCATCGTGCAGTCGTTCAATGACTTCGCCCTTGAACGAATCCATCAACTCGACCCGTCAGTCCGTCTCGAGAAGCTGTTTTTCTTAAAGCTGCCAGGGCTGCCCATCATCATGGACTGGTTCCATTTCACGTGGTTCAGCTACGAAAAATACAACTACGTCAGTTCGTTCAACATGCACTACCGCTGGCTCAGCACCTCACTCCTCAACGAGATTCACCAGCACGGAAAAGAGGTTAAGGTGTGGACTCTCGAAGGTCCCGATGCTCCCGTGATGAACGTGGATGGCATCATCACCAACCGCCCCGACCTATGGGCTAGCAAGCGCCGCGTCGGCAACGAAATGCCGTAACAGCGCCACATATTCCTGCTTGTGCTCCCGATAAGACAGAGCATGAGCGGCATCCTCTGCCACCCATAGCTGTTTGGGGGATGGTTTCGCATCGTAAAGCCGATAGACCATCTGCGTGGGCACAAAATCATCACTGTCGCCATGAATGAACAGCATGGGATAGTGGCACTTGCGCACTTGCGCCAGGGCGGAGGCCTCATCGAAGCTCCATCCGTAATGAAGCCTACACAGCAAGTTTGTGGAATACATCAGTGGGAAGGCAGGCAGGGAGAAGTGCTTGCTCAGCTGTCCTTCGAACTCCTCCCATACGCTGGTGTAGCCGCAATCCTCTACGAAGCGCAGGTCCCTGATTCCTCTCGGCATCTCTTCCCCGGAGAGCATCATGGTGGTCGCTGCCCCCATCGAGACACCGTGAACAACCATCGTGTCTGCGCGAAAGCGCCGCATCCACTCGAGCACATCCCAGCGGTCGTTCCAGCCCATCTGAATCGCTTCGCCCTCACTCTCGCCACAAGCGTGTAACTCAGGCATCACCACGTTGAACCCCAGCTCGCGCTCATAAATACGCGCGAGCCACAGGAACTTAATGGCACAATCTCGCCATCCGTGAACGACAACCGCAGTGCGTCTCGCCCCCCTGTCCACATAGAAAGCATGGTGTTTCTCACCAGATGCCATCATAACAAATGTGTCGCGCAAGGCACTGCTGCGCCGCAGACTATCCACCCACTCGGCACTCTCTGGGTAGGCCGCAAACTGCTGCGCAAAACACGAGTCTTCATCCTGCCGGTTAGGGTCTGGAGCCAGGGAGAAGGATAGCATATAATAACTGCCCGCTACAATGACTATGAAGCACAGTAGCAGCGCGAAAGCCGTCACCCAAAGCACCTTTTTCATCATAACTTCTTCAGTGTTATAAGCGTGGTTCCTTTTCTTAATCTTTGTTCATTATTAATAAAAGCTGATAAAAATAAGCCTATCAGCATCGCAAGAGCATCATTTTGGTAGCATAATCCTTATATTTGCAGCAACTTTCACAATTATCTAGTAACCCCATAACAAACCTATCAACATGAACTTTCTGGAACTCGTAAAAGACAGATACAGCTGCAGAGCCTATGAAGATCGCACTGTAGAGAAAGAGAAACTCGACTACATCATGGAGTGCGTCCGCTATGCACCATCCGCTGTCAACAAACAGCCCTGGCTCTTTCGCATCGTCAGCGATGCAGAGAGCATCAGCAAACTCCGGCAATGCTACCACCGTGACTGGTTCAACACAGCGCCCCTGTACATCCTGGTCTCGGTTCTCCACGACCAGGAATGGGTCCGTTCCGACGGGAAGCGGCACGGCGACATCGACATCGCCATCGCCACCGAGCACCTCTGCCTCGCCGCCACCGAACAGGGCCTAGCCACATGTTGGGTCTGCAACTTCAAGGCTGCACTGTGTAAAGAACTCTTCAACCTCGCCGACAACGAGGAACCCGCGGTCATCATACCCTTGGGCTATGCCGCCGACGAGCGGAAGGACAAGAGCCGCAAGAGCATCGAAGAGATTACCGGACAATCACTTTCTTGCGGTTGATGATATTCACGCCGCGCTGGGGTTTCGCGATGCGCTGCCCTGCCACGTTATAGACCTCGGGCCTCTCTGTTGTGTCGGAATGGATGCCACGAATGGCATTGGGATCTTCCACGATGAGCACGCCATTGGTGTATTCGAAATCGTAGTTGTCGGCCTCAGCACCAGAGAGGACAATCTCGTATTCCCCGGCAGGGCTATCGGCCGTGGCTTCGCAGGTGGCGATAGCCGGAGCGCTGAGCACAGCGACGGTCTCACGGTTTTTCCATCCCGAATAGGAGATCTCGAACTCGGGGTTCGCCTCGCCCTTCTGACGGGTGTAGGGTGAGCCCTTGACCTTCACCTTGAGGGTCGCTTTCTGGATGGTGAGGATACCGTCAACGAATAGCACATCGGGCGTGGTGATTGTTCCAGCGCTCACGTGGATAGGATGTTCGCCAGCGGGCGTGGTGACGACGGCGTCGGTCTTCATGACGGGTGTACCGTTGATAGGCGCTCCTGTGAGCGTGAAGTCGAAGGTGGGAGCGGTACTGACACCATATTTGCGGCTGGCGGGCTTAGCGCTGACAACGGGTTGCCCGGTGTATTCCATGAATGTGGCCTGTTTCCAGTCCTCGGAAGCCGCGTAGGACTCCAACAGTGACTGCGGTACAAACACGGTATAGGCGGACTTCAGCGAGGCCTCGTTCGCCGGCACAGCCTCCGTGAGCACGGCAAGGTACTTGAGTGCCGAGCTGTTAGTGAAGGCATCAGCGCCGATCTTCTTGACACCCGCCGGGATGTAGAGCGATACGAGTGCCGCATTGCCACGGAAGGCATTGGCGGGAATCTCCTGTAGCGCGGTGAAGTAGCGCAGCTCGTCGAGGCTCTTGAGTCCCTGAGCAGAGCTGAATACGGTCTGGATATCGGTGACCGCAGCCGCCTCGTCGTAGCTGAAGTAGCCGTCGTGATCGGTGTCCCACTCGTTGACACAAAGCGTCTCGGCACGAGAATCAGCAAAAGCAATATAGCCCAGTTTCTTCTTGGCGGAACCAATGGCGGCTGTGAGGTCGTCGGCAGTGGAAGCAGCGTTGTCATAGACGGCACGCTCACTCTTGACATCGAGGCCCTTGACATCGGCACGCTGCAGGAGCAGCTTCAGCTCGTCACCTAGGCTATTAATGGTGTTGAGGGAGTCCACGTCGGACTTCTTGATGAACGCCCAGTAGCAGTTGTCGCCCTGCTCCGTGAGGCTGACATCCCAATAGAGGCCGTAGGTGGGAGATGTGAACCCACTGACGTGGTTCGTCTGCACGCCTAAGTACTCTCCTTCCACGTAGGTCTTGTCCGTTGCCGGCACCTGCAGGGTGAAGAAGAGGTCGTTATCCTCCTGTGCCGGAGCCAGCTGCCAGTAAGCCGTCGAGCCAGCGCTGCTACCATCGATGAAGCAACCCTTGATACCCTCGCCAATCTTGGAGTCTTCGGTCGTGCGGAAGAGGTAGGGCTTGGAGGCACCAGAGGCCGCCAGCGTATAGACGCCGGGCTTGGAGGCTGAAACGGCCTTCAACGTGTAGATCAGGCCTTCATCGCCCACAACGGCTTGCGTGCCATAGGCCTCGCCGCCACAGATGTAACGTTGTTGCCCCACATTATATATATAGCCCCTGACGTCAGGTTCCATGGGCGAGAAGGCTGCCTTCATGTGTGTGCGCACTTCCCTGATGGTTCCGAAGTTCTTCCACGTGGCAGCAGCAGCATAGAGCTCTTTGGTTCCAAGGGGCACAGAGAGGGTCGCCCCCTGAATAGTGGAACTGGTGAATACGGTTCCGACGAGGCGGATTTCTTCGGGCGAAGCGGCTGACACCGTGACATCCTTGAGCGATGAACAAGCAGTGAATGCAGCTGTTCCTATATAGCGGACCCCCACTGGCAGCTCGATGCTAGCGAGCTTGCTGCACTTGTTGAAGGCGTATGTCTCAATAGTGGTAATGCTCTGAGGCAGCTTCACGGTTGTTAATTTGGAGCACTCTTGGAAGCTATTGCTTGCGATGGTGCTCAGCCCCGTGAAATACTGCAAGTCTTCGAGGCTCACTATCGACGTATTTTTCTGGAAAGTGACGCCTACATCGGTCACCTTGGCAGCCTCGACAAGAGAGAGTTCGTCGTCACCATCGTTGTCCCATAGGGTAATTGCGATGGTCCGCACTGCAGGATCCACGAAATTGATGAGTCCCAGCTTCTTGCGCAGGCGGAACTGTGCCTCGTTGATGTCGGCAAGGGTGCTGGCGGTGTTGTAATAAACCTCCTGTTCAGAGGTGACGTTTACCTTGGCCTCAACACCCTTATCGATGAGCTGCTCCAGTTTCTTGCTAGCCAGATAGAGGGTGTAGTCGTCAGCATCGTAGGGGACCAGGCGCCACTGACAGTCGCGCTCATGCTCGGCATAGCTGACATCGCTATAAGCGCCATAGGTGGGTGATGAGTAATTGCTCTCATGATTGAGGTCCACGCCGAGGAACAGGTTCTCGTCGTAATGATCCTGATTCGAAGCTATCTGAATAGTATAGACACCGTCCTTCACTTCCTTGACGAGCCAGTAGGCGTTGTTCTTATTGCCGCTCAGCGAGCCATCGACGAAGCAGGCTGCCACTCCATCGCCGACATTGCCATCTGTCCATGTGCGGAAGAGGAGGCCGTTAGATGTGCCTGAGTCTGTCGAGGTGAGATAATAGGTGTCGGTCGTGACACGCGTGAACTTGTACCGCATCGGCTCCTTGCTCACCACAGACTGTGTGCCGTAGGCCTCCCCCTTCGAGAGGTAGCGCCCTGTGCCGACATTGTAGATGAAATAGTATTTGTCCGTCTCGAGCTTGGCATAGCTGCCGTGCGCGATGTCACGTTCTTCGCGGATGCATCCGAAGTTTTTCCAGGGTTCTGTGGTGGCGTAGAACTCGCGGGTGCCCTGCGGAATGTAGAGCGTAGCCTTCGTGTAATCCAGCCCGGCATCGCTAGCATTGCGGAAGATGTCATTTCCGACCGTGAAGTCGTCGGGTGATGACATCTTCAGCGTGACGCTTGTCACCTTAGTGCAGCCGCCAAAAGCGTTGTCGCCAATCCGCATCACACTGAGGGGGAGCTCGATGGCCGTGAACGCCGTGCAACCACTGAAGGCACCGTTGCCAATTGTGGTAAGCCCCTCGGGGAAACTCTGATTGGGCAACAGGCGGCAGCCGCTGAAAGCGTTCTCGTCAATGATTTTCAGTTCGCTGGGAATGTGTATGGTCTTGAGGGCATAGCAATTGCTGAAAGCCTCCTTTCCGATGGTGGTGACCGTCTTGGGAATACGCACGGAAGCCAGCTTGGAGCAGCCTTTGAAAGCCTGGTCGTTGATGCTGGTGAGTCCCTTGAAATAGGAGAGCTCCGTGAAAGCCGTGATGATCGTTTTCCCTTGGAACGCGGAACCCAGGTCGGTCACTGCAGCAGCTTCGCCATAGGTAAACACTCCGTCTTTGTTGGCATCAAAATTTTCAACACAAATCTTTTTTACGAGTGGGTTTTCAAATACCATCTCTTTCGTATCATAGTCGGTGGGCTCGCAGCCGATGATGGCTTCCTGAGCGTTTGAGTAGCCGGCATCCGACCCGCCAGCTCCCTGATTGGAAGGGTCAAGGCTGGTAAGGTAGAAAAAGCCATTGGACGAGCCGCCCCAACCCCAGTTGATGTGGAATTGGCCATCCTTGTAGCCGTCACAGACGAAGGCATGGCCCGATTTGGAATTAGACCCGCTTAAGTATGAGACACGTCCTTGTTGCAGCTCTTTGTAGAGGAGAGCGTCCCACCCTATCTCATCATAATTCCACTGTCCTACATACTGAGCTGCGCCGCCGTAGCCGAAATAGGCATTCATGGCTTCGGCCACTTTATAGGAGTAAGCTGCCGACCCGCCATCAGCCGCGAGGCCGTAGTCCATCTCAACGGCCACGCCACAATAGCGCATCAGTTGCGCCACCGCCTCATTCTGCAGGCCTGTGGCTCCGCTTCCATAGGTATCAAGCATGCGGTCCCAATGGATGGGTGCCCCCTCGGGTACGCCCTCGACTGTCACCTTACTCGTGCTATAGCCGGGTATGTCGGCCTGTACCTCATCTACCGATTTAGCGCGCTGGAAGTAAAGTATCTGAGCCATGGCCGTAGCCACGCATCCGGTGACGCAGCGCTGTCCGTTGATAGTCGGACACTCGTCCCAATACGGCCCATACTGGTTCCAGCGTGTCGTCAGCATCTCAGGGATTTCATCATGCACGGGAACCTGAGCGACAGGTGCCGAGGGGTTGGCCAGCAGGTAGCGGATACCAGCCTCCTGAGCGTCCAACCACCAGCGCATATTATCAGGGATGGTGTTGTAGTCGAACTCACCTTCTTCGGTGTAGCCGAGCAGCGGTTCGATGCGGTCGTCAGCCGCCACGAGGACATAGCCCTCAGCGTCGCCTCTGTTGAAGGCATAGTAGGCCGGCTGCTGTACAGCGGTCGCACCGGCACGGCGCGGCGCCAGCTTGCGCGCGTTGTTGACGGGTGTCAGCTTGCGACTGGCACGACGGCTCGTGAAGTAACGTTCTGCCTTCTTGAGGGCCTGTTGTTGGGTAATAGGCTCTGCCTGCAGGGCGAGCACGCTCATGAGGCATGTTAGCAGCACGAGCAGGAAACGGTTCTTAAGCATGATTTTCCTCGAATTATACGATATTTCTGTGCAAAGTTAGAAAAAAAGTCAATCCTCCAAGCGTCTTTTGCAAAAAATGTGTAGTTTTGCGGCTGAAAAACAAGAAAAACGATTCTCTTGTCATGATTCATTATTCGCGAGGAGAAGACCGCGCCAACTCATGGAGCCACGCCGCCGGCATCGTGCTGGGTCTGATTGTGGGGACGCTGTTCCTCTACTGGTGCTTCCGCGCCGACGATGAATGGGCGAGCACCGCTGTCATCCTCTACCTGGTGGGAATGCTGGGTAGCTACATCACCTCGACCGTCTATCACGCCATACCCGAATCATGGCCTTCACGCGAGGTGTGGCGCCGTTTCGACCACGCTGCCATCTACTGGCACATCGCGGGGAGCTACTCGCCCATCACACTCATTGCCATGCGCGACAGCTGGTGGGGCTGGGGGCTGTTCTGTTTCGTCTGGTTGTGCGCCATCGCGGGCACGATAGTTAGTTTCCTGCGGCTGAGCGAGCACAGTTACATCGAGACTGCCTGCTTCGTGCTCATGGGTCTCTCCGTGGTCGTGGCCTTCAAGCCGCTCATGGAGTGCATCGAGCCCGCAGCCGTCGTGTGGCTCATTGCCGAGGGTGTCATGTACATCACGGGTGCCGTCATCTACGCCTTCTCCCTAAACCGTCCCTACATGCACACCGTCTTCCACGGCTTCGTGCTTGCGGGGAGCGTGTGCCACATCGTCTGTGTGTGGAGTGTGCTGATGCAATACGTCAATTAAACATTCACACCATATACTAAAATGAAAAGAACATCTGTTTTGCTGATGGTTGCCGTTGCGCAACTGTTCACCCTTTCCCTCTTCGCCCAGCGCACCGCTCGCGAGGAGATTGCCGCCAACCCCTTCCTCTGCGGCAGCAACCACCTCGACTATGACAGCCACCCGGCCATAGCACCCCTGACTCGTTCGCCCAAGGGCTACGAGCCGTTCTTCATGAACCACTACGGCCGCCATGGTGCGCGCTGGCTGCTTCACGACAACGAGTATTCGCGTTCCATCAACATCCTCAAGCGTGCTCAGCAGCAGGGTAAGCTCTCAGCCACAGGCGACGAGACACTCGCTAAGCTGGAGCGTTTCTATCCTTGCACCCTCAAGCGTCTGGGCGACCTCACCACCGTTGGCGAACGTCAGCACCACGGCATCGGACGTCGTATGGCCGAGCACTTCCCCGAGATCTTCCTGACGCCCGGCGTACCCATCGATGCCAAGAGCACCGTCGTCATCCGCTGCATCCTGTCGATGGAGGCCGAGTGCGAGGAACTGGCAGCCGCCAACCCCTCAGCACGTTTCCACAACGATGTCAGCGAGGCCTTCCAATACTACCTGAACGCCCCCTGGCCCAAGGCTGTCAGCGAGAGCAACCGCAAGCAGGGCAAAATCGGGCAGGAGTATCGCAAACGCCTCACCCACCCCGAACGCCTTATGAGCGTGCTCTTCAACGATGCCCAATGGGCCAAGGACAGCATCGATGCCGCAGGTTTCATGCGCCAGCTCTTCTACATCGCCAACAACATGCAGAGCCACGAGACCGACATCGACCTCCTCGCCCTCTTCACCGCCGATGAACTCTACGACCTCTGGCGCATCAAGAACATCGACTGGTACCTCAGCTATGGCCATGCCCCTCAGACCGACGGTCTCATGCCTTTCAGCCAGAGCGCCTTGCTGCGCAACATGATTGCCACCGCCGACACCGTCACCTGCACGCAAGCCGCCCTCCGTTTCGGCCATGAGGTCTGCGTGCTACCCCTTGCCTGCCTGCTGGAACTCGGAAGCTGTGGCGCACGTGTTGACAACCTCGATGAGCTCGATGCCGTGTGGCGCAACTACAACATCTTCCCCATGGCCTGCAACATCCAGCTCATCTACTACCGTCCTGTGGGCAGCGGCCCCGTCAACATGACCGACCCCTCTGCCGACATCCTCGTCAAAGCCCTCCTGAACGAACGCGAGATGACACTGCCCGTCGCCACCACCCAGCACCCCTACTATCGCTGGGCCGACCTGAGGGCCTACTACCTTCAAAAGCTCGAAGGCTTCGAGTCCAAGTGACTGAAGCCTTCTGAGAAACATTCTCTTAAAGCGGACCGCCTTCGCGACGAAGGGATTCCACATACTCGCTAACGCGGTGCAACTCCTTTGGAATCTCTATCTGCTGCGGGCAATGCGTCATACATTCGCCACATCCGATACAATGGTCGGCCTGTCGCAGTCGCGGCACGCTGCGGTCGTATCCCACGAGGAACGCGCGGCGTTGTTTGCGGTAAGTGGGGCTTCCGCTGCTTTGCGGCAGGTTACCTTCGCGGATACATTTATTATAATGAGCAAAGATTGAGGGGATGTCAATGCCGTAGGGACATGGCATACAGTATTGGCACGCCGTGCAGGGCACTTCCTTCTGTCCGTATATCAGTTCAGCAATATGTATCAGGAACTCATGTTCCTCATGGCTGATGGGCCGCAGCGGTGAGTAGGTCTTGACATTCTCTTCCAGATGCTCCATGTAGGTCATCCCGCTGAGCACTGTGAGCACGCCCTCGGGGGTACCTGCGAAGCGGAAAGCCCACGACGCGATGCTGGCCTCCGGGTCGCGCTGCTTCATCTCCCCTGCGATCTCGTCGTTGACCTTCGCCAGGCGTCCGCCCAGCAACGGTTCCATGATGACGGCCGGGATGCCGCGCTTATGGAGCTCGTCGTAGAGCGTGACGGCATCCACGTTGGCGCCGTTGATCTCATTGGCATAGAACCAATCCAGATAGTTCAGCTCTATCTGCACGAAGTCCCAGTGGTAGCGCCCTTCATCGTGGAGTTGTAACAGCAGCTTGAAAGCCCTATAGTCGCCGTGCCACGAGAAGCCGAGGTTACGGATGCGCCCTTTCTCCTTCTGTTCCACGAGCCAGTCGGTGAGGCCGTTGTCCAGGAAGCGACGCTTGCAGACCTCCAGACCACTCAGTTCCTCGCCCGTCTCCGGGTCGCGCCCACCGCCGCCCGTGCTGTGCAGCAGCAGATAGTCGATGTAATCGGTCTGCAGCTCCTTGAGTGAGTTCTCAAACATCTTCTGCGATTCCTCAAGCGGCCACATTCGGTTGTCGAAGTTCGACAGCTTAGTGGCAATAAAATATTTGTTACGCGGATGGCGCTTCAGGGCGAGACCCGTGCAGCGCTCCGAGAGGCCACGACAATAGACGGGGCTCGTGTCGAAGTAATTGACACCGTGTGCCAGCGCGTAATCCACCTGCCGGTTGATCATCTCTTGGTCGAAGCGCCCCGTTAGCGGGTCCTCCTGCGAACCCTCGGGGAGCATCGGCAGACGCATCATGCCGTAACCCAGCAGCGAGACCGTGTCGCCCGTATTCGGGTTCACGCGCATAGTCATACTGTTTCCATTGGATGAGACACCGACATTGGCTGCGCCCTTCCTGCAGGCGCCCAGCAATGCCGCACCGGGAGCGATGGCGGCAGCACCGCCTGCCAAATATTTCAGGAAGTTTCTACGTGATATATCTTTATTCATAATGAATAATTCATAATTTCTCAACTTTCAACTCTAAACTCTAAACTAAATTAATTGGTGTACCTCATGCCCCTCCACATAGATCGCCGAGAACGGTCGGGCCGGACACAGGTTTTCGCAGGCGCCACAGCCGATGCACCGGGCCTCGTTGACAGCAGGGATGCGAGGGCTCCACTCATCATCGGGGTCGAGGTGCACCATCTGGATGGCACCCGTGGGACAGTGGCGCGCGCAGTTGCCACACTCCACTTCATCGTTAATGGCTACGCAGTTCTTCATCACGAACACGGCGTGTCCCACCTGAATGCTGGATTTCTCCTCAGGCCGTATGGGACGGATGGCATCTGTCGGGCAGACATCAGCGCAGCGCGTACACTCCGGTCGGCAGTAGCCGCGCTCGTAGCTCATCGTGGGTTGCATCAGCGTCATCAGCCCTGTGCTGGGGCGCAACACCTGGTTGGGGCACTGTGCCACACAGAGCTGGCAGCCCGTGCAATGCTGTGCAAAGTGGCGAGCAGAAAGCGATCCCGGCGGCGTCAGGGGCGTCTTGCGCTCCGGCGCCACCTTGTCCTCGATCTCCGCTAAGCCGCCGTCCATCTTAGTCTTGGTTTGGGCCATGGCTGCAGTAGTCGTGGCCATGGCCGCGCCAATCAGGAAGGAGCGTCGCCCTTCATCCACCGCCTTACGGTGGATGAAGGGCGCGTCGTACTTCAGCGCTTCAAACTTGCACGCCTCCAGGCAGTTGCCGCAGACCACACAGCGCGAGTAATCTACCTTATGGTTCTTGTAGTCGATGCACGATGCCTTGCAACTCTTCGTGCAGGCCGAGCAGTTCTTGCACTTGCTCTCGTCGAAGTTGATCTTCAGGAAGGAGAAGCGCGAGAGGAAACTCAGGATCGTGCCTACCGGGCAAATCGTATTGCAATACGTGCGACCGCCAATCCAGGCCAGCACGACCAGCAGCACGAAGAAAGAGCCCGTGATAATCAGCGTAGGCCAGCTACGCAACCACACCTCCTCATGCCAGAAGGCATAGCTCTCGTGGCGTTCGGCAATGCCTGCCAGCACGTTGTTGCCCATCGCATACAGCGGCTCCAGGAAGGTCGCCACGATGCGCCCGAAAGAGCTATAAGGCTCCAGCAGCACGACCACGGAGCCCACGCCAGCCACCAATGCCACGATGAACAACACCATCATCGGGTAGCGCAGCCACTTCACCTCCGGCGAGAACGAGTAGCGCCCCACCTTTTTATTCTTACGCGGGCGCAGGTGCGCGAGCAGGTCCTGCAGGATGCCCAGCGGACAGATGACAGAACAGTATATGCGACCCAGCAGCAAGGTCAGCACCACCAGCGCGATGACCACGCCCACGTTCAACGCCAGCACGGCAGGCACGAACTGCAGGTCGGCCAGCCACGCCACGAAGCGATGCGCCGTACCCGTGAAGTCCACGAACAGCCACGTCACGAGCAGAAACGTGACTGTGGCAAGAGCTATACGAATCTTTCTTAACATAGAATTATTGGGCCTATAAGGCTTATCAGGCCTACTATTTTTGCGTGATTTTAACAATCCAAATGCTTACTTCATACAGTACCCAGATGGGCATCGACACCACGAGCAGTGTCATGATATCCGCTGTCGGCGTGATGATGGCTGCCACGATGAGGATCGCCACGATGGCGTGCCTCCGATAGCGCGACATCCACTCGGCCTTCAGCACCCCAAGCTTAGCCAGCAGCCACGCCACCACCGGTATCTCAAAGACGATGCCGAAGAGCAGACACATCAGCAACAGTGTCTCCACGTAGCTGCTGAGTGTCAGCAGCGTCTCCACATCCTCGCTCACGCTGTAGGTGCCCAGGAAGCGCACCGTCAGCGGGAAGATCAGAAAGTAGTTGACCAACAGCCCCACCAGGAACATCAGGTAGGCCGCGCCGCCCACGCGGATGGACACGCGCCGCTCGCCTTCGTACAATGCCGGTGAGATGAAGCGGAACAGCACATAGATGATGTAGGGCGAAGCCACCAGGAGGCCTGCTACCAGCGCCACCTTCATGTGGATCATGAACTGCTCCGTCAGTTCCGTATTGATGAGCTTCAGCTGGAAAGGCTCGGCACCCAGCAGCTTGTACGTGGGGAAGTCCGCCGCGCGCGGCCACAGCACCACATCGAAGAGGAGGTCCTTCAGGCAGAAAGCGCCGATGCCCATGAGCACGCCAGCCACCAACACCTTGATGATGCTGCCGCGCAGGACGTCGAGATGATCCCAAAAGGTCATCTGCTCTTCCATACCTACTGAGCCTCGTCCTTTTGTTCGCTCGCCGGAGCCTTCTTCGAGGCGTCGGCATCGAGGCCGTTCATGCCGTCCTTGAAGCTCTTCACGCCTTTGCCCAAGCCGCGCATCAGTTCGGGGATCTTCTTGCCGCCGAAGAGCAGCAGCACGACAAGTGCAATAAGGGTGATTTCTGGAAGTCCTAAGTGCATAACAAATCGCTTTTAAGTGATATTTCGCCACAAAAATAGATGTTTTTTACGAGAATATCGGTCTGTCCCGAAAATATTTCGCAAGAAAAACAATTCTTTTTACATTATTTACCTATCTTTGCACCCGTGAAACACGAATTCGCATAACAACAAATACAAACTCTAAACCAAACAAGCAACAATGAAAAAACTGATGATGCTTTTCTGCGTCGCACTCATGAGCGTTGGCGCATCCGCACAGGAGTACTATGAAGAAGAGGAAGAAGGCGCCAAGGCTGGCGACTGGGCCATCGGCCTCGACCTCGGCATGGGCTTTGGCGACAGCTACGTGAACTTCGGTCTTATGCCTAAGGTGCAGTATTACGTCACCGATGCCTTCCGCCCCGAAATCTCCTTCGACTATTTCATCCAGAAGGACAACCTCAGCGTGTGGGACATCAACCTCAACCTCCACTACCTCTTCCACATGAAGTATGGCATCTACATCTACCCCATTCTGGGTGCCACCTTCCAGCACACACACGCCAGCTTCGACGAGCTGAAGCTCGACGACAACGGGCTTCCCGTGCTGAAAAACGGCAAGGAGGTTTACGAGACCGTCACAGAGAACAAGGGCCGCTTCGGCCTCAACGCAGGTGCTGGTGTGCAGTATGACATCACCCCCAACCTCTACTGCAACCTGGAGATGCGCTACCAGTACGTGAAGGATTTCGGTCGCGGTATCCTCCAGGTCGGCATCGGCTACCGCTTCTAAAAACATCCCATTCCATCGGGAAAAGGATCAACGAAAGGGCTCTCGCACGGGAGCCCTTTCATTGTGTTGAATAATGTAAAACCTACACTTATTGAGCGGAAAATGAGGCCTCTTCGCTGGTTTTTTCGTCAAATCTTTTGCCATTTCAACCATTCTCTATATATTTGCGCCGCATTCTCGCAAGAGATGCCATCTTATTTGCTCAATCGCCAGACGAACTACCACCTCGAAAAGGCTTAACGAGCAAAAACAAAACCTATGGAGTGCTGCATAGTGCAGGTTTCTCATAAGGTTTTGTGGGCTGTGGTAGGCCCCGTCTGGCGTATGGTGAAGACCTGCGCTTTTTTCGTGCCCTGAATCGAGTGCAGTTGTTAGCCATCAAGAACTTGAAGTCACATTAACAACAACTAACTCTATTCAAAACAAATGAAAAAACTACTATTTTTATTGATTGCTCTGCTAGCAGGAGTTGGCGGAGCGTGGGCAACGGATTTGACCCTGACGCCTGCTAATGGAACTTATGTAACTAGTGCTAGTAATTATGTTAATTCCATTTCTTTTAGCACAACACCCGCTATCACTATTACTGCAAGTGCCAATAATATGGATAAGCGCCAGACTAGTGACTATCTTCTGTGGCATTCTGGTTCGTCTGGTTCTAGCACCTATACAATTTCTGTCACAGATGGTGGATATATAACTGCTTATTCAGTTACTGGTGAAGCAAACACTTCCGCTCAAACTTTGACCGCTGGTTCAGAAAGCCATGAATTTGCAGTTGGAACAAGTTCCACATTTACAGTTACGAACCTAGGAGCATCATCAGTGTCTTTTGTACAGACTGGTGCCAATGCAAGTGGTCTTAAGATTACCTCTATATCCGTCACCGTAGAACCTATTATTACATCCGTTTCTGATCTGAGCAATGATAAGGCATATTATGTAACAACTGCAGATCGAGGTGCATGGATGGTTGTCAAAGATGGGACGGCTGTCACGTCAACGACCAAGGCCGACTATGCTCCCTTGATGAGCGATACCAAGCAACAGTTTGCTTTCCTGACTTATGGCACCACCGGTGTTTATCATCTATATAGTGTAAGTGAGAAGAAGTTTGTATCCAAGAGTGGGCAATACACTACTCTTACCAGTGAACTTGGTGATAATGTCACTCTTCTAACTGGTACTAGCAACGCGAACTACCCCGTAGTGGCGGCTCTACAAGATGGGGCTTATCAGATGGGTATTTCCAATGGTTATGATCCTGCGGTCATTACATTCTGGAATAGCTTATCTGACGGTGGAAACCAAATTCAAATTCGAGAGGTAGCTGACTTCGACCCAACAGATGCGATGGCTATCCTTGAAGCTCGATACAGCACCACGGTGAAAGTTACATACGAGGTCTATGATGACGAAACATTGGTTGATAGCAGAACTGTCGTTCAGGATAAGAATTCTGCAGTTTCTGTCCCTGCTGTTTTGACTCCAAACACTTGGTACTATGACTATACACCGAGCGGTTCTATTGGAACAAGCGATTGCACCATCACTGTGGATCGCACCTATAAAACAGGCGTCGTTACTTCTGCATCTGGGCTGAGCAATAATAAGGCCTATAAGTTGGTAACGGAACGCGGAACTTTCACTACCGACGACGGAGCATTAGCGAATACTTGTAAAACGGGGTCTGAATATACGATATATAATTTTGCTATTGTATATTATGATGGAACGGATGATGAAATAGATAATGGAAATTATTACCTTTGGAGCGTACAAGATAGTAAGTTTGTAGCAGGTAGTAGTACTACTTTGACAGAAACGCCAACGGCTATTACACTTAATGCATTGACCGAACCTTTATTCAAGATTCAGTGTGGCTCTAATTATATGAACTGTAATACAAGTCAGGGTGGCTTCTTTAGCACATGGAGTACTACAGACGGCGGAAACCAGATTGCTATCATCGAGGCTGCAGACTTCGACCCGGATCCCGTTATCGCAGCTTTGACAAACTTTGCTCCCAGTGTGATTACCAACATTAAGCCCTTCTTCGATACGGCTGGCACAGGTTTGTTCCAACTGAAGTCTTCTGTGGCTGAAACTTATAACGCTACCTACACAGCAGCTTTGACCACTTGTAGCGAGTCAACCTATGAGACTCTACTAGGTGTTGTGAGCGATATCGCCAACTTTGACCTTCCAGAGTCTGGATACTACTTTGTAAAGAATGTATCCAACAACAAGTATTTACGCGCCACTGGAATGACTCGAGGTAATATACTTGCAGATGTTACAACCCCTGGGGCTTCTTCCGTTGTAAAAGTAACTATACGCGACGGAAAAACATATCTGGGGACACAAGGAGGTGAGTTTAGTTGGGTATACGGATCTGGATATTCAGGTATGATGGAGGCTAGTGGCAAATACGCTCATTTCAGTGTTTCCGTACCAGGTCAGGGCGCCTTCGCTCATGCCTTAGGAAATGGTGAGGCTGGTTATGAAGAATATCTTCCCAATGCCTATTATGCAGTTGGTAATGAGAATGTTGTTGTTGGAAATACTGCTGGCGCAGTTGCTTCTCAGTGGACTTTTGAAGCTGCTTCGTCAATAACTATCACTTTGAACAGTGATGGTGCAGGTACTCCAACATACTACGCAACCTTCTGCGCTCCCTTCAGCTACACCGTTAGCAGTGGAACGAAGGCCTATACATTGGAAGAGAGTGGCAGTTGGCTAGTGCCCTCTGAGGTTGTTGGAGAAGTTACAGCTGGCACGCCTGTCTTATTGAAAGGCTCATCTTCCACAGCTACGTTGACTATTGGTTCATATTATGCTGCAACGCCCGTTGATGGAGACCTTACCGGCACCTATTTGCCCGCAACCATCGATGGCGAAACAGACTATGTGTTGGGTATTGATGGCGGTGTCGTTGGCTTCTATCACTGGAACCAAAATACATTGGGTGCTAACCGCGCCTATATTGACACACCTGCTGCTGTCAAGGGCTTCGTCATCAACTGGAACGATGCGGACGGCATCACCTCGGTTCAGGGGTCTGAGTCCAAGGTTAAGGGTACAGAAATCTACAACTTGGCTGGTCAGCGCATGAACCGCGTTCAGAAGGGCGTGAACATCGTAAACGGTAAGAAAGTGCTCGTAAAATAAAAGGCCTCACCCCCTACCCCTCCCGTCAGGAAGGGGGAGGGAAAAGGCTACCTTCTATTAATTCGTAAATTCTAAAAATCCTAGATTATGAAAAAGATATATATGATACCTACGGTGACAACCGTTGCTGTCAACGTGAAATCCAAGATCCTCGAAGGTTCTCTGCCTAAGGATGGTACGACGACAGTAGAGGATGAAAATGGTGGCTGGACCAAAGAGTCCGGCGACTGGGACATCTGGGACGAGTAACTTCTGGTTAAGGGTTCAAGGTTAAGGGTTAATGGTTGAACTAAGTTTCGAGCAATCCTGAACCATGAATCCTGAATCCTGAACCAATATTTGTTTGGCTCTATAAGCACAATATATAGAGTAGTAATAGTTTTTTTAAGAGAGGCTGGACTGTGAAGTTCGGCCTCTCAATTTCTGCTCTATACCTCAAGAAAAAAGTATTATATGAATAGCGGTTTACCACTAGTGGTAAACGCTAAAAGCCCATGGTGTGTGGGGCAAGTGGACTAACACCTGCTAACGTTTCACGCTGACAGTGGAAGGCTGATTGAGCTCGGCATGCCACTGGTGCAGCCAGCTGAACCAGGCTTTGGCATCCTTGAAGGCATCCTTCTCCATGAGGGCACAGATGGCAAGATGATAGCGGATGCAGCCGTTGACGGGATGCAGGATGGTGAGATAGTTGAGGTCGTCCTCCTTGGTGGAGGAGAGGTAGGCAGCGGGCGCATAAACGCCTAAGCCCACACCTTCCACGAGGTCCTGAGCAGCTTTATCCGGGATATTCTTGCCCCAGGAGGCAGCCAAAGACCCACCCCCGACCCCTTCCGCCAGGGAGGGGAGTTTCTCGAGGAAGCCTTCGTTGTCCATCTCTATCTTCTGCACGCCAGTGCAGAACTGTTCGTTGTCGATGTCGGCACCACGGAGCTGGATATCCACCTGAACATCGCGATGGCCGGCGTAGATGGTGTAGCGCTGGCGCATCTGCAGGGTCTTGCCGTTGTACCACCAGTTCTTGTCCCACACCTCCACGATAGCGCGGACGGGGCCGCTGGCGATGACGCGCTGGCCGCGAGCCTCCACGCTATCCACATAGGTGGGCTTGCCATCGACATAACCACGGAAGGAGCCGGCGCCTACGCTGGCACCCGCGAAGAGGATGTCGCAGCCGAGGCCGGCAGCGATGTCCTCACGCGTACTATAGAAATTGGTCTTGTCCAGCACGAGCTGCGGCGTGGGTTTACCGTAGATGTCGATGCTCTGGCGGTGGTCCATATACACACGGAAGCCGACGAGCTCGGATTCCCACTGGGCACCGTGGCCGTAGATGGCATCATAGGTGGCCAGGGGCTCGTTGCAGCCCTGGTACTCGATGCTATTGATGTAGGGGTAGCGGTACTTCCTGTCCCACACCTTCATGAAGGCTGCAGTGCGTTTCGTATAGATTTTCTGCGATTCCATCTCAGAAAATGCAACACGAAAAGTTGCGGTGCTGTGGGCAGGTATGTCTGCCACAAAGGCGAGCTCATCATAGACTAGGTCACCGTCGAGGTCGTCGAGTTGCGATGCGATTTCCTCATTTGTCGTCGTGGCGACAAATGAAGAAATCACATTCGCCGCTTTCTTTCCAAGTGTTTTTTTGAGGTCCACCACCACCGGCACATCCTTGCGGTCGGTACCTGAAGGGTTCGTCACAATCACACGAACGGTCTGCGCCATCGCAGCACTCCAGCCGCCTGCCATCAGCAGGACAGCCGCCAGCAAAAACAACTTTCTATTCTTCATTGTTCTTTCTTCATTTTCCTTGCGGAATGACTTCCTGCAAATAAATCGCATCCAAGCTCCAAAGGGCACAGTCGTTGGTGGTGGTCTCATCGCTCTCGGTGAGGGGTTGCGGTGCCTCGGGCGGCAGCACCTCGTGCGCCTCGAAGCGGTAGTGCTGGGCTGGACGACTGTACTGCCACATCTCCCGCCACGCCTCCTCGGCCAGCGCCTTGTCGCCCAGCTTGGCGGCGGCATAGCCCTTCAGACGGCTGATGCGGAAGTGGTTGTTGGTGATCTTGTGGTAGCGCGCGTTGTGGTCGAGATAGACCTTGGCGAACTTCTTGTTCGGCACCATCTCCATCATCTCGTGGAGCAGCTCGAAGCCGCCCATGATGAGCTTCAGGTGGTTCGTGTGCGTCTCCTTGGGGTCGCCCTCCCACGAGAGGATGCCCGTGGCGGGGTCGTAGCCGAGGACGCCAGGGCCCGTGAACATACCGTTGGGCAGGGCGGCGATGCTCTTCATGCCGGCCTCGATCTTCTTGAGGTACTTGGTGTCGCGCGTGCGTTCATATTCTGTCATCCAGTTGCCGGCGTAGGCCACCCAGTCCGGCCCGATGCGCAGACGGGCAGGTGCCGTGCAAGGATATTTCTCGCGCGGCAGGGCCAGGCGCATGGGGTCGATGGTGTAGAGCATCTGGTCGGCATCCTTGACGGCTGTCATCAGGTCGCCAGTGCGTTCGTCGGTCGTCAGGTAGTAATAGAAGCGGTTCCACGCGGCCTGCGAGATACGCGCCTCCTTGGCGCCACAGCCCCAGTGGCTGACGTTGTGACGGCTGCCGAGACCGGCATAGGGGCCTAAGTGATAGACATCCACCTCACTGGTGTGGCGCGTCATCGCCTCGGCCATGTGCCACACATCGGGACGGGCCGTGCGCAGGAACGAATACCACAGCCATGAGATGCTCCCCAGCTCAGTGTTGTCCCACGCGAAGCCGCCCACGTCGTACTTCCACTCGTGGCGGGCGGGGTCGTACTGGTGCATCACGTCGCCATAGTTCCAGAAACCGTACCAGTGCCGTTCGTCGATGGCTTTGACGTAGTAGTCAAGGTAGTCCTTGAGCAGGTCTTCGACCTGAGCACGCTGTTCGTTGCTGCGGTCGGGCAGGCTCCACACGCCGAAGGCACGACGCGAGTGGAGATACTCGGGTGTGCACACGAGCGGAGCATCCTCGACTTGCTGTTGGGCACGGGCAGCAATAGCAGCCTTGCCCGGATAGGCGCGCTCGGGAATCAGAGTGAGCACGCTGGTGCGGGCGATGCCGTAGGGCGTGGACATCCCCTCCTGCACATCCTCGTAGCTGGCATTGAGGTCGTGGGCTACGTTATCGTAGTGCCGCAGGTCCATCGCGCCGCCTTCGGGCGCCCAGAGATAGGCGGTCAGGAAGGCATTGTCGTGGGTAGCGCTATCGACCTGCAGCGAGGCCGGATAGCTCTGCCAGAAATCCTTGAGACTCACGCCCAGACCACCGCTGACATCGCCCAAGAAAGCGTAGCCGGCAGCGCGATGGCCTGTATGTGTGCCTATCCATTGATTGTTCGCATGGGCGCGTTTCTGGATGGCATAGCCCTGGTCGCTGAGTTGTGCGAGGCGGAAGGTGTTCCACTTAGCCCAGTGGTGCAGCAGATCCTGCCCCTTGGCATCGAAGGCTTCAGGTTCTGGAATACGCATTCCATCCACTTGTTGCTGCTCCATCGAGGAAACAGCACCTTCGTGGGCCGGATCGGGGTTCGGATTCTCGAGGATGCGGCGGCCACTCAGCGGCTGCACGCTCTCGCTCCACACGCCGCCGCCCTGCGTGGCGAAGGCCACGTGGCGGTTGTAAGCCTGTTCGCGCATCGGCACCTCGAAGCGGACACCGAGGCTGCGGATGAAATCGCGGTTCTGGTCGCCATTATAGATAAAGGTATGGACGAGGCGGACCTGCTCGGAGCCGGCGTAGAAGTAAAGACGGACCACAAAAGCCCCGCTCCCCGCTCCCCCCGTGGGGGGGAGAGCTGCGTAGCGGCCTTCAATCTTCACCACAGCGCGGACGTTGCCCGCGCGCTCCACCTCCACCTTCTCAACCTGAGAGGTGAAGTGAGAGAAATGGATCGTGTTCAGGTCTTCTGCAAACGGCTGGTCCTGCGTCGTGCAGATGAGCTGTCCACGTCCTGCCACCCGCGTGCCCCCAAGAACGAGGCTATCCAGAATGGCGGTACCAGACTTGGAGATATACGCCTTCAACGCGCCTGTATTGATGCTGATTTGACCCTCACTCTCAATCACACGCAACGCGCCAGCCTCCTCCCCTCCCTGACGGGAGGGGTTGGGGGTGGGTCTTAGGCTTACTTTCTCTACACCTCCCGGCACCACAGCCGCAAAACCGCCCCATTTCACCGAACCGTCGGGCCAGTAAGCCGTAGGCCAGAAGTCGGCAGGAAGGACCTCGCCCTTGTCTGTCGTGAGGATAAAAGCATCGGTGGGCTTGAACTCGCCCTTCAGAAAAGGAATGCCGAAACTCACGGGCTTGGCGCTCGCGGGCGTCTTGCCGATCCACTGCAGACGAGCAGGTACATCAGCAGCGATGCTTCTGGCGGAAAAGGCCAGAAGCATCGCTGTCATAAGGATTATTTTAATAGCGGTCTTCGATTTCATCCTCCTTATCCTCGATATATTCCACGAATTGGTCGCGGAGCCACGACGGGATGGACTTGTCGGCTTTCACACGCTTCTCGATGCTCCACAATTGGTCTTCGATGCGCTTAGCTGCCTTGTCGTTGTCGTAGCGCAGGTATTTGTCGTACTGAGCCAACAGACCATAGACACCGAAACGACGTAGCTGGCCGTCGAGCGTCATCGGGAATTCCTTGGGTGCAGCAGCCTTAGCAGGCTCTTCCTGTGCAACTTCGGCAGCGGTCTCTACAACCACAGGAGCCGCGGGTGCTTCAACGTTGAAGTCCATGCGAACACCCTTGGTGCTCTCCACGAGCTTGGAGGCATCCTTGGCAGACATATACTTCTTATCGTCGTTCATAATAGAGAAGACAATCATTCGCTCGACATTCTCGCCGGCATTGAACACGGGAATTAGGTTCGGGAGGTCTTCGCCCTCGAGTACAAGGCCGTCACGGACGCGGACGCCACGGTCGTCCAGCGGGACGAGGTTGATGGACAAGTCCTTGAGAGGGGTGTTGATTTCTTTGCGCACAGGAACAACAGCCTGGATGGTCCACTCGTCTTTGTCATCAGCATTCTGGACAGTATAGAGCCTTACGTCAGCGCCCAAGCTGAAAGAGGTGAAAACGTTGCCGGCAAACTCCACCGTATTCTTGGGGATATAGCACTCTGCGGGGTTGTCGGACGTGCAAGCGCAGAACAGCACAGCGGCTACTGCGGAGAGGAAAAGAAACTTTTTCATGTTTGTTTGTAAGATAACTAGGTGATATTTGAGCACAAAAGTACAAAAATAATTGTTACGGCAAATGAGTTCTACATTTTTTTTGATGGAACAAGAAGAAATACTCCATGATGGGCGTGTTTTCCTGACAAAAAGTTTGGCTATTCACAAGATTAGGTGTATTTTTGTTCGCAAATTCGTATAAACTTGATTGAAACAATGAAAACCCGTCATTTCCTTTTCGTAGCCGCGATATCCCTCACGGCATGTACCTCCGCACCTCAGCAGACCGAAGAGGTGAACGATTCCAACACTCCTTTGCACCTGCTAAAGCCTGAATACAAAGTGCCTTACGGCGAGCTCACAGCTGACGAAGTGAAGGCCGACCTGGACCGCGTCTTCGACTACTGCGAGCGTGGCACCTTCCGCATCGGCAGCTACGAATGGGGCATCACCTATCAGGCTCTGCTCGCGGCAGCGCAGGCTACGGGCGACCAGCGCTATAAGGGTTATGTCACAGACAAGTTCAACCTCATCCTGGAAGCGGTGACGGCGGCACAGAAGGGCGACACCGCCAGCATCAAAGTGGAGCCGGCACAACTGGAGCAGATTATGCATCCGCGCGCACTGGACGACTGCGGCACGATGTGCACAGCAATGATGAAGTATAACGACGAGCGCCTCAAAGGCGTCATCGACAATTACTTCCAGTTCGTGGAGAATGGCCAGTACCGTCTGGAGGACGGGATGTTTGCCCGTCATCGTCCGCAGCACAACACGGTGTGGCTCGACGATATGTATATGGGTATTCCCACCGTCGCCTATGCCGGCATCTACTTCAACGACCCGAAGTATTTTGACGAGGCTGCCACGATGTACAAGAACTTCGTGAAGCGGATGTGGGTGCCTGAGAAGAATATCTATCGTCACGGCTATGTCGAAGGTCTCGCGCAACAGCCGACCTACCACTGGGCACGCGCCAACGGTTGGGCATTGCTCACGACCGTGGAGCTGCTGGACATGCTGCCCGAGAACCACCCCGACCGCGCGTTCATCATCAACCAACTGCAGGAACATGTCGCCGGCCTCTGCGCCCTGCAGTCGAGCGAAGGCTTCTGGCACCAGCTCCTGGACCGCAACGACAGCTACCTCGAGACCTCTGCCACCGCCATATACTGTTACAGCATCGCCCACGCCATCCGCAAGGGTTGGCTGGAGGGCATCACCTATGGCGGCGTGGCTCAACTGGCCTGGCATGCCATCAGCACGAAGATCACGGAGAATGGCAAAGTGGCCGGCACCTGCGTAGGTACGGGCATGGCCTTCGACCCCGCCTTTTATTATTATCGCCCTGTCAGCACAGCAGCGGCTCACGGCTATGGTCCCGTCATCTGGGCTGCCGCCGAGATGATTGGCCTGCTCAGCGAGTGGTATCCGCGCACCAACGACAGCGGCCTGCACTACTACGAACAGGAACAAACCAATCCCGCGCCGCTGTTCTACCTGACCGAGGACGGCAAGGGCGAAGCGGTGAAGTAGCACCCGCAGGCTGTATGAGGCGCCAGTTATTCTGTTTCCTATGTCTCGTCGTCGTAGCGACACTACAGGCTACAGCGGACAATGGTGGTTTCTCTGCGGAGCAACGTGTGGCAGCGGAATGGCTCGCGGCCCACAGTGCCGCGGGAACGGCGGAATCCACTGAATTCAAAGCTGACGCGCTGGAGGATGTCATCGTCTTCACGGCCCGCAGGAAGAAGGCGTTTGTCGTTGTGCTACGCCAGACGCTGTGGGCGTTTGCAGAATCGCCCGTGATGGCATATAGCACCAATAGCTATATCAACGTCAACAGCAAACCCATACAACAGTTTCTGCAACAGCTGCACCTGCAGCTCACGGCACGACAGCAAGGGGGCCCAGAATCGCAACCTCTACCCTATTTGCCTAAAGAAGAGGCCATAGAGCCTCTCCTTGGAGATCTTGCCTGGGGACAGCATTCGCCCTATAACTTCTTGGCACCTACGATGCTACAAAGCCAGAAGAAGGCTATCATCGGGTGTGTGCCACTGGCCATCGCCATGGTAATGAACTACCACAAATGGCCACTACAGGGCGAATCGCATGTTTACTACAAGCCTGACAATACCACCTACAGCATGGACTACACCAAGTGCAAGCCACAGTGGGACGAGTACCGCTCCGCCTACTCTGCTGCTGATACACTGGAAGCACGAAACCTCTCCCATCTGTTGGTGTCCATCGCCATGGCCGTAGATGCTACCTTTTCCGAAAAGGCCACCTCGGCACAGATGTCGCAGGTGAAACACACGATGTGCAACAATTTCCGCTATTCAGGGAAACTCACACTGCGACGCGACAGCCTCACGACGCCCGTGTGCCTCGCGCTACTCTACCGCGAGCTGGATGCAAGACGTCCCGTCCTCGTCACGGACAAAGGACACGCCTTTGTCTGCGACGGATATAATGGCCCGTTCCTGCATTTCAACTTCGGATGGCATAGTAACACCAATGGGTTCTACCGAATGTCCCTCGGCAATAGCATGACGAATGTGACCGATACGCTGACGTGGCTCAGCACCATCATCTATGGCATTCAGCCCGAACAGCCACTGCGTAGAGAGGTCGTGGTCAAGAAGGCAGGGACACTCTCCGAGGCCCTCTCGACAGAAGAGAAGGAATCGGTCACGGAACTAATTGTCAAAGGGCCCCTGAACAGCACAGATATCCTCTTGTTGCGCAAGATGTCTGGGGCACCGGATTACGAGACTCTCACCTCATGGCAGGGAGGAAGCCTGCGACAACTCGACCTCACGGATGCGACCATCGTCAACGACAAGCACCCCTACAGAACCGAAAAGGCTACAGGATCATGGTGGCACGTCGATGGCGATACAGGGCGGCGTACGACATGGGACTTCGCCAAGATGACAAAGGCTGAATGGCTGAGCTTTAAGAGAACCATGGGAACAGACCACGAGGGGATGTTCTATTCACGCACCGACGACGACCGCTATTGGTCCAACTACTATTGCCAGAAGCACATAGTGGGCAGCAGGATGTTCGCCCATTGCACCTCGCTGCATGAAATCAAATTGCCCAAGGCCACCCGTGAAGTGGGAAGTTACGCATTCGCCGGATGCACGTCGCTTCAAGAAATACGCGTGCCGGAAAAGGTGGAGACGTTGGGACGTATGCCCTTCAGCCATTGCACGGCATTAGAAAAGATTCTCGTTCCCAGCAAGGCAGAGATGAGCCCACAGGGAACGGCAGAGGACTGTTCACCCGTACTGAAAAGCGTCACGCTCTATCCCGTCAGGAAGTAGGTCGGAGAGGTATGCGCAGTATATATTTTTGAAGTCATCATACTTTTTTCAAGCGTGAGGCAAAGCGGTTTCAAGAAGATTTGCTACCTTTGCCACGCAATTGACAACTATGATAGACAGGCAGACTGTCGATAGGATCTTGGATGCGGCGAACATCGTGGATGTCGTCTCGGACTTCGTGACCCTCAAGCGAGCTGGCACGAACCTGAAGGGGCTGTGTCCATTCCACGATGACAGGACGCCGTCGTTCATGGTGTCGCCATCGAAAAACATCTGCAAGTGCTTCGCCTGTGGCGAAGGCGGTACACCCGTGCACTTCATCATGAAGCACGAGCAACTCTCCTACCCCGACGCACTGCGCTATCTGGCCAAGAAATATCACATAGAAATCAAAGAGCGCGAACAAACCGAGGAAGAGAAAGCGGAGCAGAGCGAACGAGAGAGTCTGTTCGTGGTCAACGAATGGGCCAACGAATGGTTCCAAAAGCAGATGTATGACACCGTCGATGGACGTGCCGTGGGTCTGGCCTACTTCCGGCAGCGTGGCTTCCGAGACGACCTCATCAAGAAATTCCAGCTGGGCTTCTGCCCCGACAAATACGACGCACAATGGCAAGCCGCCAAGGCTGAAGGCTACAACGAGGATTATGTCCTCAAGACAGGCCTCTGCATCCGTAACGAACAGGGCAAGACCTACGACCGCTTCCGCAACCGCGTCATCTTCCCCATCCATACCATCTCTGGCAAGGTGGTGGGCTTCGGCGGACGCGTGCTGGATAGTCGCACGAAAGGTGTCAGCATTAAATACCAGAACTCCCCCGAGAGCAGCATTTATTCGAAGAAACGCGAGCTTTACGGTCTCTTCTTCGCGAAGAAAGCTATTGTGAAGGAGGACCTCTGCTATCTCGTGGAGGGCTACACCGATGTGATGGCGATGCACCAACAAGGTGTGGAGAACGTGGTAGCCAGCAGTGGTACAGCGCTCACCCATGAGCAGATTCGTCTGATCCACCGCTTCACGGAGAACATCACGGTTATCTACGACGGCGATGCTGCCGGCATCAAGGCCTCGCAGCGAGGTATCGATATGCTGTTGGCCGAGGGGATGACGGTGCGGCTGCTCCTGCTGCCCGACGGCGACGACCCCGATAGCTTCGCACGCAAGCACACGGCCACAGAATACCAGGAATACCTCAAGGAGCACCAAGTGGACTTCATCCGCTTCAAGACAGACCTCTTGCTAAACGAAGCCAAGGGAGACCCCATCAAACTATCGCGTCTGGTGAACAACATCGTGGATAGTCTGGCGGTCATCCCCGACGAGATTACGCGTACCTTTTATATTAAGGAGACCTCCCAGATGCTGTCCCTCGAAGAACGCATCATTACCACCGCCGTGGTGAAGGTGAGAAAGAAGATGAGGGAGGAGAAGCAGCGGGAAAAAGAAAGGCCCACCAACGAAAGGCCCACCCCCTCCCCCGAGGGAGGGGAGGAGGCTGGCGCGCAGCCTGTGGATATACCTGTCCCTGACTATCAGGGAGGAGACGCTGACGCAGAGCCCGCTATTGAAATAGGAAGTCTCCCCTTACGGGGAGATTTAGAGGGGTCTTTAGGGGTGCCCGCAGGGCGCGGTGGGTCTTCCTCCTTCGACGAAAAGATCGTGCAGGCTGAAGTGCTGCTCGTGCAACAGCTTATCCGCCACGGTGAGAAAGTGATGTGTGACGTGGAGGATGAAGAGACGGGGGAACCGCATCCACTGAAGGTGGCGGAATTCATCAGTTTCTCACTCGAGCAAGATGCTTTGCACATGATCCTTCCCATACACCAGCGCATCCTACAAGAGGCTCTGACGCATCTCGACGATGAAGGATTCCAATGCACGCGCTACTTCGAGAACCATTCCGACAACGACGTAGCAACATTAGCCATCAGTCTCGCTCACGACCCCGAGACACTTAGCAAAGTTCACAGCAAAGGTCTCACCATCCCTCCCGAGGAAGAACGTTTGGCAGAGTTGCTACCCCATCTAATGACTGACTACAAACTGGCCATCGTCAAGAAGACGCTCAGCGGACTCCGCCTGCAGATTGCAGATCCCGCCATGAAAGTCAACAAAGAACGCTTTAACCTGCTCATGCAAGAATTCCTGAATACAAGCCGCTCCCTCCAAGAACTCAGCAAACAATGTGGCGACCGTGTCATATCATAAATCGAAAGATCTTCATCCGCAATTCGTAATTCATCATTAAACTGTAAACATTAAACTTTAAACTATATATGCTATCTCTCCTCCTTCTCTCATTCGTCATGATGACGGACACCCTCCAGCAAAGCCGACAGGACGACGGTCTTCCCACCGACACCCTGCCTGAAATCGTGGTCATCCCCGACAGCCTCCTGCCTGTAGATCACATTATTAGAGAAAATATGGAGAAACGGAATGGAATCAGGGTTCCCACCGTCTCAGATGTCCTTGATCGCCTCTCACCGGGTCTCAGTGACAAAATCATGCACCCCTTCGCTGTCAAAGAGCGTAAGCATGAGCGCCGCAAGCAACGCCACATCAAGGTGCTGGAGGAATATAGCCGCGTAAAGACTTTCGACGAGCTCCTCCGTCAAGCCTATGAGCAACAGCTCATCGAAGACTCGCTAGAGAGGATTCGTAAGAATAAATAATAAAAGAGCTATAAGTCCTGCTCAAAAAACGAAGAAAGCCCCGATTCACGCAATGTGAATCGGGGCTTCTTGTAAAAGTGGCGGCTACCTACTCTCCCACGGGTGTGCAGTACCATCGGCGCAAGCG